>JBFLWE010000031.1:0-52344 GCA_040758375.1 Pseudomonadota bacterium
AATGCGGCCCCGACGGGGCCGCGTTCCGTCGCAAGCTCAGTGCCGAACCCTATGCTGTGGCGCACACCGATCGACACCCGACCGCCACCCGAAACATTTCAATCCCACCCATCCACCGCGCCCGGCCAGGGCCCACCCGAGGACAGCACCATGAACCAGGCGCAGCTCTCCGACGTCCAGCTCACCAACCTGACCTTGCTGCTCACCATCCGCGACGGCGTCCTGCAGGACCGCCCCGCCACCTGCTGCAAGTACGCGCTAGATGCCGCGCAGGCGGAGCGCATCGCCGGCCTGGGCGTCCAGCAGATCATGGCCATCGTCGCCAACGTCGGCGACTCCACGCTATTCCCGGCCCGCCGCGACCTGCTGGCGCTGCTCGAAGCGCCGCTGCCGCTGGCCCGGCCGCTCGCCGCGGTGCACGCCGCCCAGCACCTCGCCGCCTGACTGCCGCCGCTGGCATCGCCATGAGCGAGCCCCGTCCCCCGCTGCGGGTCGACAGGCAGCTGAGAGCGCTGCAACTGGCCAAGGACTGCGCCGCCCTGGGCGCCCGCGTGCGCACGATCGGCCACCTCACCGGCCTGCCACCACGCGAGCTGCTGCGCCTGCTGTTTCCCGACCGCGAGCACGTGCCGCGCGGCAGGCCGCCCGACTCGCCAGAGTGGTACCACGGCGCGAACCTGCTCTACCGCGCAGAGGCCTCCATCGTCGTGGCGCTGTACCGGCGCCTGCGCGACGGCGGCTTCGCTGCAGCCGAAGCGCTCGTCGCCGCCTACCGCCACTACGGCAGCATCTGCGAACCGCCGCAGCGCATCAGCTTCGATCGCGCCTTCGACCTCGCCGCGCACACCGACGGGCTGTGGCTGACCAGCGTGCAGAGCTTCTCGCTGGTCGCCTGCCCCACCTGCCACAGCGAGTACCTGGCCGCCTACGGCTCAGCGCCGCGGTCCAACGACGAGTGCCCGTTCTGCAAGCTGGTGCAGCGCTACGGCACGGACCAGCGGGTGCAAGCGTCGTTTCCGGTGCGGCCGCTGCCGGATCTGTCCGAACTTGAGTTTGGCCTGCGCCGCTTGTTGAATCCACAGCAAACCCGCTGACAGTAGTTACTTCGCCGATTGGTGCTCAGCGTACCGCCGCACCAGGTACCAACACATGCTCAGCGCCATGGATCGTCCTAGTCTGCAAGCCTCTTCCTCGGTTAGACCCACCGGTCGGTGTGCACCAGGGCTCAGGAACGCGTACACGCCAACCAGCCCACGCTCCTCCTCCACTGTGAAGAAATTCTGCTTCCGAAGGTGGGCCACTATCGATCCCCATTTGGCCGAGTCGTACGCCGTTGGATCAGAGCTGAACTCCCGGCGGGCAATTTCGCGGGCGATCGCTTCCAGCGCAACGCGAGCGTCTGTTAGGCAGGCGTTGTAGTCGGGTGGGCTGCGGCGAAAGGACTCTGCCGAATCGCTCAGCTTGCCGACGATGTCACCGTCAGGGTCGAGGGCGCTGGCTTTGACTCCAGCGACGAGGTCGTCTTCGACCGGCGCCGAATCTGAGATGGATGGGTCGACTGGAACCAACTCTCGCTCGCGCACCAAAAACCCATCGAGCAGTAGACAACGCTGCAAGTCGTCGAAACGCTCCGTGAATCGATAGCGAGGTTTGACTTGGCTCGACAGATCGCCGTTCGTCCGCACGACCTCGGCCAGAACCGAGAGACAGCCGACCAGCTGCGCTTGATCACGAAGCGCGTTGTTGATGTCGAGTAGCTCTGAGCCAGTTTCGATGCTGATCCGCAGGCCGTGCTTTGATAGCAGCACGACTGCGGTCTGGCTGGGAAGTATCGCAAGTAGCTGGGCGAGCGATGCAAGTGTTCGTGCTGATGGCATGACTGTGTCAAAGGTTCGTGGTCAGCGGTCGGTTAGCTGAAGACGCTCGGCCTTGTCGAAGTGCAGCGGCTTCGATCGCCTCTTGGAAGCATCGGCGTCTAGATTGCGAACCGCGCCCGCCTTCACGAGGCGCACGAGCGAGCTCTGCAGGTCACCCGGCATCCAGTTCGTCATCTCGAGGATGTCTGCGAACTCAGCCGGGCCGACGCGCCGTTCGCCCCTTGCAAGATATCGGCGCCAGAAGGCATCAACATCGTCAAGGCTGCAGCGGCCATCCGATGGGTCGAGTTGCGGCTCCGGGCCGAACAGGTCCGCGACGCCGGTCTTCTGCTGGCGGACCTCAATCTGCTTGGCGGCGCGAACCCGACGCTGGACGAGCTCCACACGCTCAGAGATGTCCATGAACTCGACAATGCCGGTGGGATGGCTTGTTATGTACACGAGGTGGTACTTGGTCCGCCGATGCAGGGGATCGAGCACCGTGACGTAGGCCGAGCGAGCGCGGTACCCAGAACGACCCGCCGGAACGCAAGCCTTGAGACTCGTTCGATACGCATCGACCAGCGCCGCTTCACGCTCCGAGGGCTCAAGGCCATCAAGGTTCACCGTCGATCCCAGCAGCTTCGTCATCGCGTCCTGCCAAACTGGTATCGATGCCGTGCGGTTGATGAAGTTGTAGGCGAAGTTGATCAGAAACTCGGACCGTGGCCGCTGAAGCAAAGGCCTCAGCGTCTCGATCACGATGTCCTTCCAGCCCTTAGGATCGACGAAGAAGAACGTGAAGGCGTCTGACCCGCACCAACTCAGGATGTCGCCGCGCAGATCCACGAAGTCGCCATGCCGACATGCATGATGGACGGCGGGCGGCGCCTTCGCTTGCAGGAAGGTCGAGAGTCGACCGAACGCGCTCTTGTCCTTTTCGACAAACAGCGCGCGCATCGTGGCTTCGACACCGAGCGTTGCCAGCTTCTGCTTGCAAGCGGCCAGCGTCTGCAGCGACAAAGAGATCGACGTGCCCTCCAGATCGTCGTTCGGTGCACCCCATGGACCCGCAAAGCAGTCCACGTAGCAGATCTCTGCGCGCCGGGCCTTCTTGGCGCTCATGCCGATGATCAGCACGAGCTTTTCCAGGTAGCTCGTGAGAAGCGCATGCTTCACCAGAGCCTGCTCGCGCCCTTCGTAGGCGTTCGGGATGATCGAAGTCAAGTTCGGCTACTCCTGCAACGACGGTGCCCCGCAGACAGCTCAGCCAGTCGTGAAGAGCGGGCGCTGTGGTGGCGACAAGATCTGGTCGCTGTCCTTGATCTGCGCGGAGGACCGGCGCTTGGTACCGTCGACGCCGACGATCTCAACAGCCTTCTCGTCGAGCAGCCTGCCAATCGACTCGCGATAGATCTGCGCCGACGCCGGCGAACTGTTGCAGGTGGTGGCGAACAACTCGCCGAAGCTGATCCCGCTGTCGTCGGCGTACACACGTCGCGGAATTTGCTCGTTCAACGCCGTGATGCTCGCGCGCCGCGCGACATCGTCGAACTCGAATCCAAGGAGCGACTGCCCAAGGTAAGCGGCATCATGTGCAGGGTCGTAGCCGACCATCTGGAACATGTCGAGGCCGGCGCCACCGTAGTGGATGAAGTAGTTGCTGTTGGCCCAGTGCACCTCCGTCATCACGTCACGGGCGCGGTGATGCTGGGACATGTGGATCAGCCAGTAGTCGCCGTGGCCGCCGCGATTGCGGACGAAGAATGGCGTGAAGTGCCGGGCGCCGCAGTTCTCGACGAGCCGACGGTAGAGCGTGCTCTGCAAGAAGAGCCGCCAGTCACGGTCGGACGCCTTGATCTCCTCGACCGAACGCCCGCGGAAGATGTCAGGTATGCCGAGCCCGTCGAGTAAGTCCTTGACCTGGTCGCCATCACTGGCGAAGTTCATGAACGAGTCGACTCCGAACGTCAGGATCACCTCCGCGCTGGGAAGCGCGTCGAAAATCTTGCGTAGTAGCTGTGTCGGCACCTCCTTGTAGCCGTACTGATCGAGCGCGAAGATCGAGCGGCCATTCTTCGGGCTCTTCTTCTTGATGAACCCAATGATCGCGTCGGCCTTGTCCTGGAACCGTGCGTGGTCGATGTAGATGCCGTTGCCAATCCTGTCGCCGTGTCCGGCTTCGCGCAGTACCTTGTCGAGGTGCAAGTAGGCGTGGCGGTCGGCCTCGGTGAAGAAGTAGTCGACCTGGAGTTGGACCGGCTTGCGCCGATCCTTGTTGATGAGGAACTCCGCCTCGCGCGTAGCTTCGAGGAAGATGAACGGCGATCCCTTGACAGGCTCGCGCGTGTCGATGTGGACGTACAGACCGCCGCCGGCAAACCCGTCGACAAGGGTCAGACGCAGGACATCCTGGTTGGGCGAACTGACGAGGGTGCGGAAGTACGCTGCGAGGTAGGCCTCAAGGATGCGGTGCTTTGCGACGCTGTGTTGCTGGATGAGGTCGGGACCGTTCGTCCAGTTGTACTGTTTCAGCGTCATGCGGCCCTTTAGACGTGAGCGGACAGTGCTGGCATGTCGTCCCAAGTCCGGCCGCCAAGCAATCGGCCGTTGGCTTTCTTGGAGCGGCGCTTGCCGTCGGCCCCCCAGCCACCCCATTGCTTGAAGAAGAACTGCACGCCCTGGTCCTCACACTGCTGGCGGATATTTTCAACCCATTCCAGTTTCATCGGGCGTGCCTTGGGGCCGGACTCACCACCAACGATGACCCAGTGAATGTCGGTAAGGTCGAGTTCGCCAACGTCTTCGAGCAGTGGCTCGACAGACAGGAAGCGGATGCGTGCATCGACCTTACGCAAGCCTTCGATACGCGGCACGCCGTACTTGCGGTCCTCGACGGAAACGCCCATCCAGGCATTCGTGGGCACGTCGTGCGTTCGGAAGAATGCGGCCAGGCGGTCGGCTCGCTTGGTCAACACCTGGAAGGTGTGCTGCGGGCACTTCCTGATCACGTCGAAGACCTGGGCGATGTACGCGTCATCCACGCCTTTGTGGAAGAGGTCGGACATCGAGTTGACGAAGTACACCGTCGGCTTTTTCCTCATCAGCGGCTCCGACAGTCGATCCGGCAGGATCGTGAGCTTGAAGCCGTTTTCGTAGCCCGGTGTGCCCATGGCCTTCAGCCGCTTGGCCATCGACTCGGCGTAGCAGTGCTTGCAGCCGGGCGAAATCTTGGTGCAACCCACAGTCGGATTCCAAGTTGCCTCGGTCCACTCGATTCGGCTGGCTTGCGACATGAGGGCCTCCCATTTCTCAAAGGTTTGTGCAGGCGTCTAGACCGCGCGCAGCACGCGCGTCACGACACCCCAGATGTGCAGATCGTTCTCGCCGCCGACGTGGACATCGGCGAATTCAGGGTTGCTGGCTTGCAGCATCCAGCCGGTGGCCGTCCGCCGCAAGCGCTTGACGGTCAGCTCACCGTCGATGTCGGCGATGACGATGCGTCCGTCCTCGGCGGCGACGCCGCGATCAATCACCAGTTCGTCTCCATCGGCGATGCCGGCATCGCGCATGGACCAGCCGTGGACTTTCATGACGAAGGTGTCGCTCGGGTCGCGCACCAGATGCTTGCCGAGATCAATCGAATCCTCTGGGTAGTCGTCGCCTGAAGTGGGCCTGCCGGCTCGCACTCGGCGGCCGAGGGTGGGAACGGCGGTTGCTGCGCGAAGCGTCGCGATGGGCCTCAGGCCGGCTGCCCGGGCAACGCCAACAGGCGTGCGCTTCATCGCATCCAGATACCTTTCGACTACGGGCATGAGGCTGAAGGGCACGCGAACAGTCTTCGTGGGCTCGCCATAGGCAGCCTTGCGTCCGGCGCCCTGTCGTGTTCCGCCATGGCGAGGTTTGGAGGGTTGTGACTGCATGATTTCGTGACGGAATCAAGATTAGCACGCTGCACAAGCTACCGGAAGACGGTTAGCCCCCGATGGGCAAGTCGTGTCGGCCGTCGGTGTGCGGGTGCAAACCCTACGCGCCTTATCGGCTCGAGAGCAGCTTCCCTCAGTGATCGACCTGCTGGCGAAACCGTTCCGCGCCCAATGCGAGATCCAGCCGGCCGACAACGAAACACCCCGACCTTGCCTGCCATTTGCGGTCGCGTTGCTCTGCCATACGGGTTGAAAGTCCGAGCATGCATGGCCTCGCCCCAACGTCACGAGCCGAGTCATCCGGACATCCCTATCCATCGGCGGATCCGGGGTTCGACTGTTCAGCCGTGGGCGACATCCTCGCCGAACACGACAACCTACTCGCCCGCATCCGACTGTGCTTCGGCGTGGACCAGGAATCCTTCGCGCGCGACGCCTTGGCGCCGATCGAAGCCTATGCCGGCTTCGTTCACCTGCTCCCCGCCACACCCGACAACTACTTCCGTCAGCCCGGTGGCCTGCTGCAACTGGGGCTTGAGGTGGCCTTCTATGCCCTCCAGGGCACGGACGCGCACATCTTCTCCGGCCAATCGACCATCAGCACGCGCCGTCAGCTCGAGCCGCGTTGGCGGCACGCCACCTTCATCGGCGGCTTGTGCTGTGAACTGCACCGGGCCTTGGCGTCCTTGATCGTCGTCGATGCCGACGGCAACGAGTGGCCCGCTTACCTCACCCCTTTGGCCACCTGGCTCGCCGAGCGCGGGGTCGAGCGCTACTTCGTGCGCTGGCGCGCCCAGGCGCCCGAGGCTCGCAGCCTGGGCCTGTTCGCGCTGCCGTATGTCGTGAAGCCCGCCGTGCTACAGCACCTCAGCGCCGGCAACACCGTCATCGTCCCGCACCTGCTTGCCAGCGTCGGCGGCCTGCCGGTGTATCGCGAGCCCAATGTGCTCGATAGCCTGGTCCGCCGCTCGCTCGCGCTCGTCATCGACCGCAACCTGAAGGCCAGTGCCGACCGCTACGGCTCGCCGCAGTTCGGCTCGCACCTCGAGCGCTATCTGGTGGACGCACTGCGCCGCCTAGCTTCGGCCGAGTCGGCCTGGGTACCAAACCGCGAGAAGTCGCGCGTCTGGTACGGCACCGACGGTCTCTTCCTGCTCTGGCCGCAATGCGCAGCCGACGCACAGGCCTTGCTTGAGGCGGATCAGTTGCCCGGCATACCGAAGTCAGCCGACACCGTCCTCGATCTGCTGCTCGCGGCAGGCGTGGCGGAGCCCCGCGACAGTTCTCAAAACACGTGGTTGATCCAGCCGCCCGGCGCCAAGGGCCCGCTGGACGCCATCAAGCTGACCTCTCCGGCAATCCTCTGGTCCGGCCCGGAGAGCAGCCCGCACCCGCTCGCCGGCACAGTGGCGACGAATCTCGAGCCCACGAGACCGATGGCCGCCACGGCAGGGCCAGCACCGCCACCATTGCCGCCGGGCCAGATGTCGCTGCTCGATGCCGCCGAGGCAGACCCTTGGGCGGACGTGTCGCCTCTGCCGAACGCCCCGGCGAAGTTCTCGCCCGCAGTCGAAGAAGCCGTGGCCCCGGTCGCGCTGAAGGCCCCCATGCGGCTGAACCCCGCCGTGCGCGACGCGCTTGGCTCCATCGTGGCAACGCTGAACGGCGACGCGCGCACCGCGGCCGCGTGCACGGTAGCGACCGGCATCTTCGTGCCACTCGCCGAACTGGAACGCCGCGGCCTGCAGCCTGCACTCGCGATGCGCGCGTTGAGTGATCTGCGCATGCTGGTCCACGCCGATGCCAATCGGCCTCCGACCCTATCGAGGGAGTTCGGCGGCGCCATCACCGTGGGCTTGATCCTCAATCCGCGCTTCGTCACCGGCCTCGACCTCGCCACCTTTTCGATCCCGGCATCGCCGCAGGCCTGAGCATGCTGGTCCGCCAGTACGAAATGCCCTGGCGCCCTGCCTACGAGGCCTACGCTGCAGCCACGTGGCTGCTGGCGACGGCCTTCTTCGCGATGGTCGGGGTCCTTGGACATCTGCCGCGCCGACTGGCGCTGCCGCTGGCGCTCTGCTGCTTCGTCTGGGGCGTCTTCCGTGGTGCCCAAGCCCTGCGCACGCTGATACTGCGCGCCTCGCTCGGCGGGCGCGGCGTGCAGACCATCACCACGGCCGAGCTGGCGCGCTGGTGCCAACAACCCGACCAGGTATTCCTCGGCTTCGGCTTCGACTGGCGGCCCGTCCACGCCCAGCGCCTGTACGAGTTGGCGAAGGTGGACTACCGGCAGTTCACCGTCTCACCACGCCTGCTGGCTTGGCTGGGCTACGACAGCTACCCGCAGCCCGACGCGGAGATCGGCCTGCCTTACATCCATGGCGTGGAGCCCAAGGAGGTGCCACTGCACCGGCCGCTGCAGAACTTCGAGGGCGGCACGCTGCTCGTCGGCACGACGCAGTCAGGCAAAGGTGTGGCGCTGGCCAACCTCATCACGCAGGCGGTGCGACGCGGTGACGTGGTCATCGTCATCGACCCGAAGAACAGCCGGCGCCTGAAGCGCGTGACGCAGCGCGCCTGCGAAGACTGGCGCGCGCCCGACACCTTCCTGGAGTTCCACCCCGCCTTCCCCGAAACCGGCGTGCGGCTGGACTTCACCTTCAACTGGCAGAAGCCGACCGAGATCGCCTCGCGCATCCAGTCGATCATGCCACCCGACACGGCCGGCGCGTTCTCTGCCTTCGGCTGGGACGCGGTCAACGTCGTCGTGCAGGGCCTGATCGAGCTCGAAGAGCGGCCGAACCTCGTGAAGCTGACCAAGTACATCGAAGGCGGCATCGAGCCGGTGCTCGAAGGCACGCTGCGCCGCCACTACGAGCGCACGCTCGGCGCCAACTGGCGCGAGTTGCCTGAGATGAAGAAGTTGCTGCACGACGCGCACCGCGGCAACCTCAAGCGCCCGTCCGAAGCGGCCAGCGCCGACCTGCTGGCCTTCGTCGCCTACTACGAGCACCACGTCGCGCAGTCGCAGCGCAACAAGGTGCTCGATGCGCAGGTGCGCACCTTCCGCCACAACCGCGAGCACTACCAGAAGATCACCGCCAACCTGCTGCCCGTGCTGTCCATGCTCACCTCGGGCGACCTGGGCCCGAGCCTGTCGCCTGACCCGTTCGACGCCGACGACACGCGGCCGATCATGAACTTCGAGAAGATCGAGCGCGCCGGCCACGTGCTCTACATGTGCCTGGACTCGCTGCCCGACCCGTCGGTGGCCACGGCCATCGGCGCGCTGGCCCTGGCCGACCTGGCCGCGCGCGCCGGCATGCGCTACAACCTCGGCGGCTACCGGCGCATCTCGCTGTTCGTCGACGAGGTCTCGAACGTCATCAACCAGCCGCTGATCGAGATCCTCAACAAGGGCGCCGAAGGCGGCATCTTCACCACCTGCGCCATGCAGACGCTGGCCGACCTGGCCAAGCGCCTGGGCAGCGAGGACGCGGCACGCATGGCGCTGGGCAACCTCAACAACCTGATTGCGCTGCGCTCGAAGGACCGGCCGACGCAGGACTTCGTGGTCGAGACCTTCGGCAAGACCGCCATCCACACCGTGCGCGTAGGCCTGAGCAGCGGCGCCGACGCGCACCTGGGCGACTTCTCTTCGAGCTACTCGACGCAGCTCACCGAGAGCTTCGAGGAGATGGTGCCGGCCGATGTGCTGGGCAAGCTGCCGAACCTGCAGTACTTCGCGTCGGTGTCGGGCGGACGGATCATCAAGGGGCGGTTTCCGATCCTGGATGCGGATTGCCCCAGCACAACATCGGGTGCTCGCCGGCCGGCGGAGTTGACGACATGATCCGGGCGGTGGTCATCGTGTCGCTGCTGGGCTTGCTGGTACTGGTGCTCTGGCTGCCCTCGGCCCATCCCCCCGAACGGTTCCTGGCACAACTGCGTTTGGAACATGCCGCTACCGCGTCCTACTGGGGCGAGGACTCCGCTGCGAGGATGCTCGCGCGGGCACTCTCGATGCAAGACACGGCGAGAGACGCCGCGCCGCTTCCATCACTTGGGAGTTCGCCGCCGGCCGGCGCCATCGACATCGCCATCGCGCACGAAATGAGTTCGGTGAATCGGCGGCTGTTCGACAACTCGTACTTCCGGTCGATCGATGCGCTGCTCCTGCTTGCCATGTTCCGACTGGCGTTGCTCGTCGAATGGTTGCCATGGATGCTGCCGTTTGCGGTTGCAGCGCTCGGCGACGGGGGCGTCGTCCGAGTGGTCAAAGCGAGGGAGTTTCGTCTCCACAGTCCCGAGATGTTTGCCACCGCCGCTTGTGGTGCGATCCTAGTGATGTTCGGTGCCCTGGTCACCCTGGTCGTACCAGCCACGCTGCATCCCGTGGTACTGCCGCTCGTTCCTGTTGCGGTGAGTCTGTTACTTGCGCACGCGTTCGCCAGCTACCACAAGCGTGGTTAGATGATCAGCCAGTGACCTTGAACGCGAAGTCGTGTTCATACCGCTCCTTAGAAGTACCTGGCCTGAACACGTTGGTCTGGCGGTTCCGAATTTCCGTGGTAGACCCGCTTCGGACAGGCTTGACGCGAAAGCCAATCAGGCCGCTTTTCAGCGACTGGAGGAGTCCGTCACCGAGATCATTCTTTGGCACACGCGTTCCGCCGATGCGCACAACGATATGCGTTCCTCGCCTGACTAGCGGCTGTACGCCCGACCAAGTCTCAGTCAAGAAGTTCCAGTAGTTGTCCAGCCTGGTATGCCGATCGTCCTTGTTGACGCCCCCGTGCGGCTGGGCCGCCCCTCCCAGGAACCACAGACGAAGCCACTGGTCTTCGACGTAGTCGGTCGTATCGAGGTATGGCGGAGATGTCACGATCAAGGCAACTTTCTCGTGAAGGGATGGGAACGCGTCGCCAGCTTGGCGGGCGTCCCGAAGCTTCACTTCGCCCACCAAGTCTGGCAGCGACTCTTGAAGGCGGAACCTCACCATGGCCTTCAGGACATTGAAGGTCCTCCGCTCAGGCGCGGTCAGCCCACGAGCTGACCACCATCGGACCGAGTAGTCAGGCTTGGTGCTGATCGTCCGCGGCATTCTGTTGCTGAGGCAGTTGGGCGTTTTGTGCGACTCACCATGAAGACACCCTAGCGCCACAGCTGCGATGAAGCGATCCACCTTAGAGGACTTCCACCTGAGAGCGCTGCGAAGAAACAAGACTTCTGCAAGAGTTTGCTCATGGAAGCACCAGCGAAAGAATTCGGGCAACCCAACCGCGCTCGGTACAAGCCGGACGTCATTGAACTCCGCCTCCAAAGCATCGAGTCGCCGCAATACGTTGTGCAACGCCGGCGGATTCGCCTTGGCTCCTGCCACACATGCCGCTACCGGATTGACGTCGGTCCCGGCGGCAGGGCGCCCATTTAGCAGACTCTCGAAAACCGTCGTACCTCGACCACTAAATGGATCGAAGACCCAGTCCCCCCGCCGGGTGTAGGCGAGGAGCTGCTTCGCTACAAAGTCCTCAGGGAACATAGCAAAGTAAGGGCACAGCGAGTGCAGCGGATGCCTCACGCAGCGCTCCTTGCGACCAGCACTTTCTGCACGGTCCTGTTCACCCATTGAGCCACATCCATGACTCTTTCTGCTCCGTCAACTTCTCCCCGGTGATCAGCTTCACGCTGGGCAAACGCGGCCGCGTGGTGAGCAATGCGCAGTCTGTCGAAGATGACACCGAACTTTCGTTCGTGAAAGGCCACGGTTCGCGTCCGAACGACCGCGAAGCTCTCGTGCGCAGGCTCGTCAATCTCGTCGTGCAGAAGGAACGGGATGTACAACGCCGGGATCCAGTAGACAGCAGGATGGGTCGTGAACCAAGTTCCGTGGAACTGCGCAACCTCTGACGCCACGGGCTTTGTCTTCCAGTTCTTGCCGGAGGCACATTGCCCCAACGAGTACAGCTTCGCAGGCAGTCGGTCCGGGTGATCGCGCCATGCAATGACGTCAATGCCGCCGTCCTTTGTTGCGGCTGGGTGGCCTGCCTCGATCGCAGCCTTGACATCCCCGTGGCCGAACCGACGATACGCAGCCTGCAGCGCCGGCAAGAAGGCATTCCCCTCCTGACGCGGGAACCCGAATGAGCAGACTGCTCCTCCAAAGTAGCCGCCAGCCGCCAGGCATGCGCAGACCTGAAAGAGGAGCTCCATTTCCTGCTTGGTTTCTGGAAGCTCATCTATTCCGGCAATGGCACGCTCACGAAGTGCCGTCGCGAGTAGGCAGAACGTGTAAGCAACCTGCCCGGCGTGAACGGCATCCTCGCGAAAGGCCGTCCTGACAACAAGCCTCCTGGCGTCGATCTCGAATGGGTAGCTGTCGCCGAGACAGGTCGATCGAAACTCGAGCTCTTCGAACACCTTGTCCAACAGCGCAAGCCGAGGCTCTTCAAGAATGCCCTGATCCAGATCCTCGCCGCTGTACTCATCGTGGGAGAATCTGGCACCCCGGTCGTCATCTGCAATGTCGAACGCGTTGAGCAAGTCGCCTTTGGACGACACACGACGCGGGGACAGGAGTGCATGAAGTTCGAGCCAATCGGCAATCGCACTCCGGCTGTCGTTCTCCGTTGGAGCCAGCAACATAGGTCAGAGTTCTTCTTCAGATCGCTGGGCCGCGCGGTCTTTCATCGCCGCGTTCAGGCTCCGAACCGTGCGTTGCATACCTTCAGCCACCTTCATCAGTGTGGGGTCACCATCAAAACCTCCCGATAGGGCGTTCGCGTCTTCACACTGCTTCGCTGCCTTCATCAACGCGTCCTCGAATCGCGTCGACGCGGGCTCCACGCGGGCATACGCCACATGCAGGTCTCGCTGAGCGAGGAGCATCTTCTTGCCTTCGGGGTGGGCAAGCACCTTGCTGAGGATGTTGAGATCCGGGTTCTGGCTCTGAATTAGCGTCGGCTCGTCCTTGTGCTCCTGGCCGTACAACCACGACATGAGTTGCCCAAGCTGCTGCTGATGCGTCTTGGGAATCGGGCTCTTCTGCGGCGGCGCCGATACGTCTTCGTCACCAATACCCAGGTAGTCTCGAACCGAGGCTCTGGTCAGCGCGGTGTAGAGGTGCGAGAAGGAGAAGTTCCGCTTGGAGATTTTCGAGACGTCAAAGCCGTCCTTCTGAGCTTGTTGGAGGGCGTACCAACCGTTGACGAGCCGACGTACTGTGTTGTGCCCGTCGCCGAGCGTACGACTGATTGTTGCGATGTCGGCACCGTCGTTAAACCACTCAGCCGCGTACTTCGCCTTCGCCAGAGCATCCCACTTGAACGGCCCGTTGATGTGCTTGAAGCCGATGAAGCTTCGAGCCTCCGATCGGTTCTTCACATAACGAACACGCACTGTGTCCGGCGCTGCTTCTGGTTTCTCGATACTTGGAAGCTGGTACTTGAGCTTCTTCCTCAACTCAGCATTGACGATCAGTCGCAGCGCAGCTAGACGGCGATTGCCCTCGAGGACCGTGTTGTCCTTCTCAAGCACTATCAGCGGCTCGTAGTCGACGTAGCCAGCCGAGAGAATTGACTGCACAAGTTCATTGACATCCGCCTCATCCACGAGGTGCTCGATGATGTCGTCCTCGGTCGAGAACTGGCCCTCGATGAATCGCGGATTGTCGAGATCGAACTTCAGTTTCGACGGTGCGACAAACATGTCTGCGGCTCGGGGTGGTGCCGATGCTGGTGCCGACTTCTTCGCAGTAGCCATCAGTGGCGCTCCTTGTTCTTGCCGTCCGTGGCGCTCTTCAGCGATGCCTTGACGGCGATCTTCTGTCGTTCGACCCAAGCGTCCATGTCCGCTCGCTTGAACCGCCAAGAGCCCGCGACCTTGAAGCCCGGCAACTCGCCCTTTTGCGTCAGGCGGTACACCGTCTTCTCATCGACTTGCAGCAACAGCGCAACTTCTTTTACCGTGAGCGCTTGGTCCATGAGGATGACCTGCAGTCTAGACGTGGTCATTCTAGGGTAAACCAGTCCAATCCCGTTCGAACGTCGGCGTTCAAGTTCCGGTGACCTCGGCACCCGCCGCCCAGCACGCAACCGCCGACACATTGAGGTCGAAACCCCCCTCTCATTGGCCGCATTCCCGCCGGCCGCGACGCCGCACCTTGCCTACCCTTCCGGTCACCCGCTCCAAAGAGCACCGCCCGCAGTCGATGACCCAGGGATGCGCCAATGATCACCGCTTCGCACAACGCCCCCGACGGCAGTGCCCACGGCAGTTCGCCCGGCGAGCACGCAGACACCGTCGAGACGCGGCTCTTCCTCGACGAGCACGAGTGGCTGTACGGCCTGCTGCGCAGTGACGACAACACGTCGCCCACCTTCCGCTTTCCGGACCTGATCAGTGCCTGCGTGTCGCTGGTTTTCGAGGCGGACGACGCGCCCGGTCGCATCTTCGGCTTCCTCGGCACCCAGCTCGTGCTGCGCGCGCCGAAGACGCCGCGCCGCCGCGAGTCGATGTGGCGCCCACAGTACGAGTTGCTGCAGGCCGTGCAGCGCTCACCGGCCAACCGGCACCCGAACCCCAAGTTCCAGCTCGACCAGCTGACCACCGCCTGCGTCGCCCTCGCCCGCCAGATCGACGACGCCGACACGCGCGTGCTGCGCCAGGCCCGGCTGAACATGGCCGATCGCTCGTCCCGATGGCGATTGCCACGCTCTGTGTAGTACGCACCGCTCGCGCGAACGCGTCGACCCGCTGAGCACCCTGCCAGCCCCGACGCCGGCGCACCCGAACCCGACCCTGACTGGCATCGCCAGCCTTGCCTCGCGGCCTGTCGGCCAGCGAGCGTCCCGACCTGTCTTCGGAGCCTTGATGTTCTCCACACGGCCCTCCCCGCTGCCTTGCGCCTCGCCCGCCACGCGGTCGGCTTCGGCGCGCGTCGGGCAGTGGGCTGCGCTCTGGCTCATGGGGCTCTGCGTCCTCCCGGCACAGGCGTGCTGGGAACAGGCGGCGCAGCGGTACGGCGTCGCGGCCGAACTGCTCTACGCGATCGCCCGAGTCGAGTCGAACCTGAATCCCCGCGCGGTCAACCGGTCGCACATGGCGCGCACCGGCTCCTACGACATCGGTCTCATGCAGATCAACAGCTCGCACCTGCCGCGGCTGGCCCGTCACGGTATCGCCGAGGCGCAGTTGTTCGACCCTTGCACCAACATCGAGGTCGGCGCCTGGCTGCTCGCGGACACGTTCGCGCGGCATGGCGCCACCTGGAACGGGGTCGGGGCCTACAACGCCGCGTGCTCGCATCTGAAGGGCGTGCAGTGCGCCGAAGCCCGGTCGCGCTACGCCTGGCAGGTGTTTCGCAAGCTGCCGGCGGCTGCGGGAGTCAGGCCGTGAAGCGCCCCGCCATTCGCACGCTGCTGGCCTGGCTTGCGCTAGGCGTGGCGGCTTGCGGTTCGATGGAACTGGCTGGGCCCAATCCGTCGCTGTCACCAGCACCTGCGGTCGCTGGCACCGGCTCAGCGCGTATCGCGCAGTCCGGCTTCGGTCGCGATGCCCGCTTCGCGCTGTGCCAGCCGCCAGCCTGCCCACGGCCCAGCGCCAAGTCGCTCCCTGTGCCCGCTTCGACCCCCGTCGCCGTGGATCCGTCGCCTTCGCGCGCGCCCCTCGCGCAAGACGCATTCGCGCTGACGCCGACGGTCTCGCACAGGTCGCCGCCAGTTTCGGCGTCCGAAGTGATCGAAGACCCGTCGCCGCTGAAGGTCGTCGTGCACTTCAGTTTCGGTCGCTCGGAGCTCGACGCCGCCGGCCGCGACGCACTCGACCTCGCGGCCACGCAGCCGCCGCCGGTTCGCCGCGTGCTCATCGCCGGCCGCACCGACAGCATCGGGCCCGCTGCAGCGAACGAGTCCCTGGCGCAGGCCCGCGCCGAGGCGGTGCAGCGCTACCTGACGGCGCGCCACTCGCGCCTGCTGGCCGGCGCCGAAGTGCGCGTGCAGTCGCAAGGGGCGTGCTGCTACACCGCCGCCAACGACAGCGCTTCGGGCCGGGCAGCCAACCGGCGTGTCGAAGTCATCTTCCAACGTGACGGAGGCGCGTTGTGAGCCCGAGGGTGCCCTCCTGCGGCGCAGTCCGGCCCTCATGGCTCTGGTCTAGCTGCCGGGCACCGCCCCGCCGGCTCGCAGGCCCAAGCCAGCACGCAATCCGCCAACCCGCGTTCCTCTTTCCACGCTCAACCGATGAGGTTTCCATGACCACCACCACTCTTGCCGTTCCCACGCTGACCCGCCGCGCTGCACGCCGGCCGTGGACCGTCGCCGCCCTGCTGTGCCTGATCGCGCTCGGCCTCGGCATCGCGTTCCCCGGCCATGCGCTGGACCTGGTCGCCTTCACCGGCATCACCGGCCCGCTGACTTCCGCGCTCACCGCCATCGCGAGCCTCGGCCCCGGTATCAAGGCGCTGGTCGGCTTCGTGGGCTTCGTCGTCGCGCTGATCTCGCTGGCAGCGCTGCGCAACTTCGGGCCAGTGCTGTTCTACGTCGGCCTGGCGATCTTCGCCGCCGTCGGCCTGGTGATCGCCGGCGCCATCATGGGCGCGGTTGTTTGAGCCGCCGCGAAGCCTGCTGCACGCACCGCCCGGAGGCTCCATGCACGCCGACACCTACATCCCGCGGCGCCTCGACGACCAGTGGAAGATCGGCTTCTGGGACATCGACGTCGCCGCGCCCGCGCTGCTGGGCCTGTTCATGGGCTACATGTCGGGCTCGAAGCTCTCGTTCGCGCTGTGCTTCGCCGCCGGGCTGTTCACCTCGCGCTGGATCGCCCGCATCAAGGCCGACAAGCACCCGGCCTTCGCGATCCACTGGCTCTACTGGCACCTGCCGACCAGCCCGCTGACCGCGATGCGCGCGACCCCGCCCTCGCACATCCGCCGCATGGTCGGCTGACAGCCGGAGCGCGCCCACCATGGACTTCGAACGGCTCAGCGGCGACCTCAAGGAACTGCGGCGCCGCAACCGCACGCTCGGCGCGGCCGTCGGCCTGCTGGCGGCCGGCCATCTGCTGGCGCTGGCGGTGGTGCTGAACCTGCTGGGTGCCGTGCGCACGGTCGTCGTGCCGCCGTCGATCAACAAGTCCTTCTGGGTCACGCGCGACAAGGCCAGCGGCGAGTACCTGGAACAGATGGGCAGCTTCGTCGCCTGGCTGGTGCTCGACGTGACACCCGCGTCCATCGACTGGAAGAAAGACATCCTGCTCGGCTACGTCGAGCCCGAGCAGCACGGCGGCCTGAAGACCCGGCAAGAGCTCGAGGCGGCGCGGCTCAAGCGCATCAACGCCAGCACTGCGTTCGCACCGCAGCAGCTGGTGCCCAGCGAGGAAAGCCAGTCGGTGGTCGTGCGCGGCCGGCTGCGCACGCTGGTCAACGGCGTCGAGACCGCGAACGACCTGAAGGCCTACCTGGTGGAGTTCAGCTACGCCGGCGGCCGCGTGCATCTCAAGACCTTCAAGGAGCTGCCCCATGCGGCCTCGTAGCCTCACAGGCGCCGCTGCGCTGATCGCGCTCGCCTGGACTCCGTTGTGCCACGCGCTGCAGATCGTCGACGCACGCGATGGCGTGGCGGTGGAAGCCATCCTGTCGATCAAGGAGCCGACGCGCATCCGCATCGAGCGTGCGGCGATCACCGATGTCTTCGGCAACATCCACTCCAGCTCTTGCGGCGGCATGGCCGCTGGCGCGACCGGCTCGCCTAGCTCACCGGTGGCGCCACTTTCACCGGTTGTGAACCCCGCCGGCGAGGTCGTCGTCGAGTGTGACCGCGACAAGGGCGAGATCTACGTGCGGCCGGTCGCCACCGCCGGCGATGGCAGCGCCGCCGCGGGCAAGCCGGTGAACCTGTTCATCTCGTCGGCCCACGCCACCTACACGCTGATCCTGCGCCGGGCCGACACGCCGGCCGACACCATCCTGATCCGCGACCGCAGCTTCCCGCCGGCGCCGGTCGATGGCCGCGCCTCATCCGGCCCGTCAGGCCCTTCTGCCCACCACGTGCGCGCCATGAAGGCGCTGCTGGTGGCGATGGCGTCGGACCGCGTGCCACCGGACGTGCGCGTGGACGAACTCAACCAGCCGGTGCAACTCTGGGCGGAGGCGCGCTTCGCGCTGATGCGCCGCTACGAAGGCCGCGGCCTTACAGGCGAGAAGTACCTGCTGCAGAACATCAGCGCGGCCGTGATGGTGCTCGCCGAACAAGAGTTCGACCGCCCCGACAGCAAGGCCGGCGGCCAGGTGCTGGGCATCGCGGTCGAGCATCACCAGCTGCGGCCCGGCGAGAGCACCAGCGTCTACGTGATCCGCCGCGGAGGCGAACGATGAACCTGCCCGCCCCGATGCGCTCGCTCGTCGAGCGCCTGACGCCGCGGCAGCGCCAGTACGCCATGCTCGGCGCGATCCTGCTGGGCGGCGTGGGCCTGCTGTGGCTGGTCTTCGCCTTCGCCGAGAGCGCGCCTTCGGGCCAGGCCGGCAAGGCCGGCGGCGCCACGCCCGGGCCGGTCACCAACATCGGCGTGATGCCGCCCGGCCAGCAGGTCAACTCGGTGGATCAGTGGGTCGGCACGGCCGGAAGCAAGCTCGCGCAGTACGAGAGCGAGCGCGAGGAGCAGGGCCGGCTGAACAAGGACCGCCAGGCCTTCGAGGCGCGCACGATGCAGCGCTTCGCGGAACTCGAGCAGCGCCTGACTGCGACGACGCAGGCAGTGCAAACACCTGTGCCGGCGCCCGCTCCGGCAGCGCCAGCACCGTCGCTGCCGCCGCCTTCGGCCCTGCCTCCGCCGCCCCCTGCGCCACGCTGGTCGGCTGCAGGGGCGGTACCGGCGATGCCGCCCGGCGTGCCGCCGGCGCCGATCTCTTCGGCACTGCCGCATCAGGCACCGGCCGCGCCGGCCCTGATGCGCATCGCGGTAGCCGACCGCGCTGCCACCGGCGCTCCGCCTCCCGCGACTGCGGACGCACGCACGGTGTCGACTTTCCTGCCCGTGAGCTTCACGCGCGGCACGCTGCTCGGTGGTCTGGACGCGCCCACCGGCGGCCAGTCGCAATCGAATCCGCATCCGGTGCTGATCCGCCTGTCGGACAACTCCGTGCTTCCGAACCGCTTCCGCGGCGAGTACCGCGACTGCTTCGTGATCGCAGCGGGCTACGGCGACATCAGTTCCGAACGCGCCTACCTTCGCACCGAGAACCTCTCCTGTGTGCGCGCCGACGGCGCGGCGCTGGAGGTTCGCATCCAGGGCAGCGTGTACGGTGAAGACGGCAAGGTCGGCATGCGCGGCCGTCTGGTCACCAAGCAGGGGCAGATGCTGGCGAACGCGCTGCTGGCCGGTGTGGTCAGCGGCATCGGGCAAGGCCTGGCCACCTCGTCTACCAGCTACAGCACCTCGGCGCTGGGCACGATCGCCACCGCCTCGGGCGCCGACGCCTACCGCGCCGGCCTGGGCACCGGCGTCGGGCGTGCGCTCGACCGGCTGGCGCAGTACTACATCAAGCTCGCCGAGAACACCTTTCCGGTGATCGAGGTCGATGCCGGCCGCGAGATCGACGTCGTCATCACCAAGGGCGTGCGCATCGACCTTCCGCCGTCCGGCTCTGAGCAGCGCGCCGGAGCGAATCCGTCTTCAACCAAACGCAGCACGGAGGCCGACGACGATGGCTCCTACTGACCCGCTCCGCGGCAGGCCGCTGATACGGCCCGCAGCACTCTCCACGCTGTGCATTGCGCTGCTGTCGCCGCTGGCCTCGGCGCTGGCGGCCGGCCCGAGCGCCGACGAAGCCCGACTGCTCGGTGCACTGCGCAAGGCCCACCCCGGCACGCGCTTCACCGAGGTCGCGCGCTCGCCCGTGCCCGGCGTCTACGAGGTCTGGATGAACGGCAACGTTGCCTTCGTCGCCGCCCGCGACCCGCGCTACTTCATCTTCGGCCGCCTCTTCGACACGCGCACGATGACCGACCTGACCGGACCGCGCCTGCTGGCCGCCGCGCGTGCCGAGCCGGCGACGGCCGAGGCCCCATCGGCGGCGACCATCGCTTTCGGCTCGCTGCCTGTCGCCGATGCGATCACGACGGTGCGCGGCAATGGCCGCCGCCAGCTCGCAGTCTTCAGCGACCCCGGTTGCAGCTTCTGCCGCCGGCTCGAGCCCGAACTCGATGGCCTCGACGACGTCACGATCCACACCTTCCTGCTGCCCTTCCAGGGCATGGCGCGACCCGTCGCGATCTGGTGCGCGCCCGACCGTGCACAGGCATGGCGACAGGCGATGCACGACGGCGTTGCGCCGACTGCGGCATCAGCGTCCTCCTGCGAGCACCCGGTCGACCGCAACCTCGCACTCGCCCGCCAGTTGGGCGTCAATGGAACGCCGACCCTGTTCTGGGCCGACGGGACGCGCACCGAAGGTTTCGTCACCCGGCCGGTGATCGAGGACCGCCTGGCGCGCACCTCGCCAGGGGCCAAGCCATGAACGCCCAACACGTGTGTCGGCTCGTGGCCGTATTCGGCGGCGTGGCGTCGCTCGCGGGTTGCATGAGCCTGTCCGGCCTGAGCGGCAGTTCCAGCTACGCCTGCAAGGCCCCGGAAGGCGTCACCTGCCAGTCCGTGTCCGGAACCTACGCCAACGCGGTGGCGAACAACCTGCCCGCGCAGCGGGCTCGCGCGACGCCGGCCGCTGCGCCGGACTTGGCACCCCCTGCGTCGGCAGCAAGCACACCGACCGCGCGCAACGCACCGGCCGACGCCGCGCAGGTGTTCCCGTTGCGCTCCGCTCCGCGCATCCTGCGCCTGTGGTTCAAGCCCTGGGAGGACGCCGACCGCGATCTCTACGACCAGGGCTACGTGTACGTGCAGGTCGATGGCGGCCGTTGGCTCGTCGACCACGCCCAGCGGGCGATCCGCGAAGCCTACGCACCCGTGCGTGCACCCGCCGGACGCGCAGCCGCGGACCCCGCACTCCGAGCGCCCGCCGCGGGTGTGCAGCGTCCGCCCGGTCTCGACCAGTTGATCCCTGGCCTGCGGCCCGCCGCACCTGCCAGTGGCGACAACCCCGACTGAGGCCGCGATGAACGCCCGCCTGCCCCATGTCGAACGCGCCGGCCTCGCGGACTGGCTGCCGTTCGGCGCCGAAGCCGACTCGCCCGCCGAACAGTTCGCCGCCTGGCTGCCCTACTCGGCCTACCTGGCCGACGAGAAGCTGTTCGTCAACCGCGACGGCTTGGGCTTTCTGCTGGAACTGATGCCGCAGTCCGGCGCCGACGAACGCATGGCCGAGGTGCTGGTGTCGCTCTACGCGACCTGCCCGCCAGGTACCGGGGTGCAGTTCCACCTGTTTGCCTCGCCGCACATCCGCGAGCAGCTGTGCCGCTATGCCAACCTGCGCGTCGAGGACACCGACCAGGCCGAGAAGGCCAAGCACTGGGGCCGCCCCGCACGCAACGACAACCTCTTCCACCGCCTGGCGCGCCAGCGCGTCGGCCATCTGCTGGGCGGCGCCCAGCGGTCGCTGACGTCGGGCTTCCACTACACGATCCGCGACTTCCGGCTGATGATGAGCGTGGCGCTGCCGGGTGATGCCGCCCAGCTAACCCGCCGCGACGAACTGGTGGCACTGCGCGAGTCGATGGCCTCGACGCTGCGCTCGGCCTCGCTGCCGAACCGCGTCTGCGACGCCGCCGACCTGATCAACTGGTGCGCGCTGTTCACCAACCCGGACCGCATCTCTCAGGCTGACGCACCGAACCTGCACTACGACGACGGCCGCGAGATCCGCGACCAGATCGTCGACTTCGACACCATCCAGGATCCGCAGCCCGGCGGCCTGACCCTGTGGAAGGAAGGCAGCGAGCACCGGCTCGAAGCGCGCTTCTACTCGATCAAGTCCTTTCCCGAGCGCTTCGCGCTCTGGCAGATGGGCACTCTCATCGGCGACCTGATGCAGCCGGCGCTGCAGTACAGCGCGCCCTTTTTGCTGACGATGGGCGTGCACGTACTCGACCCGAACGTCACCAAGTCGGTGGTCACGGCCAACCATGTGCGCGCGACGCAGAACGCACGCAGCAAGATGGCCGAGGTGATGCCCGACGTGGGCAAGAAGCTGCAGGACTGGACTGCCGCGGCCAACGCGATCGACGTCGGCAGCAACCTCGTGAGCCTGTACCACCAGCTGGCGATCTTCTCGCCCCCGGGCAAGTCGGTCGCCGCGCAGGAGACCGCGAACGCGATCTGGCGCGGCCGGGGCTTCCAGCTCAACGCCGATGTCTACATGCACCGGCAGGCGCTGCTGGCCAGCCTGCCGATGACGCTGTCCGAGCGATTCCACCGCGACCTGGCCAAGATGCGCCGCGTCTCGCGCAAGACCATGGCCAACGCAATCCACCTGGCGCCGCTGATTGCGGAATGGCGCGGCACGCGCACGCCGGCCCTGGTCTTCGGCGGCCGGCGCGGACAGTTGATGACGCTGGACATCTTCGACAACGACCTCGGCAACTACAACTTCGCGATCATCGGCGCGCCAGGCTCGGGAAAGTCGGTCCTGATGAACGAGATGGCCTGGTCCTACCGCGCCATCGACGCCAAGGTCTGGATGCTGGACCTGGGCCGGTCGTTCGAGAAGCTGTGCCGCAAGGCCAAGGGCACCTACATCGAGTTCAAGCCCGATGTCGCCATCTGCCTGAACCCCTTCACTCACATCGTCGACATCAACGAAGACATCGACATGCTGGTGCCGGCCATCTCGAAGATGGCCTCGATGTCGCGGCCGCTGGACGAGGTTCAGTACAAGGCCATCTCGGCGATGGTGCTCAAGCTGTTCCGCGCGCACGGCAACGAGCTGACCGTCACCGCGCTGCGCGACGCGTTCAAGACCGGGACGATCGAGGAGCTGGGCGTGCGCGAAGACCCGCGCATCAAGGACCTGGCGATCATGCTGAACCCCTACGCACGGGGCGGCCAGTACGAGCGCTTCTTCGAGGGCCGCAACAGCATCGACTTCGAGAACGACTTCGTCGTCATCGAGAACGAGGAGCTCAAGCGCCGGCCCGACCTGCACGCGGTGGTCAACATCCTGCTGCTGCACCAGATCACCGGCGAGATGTACCTGACGCGCAACCGGCGCAAGGTGCTCTTCATCGACGAGTTGAAGCAGCAACTGGGCGACATCGGCGCGGACGATCCCGTCAAGGCTGCCGTGGTCGAAGAGGCCGCGCGGCGCGCCCGCAAGTACGGCGGCTCGCTGGGCACCGCGACCCAGAGCGCCGACGACTACTACGGCTCGGCGCAGATGGAAGCGGCCTTCAATTGCTCGGACTGGGTGTTCCTGCTGCGCCAGAAGCCCGAGTCGATCGAGATGCTGGACCGCCAAGGCCGGCTGTCGATGGACGAGCCGAAGAAGCGCTTGCTCAACTCGCTGCGCACTGAGCCGGGCGTGTTCTCCGAGGTCTACATCTCGTCGCCCGTCGGTGAGGGCGTCGCGCGCAACATCCTCGATCCGGCGACCCACCTCCTGTTCTCCAACAAGCTCGAAGACAACGCACCGATCGACGAACTGCGGGCTCAGGGCTTGTCGATCGACGAGGCGATCGCGGAGTTGCTGCGGCGCCGGGGGCATGTGTCGTGAGCCCGAGCCTGAAATCGCTGCTGCTGAACGCGGGCATGGCCTGCGCGATCGTGCTCGGCACGCTGGCCGCCTACGACCGCGTCGTGGTGCGGCCGGCGCAGCTGATCGGCGTGGTCGATGTCGCCGAGGTCTACCGGCAGAAGGAAGCCGAGTTCACGCTGATCCTCACGCGCGCCGCAAGCGACGGCGAGCGTGAACAGGCGATGCGCATGGCGCGCAGCTTCGCGCAGCGACTGCCGCTTGCGCTGGAGGAACTGCCGCGCGACTGCGGCTGCCTGGTGGTTCTCAAGACCGCTGTCGCTGCGCCCGCACCACGGACCGTGGATCTGACGGCGCATCTGCGCCGCAAGGTGGAGGCGCCATGACCCGGCGCATCGACCGCCTCCGCATCGGCGCCCGCGATTTCGGCGCCCACCTGCGCCAGCGCTGGTACCTGTACCTGCCGGTCTTTGCGATCTGGGGCTTCGCCTACACGCGCCTGTTCATCGACCCCACGCCGCGGCTGCCGGTTCTCTTCAACTGGACACCGAGCCTGCCCTGCCGGGTGGCGCTGCTGCAGTACGGCCCGAACGCGCTCAAGCGCGGCGACTACGTGGTGTTCGCCTTCGACGGCGAAGCCCAGGCGCGCTATCCGGGTCTGCGTGGCCAGCCCTTCTTCAAGATCGTGCGCGGCCTGCCCGGTGACCGCATCACAGTGGAAGGCCGCGCCGTCGCGATCAACGGCGAGATCGTCGGCCGGGCCAAGACCCACACCCACGACCGGGAGGCGCTCGAGCCGATCCGGGCCGCCGTGATTCCCGCCGGCCACTACTACGTGCAGGGCACCAGTCCGGATTCCTTCGACTCGCGCTACCGGGCCAGCGGCCTCGTGCGCGCGGATCAGGTGCTCGGCACTGTGATCCCGCTGTTCTGACGAGGCACGGCGATGCAACACGCTCGACACCTTGCCGTCACCCTGGTGGCCCTGTTCGCTCTCGCAGCGGCTGGACTCGGTTCTGTACGCGCTCAAACCTCATCCGCACAGCCAGGTACTCCCGGGACCGGCGAGATGCCGATCGAGGACTACTTGGCACTGCTGGCGCGCATCGCGCCGGCCGCTCATGACGGTGCGCGTGCGTACCGGCAGGCCTGGTTGCAGCGCTGCGGCCGTTCGTTGACGACCGCGGAACTGCGCGTGGCGATGGCGGTGGGAGACGGCAACCCGGTGCTGATGGGCATGATCCGGGCGAGCCATCTGCGCGACGCCGCGGCGCTCGCCAGCCTCACGGCCCAGATCGACTGCACGCGGGGTGCTCGATGAGCCGGGCCGCCACGCCGTTGTTGGCCGCGGCCTTGCTGGCCGTGTGCGGCACGGCCGGCGCAGTCGACCTCGGCACCCTCGGTCCGACCTACGAGATCGCCGAGCCGCACCTGCTGGCCTTCATCGAGCAGCGGCTGCGCGAGAAGGAACGCAGCGGCGAGTTGCAGCGGCTCGCGGAAGCGGCGCGGACTCGCGGCATCGACACCGTGCGCCAGCCACCGCCGGTCGAGGGCCTGCGCACCACCGAGCGCCCGCGCACCTTCTACGTGGACCCGAGCTTCACGCTCGACCGCAACATCACCGACCCGCAGGGCCGCCTGATGTTCGCCGCGGGCACGCGCAAGAACCCGTTGGAGGTGGTGTCGCTGTCGCGCCACCTGCTGTTCTTCGATGCCCGCGATCCGCGGCAGGTGAAACACGCCCGCGAGCTGAGCGGACGCTACGCCGGCCGCATCAAGCCGATCCTGACCGGAGGCTCGTACCTCGACCTGATGAAGGCCTGGCGCGTGCCCGTGTACTACGACCAGTCCGGCACCCTGACCCGCCGCTTCGGCATCCGCCAGCTTCCGGCACTGGTTTCGCAGGACGGGCTGCGCCTGCGCATCGACGAACTGGGGCTGCCATGAACGTCGGCCGGCACCTGCGCGCATGGGTCGCGACGCTGGCCGTCGTGTTCGCCACCGCACCCGCCATGGCCGGCGACAGCCTGACCTGCACGGGCCGGTTCCCGAACCCCATCACCGACATCTGCTGGAGCTGCATCCTGCCGATCACGCTGGGCGGCACCACGCTCGCCAACCTCGACGGGCAGGAAGACATCGCCAATCCGTCCAGCCCCGTCTGCAGTTGCGGCGTGAACCCGACCGTGGGCCTGTCGATCGGCTTCTGGGAGCCGGCACGCCACGTCGAGGCGGTGCGCAAGCCCTTCTGCCTGGCATCGCTCGGTGGCGTCGATCTGGACCCCGGCATCGATGCACCGACCGCCGCGCGCTTCACGCGGCCGGAGGGCGACGGTGACGGCGGCAGCTTCTACCAGGCGCACTTCTACATGAACCCGGTGCTGTATTGGCTGGAGGTGGTGACGGACTTTCCGTGCCTGGAACGCGGCTCGTTCGACCTCGCGTACCTCACCGAGGTCGATCCGCTGTGGAACGACGACGAGCTGACGCTGATCCTCAACCCCGAGGCGGTGCTGTTCGCCAACCCGGTGGCGGTGGCGGCCTGCGCGGCCGACTGCGTCGCGGCGACAGCAGGCTTCGGCATCCCCGAGATGTTCTGGTGTGCCGGCTGCCAGGGCGGCCTCTATCCGCTCGACGGCCATGTGCCTTACCACCTGGGCGGCGTGCGCACGGCGGCGCTGATCGCCCAGCGCCTGACCGCCAAGATGCACCGCGAACTGTTGGCCTGGGGCTGGCACGGGAGAGCCGGGCTCTGCGGCCCCTACTTCCTGCCGGCGATGGACAAGACCGCCTACAAGACCCAGCTGACCTACCCGGTGGCCAACACGGCCAAGGACGGCGGACGCTGCTGCCAGCCCTTTGGCCGCAGCACCATCGTCTGGGGCGCCGGCAAAGAGTACCCGGTGCGCGGCGAGGACTTCGCCTTCATGTTGTTCCGCAAGAGGAATTGCTGTGTGGGCTACTGACATGTGCCGCCTTGCCGCACTCGCAGCCTGGCTGCTGCTGGCTGCCACGGCCGTGCGCGCGCAAGCCCCGGTCGGTCTGCCGCCCGCCAAGGTGATGCCGCGGGTCGATGCTCTGCCGGTGCCGGCCACGCAAACGCCGGTGGACCTGGAGGCGCTGGCGCGGGGATTCGCCGCTGCGTCGGGGCCACCCACCCTCCCGGGCGCTGACGAGCCGCGCCTGATCGTCTTCATCAGTCTGTCCATGCCCGAGGCAACGCTGGCGCGTCTGGTCGACCAGGCCGCGCGTGCTCGCGCGCAAGTGCTGCTGCGGGGACTGTCCGAAGGTTCGCTGCCACGCACCGCGGTGCGCATCCAGCAACTGATAGGCACACGTCCAGTGGCGGTGCAGATTGATCCACGAGCGTTCGATCGGTACGCGATCCAGCGCGTGCCGTCGTTCGTTCTCGCCCGGCCTGGCGCGCAAGACGCTGCCTGCAACGGCGAGCAGTGTGCGCGAGCCGACGACCATGCCATGGCGGCCGGCGATGTCAGCCTCGACTACGCGCTGGCGCACTTCCAACGCTCAGCGCCGGCCTTCGCGAAGGACGCCGGCCGTTTCCTCGCCCGACTCGGCCGCCGGGAGTGACGCCATGCGCAAGCTGATCGCCTGCTTCACCGCGCTCTGCGTGGCCGCGACGCCGGTCTCAACGCTCGCCGGCCCACACGAGGAAGGCGTCGCGGCGGGGCAGGCCGCCAATCCCGCCGCCCGCGCCACCGTCAACACGCCCAGCGCCACCATCGTCGTGCCGGGCTACACCGCCGCGCCACCCGAATCCGCGTACTACCGGCAGCCCAACCTGTCGTCGCAGGGAAGCGCGCGGCTGTCGCTCTGCGCCACGCTGCCGAACGACCCGGTCTGCCAGGCGCAGCGCGGCGCGATGGGCTCAGCGAACCTGCCCCGTCCGGCCATCGGGCCCGGTGACCCTGCGGTGTCCGCGGCACATGGCATTGCCCGGGCGCCGTCCAGCGTGCTCGAGAACCTCGCGTCGTACTACAGCGGCTGCACCACCACGACGATGGCCGTCCCCGCCGGCACGCAGACCCGCAGCTGCCTGCGCTACGAAGGCATCGGCAGCTACCGCTGCACACGCAGCCTCACGGTTGGCATTGAGCGCAGCACCAACTGCACGCCCGGTGACTGGTTCGCCCACGCCAGCGCGGGCCGCACCGGCGTGGACGTGCAGTGCCTGCCCGACCGCCCCGAGACGGCGCAGCGCTTCCGCGTCACGCAGGACGCATCGCCGCTTGCCTTCTTCGACGTCGACATGACGACCCCGGTGGTGTTCCCGCAGATGGTTGCGGTGCTGAGCACGAACTACTCCTGGAGCACCGGCACGGAGATCCGCACCGGCGTCTGGGTTGCCGACAAGGCCTGCACCGGCGACGCCTGCGCACTGACGGCCATGATCGCCGCCGAGCGGGCGGAGATCTGCACCGGCGGTGGCGACTCCGGCTACAGCTGCACCAACGTCGAGCCGTTCCTGAGGCGCTACGCGGCCTGCCCGGCCGGCACGCAAAGCGGCGACTTAATCCAGGACATCGTCTGCCAGGGCGACAGCGGCTGCACGACGACGGCGCTCGACGGCACACGCTGCTATGCGCCGGCCGGCGGCGCCACAGCGCTCGTCGGTTACGACGTGACGGGCAGCCTGCCCGGCTACTACTGGAACCTCGACAGCGAGCGCACGGTCGTCGGCTGGGACCCGAACCCGGCCTACGGTCCGATCCCCACGATGCGGCTGTCGTACACCCGGCCCCGCACCACCATCACCGAGACCGACCGCTGGGACGACCAGTGCCCCACCATCGCCGACGGCAGCCGCTGCACCGTGCAGACCGCGGCCGTGTGCACCGATGGCCCGGCGACGAAGGTGATCGACGGCGCATCGGTGAACCGCGACTGCTGGCAGTACGAGAGCACGATGAACTGCAGCGGAACCGCACCCACCAGCCAGTGCGGACCGCTGGTCGCCGCCGGCTGCACGACCTCGGGCTCGGTCTGCCGGCGCAGCAACGCCGTCACCGGCGCCTGCGAGGTGTACGAGGACAGCTACAGCTGCCCGGTGCCGGCGCAGACGGTGACAAGCGCCAGCAACTGTCCGTCGAACGTCTTCTGCCTGCAGGGCAACTGCTACGACATCAGCCACGCGAACGACCCCGACTTCGCGCGCAGCATGTCGATGCTCGAGGCCGCGCGCGAAGCCGGCGTCTACCTCGACACCGACCGCATGCAGGTGTTCAAGGGCGAGGAGAACCGCTGCCGCGACCGGCTGCTGAACAACTGCTGCTACGCCGACAGCGCCGGCACCGGCATGACCAACCAGAGCCTCTTCGGCACGGGCTCACGGCTGGTCTACGACGTGCTGATGAACGCGGAGAACCGGCAGTTCATCTACCAGGGCATGCAGGCATTGCTGATGGGTGGCGGCTTCAGCGGCACCTTCACCACCTACGGCGTCACCGTGGCGGTCAATGGCGCGGCGCTGCCAGCCGGCTCGGCCGTGCTCTATGCCGGCGACAGCCTGGTGGTCGCCTTCGATCCGTGGAGCCTTGCCATCGCGGTCGTCATCTACGTCGTGATGGCGGCGATGTCCTGCGACGAGGAGGAAGGCAAGCTCGCGATGAAGGAAGGCGCTGGACTCTGCCACGCCGTCGGCACCTACTGCTCGTCGTGCATCCGCGTCCTGGGCTCCTGCGTATCGTGCATCACGCACACCACGCGCAAGTGCTGCTTCAACAGCATGCTGGCCCGCATCGTCAACGAGCAGGGCCGAACGCAGGTCGGCAAGGGCTGGGGCAGCGCGGAGAACCCGGACTGCTCGGGCTTCACCGTTGCGCAGTTGCAGTCGCTGGATTTCGCGGCGATGGACCTCAGCGAGTTCTACGCCTCGCTGGTGCCGACCCTGCCCAACGTGGCGACGCTTCAAGGTCAGAGCGGTAGCCGCATCCCGACCTGCTACTACGGCCAGGGGAGGTGTCAATGAGCCGCGAGCACGTCGGTAAGGCATTGCCGCTGGGGCTTGCCATGGCCCTCTTCTCGTCCGTGTCCACGGCCCAGGAACGCCTCCCAGTGCCCGATGCGCGCCCGCTGCTGCTGGCGGCCATCGATGCACCGGACGGGCGTGCGCACGGCGTGCTGTCGGGACCGCTGGCGGACGCCATCACGGCGCGTTTCAAAGCCACGTCGCCGGTCTACATCGACGTGAGCACGGAGCGCCGCTATGCGCAGCCGGGCTGCCGGCGCCTGAAGGTGAGCTTCTGGCAAGACGGCGTTCAGCTTCCTGGAGAGCCCAGCGCTCGCCGACGGACCATCGACTTCGGCATCAACTACTGCCGCGACGGCCTGCCGCCGCGTTCGCTGTCCTGAGGCGCGCGATGCACAGCATCCATCGGTTGATGTTGCTCGCTCTGCTTGCGGCTTGTGCTGCGCCAGCAGTGAGCGGTGCCGCAAACGAGTCACCTCGGTTCTGGGGCGACACCTGGCGTGGGTGGCACTTCTACGAAGACCCGACCCCGGAGCCCGAGCCCCCTCGATCTGTGCCGCCAAAGCCCACGAGGCCGCCCGTCGCGGCCCGCGATCCCCGCCGGGAGCCCCGGCCGCCAGAACTCGTGGAACTCGAGCGCCTGCGCAAGCGGGTCGAGGATCTGCGCGGCATCGCCGTCATGCGGCCCACCGAGGCCAACGTGCGGCGCTACATGGAGCTCGAGGCCAAGGTCGTCGCCCAGGCTTCGACCTTTGCCGACGTGGCGCAGCGGGTCGCCTGGACCACGCCCGAGCTCGATCCCTCGCTGCAGGGACGCCCGGTCAACGCCAAGGCGTTGGAAGTCTTCGAGGCCCAGCAAATGGGTGATCGGTCGCGCTCGATTGCCGAGCTGGGTCGCGACCATGTGCTGCTGTTCTTCTTCCGCGGCGACTGCCCCTACTGCCATGCCTTCGCGCCGACGCTTGAGGCGTTTCAGGGGCGCCACGGCATCCGCGTCGAAGCCGTCAGCCTCGACGGCGGCGCCTTGCCGGGTTTCGCATCCGCGCGCCGCGACAACGGCGCCGCAACCGCGCTGCGCGTGGCCCAGGTCCCCGCCGTCTACCTGGCCCAGCCCTTCACCGGCCGCATCGTGCCCATCGGCTTCGGTGTGCTGTCCGAGTCTCAACTGCTCGAGCGCATCTCGGCCGCCGCGGCGCCCGCCTTCGAGGCCATGGTGCCCAGCGCCGTGCGGCAGCTCGGGGCTCCCTGATGCGTTTCCGTTCTAGGAGGATCGTCATGCCCAACCGTCCGACCCAACGCACCTGCGCTGCCCTCGTCGCCCTGGCCACCGCGCTGCACGCCGGGTCCGCGCGGGCCGGCGACCTCAATGCCGAGGTGAACACCATGTTCAACAACCTCGGCACGATCGGGAACTACACCGCGCCGGGCGCGTTTCGCGGGCAGACCTTCAACACCTACACCGGCGGCAGCCTGTTCATGCGCTCGCCGAACAAGGTCTACCAACTCGCCGCGATCCAGTTCCCCAGCGCGAAGGCCGGCTGCGGCGGCATCGACGTCTTTGGCGGCTCGTTCTCGCACATCTCCGCCGAGGAGTTCAAGAACATGCTGCGCAACATCACGGCCGCGCTGCCCGGCATCGCCTTTCAACTCGCGCTGGAGTCAGTCTCGCCGCTGCTGGGTGGCCTGACCAAGTGGGCGAAGGGCCTGGAGACCTGGATCAACAACGCGCGCATCAACTCCTGCGAGACCGCCAAGGCCATCGTCAGCACGGCGGCCGAGGCCACGGGCTACAGCTCACAGGAGGCCTGCGCCGACCTGGCCATCGAGATGGGCCTGGAAAGCGACCGCGACGCGGCCCGGCGCCGATGCGCCAGCGACCGACCGAGCATCCTGGCCTCGGCGCGCAGTTCCGCAGATCCCAACGTCCGAAACAAGGCGCCCTTCGTGGGCAATCTCACCTGGAAGGCTCTGCAGCGCACCGGCACGGCGCTGGACGACGCGGAGCGCGAACTCATCATGAGTATCGTCGGCACCGTGATCTTCCACCCCGAGAGCGCCAACCGGGACCCGGAGCCTGTGCCGCCGACGATCACCTCGATCAGCCAGTTGCTCTACGGCCAGGCGGCCGCGACCGGCACCAACGTCACCCAGCACCTGCTGCGCTGCAACGACTACACGAACTGCGACGTCGTCACGCTGAACACGGGCTACACGCACACGCCCTTCACAGCCCGCGTCGAGACCATGATGCGGTCGATCGCCGACAAGATCGCCACGCGCACCGCGATCCCGAACAACTCCGCCGAGGTGGGCTTCGTCAACCAGACCACCGAGCCGGTCTACCGGATGCTGTCGATCGGCGCGACCATCCCGGGCTCGGGCCTGGCCGACAGCCTGATCGGCCAGTACCGCGACGTGATCGCGGCCGACTACGCCTATGTCTTCCTCGAGCGAAACCTCCGGCTGGGCATGGCCGCGCTCGACAAGGACTACACGCTGCAGCAGAGCCAGCGCGAGCTCGCCAACCAGGTGCGCCAGCGTGCCCAGGCCATGCTGCTGCAGTTGTCGCAGGAGAAGAACCTGCTCTACCAGAAGGTCGGCTCGTTCCGCGCCGTCTCCAGCCACCTGGAGCAACTCGAACGGCAACTGCGCTCGAGCATGCCGCAGCACGTGATGGACATGCTGGGGCAGCGCGCGACCTACGTGGCGCGTTAGCCCGCTCCGATGCCTCGAGGCGGCCATGTGGGAGATCTTCGCCTACCAGAACGCGGACAGCCTGTTCGGCATCTTCAACGCCGCGGCCGCCATCCACGCGTCGAGCGACTACATGGCCGCCGTCGCGGCGGTGGCCTTCTGCGGCTTCATCGCCGCCCTGCTCGCCTACGCCTTCGCCCCCGACAAGCTGCAGGGCTGGAAGTGGCTGGCGACCGTGCTGCTGGTGTTCTCGGTGCTCATCGTTCCCCGTGTGACAGTGGGCATCGTTGACAAGACCGGCGGCTCGGCGGTGAAGGTCGTCGCCAACGTGCCTTTCGGCGTGGCCATGCTCGGCAGCATCACCAGCACCATCGGCCACACGCTGACGGGTCTCTTCGAGACCGCGTTCCAGGTCATCCCCGGCGCGGGCGCGATGCCGGCGGAGCTGAGCTACGAGCGCAACGGCCTGATGTTCGGCAACCGCCTGATCCGCGAGACCGGCAACGTCGTCTTTCAGGACCCGACCTTCCGCACCGACCTGATCAACTTCATCCACAACTGCACGATGTACGACCTGATCGACGGCACTGTCGATCCGGCCGCGTTCTCCACCTCGGACGACGTGTGGGCGCTCATGGCCACGCCGAATCCGGCCCGCTTCAGCACGGTGACCGGTGCCGGCGGCGCAGTCACCGTCGACACCTGCCCCAATGTCTACAGCAACCTGAATGGCCGCCTGCCGGCGCAGGTGACGCGCATCGAGGGGCGGCTGGCTTTCCAGCTGAACCCCACGCTGCCCAGCGCGGCTGCGACTGCCGCGATCGCCGGCCAGATCCAGCAGGCCTACATTCGCAACGGCATCGCGAATGCGGCCGCGACGGCAACGGACCTGATCCGGCAGAACGCTGTGCTCAACGCCATCAGCGACACCAGCAACATCATCGGACAGAAGGTGAACGACCCGGCGGCGATGGTGCTCGCGGTCGGCCGGGCGCAGGCGGTTGCCCAGCAGAACGCGACATGGATGAACTACGGCAAGGTCGCCGAGCAGTCGCTGCCGGTGTTCCGCAATGTCATCGAAGCCCTCACTTACGCCCTGTTCCCACTCTTCGTGCTGCTGCTCCTGCTGACCAGCGGGCGCGAGTCGATGATCGCCTTCAAGGGGTACGCGGCGATCCTGATCTGGATCCAGTTGTGGCCGCCGCTGTACGCGGTGCTCAACTACATGGCTTCGGTGTACGCCGCCTACGACCTGGCCGCCGCGTCGGACCTGGGCACGGGCACCAAGGCCCTCGCGCTGCAGACCGCATCCACGATCTACTCGCGGGCGATCTCCGGCGAGGCGGTAGTCGGCTACCTGGCCATCAGCATCCCCTTCATCGCCTGGGCTGCGCTCAAGCGCATGGAGAACTTCGGCACGGCACTCGTCGGCGGCTTGTCCGGACTGCAAGGCATGCTGGCCGGCAGCACCGCGGGGGCTGCCGTCGGCAACGTGTCTATGGGCAATGTTGCGATGGATCAGTTGCAGCTGGCGCCGAACCGTACGTCGGCGTTCATGAGTTCCTGGCAGAGCGATCTCAGCGGCAACACTTTCACGTCGAGCGCGCTCACCGGACGCACGGCCGCGAACCTGCTGCGCAACCAAGGCTTCGCCTCGCGCGTGGTGTCGATGCGCGTCAGCGAGCAGGACGTGACCGAAGCCAGCCGGCAGGCCGACGCGGCGCGGGGCGAGATGGTGTCTGCGAGCAACGAGCGGTCTACCGTCCTGACCGAGGCCTTCACCAAGGGGCTGGCAAAGCTCAAGTCCTCGCGCAGTTCGTCGGGCACCTCGACAAGCAGCTTCGAGCAGCTCGGTGAGACGCTGACGCGGCTGGACCAGATCACCAAGAGCGTCGCCGACAACACGGGGCTCACCCAGTCGCAGGTCGCGCGTATCGCGTTCGGCGCTTCCGGCCGCCTCGGCTTCAACGCGGGTGTAGCGGGAGCGCAGGTCGATGCCAGCGCGGACAAGGCCTACATGAGCGGCCTATCAACGGAGCAGCGCAAGGTGCTTGGCTCCATGACAAGCGATCAGATCGCCGAGTTCAAGCAGTTCGGAGACCGCGTCTCGCGCGACGCCACCTTGGTCAGCGCGATATCCGACGATGCGCGTCAGGCACGGGAATTGGGGAGCCGCCTGGCGACGACCGCGTCGCGAGCCCAGCAGGCTCAGGCCTCGTACGGCGAGCGCAGCGCATTGGCTGAGCGCGTCTCCGAGGCGCGCGAGCGTGGCGAGTCCATCGCCATCGATATCGCCCAGGATCCGTACAACCTCGCGATGTTCCTGCGCTACGCCGAGCGCTACGGCGGTGACAGCGCGGCGGCTGCCACATTGCTCGACGCGGAGTTGGCGCGGCAGGGGCTTCGTCCGTCGCGCCATTTCTCCGACGGAGCCGCGCTGCCCGCATCCTTCCAGGATCTGCGCGATCAGTGGGCCGCGTCGGCGTCCGATCCCGCCTTGAATCCCGACTTGGCCGCGCGCAATGCCCAGAACCGCGGCGCCGTTGGGCGCGCACTCGGAAGCGACCCGCCAACCACCTCCGAGCAGCCGCGACCCAGCATCAGACCGGAGGTTGGCCTGGGTGGGGCAGCCATCCGCGAGCAAACGGACCGGTCGCGCCGCGGATTCGACGCCGAGGCAGAAGTCAGCAGGTCAGCGGACGGGACCGTCTCTACCAAGAAGTCGCTGCTTCTCCAGTCCGGGCGGCAGGTTGCGGCCGATGCCGGCGCCACTCTGGACGAGGCCAAGGACGCGGTGAAAGGAGTGCTCAAAAAGAAGTAGGAAAACGGCAGGGGTTGACGAACGAGTTGCGCCGGACCTGGGCTCTCTTTGGCCGTCTACCCGGGTGGACGGCCTTTGTCCCGCCAGAAGTTTGCCGCGATGTCTGCCGTCATCGTGCCCATGCCTGGGATCTCCCGGCGCTCCGTAGGCCGCCGCCCAAGCTTGATCGCGGCACCGCCCACCGCAGCACCGACAAGCGCACCGAGCCCCGCCATCACCACGCGAAGACCCCAGTCCCCATTGATCGCAGCGACAACGCCAACCAGGGCGCCAACCCCGACGAGAGTGAGAAAGATTGCCTTCCGCAGCATTCCATGCCTCTGGTTCGCAAGGTAGCGCCGATGGTCCGCCGATGCAATGCCCTGGGGCGAACGCATACCCGTGCGCAGAGATTCGCCACTGAACCGCACGACCCAATAGATTGTCAAAGTTGACATACGCGACAAATGAGACTACTCTGCGGTATCTCAGTGCGTACGCGGAGTTCGCCATGCGCAAAGCACACCGTGCGGCGGCCATGAACCAACCAATCGTCACCGCGACGGAAGTTCGCCGCTTTGACAAGGCGGTCACGGTTCGCGACCGTGGCGCATTCCTCTTCGAGCTTGACCGTCTTGTTCGAGAGAAGTTGGCGGCTGCCACGAACGCAGCCGCAGAGGCGACACCCCTGACCGAAACGCTGGGCCGGAAGTCCGCGTCGTTGCGCGCGGCCACCTCCTGGGCGCCGACGGCTGTCGACATCCAGCGAGGCCGCGCCGAACTGCTGCGCGAGTTCGAGCAACCGCACAACCTGCCTCTGTCCGACTTCGTACGCCTAGCTGTTGAGTTCCAAGAGGTTGCTCACTGCGGGGATCCGAGTCATGGGCGGCTGGCGGTTGAGCGCTGAGTGTGGCCGATGCCAGTTGTAGCGATGGAGGAAGGGCTGCAAGGCTGCCTCCCGCTGCGCTGAACTCACGTAGGGCCGGGCATAGGCCCACTCGCGCAGACTGGTCTGCACGAAGCGCTCGGCCTTGCCGTTGGTCTTGGGCGTGTATGGGCGTGTGCGCACATGGCGGATGCCCAACTCGTTGCAGGCCATACGGAACGCCTTGGAGACGTAGCCGCAGCCGTTGTCGGTCATGACGCGGTCGATGCGCACGCCCAGGGCGGCGTAGTACGCCACGGCCTCGCGCAGGAACTGAGCGCAGTTCGCGCCCCGCTCGTCGGTCTTGATGAGGGCGAACGAGACGCGCGAGTGGTCGTCGATGGCCAGATGCACCATGTCCCAGCCGATGCCCCGGCTGCGGTTGAGCGTGCGGTCTCCGGTGATGCGATGGCCCACGCCGTCGATGCGGCCCAGCTTCTTCGTGTCCAGGTGCAGCAACTCGCCCGCTGCGGCCCGCTCGTAGCGAACCACCGGCACAGGCGGCTCCAGCGCCTTCAGGCGCGACAGCCCGAGCCGCTGCATGCACCGGCTTACCGTCCCGATGCCGCGACCGGCCTGCGCTGCGATGCGCCACAGCGGCCAGCGCTGACGACGCAGCCACTCCAGTTGGCCTTGCTCCTGGATCGTCAAGGCACGTGGGCAGCGTTTGGGGCGTGAACTGCGATCCGCCAAGCCAGCCAGTCCTTCGGCCTTGAAGCGGGCCAACCACTTGAAGCCGGTTCGCTTGCTGACCCCAGCCGCCTCGCTCGCCGCGGCAACGCTCCAACCCTCCTCAAGCACCCGGCTGACCAGGAGGGCTCGACCTTTGGGCGTCAATCTCGCATGCTTGTGGCTGTTCATCCGTTCTCCTGACTGGGCTTGTGGAGGTCTCGACAACCCCAGCTTCCCAGATCAGGGACGGATGAACAACCCACCGGAACATCACACCTAGCCCACAAATCTCGCCAGCAGATCTACAAGGACATCACCGCACGCAGGTTGCTTTCTCTGGACGTCGGCCGCCGAGGCCAGCGCATTCCCGACTGGCAGTTGGAGGCACCAGGCCTGCAGCTGACGCGCACCGTGCTCCAGGCTGCGGAAGATGTCGACGCCTGGACGGTATACCGCGCCCTGGCGGAGCCCTGCGAAGCCCTTGGTGGCCAATCTCCGGCGGCGAGCGCGAATCGAGGCAACGTCGACGCTGTTGCGCGCGTCGTGCTTGCTTCGCTCGGCGTGCAGCCGGCGGAGCACGGCCGTGCCGACGCCTGATGTTCCGTCCCGAATCATTCCTGCGGGAGAACTTCTCCAGCACGTCAGCCGGTCAGCGTATCGCGGCACGGCTCTTCACTTCGGCCGCGCGGGCGGCAATCGCTACGACGACCCAGCCTTCCGGTTTGGCACGCTCGATGTCGGCTTCGACCTATCCACCGCGCTCATGGAATCGGTCTTTCGCCAGCACCGTTGGAGCCGCCGCGCCAAGCGCGTGATCACCCGAACCGAGGTGTACGCGCGCATGGTCAGGGCGATCGGCGTCCTCGAGCCTCTGTCGCTCGCCGACCTCACCGCGCCCGGCGTGATTGCGTCGCAGTTCGGACTGAACCTGTCCCAGCTGGCCAGCCGTCGCTACGTTCACACGCAGCGCATCGCTGCGCTGGTACACGAGTTGGCCGATGCCGGTGGCAGGCATCGATTCGACGGTGTGCTCTACCCTTCCCGCAACAACCACCCGGCCCCGTGCGCCGCCCTGTTCGACCGTGCGTCCGCGAAGCTCTCGCTGGTCGACGACATCGCGCTACGCGACCACGTGGACTGGCCGAGTTTCCTATCCCAGTACCGAGTCGTCGTGCTGCCAGCTTGATGCCAGCACGCATCGACTGCAGGGCCTCTACCTACTCGGCCATCGCCAGTGCGCCGTCGCGCATTGCAGAGGCGTCGCGCGCTGCCTGACGGCGCTGACGGTCAGCGTGTGCAAGCTGGTCGATCTGGTCAGCCAGGTATTGCAGCGCCCTGCGTCGCTCCGGCTCAAGTTCATGGTGATGGTAGGCAGCCGCGGTCTGGCTCTTCTCGGTGTGGGCAAGCAGCAACTCGACCACGTCCCGACCAAAGCCGTGCTCGCGCAGCAGGGTCGCCGCGGTCCCTCGCGTGCCGTGGGGGCTGAACTCTTCGACGCCGAAGTCGAGCCGCTTGAAGAAGTGGTTGAGCGTGCAATCCACAAGTGGCACCGTGGCCCGCTGCGTCGAGGGGAACACGTAGGCTCCCGCACCCGTCTTCGCACGCAACAGCGTCAGCAGTTCGACTGCCTGAGTGGCCAGGTAGACCCGATGAGGCCGGCGGCTCTTCATCCGCGCCGCAGGGATGTCCCACTGGGCCTTGGCGAGGTCGAACTCCGTCCAGCGGGCGCGGATCACCTCCGACTTCCGACACATCGTGTACATGAGGAACTGCGTCGCCGCGATCGTCACGAAGTGTGCACCTTGTCGGGCGACGGAGTTCCAGAATGCGCCGAGCTCCTCTTCGTTTAGGTGCCGGTGATGCTGGGCTCGCGGCACGTCGATCACGCCACGCAGCGGCAGCGCGGGATTGGTCTCCACGATCAGCTTCTGGATCGCGTAGTTGTAGAGCTGCTGGATGATGATCCGCACGCCCTCCGCCGTGTTGGGCGTGCTGCGACGGGCTTCGAGAATTTCCAGCACGTGGCGCGGTTTCACTTCGTCGAGCGCCTTGTCGCCGATGGCGGGCCAGACGAAGCGTTCGAGGCGCGACAGGATCTGGGCCCGGTAGCCCTCGGTGCGGGTACTGAGGCGCTCTGCGACCCACCGCTTCGAGAACGCCTCGACATCGTCTCCGGAACGCTTGGGCTGGACCCGCGCTTCCAGTTCCTCGCGCTCTTGCGCGACCTTCACTGCGGGATCCTGACCCCGCTCGACGAGTTGCCGGAGTTCGAAGTGACGATCGCGGGCATCGGCCACGCCGATCTCGGGGTAGCGCCCAATGCGCACGTCGCCGGCAGCGCCGCCCAGCACGTATCGGTAACGCCAAGTCTTGATGCCGCTGGGCATCACCTGCACGTACAGCCCTCCGCCGTCGGTGAGCTTATAGGGCCGCACCTTGCCCTTGACGTTGTTGATCCGGGAAGGTGTGAGCGTGTAGTTCAGGTGTCTCATGAGGTCCTCGTTTCAGGTCTCCAGCCGTTCCCCGTTTCTGGGAAATTTGCGGGGAAACGGGGTCGCCGTTTCCTTGCCATTTCCCATTTCGCGGGGGGATTTCGCGGTCAGGCTTGAGACGCTCTGAAACGACAAGGCCCCGATTTCTTCAGTGAAATCAGGGCCTTGCGGGACGTCATGCGACGTCTTGGGACGGGCTCACATGCAGTCGATCATCACCTGGCCGAAGCCGGAGCACGACACCTGGGTGGCGCCGTCCATCAGGCGGGCAAAGTCGTAGGTCACCTTCTTGGACAGGATGGCCTTTTCCATCGAGCTGATGATCAGGTCGGCCGCCTCGGTCCAGCCCATGTGGCGCAGCATCATCTCAGCCGAGAGGATCTCCGAACCGGGGTTCACGTAGTCCTTGCCCGCGTACTTGGGGGCCGTGCCGTGGGTGGCCTCGAACATGGCCACCGAGTCGGACAGATTGGCGCCCGGCGCAATGCCGATGCCGCCCACCTGGGCCGCCAGCGCGTCGGAGATGTAGTCGCCGTTGAGGTTCAGCGTGGCGATCACCGAGTACTCCGCCGGGCGCAGCAGGATCTGCTGCAGGAAGGCGTCGGCGATCGAGTCCTTGATGGTGATCTCGCGGCCGGTCTTGGGGTTCTTGAACTTGCACCACGGGCCGCCGTCAATCGGCTGGGCGCCGAACTCGCGCTGCGCCAGCGCGTAGCCCCAGTCGCGGAAGCCACCTTCGGTGTACTTCATGATGTTGCCCTTGTGCACCAGCGTCACCGAGGGCTTGTCGTTGTCGATCGCGTACTGGATGGCCTTGCGCACCAGGCGCTCGGTGCCTTCGCGCGAGACGGGCTTGATGCCGATGCCCGAGGTTTCCGGGAAGCGGATCTTCTTGACGCCCATTTCCTTGACCAGGAAGTCGATGACCTTCTTGGCCTTGTCGCTCTGCGCCTCGTACTCGATGCCGGCGTAGATGTCTTCCGAGTTCTCGCGGAAGATCACCATGTCGGTCTTCTCGGGCTCCTTCACCGGCGAAGGCACGCCCTTGAAGTAGCGCACCGGGCGCAGGCAGACATACAGATCCAGCTCCTGGCGCAGCGCCACGTTCAGCGAACGGATGCCGCCACCCACGGGGGTGGTCAGCGGGCCCTTGATGGACACCACGTAGTCCTTCAGCACCTTCAGGGTTTCCTCGGGCAGCCAGACGTCGGGGCCGTAGACCTTGGTCGACTTCTCGCCGGCGTAGATCTCCATCCAGTGGATCTTGCGCTTGCCGCCGTAGGCCTTTTCAACCGCCGCATCCACCACCTTGATCATCACCGGCGTGATGTCGAAGCCGGTGCCGTCGCCCTCGATGTAGGGAATGATCGGCTGGTCGGGCACGTTGAGCGAGAAGTCGGCGTTGACGGTGATCTTCTGCCCGCCCTCGGGCACCTTGATGTGCTGGTACATGGTTCGCTGGCTCGGGAAATTGGATGGGGCTAGGGGGTTGAGTCTAAGCGGCGGATTCTATGTCAGCGCCCCTTTCAGCCGGCTGTCGCATTTTCTTGCTTGCGCGGTGTCAACCGCCTTTCAACTCGCCGCGTTCTCAGCACGCCTCCCCAATGGAGGGAGGTGGATTCAACTTTTCGAAAGGTAACTTCAGAATGAACAAGCTCCTGGCTGCCCTGATCGCTGCGACTTTCGCCACCGCCGGCTTCGCCGCCGACGCCAAGAAGGAAGAGAAGAAGGCTGAAGCCGCGCCGGCCGCCGCCTCCGCAGCGGACAAGAAGGCCGACAAGAAGGCCGACAAGAAGGCTGCCGAGAAGGCCGAGAAGGCCGCCTCGAAGTAATCGGCCTTCGGTGAGCAGGGTGGCTGCGCCGCCCTGCAGCCCGACGCCCGGCACTGCCGGGCGTCGCCGTTTTCGGGCAAGGCTCGCACTCGATAATGCTGTTTTCAGACCCGTCGCCGCATGCACGCCTCGATTGCTTCCTCCCTGTTCCGTCGTTTGGCCGGTGCAGCTTTGGCATTGCTCGCCTGCGGCGCTGCGGCCCAGACGCAGCCACAGCCCAAGCTGCCCACGGTAACCCTGCGCGCAGGCATGCACGCCATCCAGGCCGAGGTGGCGCGCACCGACGAGCAGCACCAGATGGGGCTGATGCTGCGCAAGGAAATGGCGCCCCACGAGGGCATGCTGTTCGTGTTCGACGAACCGGCGGTGCAATGCTTCTGGATGAAGAACACGCTGCTGCCACTGTCCATCGCCTTCCTCGGCGATGACGGCAGCATCGTCAACATCGCCGACATGCCACCGCAAACGCTGGAGTCGCACTGCTCCGCCCAACCAGTGCGCTATGCGCTGGAGATGAATCAAGGCTGGTTCACCAAACGCGGCATCAAGCCGGGCGCCCGGCTCGCAGGCCCGCCCTTCGGCCGCTGACCGCGTCAAGGCGCCAGCCGAACGGTGAACCGGATGCCGGCCAGCTGCGGCCGGCTCACCACGTCCATGCGCCCGCCCAGGCGCTCGACGATCTCGCGCGCGATCGCAAGTCCGAGGCCGGTCCCGCCGTCGTTGCGCAGGTCGGCCCGGTCGCCGCGCCAGAACGGCTCGAACAAGCGCGGCAGCTGCTCCTGCGCCACACCCGGCCCGTCGTCTTCTACTTGCACCTCGGCACCACCGTCGGGCAAGGGCTGGACCCTCAAGACGATGTGCTGCCCGCCATAGCGCTGGGCGTTGTCCAGCAGGTTGTTCAGCACTTCGCCCAGCCACAGTGGATGGGCGCGAGCGATCACAGGCTGCTCCGGCGCCTCGAGCGCGATGGACCGGCCTTCGCGCAGGCCCTGCAGCACCAGAGGCTCGGTCGATTCGCGCACCAGCGGCACGATGTCCATCGGCGCCTGCTCGGCATTGACCGACAGCGCCGTCTCCGAGCGCGCCAGGCTGAGCAACTGGCCGATCAGCCGCGACATGCGCTCGGTCGAGCGCAGCAACTGCTGCAACACCGGCTCCCAGCCGGCTGCCGCCCCCGGCGGCGTGGGCAGCGCGCGCAGTTCCTGCTCCAGGTCCTGTGCCAGCACGCGGATACCGGCCACCGGCGTGCGCAGCTGGTGGGCCGCATCGGCGACGAAGCGGCGCTGCAAGGACACTGACTGCTGCACGTCGGCCAGCAGCATGTTGATGCGCTCGATGAGCGGCACCGCTTCGGCTGGTACGTCGCGCAGGGGCAGCGGACTCCAGTCGGCCGCGTCGCGCTGGGCCACCTCGCTGGCCACGTCGCGCAGCGGCTGCAGCCCGCGGCGAATGCCCCAACCGAGCAGCGCGAAGGTGAGCGCGCCCAGCGCCAGCGCGGGCAGCGCGATGCCGAGCTGGATGTCGCGCGCCAGCACGTCGCGCTTGCGCTTGGTCTCGACCACCACGATGGCCACCGAACGGTCGAGCATCGGCGAAGCAACGGAAAACACCGCGCCGCGCACCGGTTCGCCCTCGTAGACCGCATCGAACAGCACCGGCTGCTCGAAGGTCTTGCGCCCGCGCCTCTGGGGAATCGGCACGCGCGCGTCGCCGGCCAGCACGTTGCCGTCGGCATCGGCCATCGCGAAGCTGTTGCGGTCCTCGGTATCCCAGGTGACCAGCTCGCGCGCCTGGCGGGTGAGGTCCAGCAGCGGGCCGCGGTCGGTCCACACCACCTTGGCGGCCAGCGCAGTGCACTCGTCCTGCAGGCCGCGGTCGAAGGCCGCGTTGGCGCTGGCATGGGCCAGCAGGTAGGCGCCGCTGATGGCCGCCAGCGTGCCGAACAGCCAGATCCAGACCAGCGGGCGCAGGAGCTGGCGTCGGATGCTGGGCCCGTGCGCAGGCGCCTCCTCGCTCACGACACGCTGCCGCCTTCGCCTGCGGCGGCCTCCATGACGTAGCCGAAGCCGCGCACCGTCTTGATGACCACGCCAAGGTCGGCAAAACGCTTGCGCAGCCGGTGCACATACACCTCGACCGAGTTCTCGCTGAAGTCGGCCTCCCAGCTGGACAGCGTGGAGACGATGGTTTCCTTGGGCACGACGCGGCCGGCCTTGTGCATCAGCAGCTCGGTCAGCGCCATCTCGCGCGGACTGACACGCACCCGCTCGCCGCGGAAGGTGAGTTCGCGCTGCACGATGTCGAGCACCAGCTCGCCGAGCTGCAGCGTCTCGGTGATGCGGCCCTCGGCGCGCCGCTTGAGCGCGCGCAGCCGCGCCACCAGCTCGGGCACGTCGAAGGGCTTGACCAGGTAGTCGTCGGCGCCGGCGTTCAAGCCTTGCACGCGGTCGGAGAGCTCGTCGCGCGCGGTGAGCAGCAGCACCGGCAGCTTGGCTCCGCGGCTGCGCCAATGACGCAGCACCTCCATGCCGTCCTTGCGCGGCAGCCCGAGGTCGAGCACGGCCAGGTCGAACTGGTTGATCAAACCCTCGGCAGTGGCTTGCACGCCGTCGGCCAGCACATCGACGCCCCAGCCTTCGCGCTCCAGCGCGCGCGCGACGCCCAGGCTGAGGGCGGGATCGTCTTCGACCAGCAGGATGCGCATGATTGCAAATTGTGCCGCCGGAAATGCAGAAAGCCGGCACCCGGCCGGCTTTCGAGGAAGCAGAAGCCCGATCAGGCGAAGTTCTTCTCGGCAAACTCCCAATTGACCAGCTTGTCGAGGAAGGTCTCGACGAACTTGGGGCGCAGGTTGCGGTAATCGATGTAGTAGGCGTGCTCCCACACGTCGATGGTGAGCAGCGCCTTGTCGCCGGTGGTCAGTGGCGTGCCGGCCGCACCCATGTTGACGATGTCCACCGAGCCGTCGGCCTTCTTGACCAGCCAAGTCCAGCCGGAGCCGAAGTTGCCCACCGCCGATTTGGTGAAGGCCTCCTTGAACGCGGCGTACGAGCCCCACTTGGCATTGATCGCCTGGGCCAGCGCGCCCTTGGGCTCGCCGCCGCCATTGGGCTTCATGCAGCTCCAGAAGAAGGTGTGGTTCCAGACCTGCGCGGCGTTGTTGTAGATACCGCCGGAAGACTTCTTCACGATGTCCTCCAGACCCATGCTCTCGAACTCGGTGCCCTTCTGCAGGTTGTTCAGGTTCACGACGTAGGCGTTGTGGTGCTTGTCGTGGTGATACTCCAGCGTCTCGCGGCTCATGTGCGGCGCCAGGGCGTCGTGCGGGTATGGCAACGGCGGTAGCGTGTGTTCCATCAGGAATCCTTTCGACTTGTGGCTTGTGATGCTCGCTCCGGGCAGAAGCGGTCCTGGAAGAAGACCCGGGCCATTGTAGGCAGCTCGGATGGCCCTGCTGGCGTCAGCGGGCTTGCTCGGGCGGCCGCGGGTGCACCTCGAGCACGGAGGCGAGCGCCTCGCCGTCGGCCCACACCGCCTTCACCTGCTCGCCGGCGCTCAAGCCGGAGACCGACATCACGGGCCGGCCCTCGAGGTCGCTGACCCAGGCATAGCCGCGCGCCAGCACGCGCTTGGGGTCCAGCGCCTGCAAGCGGGCCTGCAATGCCTCGATGCGCTCAGCGGCGCGAACGCGCTGCACCTGCTGGGCGCGCAGCTGCCGTTGTGCCAGATCCTGAAGCCCGCGCTGCTGCAGCCGCAAGGCGGCCAGCAGCGCGCCGCGGCGCCGCTCGTCGTGCCGCTGCAAGAGCTGCACGTGCCGGTCCAGGGCCTGCGCCGGCCGCGCGAGACGCAGGCCAAGCTGGTCGAGGCGCAGCGCCTGCCCTTCCGCCACACGGCGCACCGCGCGCTCGGCACGCTGCTGCAGCCGGCTCAACTCGGCCAGCAAGTCGACCTGGGCCGGCGCGGCCAGCTCCGCGGCCGCCGTCGGCGTGGGCGCGCGCAGGTCTGCGGCCAGATCGGCCAGCGTGACGTCGGTTTCATGCCCTACGCCACACACCACGGGCACGGGCGACGCGGCGATGGCGCGGACCAGCCGCTCGTCGTTGAACGCCCACAGGTCCTCCAGCGAGCCGCCACCCCGGCACAAGATCACCAGCTCGGCCACGCCATGCTGCGCCGCCGCAGCCAGAGCGCCGATCAGCGCGGACGGGGCGTCGGCGCCCTGCACCAGGCTGGGATAGACCACCACGCGCAGGTGCGGAGCCCGCCGCGACAGGGTCGTCAGCACGTCGCGCAAGGCAGCGGCGCCGAGCGAGGTGACGACGCCCACGCACGCAGGGTGGCGGGGCAACGAACGCTTGCGCGAGGAGTCGAAAAGCCCCTGCGTCTCCAGGCGAGCCTTCAGGCGCAGGAACTCCTCGTAGAGCGTGCCGGCGCCCACGCGCTGCATCGACTCGACCACCAGCTGCAACTCACCGCGCGCCTCGTAGACCGCGATGCGGCCGCGCAACTCGACCTGCTGGCCGTCGCGCGGGGCAAAGTCGAGAAGGGTCGCTGCGCGCCGGAACATCGCGCAGCGCAGGCAGGCGCCCCCGCCCTCGGCGTCTTTCAACGTGAAGTAGCAGTGCCCGCTGGCAGCTCGCGCGAAGCCGGAGATCTCACCGCGCACGGCGCAGGCACCGAAGCGCGCCTGCAACGCGTCGTTGGCCGCGAGCAACAAGCCACCGACGCTCCAGACCAGACGGCCCGCACGCGCATCGGCTCCATCCATCACCGTGCAAACCCAAGACTGGCGCGGGGGGAGAACTCCACAACCGCGCCAATACTGGGCTGCAGAGCCGATGTGCCTGTCACGGCATTGTCATGTTGAAGCAAGTGGCTGATTTTCAAAGGTTTTTCCGTGCCCAAAGTTTGAGCAAACAAGCGCGGGCTCAGAAAAATCGCGGCCTGCGCGACGGCGAACCGAGGTTGCCCACAAAGTTGTCCACAGCAGCAGTGGATTGCTGCAACCGGGGAACGCCTTGCTGCCGCTTTGCAGCGCGTGGCCTGTCGGCCCGCGCCCGCCACACGCCATAATCGCGCGTCGTTTCAAGCCGCCGATGCGCGAAAGGACCGCGTTGTTTTCGATCATACAAGCCGCCGGTTGGCCGATTTGGCCGCTCATCCTGTGTTCCATCGTCGCCCTGGCGCTCATCATCGAGCGCCTGTCCAGCTTGCGACCTTCTCGCGTGGCGCCGCCTTCGCTGGCCGATGAAGTGGTGACGGTCACGCGCAACAGCCTGCCCTCGGCCGACATCGTGAACAAGCTGGCCCAGAACTCGGTGCTGGGCACCGTGCTGGCCCACGGCGTACGCACGGTGATCGCCGACCCCCGTGTCAGCGAGCAAGGCCTGCGCCAAGCCTTCGAAAGCGCAGGCCGCGCGGCGGTGCACCGTCTGGAGCGCTATCTCAACACGCTGGGCAGCATCGCGGCCGTGGCGCCGCTGCTGGGCCTGTTCGGCACGGTCGTGGGCATGATCGAGATCTTCGGCTCGCAGTCGCCCACCGGGGGCAACAACCCCGTGATGCTGGCGCACGGCATCTCGGTGGCCCTGTACAACACCGCCTTCGGCTTGATCGTCGCGATCCCCGCGCTGATGTTCTACCGCTACTTCCGCGGCCGGGTGGACGAGTTCTCGATCGAGATGGAGCAGGCGGCCGAGCGCCTGGTGCCGCACCTGATGCGCTTCGTGGTGCGCGGCTGACGGGACGGCACGATGAACTTTCGCAAGCACCGCCCCGAGGAACCGGAGATCAACCTGATCCCGTTCATCGACGTGCTGCTGGTGATCCTGATCTTCCTGATGCTCTCGACCACCTACTCCAAGTTCACGGAGTTGCAGGTCACGCTGCCCACTGCCGAAGCCGAGAAGCTTCGCGACCGGCCGGCGGAGATCGTGGTGGCGGTGTCGGCGGACGGCCGGTACGCGGTCAACCGCAAGGCGGTGGATGGCCGCAGCGTGGAACTGCTCACCGCTGAACTGGCCGCCGCCGCCGAGGGCCAGAAGGACCCGGTGGTGATCGTGTCCGCCGATGCCACGGCCGCCCACCAGGCAGTGGTCAACGTGCTCGATGCCGCGCGCCGTGCCGGCCTGCCGCGGCTGACCTTTGCCGCGCAGGGCAACGCCGGCAACGGACGCTGAAGCGGCCTGGGCGCGATGAGCCTCGCGCAGCGACTGCAGCGCAGTTGGTGGCGTCCGGACCGCAGCGCGCTGTCACTGGCGCTGGCGCCGCTGACTTGGCTGTACCGGCTGCTGGCCGCCGCGCACCGCGATCTGTACCGCTACGGGCTGCGACCGGTGGCCTGCGCGCCGATGCCGGTGGTGGTGGTGGGCAACCTCGTCGCAGGCGGTGCCGGCAAGACGCCAACGGTCATCGCATTGGTGCGCGCGCTGCGGCAGGCCGGATGGATCCCCGGGGTGATCTCACGCGGCTACGGCCGCCGGGGCGCCGGAGTGCAGGTGGTGACCACCGCCTGCACCGCCAGCGAAGTGGGCGACGAGCCGCTGCTCATCCACCTGCGCACCGGGGCGCCGGTGAGCGTGGGCCGCGACCGCGTGGCCGCGGCGCAAGCGCTGTGCCGTGCCCACCCGACGGTGAACCTGCTGATCGCCGACGACGGGCTGCAGCACTGGCGTCTTGCGCGCGATCTGCAGGTGCTGGTGTTCGACGATCGGGGCGTGGGCAACGGCTGCCTGCTGCCGGCCGGTCCCCTGAGGGAGGCGCTACCGTCCCATCTGCCGCCGAACACGCTGGTGGCGTACAACGCACCCTCGGCCAGCACGCCGTTGCCTGGCTGCGTGCTCGACCGGCGGCTGGGCGGCGCGGTGCTGCTCAGCGAGTGGTGGCGCGGCGTCCCGCCCACGCAGTCGGCGCTGCACGCCCTGCGCGGGCGGCCGATATGGGCCGCCGCCGGAATGGCGCACCCCGAGCGGTTCTTTCGCATGCTCGAAGCCGAAGGCCTGCAGATCGAGCGCCTGCCGCTGCCCGACCACCACGACTTCCGGCAACTCCCCTGGCCCCCCAGCGCTTCCGACGTCCTGGTGACGGAAAAGGACGCGATCAAGCTGCACCCCGACGGACAAGGCGGTGTGCGCGTCTGGGTGGTGGCGCTAGACTTGCGCCTTCCTGTCGCGTTCGTCGCCGAGGCGCAGCGCATCCTGAACTCCAGCAGCCGCATCGCACCGCCATGACGCTTGACCACCGCCTGCTCGAACTGCTTGTGTGCCCCCTCTGCAAGGGACCGTTGGAGCTGCTGCGGGGCGACGCACCCTCTCATGCCGAGTTGGTGTGCCACGCCGATCGGTTGGCCTTTCCGGTGCGCGACGGCATTCCGGTGATGCTGGAGCAAGAGGCGCGCTCGCTCGATCCGGCACCTGCCGCACCGCAGGGCTGAAGCGGCGGGCTCATGGGATTCACAGTCCTCATCCCGGCCCGTCTCGCGTCAACCCGGCTGCCGAACAAGCCGCTGGCCGACATTGCCGGCCTGCCGATGGTGGTGCGCGTGGCGGAGCGCTCGGCCCTTTCAGAGGCCGAACGTGTTGTGGTGGCGGCGGATGACCCGGCTGTCGTCGACGCGTGCGTCATGCACGGCGTGCAGGCCGTCCTGACGCGCAAGGACCACCCCAGCGGCAGCGACCGCCTGGCCGAAGCCTGCGAGCAGCTCGGCCTGGACGGCGACACCCGCATCGTCAACGTGCAAGGCGACGAGCCGCTGATCGAACCCGGCCTCATCAATGCCTGCGCCGCGCTGCTCGACGAACGCCCCGATTGCGTGATGAGCACCGTGGCGCACCCCATCCGCGAGGTGTCCGACTTCACCAATCCCAACGTGGTGAAGGTGGTGCTGGACGTGCTGGGACGCGCGCTCTACTTCAGCCGCGCCTGCATACCGTGGTGGCGCGATGGCAATGCCAGTGGCGTGCACGCCCTGCCCGACCCGGCACCGCTGCGACATGTGGGGCTGTACGGCTACCGGGCAGGCTTCCTGCGGCGCTTTCCGCAGCTTGCGCCCGCGCCGCTGGAACTGCTGGAGTCGCTGGAACAGCTGCGGGTGCTCTGGCACGGCGAGCGCATCGCGGTGCACTTGAGCGCGCAAGCGCCGGGCATCGGCGTGGACACGCCGGAAGACCTGGCCCGCGTGCGCGCACTGTTTGCCTGAGCCTTGGGCGTGGGCCACGCCACGAGCGGAACGTCAGTTTTCCGCAGGGAACCCCATGGTATTCTCCCCGGCAACTCGATCGCGCGTGCCCCCGACGGCCGCCGTCTGCCAGCATCACAACACTAGAGGACGACGATGAGACTGATTCTGTTGGGGGCGCCGGGCGCCGGCAAAGGCACCCAGGCGGCCTTCATCTGCCAGAAGTACGGCATCCCGCAAATCTCCACCGGCGACATGCTGCGTGCCGCGGTCAAGGCCGGCACTGCCCTGGGTGTTGCCGCGAAGAAGGTGATGGACGCGGGCGGACTGGTCAGCGACGACATCATCATCGGCCTGGTGAAAGAGCGCATCGCCCAGCCCGACTGCGCCAGCGGCTTTCTGTTCGACGGCTTCCCGCGCACCATCCCACAGGCCGAGGCGATGAAGAATGCTGGCGTCAAGCTCGACTACGTGCTCGAGATCGACGTGCCGGACGCGGCCATCATCGAGCGCATGAGTGGCCGCCGCGTGCACGCGGCCTCGGGCCGCACCTATCACGTGAAATACAACCCGCCCAAGGTCGCCGGCAAGGACGACGTGACCGGCGAAGAGCTGATCCAGCGCGCCGACGACCAGGAAGAAACGGTGCGCAAGCGCCTTGAGGTCTACCACAGCCAGACGCGTCCGCTGGTGGACTACTACTCCGAATGGGCCGCAGCCGGCGACCCGCAAGCGCCCAAGTACCGAAAGATCTCGGGGCTGGGCAGCGTGGACGAGATCACCGCCCGAGCGCTGCAGGCCCTGGCCTGACGCCACCCGCGCCACAGGTCCGGCCGCCTGTTGCAGGCGGCCTTTTTTCACCGAGAATTGACGTTTACGTCAACGTCAACCATCCAAAAAGGAGTCCTCCATGGAGATCGCGGGCAAGGTATTCATCGTCACCGGGGGCGCCTCGGGCCTGGGCGAAGGCACGGCGCGCATGCTGGCCGCGCACGGCGGCAAGGTGGTCATCGCCGACCTGCAGGCCGACAAAGGCGAGGCGGTCGCGAAGGAACTGGGTGGTGCGTTCGTGAAGTGCGACGTGAGCCAGGAGGCCGACGGCCAGGCGGCCGTGGCCCAGGCCGTGTCGATGGGCAAGCTGATGGGCTTGGTCAACTGCGCGGGCATCGCGCCGGCGGCCAAGACGGTGGGCAAGGACGGCGCGCATTCGCTCGCGCTGTTCTCCAAGGTGGTCACCGTCAACCTGGTGGGCAGCTTCAACATGATCCGCCTCGCGGCCGAGGCGATGAGCAAGAACGAGCCCGAGCCGACGGGCGAGCGCGGCGTGCTGATCAGCACGGCCAGCGTGGCAGCCTACGACGGGCAGATCGGCCAAGCGGCGTATTCAGCCTCGAAAGGCGGCGTGGTCGGCATGACCCTGCCCATCGCACGCGACCTGGCGCGCAACGGCATCCGCAACATGACGATCGCGCCGGGGATCTTCGGCACGCCGATGTTGTTCTCGATGCCCAAGGAGGTGCAAGATGCGCTGGCGGCAAGCGTGCCGTTCCCGAGCCGGCTGGGGACGCCCGCGGACTATGCGAAGCTGGTGCACCAGATCATCACCAATGAGATGCTCAATGGGGAGGTGATTCGGTTGGATGGGGCGATTCGGTTGGCGCCACGCTGACCCTCCAAGGGCGGGACGAAGATGCCGGGAGAAGAAGCGTTCACCCGGCGGCCCGGTCAAGGGCTGAGTTCGAACCGCAAATGGAGCGGAAATATCTCGGCGCAGGGCTTGCCAGCGTAAATCGCTGGCTTGAACCTCATTTGCATCAAGAGCCAAGCCGCATAACGAGCAAGATCGATTCCTCCCGCAGAGTTTGGTACCTCAAAAAGTCGACCTTTCGCGGTTTCCCGTGCTCATCCACTGACACGTGCAATGCCAGTTCGCCCGCAGCCCAAAAACTTCTCCGCGTTGGCTTCTCGAAGACGCAGCAAGAAGTTCGCAAGAGGTACAGCCGGAAAGGGTGGCTCATCCTCCCGGCGCGAGTCAAGGTAGTTGTCGCCTCATTCATGCAGCCAATGGCTGTTTGGCGGTGGCCGGCGCGGCGGCCGCATGGATGGCACTATCGCACTCGGGGTTGAGTGTGACCACGTTGATTGCAGACCAGTCGCGCGTGCCACGCGACCAGCGCCGCGGATGGCGCTCACGGGCCTCGGTGTACAGCGCATGACGGGCATTAAGGATGGCGCGATCTTCGCCGGCATGTCGCTGCGCCGGGCTTACGTACCGGATGCCGCTGTGCCGATGCTCGTGGTTGTACCAACGCACGAAGGCTGCCGCCCACGCTCGGGCTTCATCGAGATCGGCGAAGCCCTTGGCTGGGAACTCGGGGCGGTACTTGGCCGTGCGGAACAAGCTCTCGACGAAGGCGTTGTCGTCGCTCACCCGCGGGCGCGAGTACGCAGGCTTGACGCCCAGCCTGTGCAGCATCGCCAACACCGTCGTGGCCTTGAGCGTGGCACCGTTGTCGCCGTGCAGCACCGGCTTTTCCGCCAGCGCGTGGATTCCCTCGGCCAAGGCCGCGCGCTTGAGCAGGTGCGTAGCGTGGTCGGCATCGTCGCTGTCATGAACCTCGAAGCCGACGACCTTGCGGCTGAACACGTCCAGGATCAGGTACAGGTAGAACCAGCGTCCTGTGACCTGTGCGGCAGGAACGTCATGTCCCAGCACCACAGCTGCCGCGCCGCGGTGACCACGTGGGTGGTCGGCGGCCGGCTCGCGCGCGGCACCTTGGCTCGGCCGCGGTGGCGGTTCTGCCCGTGCGCGCGCAGCACGCGCTGGAAGCTGGACTCGCTGGCGATGTATCGGCCTTCGTCGGCCAGCATGGGCACGATGCGCGCCGGCGGCATGTCGGCGAAGCGCGGCTCGTTGGCCACGCAGGATCTGCTCACGCTCGGCACTGCTCAGGGCATGGGCCGGCACCGGGCGCACCGCCCGCGGCCTGCCATCGCCCTTTACGAGCCCTTGGCGAGCTTTCCGGCGCTGCAGGCTGCGTACGCTGATGCCTGCGGTTGCGCAGGCCGCCTCCAGCCGCGCACCGGCTGCACACGCGGCTTCGATGTCCCGGGCCAGGCTCTGGCGGTCTACGAGGCCGATCATTCGTCCTCGCCCTTGTGCTTGTGGAAGACCGCCTTGAGCTTTTTTTGACAGCACCGACAGCGCTGCAGTGTATGCGTCCGGCCAAGTCACCTTGACGGACTGCTCCGGCACGGCATCGGCGCTCAGCGCGCCGGTTTCCAGCGATGCGGCAGCAATTCGTCGATGCGGCTGGCCGGGTGCGTGGGCAGCCTGTTCA
>JBFLWE010000032.1:0-48369 GCA_040758375.1 Pseudomonadota bacterium
CTTGACCTTCTTGCCGCCGATGGTCACGCCCTTGGCGTTGAGGTCCTCGACGGCCATGCGGGCGCCGTTTTCATTGTCCTTGCCATAGTGGGCCTGAGCGCCCGACACCGGACCGACGTGGCCGATCCTGACGACCATGTCTTGGGCGCCAGCCGCACCCGCGGCCATGATGGCGGCCGCCGCGACGATCGCGTTCAGTTTGACTTGCATGCATAACCTCCAGAGGAATATGTTGAGAGCGGAGTAAGGGGTGGTATTTAGCTGTCGCTTTTCTCAACGGCCGGAACAATACCCGAAAACCACATGCGGGCTTCCCCGGGTAACTGCTTAAAGCTGTGCGTCCACCGCAACAGCTGATCCGTTCAACGTGCCAGCCGAAAAACCGACGTACGGGGTACTACGCAGAAACCACGCGCTAGCGTGCGCGCTGGCGTTCGATCTCCTGCGCCACAGCTCGCGCCACGACATCTCGCAAGGTCGAGGCCAGTTCATCGCGCGCCTCGCGGATCAACGTGTCGGACACGCGGGCGATCAACGGGCCCAGCGCTTCGCGCAGCCGGTACTCGAGCATCAGGTCAACCTGGCGCTGCACGTCCTGCAGCACGCCCTGCACGAGCGCCGACGTGTCCACCGGCATGGCCGCAGGTGGCGGCGCGGGCTCGGCGGGCAGCACATCGGAGAGCGTCTGCACGGGCCGCGGCGGTGCGAGCTGCACCACTTCGGTCAGCGTCGGCACGCGTTGCGGCGGCCCACCACGCGGCGCGGTGCTCATCCTTGGCCCCCGGCCGGGTGGTGCGTGATCGACCAGCCCTCGGCTTCGTACTGCTTCCAGCGCCGCCGGCCGCCGGCCACGTCGTCGGGCGTCCTGGAGACGATCTCGATGATGCGGCGGAACGCGGCATCACCCGCCATACGCTCGGGCCCCAGGTTCACCAGCACCTCGTGGCTCGGTGGCTGCACCCCGGCTTCGATCAGCCACACCGGCGTGCGCGCCTGCGCGGCCGTGGGCGAGCGCCCGGCAGCCAGGCGCAGATGGGGCACGAACTCCTGCGGTTCGAAGGTCCACAGCGCCAGGTCCAGCTGCTGCAGCAACGGCGAAGCGCCCCCCACGACGACGCGCGCGCCTTGCCGGTAGGCCTTGCGCAAGAGCCGGCAGGCATAGGCGAGCTTGTCCTCGACACCGGTATGGAAGGCCACCTCCGCCATCATGTCGGCCCTTTTTGCACCGCGACTACGCCGTGCTCCTCGCGCTGGACATCAGCACGCTCCCTTCAGGCTTGCGAGAGCACGAAGTGGGTCAGCAGCGGCACGGGGCGGCCGGTGCTGCCCTTGGCGGCACCCGACTTCCAGGCCGTGCCTGCGATGTCGATGTGCGCCCAGCGGTACTTGCCGGTAAAGCGCTTGAGGAACATGGCCGCGGTGATCGAGCCGCCGGCACGCGAGCCCACGTTGGCCATGTCGGCGAAATGCGTCTTCAGCGCCTCGTCGTACTCCTCGTCCAGCGGCATGCGCCAGCAGGGGTCTAGCGCCTTGCGGCTGGCCGCCTGCAGCTCGGCGGCTAGGTCGTCGTCGGGCGTGAACAGGCCCGAATGGTGGTGCCCCAGCGCGATCACGCAGGCGCCTGTGAGCGTGGCGATGTCGACCACCACCGCGGGCTTGAAGCGCTCGGCATAGGTGAGCGCGTCGCACAGGATGAGACGGCCCTCGGCGTCGGTGTTGAGGATCTCGATGGTCTGGCCCGACAGGCTGGTGACCACGTCGCCCGGCTTGGTGGCGCGCCCGCTGGGCATGTTCTCGCAGGCGGGGATCAGACCCACCAGGTTGAGCTTGGGCTTCAACTCGGCCACGGCGCGGAAGGTGCCCAGCACGCTGGCAGCCCCGCCCATGTCGAACTTCATCTCGTCCATCTCGGCGGAGGGCTTGATCGAAATGCCGCCGGTGTCGAAGGTGATGCCCTTGCCCACAAGCACCACCGGCGCCTGCGACTTGGCGGCACCCTCGTAGCGCAGCACGATGAACTTCAGCGGCTCGTCGGACCCCTTGGCCACGGCGATGAAGGCGCCCATGCCGAGCTTTTCGACGTCCTTGCGTTCCAGCACTTCGAGCTTGAGGCCGAACGCCTTGGCCAGCGCCCTGGCCTGCTCGGCCAGGTAGGTGGGCGTGCAATGGTTGCCGGGGCGGTTGGCGCATTCGCGCGCCAGCGTCACGCCGTTGGCGATGGCCTGGCCGCGGGCCAGGCCCTTCTGCAGCGCATTGGCCTCGGCCTTGGCGCACACGAGGCTCACCTTCTGCAGCTTGGGCGCCTCGCTGGCGCTCGGCTTGGTGGCGCGGTAGACGTAGACCGCGTCGCCCACGGCACCGGCCAGCGCCTCGGCATGGCCGTCCTGCCAACCCTGGCCGTCGGCCAGCGCCACCGCGAGGTGGCGCACGCCCAGGCCCTTGAGCGCGGACAGGCCGGCCACCGCCGCGGCCTTGAAGGCCTTGGTCGACGCATCGCCGGCCACCGCAAACACCACGCGGCCGGCCTTCACGCCCGGCACCCGGTGCAGGTACAGGCTGCGGCCGGCCTTGAGCGCCAGGTCACCCTGGTCCACCGCGTCCTTCAGTGCGGCCGACAGCGGAGCCTCGAGCGAGGAAGGCAAGGCGTCGCCGACGGTCACGACCAGCAGCGCGTCGGCAGCCACGGCGGCCAGCCCGCCAGCGCCAGGGGTGAGGGTACGGAAGTCCATAATGCGTCGATGGGCTGAGCGCGCAACCTGCCTTCATGGGGCCTGCTCTACGCTCGAAGAATTGATGAATGGGCGATGTTATTCGATTCAACCTTGCGCCGAGAGCTGGCGCGCAGCTTCGGTGCGACGCTGATCGTCATCCTCACCATCGTGCTCACGATGATGCTGATCCGCACGCTCGGCCAGGCCGCGGGCGGTGCGGTGGCGCCGCAGGACGTGGTGCTGCTGCTGGGCTACGTGAGCATCGGCCACCTGCCCACGATGCTGGCGCTGTCGCTGTTCATCTCGATCGTCGCCACGCTGGGGCGCATGTACCGCGACAGCGAGATGGTGATCTGGTTCGCCAGCGGCGTGGGCCTGGCGCGCTTCGTGCGCCCGGTGCTGCACACGAGCTGGCCGGTGCTGCTGGTCATCGGCGTGCTGCTGCTGGCCGTGTGGCCCTGGAGCAACCGCAACATGAGCGAACTGCGCAGCCGCTACGAGCAGCGCTCCGACCTTTCGCGCGTGGCGCCGGGCGTGTTCCAGACCTCGCGCGACGGCAGCCGCGTGTTCTTCATCGAGCGCAGCAGTGAAGAAGGCGGCGTGGGCCGCAACGTGTTCATCCTGTCCAACAGCGGCAGCAAGGAATCGGTGACTTCGGCGCGCAGCGGCCATCTCGAAACCCGCGGCGAGGACCGCATGCTGGTGCTCGACCACGGCCAGCGCAACGAACTCGACACCAAGACCGGCGAAAAAGGCGTGGCCAGCTTCGAGAGCTACAGCGTGCTGGCCTGGGAGCGCGTGGTGCGCAGCGCACAAGAGCGGCCGCCGCGCGCCCGCACCACCGTCGAGCTGCTGCGCGACCCCAGCCTGAAGCACCAGGCCGAGCTGAGCTGGCGCTTCGGCCTGCTGCTGGGTGCGGGCAACCTGCTGCTGCTCGGCGTGGGCCTGGCGGCCACCAACCCGCGCCGCGCAAGCAACTGGAACGTGGTGTTCGCATTGCTGGGATTCGTCGTGTACTACAACCTGATCAACCTCAGCCAGGCCTGGGTGAGCACCGGCCGCTTCGGGCTGGGCGCGGCGCTGTTCGGCCTGCACGGCAGCGTGTTCGCGCTCGCGATCGCGCTGATCTGGTGGCGCGACCAGCAGGGCACGTCTTCGCGGCGGCGCTGGGTTCTGCCCCGCACAGGGGCCGCGCGCCGCGCCCAGGGGGCCTCATGAAGACGGTGCGGCGCCTGCTCTACCGCGACATCGTTTCCTCGGTGCTCTTCGTCGCGGTGGCCTTCCTGTCGCTGTTCTTCTTCATCGACTTCGTCGACGAGCTGGAAGACATCGGCAAGAAGGGCTACACCGCGCTGCATGCGGCGCTGTCCAGCCTGATGGAAGTGCCGGGACATTTCTATGAGCTGTTCCCGATCGCGGTGCTGATCGGCACCATCTTCTCGCTGGCACGCATGGCGCAGTCCACCGAGTACACGATCCTGCGCACCGGCGGCCTGGGCCCCGAGCGCGCGCTGCGCCTGCTGGCTTTGCTGGGCCTGGCGTTCGCGGTGTGCACCTTCATCGTGGGCGACTACGTGGCGCCGGCCACCGAACGCGAAGCCGTGCTGCTGAAAGCGCAGTTCACCGGCGGCCGGCAGCTCGGCCGCAGCGGTGCCTGGCTGAAGGACAAGCGCCACACGCCGCAAGGCGAGCGCAGCTACTCGATCAACGTGGCGCAGACCTCCCCTGAGGGCGCGCTCGCCGGCATCCGCATCTACGAGTTCGACACACAAGGCCGTCTGCTCACGCGCGTGCAGGCCGCCGCCGGCCGGGTGGACGAACAAGGCGTGTGGCAATTGCAGGATGTGCAGCTCACGCGCTGGCCGGCACAGCCGGCCGACGACGCCCGCGTGCAGGAACAGCGGCTGCCCACCTTCCAGTGGGCCAGCTCGCTGAAGGCCGACGTGGTGGCCGCGGCCGTGCTGCCGGCCAGCACCATGTCGACCATCGAGCTGTGGCGCTACACCTCCCACCTCAACCAGCAAGAGCAGGCCGCCCAGCGCTACGCGATCCAGTTCTGGAAGAAGGCGCTGTATCCCTTCGCCTGCCTTGTCATGGTGGCGCTGGCCCTGCCCTTCGCCTACCTGCATGCCCGCTCGGGCGGCATCAGCCTCAAGGTGTTCGGCGGCATCCTGCTGGGCATCAGCTTCGTGCTGCTGAACAACGTGGCCGGCCACCTGGGCCTGCTGCACGACTGGAAGCCCTGGGCCGTGGCGGCGGCGCCCAGCCTGCTGTTCCTGCTGCTGTCGCTGGCGGCGTTTGCCTGGCTGGTGAGGTACCGATGAGCGCACTGCCCGAGCCCACGAAGCGAGGTCTGCTGCTGTTTGCCCACGGCGCGCGCGACCCCGGCTGGGCGGCGCCTTTCGAAGCGGTGGCCTCCCAGCTGCGCGGCTTGCGTCCCGATGCCGAGGTGCGGCTGGCCTTCCTGGAGTTCATGTCGCCCACGCTGCCCGAGGCGGCCGCGGACATGGTGGCGGCCGGCTGCGCACAGGTGGACGTGGTGCCGCTGTTCCTCGGCGCCGGCGGCCATGTGCGCAAGGACGTGCCGCAGTTGATGGCGCAGCTGCGCACAGCGCACCCCACGATCGGCTTTGCCCTGCATCCGGCGATCGGCGAACATGACGCGGTGATCGCGGCCATGGCGACCGCGGCGGCTTCCCTCACGCAACAACCATGAACCTGCACCAGTTCCGCTTCGTCCAGGAAGCCGTCCGCCGCAACCTCAACCTCACCGAGACCGCAAAGGCGCTGTACACCTCGCAACCGGGCATCTCCAAGGCCATCCTGGAGCTGGAGGAAGAGCTGGGCGTGGACATCTTCGCGCGCCACGGCAAGCGGCTGCGGCGCGTCACCGAGCCCGGCCAGCAGGTGCTCAAGTCCATCGAGATCATCATGCGCGAGGTGGGCAACTTGAAGCGCATCGGCGAAGAGTTCTCCAAGCAGGACGCCGGGCGCCTGTCGATCGCCACCACGCACACGCAGGCGCGCTACATCCTGCCCGAGCCGGTGGCACTGCTGCGCAAGCGTTTCCCCAAGGTGAGCGTGAGCCTGCACCAGGGCACGCCCGAGCAGGTGGCGCAGATGCTGCTCGACGAAAGCGCCGACATCGGGCTGGCCACTGAGTCGCTGTCGGAGTTCGACGACCTGGTCACCCTGCCCTGCTACGAATGGCAGCACATGGTGGTGGTACCGGCCTCGCATCCGCTGGCGGCGGTGGAGCGGCCCACGCTGGAGCAGCTGGCGGCCGAGCCGCTGGTCTCCTACCACCCGTCGTTCACCGGCCGCGCGCGCGTGGACGCGGCCTTCGCCAAGCGGGGCCTGAAACCCAACGTCGTGCTCGAGGCGATCGACTCCGACGTGATCAAGACCTACGTGCGCCTCGGGCTGGGCGTGGGCATCGTGGCCGAGATGGCGGTGCGCGACGACCCGCCCGGCGGCGACCTGGTGGCCAAGCCGGCGGGGCACCTCTTTGGCCAGAACGTCTCGCGCCTCGCGTTCAAGCGCGGCGCCTACCTGCGCAACTACGTCTATACCTTCGCCGAGCTGCTTTCCGACCGCCTCACGCGCGCGCTGATCGTGCGCGTGATGAACGGCGAGGCCGACGGCGACTACCAACTATGAGCTCCGTCCGCACACCGGCCATCGCCAGCCGCCTGCCCCATGTGGGCACCACCATCTTCACCGTGATGTCGGCGCTGGCCGCCGAGCACGGCGCCATCAACCTGGGCCAGGGCTTTCCTGATTTCGACTGCGACCCCAGGCTGCTCGATGCGGTGAACGAGGCCATGCGCGAAGGCCTCAACCAATATCCGCCGATGCCCGGCGTGCCGCAGCTGCGCGAAGCGGTGAGCGCCAAGATCGAGGCGCTGCACGGGCACCGCTACGACCCGGCGACCGAGATCACCATCACCGCCGGCGCCACCCAGGCCATCATCACCGCCGTCCTGGCCATCGTGGACCGGGGTGACGAGGTGATCGTGCTGGAGCCCTGCTACGACAGCTACGGGCCCAACATCGAGCTGGCCGGCGGCACCGTCGTGCGGGTGCCGCTCACGCCGGGCACGTTCCGCCCCGACTTCGAGCGCATCGCGGCCGCCCTCACGCCGAAGACCCGCGCCATCATCGTCAACACGCCGCACAACCCCAGCGCCACCTGCTGGAGCCGCGAGGACATCGCGCGCCTGGCCCAGCTGCTGGAGCCTACCGACGTGCTGGTCATCAGCGACGAGGTGTACGAGCACATGGTGTTCGACGACGTGCCGCATGCCAGCGTGTCCGCGCATCCGGCGCTGGCCGCGCGCAGCTTCGTCGTCTCCAGCTTCGGCAAGACCTTTCACGTCACCGGCTGGAAGGTGGGCTACGTGGCGGCGCCGGCCGCGCTGACGGCCGAGTTCCGCAAGGTGCACCAGTTCAACGTGTTCACCGTCAACACGCCGGTGCAGCACGGGCTGGCGCGCTACATGCGCGACCCGCGGCCCTACCTGGAGCTGCCGGCCTTCTACCAGCGCAAGCGCGACCTGTTCCGCGAAGGCCTGGCGCAGACGCGCTTCAAGCTGCTGCCGTCGGCCGGCAGCTACTTCCAGTGCGTGGACTACTCTGCGCTGAGCGAAATGCCGGAGGCCGACTTCTGCCGCTGGCTCACCACCGAGGTGGGCGTGGCGGCGATCCCGCTGTCGGCCTTCTACGCGGGTGGCTTCGAGCAGCGCATCGTGCGCTTTTGCTTCGCCAAGAAGGACGAGACGCTGCAGGCGGCGCTGCAGCGGCTGGCCCGGCTCTAGCGGTCGTAGGGGTCGTCGGCCGGGCCGGGCACGGTGGACAAGTCCAGGTCCACCATGCCGGGCGCCCGCCCGGGCACGGGCGGCGGCGCTTCGCGCTCGATCACCGACACCTCGGCCACGTGGTCGTCCAGCGGCAGCAGCACGTCCACCTGGCTGGGCGGGCTGTCGGCCAGTTGCTGCAGCTCGCGCGTGAGCCAGTAGAGGAACAGCAGTTCCTCATAGGCCGGCAGGTCGAAGCGCTCGTCTTCCGAGCCGCGGCGGAACAGCAGCGACTCGATCACCGCCATCGCGTCCAGCGGCGAATGCCAGGCCCGCTGCACCTCGCCCAGCGCCCCGGGATAGGCCTCCAGCGAGAGCTGGCTCGCAGGATCGGCCTGCCACTGTGGCGCCAGCGCATTGAAGCGCAGGTTGAAGCGCTCACGCGTGCGTTCGTAAGCCGGCTGGTCGCCGCGCTTGCGGTAGATCTGCATCAGCCGCAGGTAAGGCAAGGGGCTGGTGCCGCCGGTGCCGCGCAGGTGGTCCAGCAGCAGGTCGATCGCTGCCTCGTCCTGACCCAGCACCAGAAGGAACTGCGCCTGCTGGTCCACGTCGACATGCTCCTCGATCGACAGGCCATGGGCGCTGCTGCCCGGCGGCTGCGCCACCGTCACGCGCACGGGCGCCGACGCCGCCTCGGGCGTGGTGTCGAACGAGGTCGTTGCAGGCGGCACGCGCTCGGCTTGCGGTGGCGCGGCGGCAGGCGCCTGCGGGGCCGGCGCGTGGCGGGCATCGGGCGGTGTGCGCCGCCTCCACAGCTGCCATCCCATCAAGCCCACCGCCACCGCCAGCAGCCCGACCGCGCTGGCCAGCAGCGGCACCAGGTCGGCTTCGCGCTGCAGCCGAGCCACCTGTGCGCGCAGCTGCGCCACCTCGTCGGCCGTGGCCAGCGCCTGCGCCCGCACCGCCAGCGGGGCGGCCTGGGAGAGTCCGGCGACGATGGACAGGACGAGTGGGCGCATGGCCGGCGAAGGGGGCGCAAGAAGCTGGGGCACTCTAGCACGCAGGGTCGCGGCCGCAGCGCCTGGCGTGAGCTGCAGCCCGGCGTGCCATATGGCTGCGTGACACAATCCGCGCCGAGCCCACTGACCCCGAGCCTCGCAATGCCCTCCGAGCTGTTGACCCAACGCCACGGCGCCACGCTCGTGCTCACGCTCAGCGACCCGGCCACGCGCAACACGCTCTCGCCCCAGGCCAGCGCCGCAGGCATCGAAGCCCTGAACGTGGCCGAATCTTCCGAGGAGATCCGCTGCGTGGTGCTGCGCGGCGACGGGGCGCATTTCTGCTCGGGCGGCAACCTGCAGCGCCTGGCGCACACGCGCACCGTCGGGCCGGATGCACAGCGCCAGTCGATCGAGCACTTCCATGGCTTCGTCGAAGCGCTGCGTACCTTCCCCAAGCCGGTGATCGCCGCGGTGGAGGGCTATGCCGCCGGCGGCGGCTTTTCGCTCGCGCTCGCCTGCGACCTGATCGTCGCGGCCGAGGACGCCAAGTTCGTGATGTCCTATGCCAAGGTGGGCCTGTCGCCCGACGGCGGCGGCAGCTGGCACCTGGCGCAGGCGCTGCCGCGTGCGCTGGCCCTGCAGCTCGTGTGGCTGGCCGAGCCGCTCACCGCGCAGCAGCTGCAAGCCCACGGCCTGGTGAACCAGGTGGTCGAGGCGGGCCAAGCCGAAGCCGCGGCGCTGCGCCTGGCCCAGCGTCTGGCGGCGATGGCGCCCAATGCGGTGGCCAGCGCCAAGGAGCTGCTCAACCTGGCGCCGCAGCGACCGCTGCGCGAGCATCTCGATGCGGAGCGCGAGCACTTCGTGGCCAACCTCTTCTCGCCCAACGGCGAAGAAGGCCTGCAGGCCTTCTTCGACAAGCGCCCGCCGCGCTTTCGCTGATAGAGCCGCTCAGGCCTCGTAGCCAGGGTACACCCGGTCGAGCCGGCGCAGCAGCCCCGGCCAGATCAGCGCGCCGCCCAGCCCCTTGGTCACCTCCTTCGCCTGCGCTTGCGCGGTGGCGATGATCTGGGGGTGCACATGCGTCAGCGGCACGCCGCCGGCCAGTGCCCTCACCTGGATCGTGCACACCGCCTCGAACAGGTACATGGCCTGGAAGGCATCGGCGATCGTGCGGCCCACGGTGAGCAGGCCGTGGTTGCGCAGCATCAGGAAGTTCCTGTCGCCCAGGTCGCGCACCAACCGCGGCTTCTCGTCCTCGCGCAGCGCGACGCCTTCGTAGTCGTGGTAGCCCAGGCTGCTGAGCAGGAAGATCGACTGCTGCGACAAGGGCAGCACGCCATCCTTTTGTGCCGACACCGCGATGCCGTTGAGCGTGTGCGTGTGCAGCACGCATTCGACGTCGTGCCGCGCCGCATGGATGGCGCTGTGGATCGTGAACCCCGCCGGGTTCACCGGGAACGGCGAATCCTCCAGCTTGTTGCCCTGCAGGTCCACCTTGACCAGGCTGGAGGCGGTGATCTCCTCGAACATGAAGCCGTAGGGGTTGATCAGGAACTGGTCGTGCGTGCCGGGCACGCGCGCACTGATGTGGGTGAACACCAGGTCGTCCCATTTGAACAAGGCCACCAGCCGGTAGGCGGCGGCCAGGTCCACGCGGGTCTTCCACTCCTCGGGGCTCACGTCACCTTGGCGACTCTTGATTTCCACGCGCGTCTCCTTTCTCTGCTTTGCATCAATCCACTCATGGACAATACGCAGGCCACTGGGGCTGCTTCTGTCACGTCAGGGACAAATCATGAATATGCCGGTTCTTACAATGGACGAGCGGTCCAACATCGAGTCCGGCTCGTGGTTTTCAAAGCTCTCCCAACCTCTGCGCAATGCCATCCTCTCGCGAGCGATCGTGCGGCGCTTGCAGGACGGGCAATTGCTCACCACGCGCGGCTCGGAACCCGAGGAATGGTGCGCCGTGGCCAAGGGCGCAGTGCGCATCAGCTCGGTGTCGCTGTCGGGCAAGCAGATCACGCTGACCTACGTGGAACCCGGCACCTGGTTCGGCGACATCGCGCTGTTCGACGGCCTGCCGCGCACGCACGATGCCAACGCGCATGGCGAGACCACGCTGCTGGTCGTGCGCAAGCCCGACTTCCGCGAGCTGCTCGCGCAGCACACCGAGCTGTACGAGGCGCTGCTGCGGCTCAACTGCCGCCGGCTGCGCATGATGTACAGCGTGTTCGAGGACCTGAACACCAAGCCGCTGGCCGCTCGCCTGGCCAAGCAGATCCTGCTGCTCGCGCGCAGCTACGGCATCGCGCAGGGCGAGGAGATCCGCATCGGCCTTCAGCTCGCGCAGGAAGATCTGGCGCAGCTGCTCGGCGCCTCGCGCCAGCGTGTCAACCAGGAGCTCAAGGGCTTCGAGCGCGACGGCGCGGTGCGTGTGGAACCCACGCGCCTGGTCGTGCTGTCGCGCGAAAAACTGATGCACATCGCAGAGGGATAGGCGCCGCGGCTCCCCTTCCCCTGCCCGTCAGGGAATGACAAGAGGAGCCATGGAAGCCTTCACCGGAACCAAACCCGTCGCCCAGGCGCACGCCTTCGACGTCGCTGCGCTCGAGCGCTACCTGGCGGACCGTCTGCACGGCTTCAAGGGCCCGCTCAGCGTCGAGCAATTCAAGGGCGGGCAGTCCAACCCGACCTACAAGCTCATCACGCCCGGCGCAGCCTACGTGATGCGCGCCAAGCCCGGCCCGGCGGCCAAGTTGTTGCCCTCGGCGCATGCGATCGAGCGCGAGTTCCGCGTGATGAGCGCACTCAAGAACACGCCGGTGCCGGTGCCCGCGATGCACCTGCTGTGCGAGGACGAGGCGGTGATCGGCCGCGCGTTCTACATCATGGAGTTCGTGCAGGGCCGCGTGCTGTGGGACCAGTCGCTGCCCGGCATGGGCAACGACGAGCGCGGCGCGATCTACGACGAGATGAACCGCGTGATCGCCGCGCTGCACAAGGTCGATGTCGCCAAGGCCGGCCTGGCCGACTACGGCAAGCCCGGCAACTACTTCGAGCGCCAGATCGGCCGCTGGACCAAGCAGTACCAGGCCTCGATCACCGAGCCGATCGAAGCGATGGACCGGCTGATCGAGTGGCTGCCGGCGCACATTCCCGCCAGCGCGCGCGACGAGTCGCAAGTGTCGGTCGTGCACGGCGACTTCCGCCTCGACAACCTGGTGTTCCACCCCACCGAGCCGCGCGTGCTGGCCGTGCTGGACTGGGAACTCTCGACGCTGGGGCATCCGCTGGCCGACTTCAGCTACCACTGCATGTCCTGGCACATACCGCACCAGATGTCGCGCGGCATCGGCGGGCTGGACATCGCATCGCTGGGCATCCCCAGCGAACATGACTACGTGCGCCGCTACTGCGAGCGCACCGGCCGCGGCGCGCCCGAGGTGCTGATGGCCGACTGGAACTTCTACCTCGCCTACAACCTGTTCCGCATCGCCGCCATCCTGCAAGGCATCGCCAAGCGGGTGGTCGACGGCATCGCCGCCAGCGCCCAGGCCCAGCAGGCCGGCGCCGGCGCACGGCCCCTGGCCGAAATGGGCTGGCGCTTCGCACTGAAATGAACCACCCCCTACCGCCTTCGGCGGCCCCCTCCAGGGGGCAACACCAGCGGACCGGCAAAGCCGGATCCGCGGTGTTCGCTGGGCCAGCTGGCACTGCGGCCGGATAACTGAAGCAAAGGAACCACCGCGATGGACTTCAACTACTCCGCCCGTACGCAGGAGCTGCAGGCTCGCCTGAACAGCTTCATGGAGCGCCACATCTATCCCAACGAGGCGCGTTTCTGGGCCGAGCTGCAGGCCAACACCGAGGCGGGCAAGCGCTGGTCGCCGCTGAAGCTGATCGAGGAGCTCAAGCCCAAGGCGCGCGCCGAAGGGCTGTGGAACCTGTTCCTGCCCGACAGCAGCTACGGCGCCGGCTTGAGCAACGCCGAGTACGCTCCGCTGGCCGAGATCATGGGCCGGGTGCCCTGGGCCAGCGAGGTGTTCAACTGCTCCGCGCCGGACACCGGCAACATGGAGACCATCGAGCGCTACGGCACGTCCGAGCAGAAGAAGCAATGGCTGGAGCCGCTGCTCGAAGGCAAGATCCGCAGCGCCTTCGCGATGACCGAGCCCGCGGTGGCCTCGTCGGACGCCACCAACATCGAGGCGCGCATCGTGCGCGAGGGCGACCACTACGTGCTCAACGGCCGCAAGTGGTGGACCTCGGGCGCCGGCGACCCGCGCTGCGCGGTCTACATCTTCATGGGCAAGACCGACCCCGAGGCGCCCAAGCATTCGCAGCAGTCGATGATCCTCGTGCCGGCCGACGCTCCGGGCATCACCATCGTGCGCCCGCTGCAGGTCTTCGGCTACGACGACGCGCCGCACGGCCACATGGAGGTGGTCTTCAAGGACGTGCGCGTGCCGGTCACCAACATGCTGCTGGGCGAAGGCCGCGGCTTCGAGATCGCGCAAGGCCGCCTGGGCCCGGGGCGCATCCACCACTGCATGCGCCTGATCGGACTGGCGGAGCGCTCGCTGGAGCTGATGTGCAGGCGCGCCTCGTCGCGCGTGGCCTTCGGCCGGCCCATCTCGGCGCAAACCGTCACGCAGGAGCGCATCGCCGAGGCGCGCTGCATGATCGACCAGGCGCGCCTGCTCACGCTCAAGGCCGCCTGGATGATGGACGTGGCCGGCAACAAGACCGCCAAGGCCGAGATCGCGATGATCAAGGTGGTGGCGCCCGGCATGGCCTGCCAGGTGATCGACTGGGCCATGCAGGTGCACGGCGGCGGCGGCATGTGCCAGGACTTCCCGCTGGCCTACTTCTACACGATCGCGCGCACGCTGCGCTTTGCCGACGGCCCCGACGAGGTGCACCGCAACGCCATCGCGAAGATGGAGCTGGGCAAGTACGCCTGAATGTCAGCCCCGGCGCGGCGGTCGCTAACGCCGCTGCCGGGCCTCGCCGCCGTCAAAGGCCGCCGGCTGCGTGGTGGCCAGCCCATGCTCGCTGCAGGACTGCACCACGCGCCTGGCCTCCCGTGCGGCCACTTCGAACAAGCTGGTGACCGCGCTGAGCTGCGCCGCATCCGGCTCGGCCATCGCGGTGCGCAGTGTGAGCCGGCCCCGCTGCAGGATCAGCGCCAGCGGCACCTCGGGCGCCAGCCAGCCCGAGCGCGCCTGCTGCAGGTGAGCCGCGAGCGGGCCCTCCAGCCACTGGGTCACCCACATCGGCGCCGACCCCGCGGCGCCGAAACTGTCACGCAGGATCTTCAGCTCGGCCGGCGTGAGCTTGGGAAACAGCACCAGCCAGCGCATCTCTTCCGGCGTGGCGGTGTCCACGCGGGTCTGAAGATCCTCGGTGAACTCCTCGAACACCGACTTCTCCATCGCGTCCATCAGCTGCCGCGACAGGATCACCATCTGCAGTTCGGCATCGCCCACCTCGGCGCGCAGGCGCAGCTCGGAGCCTTCGATGTAGGGCCGCTGGGAAGGCCCCCATTCGAGCCGCCACGGCGGATTGGCCGAGGGGGCGTCGATGACGAAGCCTTCGCGGTCCCGGCTGCGTTTGAAGGCATGGCCTCTTGCCTGGGCCCACTGGGCGGCTCCCGACCAGGAAGCCCCGGAGACACCGGAAAACCACCGCCGGATCGTGTTCAGCATGAACAGGCCTATAGTCGCGTGAGGCGCAGCGGCTGCGCGAAGAAGAGAAGAGCCATCCGATGATCGAAGTGTATTCGTGGGCCACGCCCAACGGCCACAAGGTGCACATCATGCTCGAAGAATGCGGTCTGCCCTACCGCGTGCACCCGGTGGACATCGGTGCGGGCGACCAGTTCGCCCCCGAGTTCCTGAAGATCAGTCCCAACAACAAGATCCCCGCCATCGTCGACCCCGACGGGCCCGACGGGCAGCCGATGTCGCTGTTCGAATCCGGCGCGATCCTGCTGTACCTGGCGGGCAAGACGGGCCGCTTCCTGCCGGCCGACGTGCGCGGCAAGTACCAGGCACTGCAATGGCTGATGTTCCAGATGGGCGGCGTGGGCCCCATGCTGGGCCAGGCCCACCACTTCCGCATCTACGCACCCGAGAAGATTCCCTACGCCATCGAGCGCTACACCAACGAAGCCAGGCGGCTGTACGGCGTGATGGACCGGCAGCTCGCGCGCCACAAGTACATCGCAGGCGACGAGTACGGCATTGCCGACATCGCCGTCTTCCCCTGGCTGCGCTCCTGGAAGAACCAAGGCATCGACTGGAACGACTATCCGCACCTCAAGGGATGGTTCGACGAGATCGGCGCCCGCCCTGCGGTGCAGCGCGGCGTGCAGGTGCTGGCCGATCGCCGCAAGCCGCTGGTGGACGAGCGGGCACGCCAAGTGCTCTTTGGCGACGAGCAGTACCGCCGGCACTGAGCGCGCGGGCGTGGGCCGCTGAGATAATGGCCGCCGTCTGCCCGTAGCTCAACTGGATAGAGCAGCTGCCTTCTAAGCAGCAGGTCGGGGGTTCGAGTCCCTCCGGGCAGGCCATGGGCCGGCCCGGGCCTTCATGCTTTTGCCAAGCGCAAAGGAGTTCCGATGGAGCGAGCGTCCGACGCTCGATTGAGCACTGCCGGCAAAAGGCTGCACCTCGGTGAAGAGCGCTTCCGGCTGCTGGTCGAGACGATCAAGGACTATGCGATCTTCATGCTCGATGCCGACGGCATCGTGCAGAGCTGGAACGCCGGCGCCGAGAAGATCAAGGGCTACAAGGCCGACGAGATCATCGGCCAGCCTTTCAGCCGCTTCTACCCGCCCGAAGCCGTGGTGTCGGGCTGGCCGCAGCAGGAGCTGCGCGAGGCGCGCCGACTGGGCCACTTCGAAGACGAAGGCTGGCGCGTACGCAAGGACGGCACGCGCTTCTGGGCCAACGTCATCATCACGGCCTTGTACGACGAGCAGGGCGAGGTGACCGGGTTCGCCAAGGTCACGCGCGACCTGTCCGAGCGGCGGCGACAGGAAGAAGCGCTGCGCCAGAGCGAAGAACGCTTCCGCCTGCTGGTCGAAAGCGTTCGCGACTATGCCATCTTCATGCTCGACCCCGCAGGCTATGTGCAAAGCTGGAACACCGGCGCGCAGGCGATGAAGGGCTATGTGGCGCCGGAGGTGCTGGGCCGGCATTTCTCGATCTTCCATACCGCAGACGATCTGGCGTCGGGCAAGCCTGCGCGCCTGCTCGCGCAGGCCCTGGGCGAAGGCCGGGCGCACGACGAAGGCTGGCGGGTGCGCAAGGACGGCACGGTGTTCTGGGCCGACGTCACGATCACCCCGGTGCACGATACCGAGGGCCGGCTGCGCGGCTTCGCCAAGGTCACGCACGACATGAGCGAGCGCCGCCGCCTGGCCGACCTGGAGAGCTCCTCGCGCCGGATGATGGAGTTCCTGGCCATGCTGGCGCACGAGCTGCGCAATCCGCTGGCGCCCATCCGCAACGCCGTGAGCATCCTGCAGCTCGAGAAGGAACTGTCCAGCCGCGTGCTGGCCTCGCGCGACATCATCGATCGCCAGCTGGCCCACCTGACGCGGCTGGTGGACGACCTGCTCGACGTGGGGCGCATGGCCACCGGCAAGATCAGCCTCAAGCGCGAGCGCATCAGCCTGCGCGAGGTGGTGTTCCGCAGCATCGAGGCCGCCCGCCCCCTGATCGACGCGCGGCGCCACACGCTGGAGCTGCGCATCCCCGACGACCCCATTTCGATGGTGGGCGACGGCACCCGGCTGGCCCAGGTGCTGCAGAACCTGCTGGTCAACGCCGCCAAGTTCACCGATGAAGGCGGCCGCATCGAGCTCGACCTGCGCACCGCCGACGAGATGGCCGTTCTCACCGTGCGCGACACCGGTCGCGGCATCGCCACCGAGGCCCTGGAGCGGGTGTTCGAGCTGTTCACGCAAGAAGAATGCGGCAGGCCGCCCTCGGAAAGCGGCCTGGGCATCGGGCTCACGCTCGCGCGCACGCTGGTCGAATTGCACGGCGGCACGATCCGGGCCTACAGCGCCGGACGCGGCCGGGGCAGCGAGTTCACCGTGCGGCTGCCGCTGTCCACGGCGCTGGTCGAGAGCCCCGCGGCTGGCGCCGCCGCCAGTGCACAGCTGTCGACACGCCGGCAACGCGTGCTGATCGTGGACGACAACCGCGATTCGGCCGACACCATGGCCAGCCTGCTGCAGGTGATGGGCCATGACGCATTGCCGGTCTATAGCGGCGAACAAGCCGTGCCGGCAGCAGGGCGCTTTGCCCCCGACCTGGTGCTGCTCGACCTCAACATGCCGGGCACCAACGGATTCGACGTGATGCAGCATCTGCGCACCCGGCTGAGCGAGCGCCCGGCGCGGGTGGTGGCCATGACGGGCTACGGACAGGAAGGCGATCGCCAGCGCACCATGGAAGCCGGCTTCGACGCCCATCTGATCAAGCCGATCAGCATGGAACAGCTGCGCCGCGTGATGGAGCCGCCGTCCGCGGCTTGAGGAACAACGAGAGGTTGGTCGGGGTGAGACGATTCGAACGTCCGACCCACTGCTCCCAAAGCAGTTGCGCTACCAGGCTGCGCTACACCCCGACTTGAGCGCCGGATTGTAGGCCAGGCCTTCAGCCTTGCACCACGACGATGCCGTCTGCATCGGCATACAGGTGGTCGCCGGGGCGAACCCACACGCCTTGCACCTGCACCGCCACGTCGCGCTGACCTTCGCCGCGCTTTTCGGTGGGCAGCGGCATCGCGGCCAGCGCGCGGATGCCGACCTGCGCCGCCGCGAGCTCGGCCACGTCGCGCACGCAGCCGTCGACCACCACGCCGGCCCAGCCGTTCCTCGCCGCCGCGGCGGCGAGATTGCCGCCCACGAGCGCCCGGCGCAGCGAGCCGCCGCCGTCGACCACCAGCACCCGGCCGTGGCCGGGCGACTCCACCGCGGCCTTGACCAGCGAGTTGTCTTCGAAGCACTTGACCGTGGCCACGGGGCCGGCGAACCTGGGTACGCCGCCGAAGTCGCGGAACACCGGCGGCAGCACGCGGAAGGCGCCATCGGTGTCGTTCTTGTGTTCGTCGCACAGGTCGCAGGTCGCGAACCGATCGAAGTCCTTCGGACTCATGCGTTCTCCACTTTCTTGATGGGCGGCTTCACGTCTTCGCGCCGTGGCGGCAGCATCACCTGGTGCTCGCGCGCCGCGTTGAGGATGATGGAAGTCGAGGTTTCGGTGAGGATGCAGAACTTGGTCACCACTGCATCGAGGTGCGCCACGTCGATGACCGCGATCTCGAAGATCCAGCTGTCTTCGCCGGTCACGTTGTAGGCATTCACCACCTCGGGCGTGCCCTGCAGCAGCTTGATCACGCGCGCATACTCGGCGCGCCCCACGCGCATCATCGCCCGTATGCCGTAGCCCAGCGCCTGCAGGTTGACGGTGGCGCGGTAGCCGGTGATCACGCCTGCCGCTTCGAGCTTGCGCACGCGCTCGGTCACGGCCGGCTGCGACAGGTGCACCCTGCGCCCCAGCTCCGCCATCGAAAGTCGGGCATCGGCCTGCAGCTCGGCCAGGATGCGGGTGTCGTAGTGGTCCAGCGCGGTTTGCATTCTCAAAGCGTAGCAGCGACAGAACCTTCGAACAACATCGGGTACTCCCGGAAAACGCTTGAAGTTCGCATCGATCGCACGCAGCTTCTTTTTTACGATCCCACCCCATGAGTTCCACGCTGACCGCTTCTGCCGCTGCGCCCACCGGCCTGTCCCCGCTGATCACCGCCTGCCTGGCAGCCACCTGGCTGGTGTGGGGCTCGACCTACCTCGCGATCAAGTACGCGCTGCTGAGCTTTCCGCCCTTTTTCCAGATGGGCACGCGTTTCCTGGTGGCCGGCGCCCTGCTGCTGGCCTGGATGCGCTGGCGCGGCGCCGCGCTGCCCTCGCCCGTCCAGTGGCGCAACGCCTTGCTGGTGGGCACCTTGATGCTGGCCGGCGGCATGGGCGGCACCGCGTACGCTGAGCAGACAGTGGGTTCCGGCCTGGTGGTGGCCTTCATCGCGGTGGTGCCGCTGATGATCGCGCTGGTGAACCTGGGCTTCGGCATCCGCCCGCGCAAGCCCGAAGCCGCCGGCATCGCGGTGGGCATGGTGGGGGTGCTGCTGCTCACGCAAGGCGCCGGCTTCCAGGCCTCGCCCGCTGGCTTGATCGCCATCGCCACCGCATGCGTCACCTGGTCCATCGGCAGCGTGCTCAGCCAGCGCAGCCTGCCGCTGGCGCCGGGCGCGATGGGTTTCGCGAGCGAAATGATCTGCGGCGGCCTGGTGCTGCTGGCGCTGTCGTGGGCCAACGGTGAAGCGCCCACCTGGCCGCCACAACCGGTGGCGCTGGCGGCCTGGGCCTATCTGGTGGTGTTCGGCTCGCTGATCGCCTTCAACGCCTACATGGTGCTGCTGCAGCGCGCCTCGGCGGGGCTGGCCTCCAGCTACACCTTCGTGAACCCGGTCATCGCCATGCTGCTGGGCGTGGCCGTGGCCGGCGAGCATGTCACGCCCTTCGAATGGGGCGCGGTGGCGGTGGTGCTGGCCGGCGTGGTGCTGTTGATGTGGAAGCGGGCGCCGCGCTAGGCTTGGCGCCCATGCGCGCCTTGTTCCTGTTCTGCTTCGTTGTCGGCTTTCTAGGCCCTGCCCATGCGGACGCCAGGACCAAGCCGTTGGCCCCTGGCGTGGCCTGGCTGCCCGGTGAATTCGTCCCCGGCCGGCAGCCCGACGGCAACAGCCTGCTGATCGAGGCGCCGCAAGGGCTGCTGGTGTTCGACACCGGGCGCAGCGAGCGCCACGCACAACGGCTGCTGTCGGCGCTGCGCGCCCACGAGCGCCCGCTGCTGTTCATCGTGAACAGCCACTGGCACCTCGACCACATCGGCGGCAACGCCGCGTTGAAGAAGGCCTTTCCCGGCGCAAAGGTGGTGGCCAGCGCCGCGATCGGCGCAGCCCGCAAGGGCTTCCTGGCGCGCTACCGCCAGCAGATCGAGCAGCGGCTGCCCACGCTGCCGGCTGACGCGGCCGAGCGCGCATCGCTGGACCACGAGCTCGAGATCATCGACGCGCACGAGGCCAGCACACCCGACATCACCATCGACCACGCGGGGCCGCAGCGGATGGCCGGGCGCGAGCTGATCGTGGGCCTTGCGCCGCATGCCGCGACCGCCGGCGACGTGTGGCTGTACGACCCTGCTGCCAAGGTGCTCGCCGCGGGTGATCTCGTCACGCTGCCGGCCCCGCTGTTCGACACCGCCTGCCCCGCCAGCTGGACCCAGGCGCTCGAGCAGTTGGCGACGATCGACTTCGAATGGCTGGTGCCCGGCCACGGCGCCCCGATGCGGCGCTTGGGCTTCGAGATCTACCGCAAGGCGTACGGGCGGCTGCTCCGATGCGCCGCCTCCGACGCCGACAAGCCGCAGTGCATTGACGGTTGGCTGCACGACGCCGGCAGCCTGTTCCCGCCCGAAGACCACAGGCTGGCCCGCGGGCTGCTCGACTACTACCTCGACCAGCACCTGCGCAAGCCCGAGGCGCAGCAGCGCCTGGGCTGCCCAGATTCCTAGCGCTGCTGCCGCTGCAGGGCGGCAGTGCGGATCGCGCCCAGCGTGGTGCGGCTGGTGCTGACGTCGGCGTCGAGCTTCAGGTGCAGCAGCGTCGGCTGCCCGGACGCCAGCGCGGCGGCAAAGGCCGGCTCGAACTGCGCAGTGCGCTCGACGCGCTCGGCACGCCAACCGTAGGCCCGCGCCAGCGCGGCGAAGTCGGGGTTGAACAAGTCGCTGCCGCTCACCCGCCCCGGGTACTCGCGCTCCTGGTGCATGCGGATCGTGCCGTAGGTGCCGTTGTCCACCACCACGCTGACCAGCCGGCGCGCGCCATAGCCAGTGGCCGTGGCCAGCTCCTGCCCGGTCATCAGGAAGTCGCCGTCGCCCGCGATGTTGATCACCAGGCGGTCGGGATACAGCAGGCTGGCTGCCACCGCCGCCGGCACGCCATAACCCATGGCGCCGGCCGTGGGCGCCAGCTGCGTGCGGCCATGGTGCTGCAGGCCCGGATAGCGGTGGAAGCGGTGCAGCCAGCCGCTGTAGTTGCCGGCGCCGTTGGTATAGATCGCCTCGGGCGCCAGCCGGTCCAGGACCTTCACCACCTCGGCCATGTCGAGCGGCTGCACCGGCTGGGGCAACAGATTGGCTTCGTAGTCGGCATGCGCCGCCGCAGTCCAGTCGCGCCACTGCAACTCCGGCGGCGCGCTCAGGGTTTCCAGCGCCTTCGCGGCACAGGCCATCGAGGACTGCAGCAGCAGGTCGGCGGCGTACACCCGGCCCAGTTCCTCCGCCCCGGCATGCACGTGGACCAGCTTCTGCCGCGGCCGCGGCGGCTGCAGCAGCGTGTAGCCGCCGGTGGTCATCTCGCCCAAGCGGGCGCCGATGGCCAGCACGAGGTCGGCTTCCTGGATGCGGGCCGCCAGCCTGGGGTTGATGCCGATGCCCACATCCCCGGCATACAGCGGATGCCGGTTGTCGAAGGTGTCCTGGAAGCGGAACGCACAGCCCACGGGCAACTGCCAGTTTTCGGCAAAGCGCTGCAGGGCATTGCAGGCCTCGGCGTCCCAGCCGCTGCCGCCGACGATGACGAAGGGCCGCTGCGCCGCCATCAGCAGATGGCGCACCTCACGCAAGGCACCGGGCGCTGGCCATGCCAGCGCCGGCTCGGCACGCGGCAGCACCGGCGCGCTGCTGAGCTGGGTGAGCATGTCTTCCGGCAGCACCAGCACCACCGGGCCCGGCCGCCCCTGCATTGCGGTGTGGAACGCGCGGCCGATGTACTCGGGCAGGCGGTTGGCATCGTGCACCTCGCCCACCCACTTGGCCAAGCCCAGCGTGCCGGGGCCGAACATCTGCCGGTAGTCGACCTCCTGGAACGCCTCGCGGTCGCGCTGGTCCGAGGCTACCTGCCCGATGAACAGGATCATCGGCGTGGAGTCCTGGAACGCGGTGTGCAGCCCGATGCTGGCGTTGGTGGCGCCGGGGCCGCGGGTCACGAAGCAGATGCCCGGCCGGCCGGTGAGCTTGCCCTGCGCCTCGGCCATGAACGCCGCGCCGCCCTCTTGCCGGCAGGCGATGAAGCGGATGCGGTCGCGGTGCTCGTGAAAGCCATCGAGCACCGCGAGGTAGCTCTCGCCCGGCACGCCGAAGGCGGTGTGCACGCCCTGTGCGATCAAGGCCTCGACCAGCAGGTGGCCGGCGGGCCGGGCGGCAGCGGGAGAAACGTCGTCGTGGGTGGCGCGGATCGTCATGCCGGCACTTTAGCGGCCACGGCGGCGTTTCTCGCCACTCGCAAACCCACGGCACCGGCCGACACCACACCCATGAGCAGCGCCACCGCCGCGCCGTGAAAGACCCAGGCGGCGGCGCCTTGGTCCATCAGCGTGCCGAAGACCGGCGCGGCGAGCGCGAAGCCCAGATCCAGGCCTGAATACACGGTGCCGTACACGCGGCCGGTGGCGCCCGGCGGCGCGGCGCGCTTGATCAGCATGTCGCGCGAAGGCCCGGCCAGCCCGGTGCCGAAGCCGGCCAGCGCCGCCACGGCCGCGGCGGCCATGCCGGGCAGCAGGCCCGAGCCGGCCAGCACCAGCAGCACCGCCGCGCCCAGCAGGCATGCGCCGATCAGCCGTTCCAGCCGTTCGGTCTTGCCCACCAGGAACCCGCCCACCACCATGCCGGCGGCGCCGCACAGCATGAAGCCGGTGATGACGAACGAGGTCACCGTGAGCGGCAACCCGTACAGCTGCTGCAGCGCCGGGCTGGAAAAGGCCTGCATGGCGCTCAAGGCGCAGGTGGACCAGAAGAAGAACGAAAAGCACAGCCACACCGAAGGCAGCTTCAAAAAGGCCAGCGGATGTTCCGGCACGGCCGCCGCGCCGGCGCCCGGCGTGCGCCGCTCGTGCGCCCATTGGCCCGCGCGATCGTCGATGGACGCGCGCCCCCACCACAGCATCGCGATCACCAGCACCGCCCAGAATGACGCGCCGGCCGCCGCGAAGCGCCAGGAGCCTGTGGCGGCCGTGAGCGCGGTCAGGAACACCGGCGCCGCGGCCCAGCCGAGGTTGCCGCTGATGCCATGCACCGAGAACGCATGCCCCAGCCGGGGCTGCGACACCCGTTTGTTGAGGATGGTGAAGTCCACCGGATGGAAAGGCGAGTTGCCCAGCCCGGCCAGCAGCGCGGCCAACATCAGCCCGGCGTAGCCCGAAGCCGTGGCGACGGCCAGGCCGGCGAGCACGAAGCACCCCAGCGCCCAGAACAGCACCGGGCGTGCCCCCACACGGTCCACGAGAAAGCCGGCCAGCGCCTGGCCGATGCCCGAGACCACGAAGAAGGTGGAGACCAGCAACCCCAGTTCCGCATAGCTCAGCCCGAAGTCGCGGATGAACAGCGGGAACAGCGGCGGCAGCAGCATGTGGAAGAAGTGCGAGGTGCCGTGCGCCAGCCCGATCAGGCTGATCGTGCGGGCGTCTTGCTGCAAGGGCGCGGGAGCGGCGAGCGTGCTCATCGTGAAACCACCGAAAACAGGCTGGAACTGCAGCGATCGTAGGCCGCGCCACGTCGGCAGGTTTACGATAGACGGACAACTTCTGTCGAGAACATGCCAAGCGCGAACAAACGCCGCATCGGCCCGCTCACGCCCCACCTGTTCGTACCCGATGCAGCGCGCCCCGTGCGCGTCAAGCTGCACTGGCTGCGCACCGACGTGGAGGTGGTGCCGCACGCGCACGCCTGGGCGCAGGTGGGTTTTTCCACCACCGGCGTCACGCGGCTCACCGTCCCCGGCGGCTCGTACATCGTGCCGCCGCTGCGCGCGGTGTGGGTGCCCCCGGGCATGGAGCACGCGGTGACGGTGCTGGAAGACGCCGACCTGCGCAGCATCTACATCCACCAGCCGCCCGGCCGCTGCGGGCCCGGTGTGCCGCGCGGCGAAGAGGCGGCCTGGCGGCAGTGCCGCGTGCTCGAAGTGTCGGACCTGCTGCGCGCGCTGGTGCTGCAGATGGACCTGCGGCCCGACGGCGACGGCGCGCCGCTGGACGCCCAGACGCTGCAACGCGAGCGCCGGCTGGGCGTGCTGGTGCTCGATGAATTGCGGCGCGCACAGCCCGTGAGCCTGGGCGTGGACCTGCCGCAGGACAAGCGGCTGCGCGCGCTGTGCGAAGCGATCCTGCGCGAGCCCACGCGCCATGCCACGCTGGAAGGCTGGGCGCGCGATGCCGGCGCCAGCGCCCGCACCGTGGCGCGCCTGTTCCGCGACGAGTTGGGCACCAGCTTCGCCCGCTGGCGCGAACGCGTGCTGCTGGCCAAGGCGGTATCGCTGGCCTCCAAGAAGCGGCCGATGAGCCACATCGCGGCCGAGCTGGGCTACTCCAGCCCCAGCGCTTTCAGCGCGATGGTGCGGCGTTCTGTCGGCATGCCGCCGAGCCGGTTCCTCGGGAAAGTGTGACGGCGCGTACGGCGTGCGCTGCTTTCGCAACAATCTGCAACACCGCTGGCTGGGCGCGCTGGTTACGGTGAGGGCAATTCCCATTCCCGGAGTGCGGCCATGCTCTCAACCCTGTTCGGCGACCTCGGCGCCCAGCCCAAACGCGGCGGGCGCGACGACGCCGAAGCGGGCTTCGCGCCCACGGCCGTGCTGGAAGACGGCGCCGAGCCGTTCAACATCCACGCGCAGATCGAAGACCCCCACGCGCAGAACCTGTTCGTCACCGGCTCCCCCGGGCAGGCGATACGCGAGCACTTCCGCCACAGCCGCGCCGACCTGGGCGAGGCCACGCAGATGCTCACGCTGCTGGACGTCTCGCGCCAGCAGGCGCCCGCGCTGCTGAAGGCGCTGGCCGACACCACCGGCACCCCGGTGGAACGGCTGCACCTGCGCGAACAGGGCACGCTGCGCACGCTGGCGGTGGTGGAGCGCGCCACGGTGCAGCGGCGCGCCCACGACACGCTGAAGGTCTACCACGCCGACACCCGCGGCAACGGCCCGGAAGAAGCCGAGGTCTGCGCCGCGCTGATGGAACGCAGCCAGCTCAGCGCGGTGCTGCTGGACAAGGCCGACGCGCCGGCCGCGATGGAGGCGCTGCACCGGGTGCACGAGGCCGTGCAGCACAGCACGTGGCGTTGCCCGGTGCTGGCCTTCGTGCTGCCGGCCGACGGCGACCTGCTGGCGCAGCGCGTGCGCATGCTGCCGTGGCCCGCGCGGCTGCGCATCGAAACCATCCAGGGCCCCTTGCGCGGCTCTTCGGCGCTGTGGAACGCGCTGCAGGGCCTGTGGGAGCGGCGCCGCGCCGAGCCTTCGGGCTTCGGCCGCTGGACCGGCGCGCAGGAGGCGCCCGAGGCAGCCCTCGCGTCGCGGCTGCTCGGGCAGCTGCTGCTGTGCGAAGGCGTGCAGGCCTGCGCGCTGGTCGACGGCGCGGGCGGCCAGATGATCGCCGGCGAGTCGGCCCTGCCCGCGGGGCTGGCGCCCGACCTGCCGCGCGCGTCGCTCGCCACCTCGCTGGCCTTGCGCGCGCAGCAGCATGCGGCCCGCACCATGGGGCAGCCGTCGGTGGAGGAGATCAGCGTCACGGCCGGCGACCACCAGCAACTGGTGCGCACCATCGCCGCACGGCCTGGACTGTTCTTGCTGGCGCTGCTGGACCGCAAGCGCAGCAATGTGGCGCTGGTGCGCTTCAAGCTGCGCGAGACGGAGCGCGCCCTGAGCTGACGCGCGCCTCGCCGGCACCGGGGTCAAAACGCCTGGGCTACCATGCGTTACGTCCCTTCGCTTGCGCCGCCTGCGACGCGGCCGCATCTGATTTCCCCATGAGCCAAGTGCTTTTCGACTACACCCGCCAGGACGCGAGCGGCCAGAGCTGCACCGCCCATGCCTGGGCCAAGGTTCCCCCCCCGCTGTCGCCCGCGCAGCGCGAGGAGTGGAAGGCGCGTGCCGCCGCGCTGCTGAAGGCGCACGATGCCGTGCTGGTGGCCCACTACTACGTCGACGGCGACCTGCAAGACCTCGCGCTGGCCACCGGCGGCTGCGTGGCCGACTCGCTGGAAATGGCCCGCTTCGGCCGCGACCATCCGAGCAAGACGCTGGTGGTGGCCGGCGTCAAGTTCATGGGCGAGAGCGCGAAGATCCTCTCGCCCGAGAAACGGGTGCTGATGCCTGACCTCGACGCCACCTGTTCGCTTGACCTGGGCTGCCCGCCCGACGAGTTCGCCGCCTTCTGCGATGCGCACCCCGAGCGCAAGGTGGTGGTGTACGCCAACACCAGCGCCGCGGTGAAGGCGCGTGCCGACTGGATGGTCACCAGCTCGTGCGCGCTGGCGATCGTGCAGCACCTGAAGGACCGGGGCGAGAAGATCCTCTGGGCGCCCGACCGCCACCTGGGCCGCTACATCCAGCAGCAGACCGGCGCCGACATGATGATGTGGAACGGCGCCTGCATCGTGCACGACGAGTTCAAGGGCCTGGAGCTTGATCTGCTGAAGGCGCAGCACCCCGGCGCGATGGTGCTGGTGCACCCCGAGTCGCCCGAGAGCGTGGTGCGCCAGGCCGACGTGGTGGGCTCCACCTCGCAACTGCTGAAGGCGGTGGTCGAAGGCGCCGCCAAGGAATACATCGTCGCCACCGACAACGGCATCCTGCACCGCATGCGCCAGCTCGCGCCCGGCAAGACGCTGATCGAGGCGCCCACGGCCGGCAACAGCGCCACCTGCAAGAGCTGCGCGCACTGCCCCTGGATGGCGATGAACGCGCTGCAGGGGGTGGTGGAATGCCTGCAGACCGGCAGCGGCGAGATCCTGGTGCCCGAGCCCACGCGCAGCCAGGCGCTGGGCTGCATCGAGCGCATGCTCGACTTCGTGGCCAAGAACCCCGCGGCCATCGCCAAGCCCGCCCAAGGCTTCGTGCCGAACATCGGCGCCGCCTGACGAACCCCATGTTCGACCACAACGAAACCCTGGAAGAAGCACGCGTGCGCAATGTGCGCGACGCGCTGTTCGAAGACATCGGCCGCGCCGACTGGACCGGCCTGCTGGTGCCGGCAGGCCAGCGCGTGCGCGCCCGCGTGAAGGTGCGCGAAGAGGCCGTGCTGTGCGGCCGCGCCTGGTTCGAAGACTGTGTGAAGGCGTTGGACAGCTCGGCGCGCATCGACTGGCACTACGCCGAAGGCGAGCTGCAGCGCGCCGACACCGACACCTGCCACGTCGAGGCCGACGCACGCGCCCTGCTGTCGGCCGAGCGCCCCGCGCTCAACTTCCTGCAGCTGCTCTCGGGCACCGCCACCCTGACCCGCCGCTACGTGGCCGCCATAGCAGGCGCGTCGCCCAACCCGCGCGGCTGCGCGATCCTCGACACCCGCAAAACCCTCCCCGGCCTGCGCCAGGCACAGAAGTACGCGGTGCGCGTGGGCGGCGGGCAGAACCAGCGCCTGGCGCTGTGGCACGGCATCCTGATCAAGGAGAACCACATCGCAGCCGCTGGCAGCGTGACGCAGGCCTTGCGCAACGCCTTCGCGCTGAACGCCGGCGTGGACGTCCAGATCGAGGTCGAGACGCTGGAGCAGCTGCGCGAGGCGTTGGCCGCCGGCGCCACCAGCGTGCTGCTCGACAACTTCTCGCTGGCACGGATGCGCGAGGCGGTGCAGCTCGCGCAGGGCCGCGCGCTGCTCGAGGTGTCTGGCGGCGTGACGCTGGAGGTGTTGCGCGACATCGCTGCCACCGGGGTCGATCGCATCTCGATCGGCAAGCTCACCAAGGACGTGAGCGCGACGGATTACTCGATGCGGGTGCTGCAGCGGCTGTAAGCGGCTTCAAGTTCGGTCGCCGCCGGCCGATAGGCGGAGATGAGCGCCGCCGGGCCGCTCCCAAGGCGCTCGCTCCCCTTGGGGTGACCGGCGCCACGCGCCGTAGGGGGCTACATATGAGCGACGCCGACTTCGAATCCATCCGCAACCACTTCGAGCAGCCGGTGCTGGCCGCTGTGAGCGCGCTGGCGCCGCAGTACCCAGGGCTGCGAGGCGAGATGCTGGCCGACGTGGCCTGCGTCGCACTGAACCGCCTGCCGCCGCGGTACATCCGCCACCCGGTGGACCTGGCGTTCTACATGAGCGACAAGGAACGGGTGGACAGCGAGCAAGCCATCGACGAGGCCGTGCGCCACGCGTTCCAGTTCGTGCAGGCGCGCAGCGCGATGCGCGCGCGCCGCTGACGCTCAAGCGGCGCGACGCGCCGGCCCCACCAGCACCGTGGGAAAGCTCACCGGCAGCGTGGCCGGGAAGTCGCGGCTGTAGTGCAGGCCGCGGCTTTCGTGCCGCATCAGCGCCGAGCGCACGATCAGCTCGGCGCATTCGACCAGGTTGCGCAGCTCCAGCAGGTCGCGGTTGACGCGGAAGTTGGCATAGTACTCGTCGATCTCGCTCTTGAGCAGCTCGATGCGGTGCAGCGCACGCTCCAGCCGCTTGGTGGTGCGCACGATGCCCACGTAGTTCCACATCATCAGGCGCAGCTCGTCCCAGTTGTGCGCGATGACCACCTGCTCGTCGGCGTTTTCGACCTGGCTTTCGTCCCAGGGCGGCAGGTGGGCCTCGGCCACGACCGCGCCTTGCTGGATCGCCAGGGCCGTCGTGCGGCCCAGCACCACGCATTCGAGCAGCGAGTTGCTCGCCAGCCGGTTGGCGCCGTGCAGGCCGGTGTAGGTGGTCTCGCCCACCGCGTACAGCCCGGGCAGGTCGGTACGGCCGTGCAGGTCGGTGACCACGCCGCCGCAGGTGTAGTGCGCCGCCGGCACCACGGGGATGGGCTGCTTGGTGATGTCGATGCCCAGCTTCAGGCAGCGCGCGTAGATGGTGGGGAAATGCTCCTTCAGGAAGGCCTCGCCCAGGTGCGTGGCGTCCAGCCACACATGGTCCAGGCCGTGCTTCTTCATCTCGAAGTCGATCGCGCGGGCCACGATGTCGCGCGGCGCCAGTTCGCCGCGCTGGTCGTGCGCAGGCATGAAGCGCGTGCCACCGGGATCGCCCGGTCCAAGGGACGGCAGGCGCAGGTAGGCACCCTCGCCGCGCATCGCCTCGGTGATCAGGAAGCTGCGCTCCTGCGGGTGGTACAGGCAGGTGGGGTGGAACTGGATGAACTCCATGTTGCCCACCCGGCAGCCGGCGCGCCAGGCCATCGCGATGCCGTCGCCAGTGGCGGTGTCGGGGTTGCTGGTGTAGCGGTACACCTTGCCGACGCCGCCGGTGGCCAGCACCACGGCCGAGGCCGCCAGCGTCTCCACGCGCTGGCAGTCGATGTCCAGCGCGTAGACGCCGTAGCAGCGCGAGGTTTCCTCGCGCTTCAGGTGGCGCGAGGTGATCAGGTCCACCGCCATCCAGCGCTCGCGCAACGCGACGTTGGGATGCTGCTTCACCTTGGCGAGCAGCGCATCGTGGATGGCCTTGCCGGTGGCGTCGGCCGCATGGGCGATGCGGCGCACGGTGTGGCCTCCTTCGCGCGTGAGGTGCAGGCCCAGCGGCCCTTGCGGGTCGGGCGAGAACGGCACGCCCTGCCCCACCAGCCATTCGATCGCCGCCGCGCTGTGCTCGGCAATGAAGCGCGCGGTGTGCTCATCGACCAGGCCGGCGCCGGCGTCCTGCGTGTCGCGCACATGCGAGTCGATGCTGTCGTCCTCGCCCAGCACGCCGACGATGCCACCCTGCGCCCAGGCGGTGGCCGCTTCGTCGAGGTTGCGCTTGGCCAGCACCACCACCTGGCGGGTCTCGGCCAACTGCAGCGCCACCGTGAGCCCCGCGAGGCCGGCGCCCACGATGACGACAGGGGCGGCAGGCAGGCGGGCGTCGGTGGTGCTCATGAAAAAGGCTTCGGGCGCGTCGTGAATCGTGGGCCGATTCTACGAACGCGCCCGGGCGCCTCTTGCGACCAAGGTCAGTGCACGACCCGGTCGAAGCTGAACTCGCCGTCGTGCACGTCCACCGGGATCACGTCCTTCGGGCCGAACCTGCCTTCGAGAATGAGCTTGGCCACCGGGTTCTCGATGCGGTGCTGGATCGCGCGCTTGAGCGGCCGCGCGCCGAACACCGGATCGAAGCCCACCTTGGCCAGCTCGGCCAGCGCCGCCGGCGACACATCGAGCTTCATCTCCATCTTCTCCAGCCGCTGCTCCAGGCCCTTGAGCTGGATCTTCGCGATGGACTCGATGTGCTTCTGGTCCAGCGCATGGAACACCACCGTCTCGTCGATGCGGTTGAGGAACTCGGGCCGGAAATGGCCCTTCACCTCGGCCCACACGGCCTCGCGGATCAGCTCCGAATCCTGGCCCGCCATCTGCATGATCATGTGCGAGCCGAGGTTGCTGGTCATCACGATCACCGTGTTCTTGAAGTCCACCGTGCGGCCCTGGCCATCGGTGAGGCGGCCATCGTCCAGCACCTGCAGCAGCACGTTGAACACGTCGGGGTGGGCCTTTTCCACCTCGTCGAGCAGCAGCACGCTGTAGGGCTTGCGCCGCACGGCCTCGGTGAGGTGGCCGCCTTCCTCGTAGCCCACGTAGCCCGGCGGCGCGCCGATCAGCCGCGCCACCGAGTGCTTCTCCATGAACTCGCTCATATCGACGCGGATCAGGTGATCCTCGCTGTCGAACAGGAACGCGGCCAAGGCCTTGCACAGCTCGGTCTTGCCCACGCCGGTGGGGCCTAGGAACAGGAACGAGCCATAGGGCCGGTTCGGGTCGGACAGGCCGGCACGCGAGCGGCGGATCGCGTCGCTCACCGCGACGATGGCCTCGTCCTGGCCCACCACGCGCTCGTGCAGCTTGGCTTCCATTTGCAGCAGCTTGTCGCGCTCGCCTTGCATCAGCTTGCTCACGGGGATGCCGGTGGCGCGCGACACCACCTCGGCGATCTCTTCGGCGCCCACCATCGTACGCAGCAGCTGCGGCGCGCCGCTGCCGGCCTTGCCGGCCTCCTTGGCCTGCGCTTCCTTGAGCTTTTTCTCCAGCTCGGGCAAGCGGCCGTATTGCAGTTCGGCGACCTTGTTGAAGTCGCCCTTGCGCTTGAGTTCCTCGATCTGGAACTTGATGCGGTCGATCTCTTCCTTCACATGGGCCGAGCCCTGCGCCTGCGCTTTTTCGCTCTGCCAGATCTCTTCAAGATCGGCGTACTCGCGCTCCAGCTTCTTGATCTCTTCCTCGATCAGGCCCAGGCGCTTCTGCGAGGCCTCGTCCTTCTCCTTCTTCACCGCCTCGCGCTCGATCTTCAGCTGGATGAGCCGGCGGTCGAGCCTGTCCATCGCCTCGGGCTTGGAGTCGATCTCGATCTTGATCTTGGCCGCCGCCTCGTCGATCAGGTCGATCGCCTTGTCGGGCAGGAAGCGGTCGGTGATGTAGCGGTGGCTCAGTTCCGCCGCGGCCACGATGGCCGGGTCGGTGATCTCCACGCCGTGGTGCACCTCGTACTTTTCCTGCAGGCCGCGCAGGATGGCGATGGTGGCCTCCACGGTCGGCTCATCGACCATCACCTTCTGGAAGCGGCGCTCCAGCGCGGCGTCCTTCTCGACGTACTTGCGGTATTCGTCCAGCGTGGTGGCGCCGATGCAGTGCAGCTCGCCGCGCGCCAGCGCGGGCTTGAGCATGTTGCCCGCGTCGATGGCGCCCTCGGCCTTGCCGGCGCCCACCATCGTGTGCAGCTCGTCGATGAACAAAATGATGCGGCCTTCGTCCTGGCTCACTTCCTTGAGCACGGCCTTCAGCCGCTCCTCGAACTCGCCGCGGTATTTGGCGCCGGCCAGCAGGCCCGCCATGTCGAGCACCAGTACGCGCTTGTCCTTCAGCGTCTCGGGCACCTCGCCGTTGACGATGCGCTGCGCCAGGCCTTCGACGATGGCGGTCTTGCCCACGCCCGGCTCGCCGATCAGCACCGGGTTGTTCTTGGTGCGGCGTTGCAGCACCTGGATGGCGCGCCGGATCTCGTCGTCGCGGCCGATCACCGGGTCGAGCTTGCCCAGGCGCGCGCGCTCGGTCAGGTCGAGCGTGTACTTCTTCAGCGCCTCGCGCTGGCCTTCGGACTCGGCCGAATCCACCGTGGCGCCACCGCGCACCGCCTCGATCGCGGCCTCCAGTGCCTTGCGGGTGAGGCCGTGGCCGCGCACGATGCCACCGATGTCGGTTTTGGCGTCTGCCAGGGCCAGCAGGAACATCTCGCTGGCAATGAACTGGTCGCCGCGCTTGGCGGCTTCCTTCTCGGCCTGCTGCAGCAGCGCCACCAGCTCACGGCCGGCCTGCACCTGGGCGCCGCCTTGCACCTGCGGCAGCCCGCCGATGGCCGTTTCCATCGCCTGGCGCAGGCCAGCGGTGTTCACGCCGGCCCGGTCGAGCAAGGCCTTGGGCCCGTCCGGCTGCGCCAGCATGGCGGCCAGCAGGTGGGCGGGCTCGATGTACGGGTTGTCGCGCGTGACGGCCAGGCTCTGGGCTTCGGCCAACGCTTCCTGGAACCGGGTGGTGAGCTTGTCGAGTCGCATGGGCAATCTTCCTTTCCCGCCGACTTATGGGACACCAGCCCAGTTTCAAGGGCAGGCCGCATGCCCAGCTTGCGCTGGCGCATGCCCGCAACGGCTACAAGGGCCCACCCAACCGGTGGTAGCGGCCGGCATGGAACAGCAAGGGAGGAGCTCCACCGTCGGTGAACCGCAGCACTTGTCCGATGAACAGGACATGGTCGCCGGCCTCCTGCTGCGAGTGCGTTTCGCACTCGAAGATCGCCGCCGCCTCGTTGAGCACCGGCACCCCCCCCTCGCCCACATGCCAGTCGCCATGATCGAACTTGTCGGCCACCGGGCTCGCGAAACGGCGCGACAGCGCCATCTGCCGCTCGGCCAGGACGTTCACCGCAAAGTAGCGGGCCGCGGCAAACGCGCCCAGGCTGGGGCTGACATCGCGCAGCGACCACAGGATCAGCGGAGGCTCCAGCGACAGCGCCGTGAAGGAGTTGGCGGTCAGTCCCACGGCCCGGCCGTTGGCGTCCAGGCAGGTGACGATGGTCACGCCCGTGGCAAAACGGCCCAGCGCGTTGCGCAGGGTCGGCATCACGGGGGCGTCGGCGTCCTGCAGCGGCTTCATGCGCCGGTGGCGGCGTTGTCGGCGTGCAGGCCCCAGCGGCGCAGCGCCTCGTCGTCGGCCACGCGGGCATCGACCCAGCGGGCACCCTCGGGCGTATGTTCCTTCTTCCAGAACGGCGCCTGTGTCTTCAGGTAGTCCATCAGGAACTCGCAGGCCTGGAAGGCTGCGCCGCGGTGGGCCGAAGTGGTGATCACCAGCACGATCTGGTCGCCCGGGCGCAGCACGCCCACGCGGTGGATCACGCGCGCCGCGCGGATCGGAAAACGCTCGAAGGCCTGGTCGATCATGGCCTCGATGGAGCGCTCGGTCATGCCGGGGTAGTGCTCCAACTCCATGGTGTGGACGTCTTCAGCGAGGCCCTGCCCTTCGTTGCGATCGCGCACCGTGCCCACGAAGGAGGCCACGGCGCCCACCCCGGCATCGCCTTCACGCAGGCGTGCCACCTCGGCGCCGAGGTCGAAGTCCTCGGACTGGATGGACACGCGCGAGCGGGCGGAAAGCATGGCGCGATTGTCTCATCCACCTCTAGAATCAGCCGCATGCATTGCCGGTTCCCCGTTTCCCGTAAAGAGAAAAAACAGCCGCTCGTCTGACGGGAGCTGCTGCTGCCGTCGTCAGGTGAGCGACGGCAACGGCAAAGCGGCACCCCGGCCGCACCAGATCACCGGCAGTGCCTCCGCCGCTTTCCCCGACACGGTCTTTTGCACCGTCACTTCTGGAGAAAGCGTTCATGTCGTCCCCTTCCTTCCTGCGCGGCATCTGGGTGCCGCTGATCACCCCTTTCATCCGCGCCACGGTGGATCACGCCGGTTTGGCCCGGCTGACGGCCGCGTTGGCGGCCAGCGGCATCGCCGGCTTCGTGGTATGCGGCAGCACCGGCGAGGCCGCCACGCTGAGCGACGCCGAGCAGCTGGCGACGCTGGACACCGTGCTGGCCGCGGCGGCCGGCCTGCCGGTGCTGATGGGCCTGGGCGGCGTGGCCACGTCGGCCGTGCGCGAGAAGCTGCTGCGCGTGGTGGAGCGGCCGATCGCCGGCGCGCTGATCTCGGCGCCCCCGTACGTCAGGCCCTCGCAGGCAGGGTTGCTGCAGCACTTCAGCGCACTGGCCGATGCCTCGCCCAAGCCGGTGCTGCTGTACGACATTCCCGGCCGCACCGGCGTGCGCATCGAAACCGCCACCCTGCTGGCGCTGGCCGCGCACCCGCGCATCGTGGGCGTGAAGGACTGCAGCGGCGACCTCGACCACTTGCAGGCCCTGCTGTCCGACGGCCGCCTGGCGGTGTTGTGCGGCGACGATCACCAGATCTTCGCGTCGCTGTGCCTGGGGGCGGCGGGTGCGATCGCGGCCTCGGCCCATCTGCAGCCGCAGCGCTTCGTGCAGATGCAGCGCCTGCTGGACCAAGGCCGGCTGCCGGAGGCAAGGGCGCTGTGGCGGCGCCTGCGGCCCCTCGCCACGGCGCTGTTCGCCGAGCCGAATCCAGCGCTCGTGAAGGCCGCCCTGGCGCCGCTGCACGACCTGAGCGACGAACTGCGCCCTCCAATGGCCCGCGCCACCGACGCGGCCCGTGATCGCGTGGCCGCCGCGCTGGCGGCTTAGCCGCCCGTCACGGGAGGAAAGAACGCCACCTCGGCGCCTTCGGCAAGCGGCGCGTCCTCGGCGCACATCTGCTGGTTGAGCGCCGAACGCACCGCCCGGCCGCGTGCCAAGGCGCCGGCATGGGCCGCGTCCCGCGCGATCAGCCGGTCGCGCAGAGCACCCACCGTGAGGCCGGCCTCCACCTCCAGGCTCTCGCTGGGACCGAGCACCTCGCGCAACGAGGCAAAGTAGCGCACCGTGACCTTCATGCGAGCAACTGCGACAAGGGGATGAACTGCACCGTGTCGCCGCGCCGCACCGGCGTGGCAGGCGGCAGGTCGATCAGGCCGTCGGCCCACACGGCCGAGGTGAGCACGCCGGAGCTCTGGTTGGGAAACAGCTCCAGCCCACCCTCGGCATCGAGCCGCGCGCGCAGGAACTCTCGGCGCTTGGGATCGGCCTTCTTCAGCTCGAAGTCGGCGCGCATGGGCAGCGCAGGCGGCAGCGCCGTGCCCATGCCCTGCATCGCATGCAGCAGGGTGCGGCCCGCGAGCACGAAGGTCACGAAGCTCGATACCGGGTTGCCCGGCAGGCCGAGGAACAGGGCCGAGCCACCCTCGGGCCTGCGCACGCTGCCGAAGGCCAGCGGCTTGCCCGGCTTGATGGCGATCTGCCAAAGGTCCAGGCGCCCTTCGGCCTGCATCGCGGGCTTGAGGTGGTCTTCCTCGCCCACCGACACGCCGCCGGAGCTGACGATCAGGTCGTGCCCGGCCGCTGCCTGGCGCAGGGCCGCGCGGGTGGCATCCAGCCGGTCCGGCACGATGCCCAGGTCGGTCACCTCGCAGCCGGCCGCCTGCAACAAGCCGCGCAGCATGAAACGGTTGGAGTTGTAGATCGCACCCGGCTTCATCGCCTCGGGCGCCACCTCGCCGGGCATCGCCAGCTCGTCGCCGGTGGAAAACAGGGCCACGCGCGGCCGGCGCAATACCGTCAGGCGACCCGCGCCGACCGCAGCAGCCAGACCCAGCCCCTGTGGGGTGAGCCGGGTGCCGCGCGCCAGCACCACCGCGCCCTTCTCCACGTCCTCGCCGCGGCGCCGGATCGCCAGCCCCGGCGTGGGCACGGCTTGGATGCGCACGGCACCATCGAGCGCCTCGCACTGCTCCTGCATCACCACCGCATCGGCGCCCGGCGGTATCTGCGCGCCGGTGAAGATGCGCGCCGCCGTGCCGCGCTGCAGCGGCGCACCGACCGTGCCCGCGGGAATGCGCTGGCTCACCGGCAGCACGGTGCCGGCCAGCGGCACGTCGGCCGCGCGCAGCGCGTAGCCGTCCATCGCGCTGTTGTCGCCGGGCGGCACGTCCACCATCGAGCGCACGTCTTCCGCCAGCACGCGCCCCAGCGCGTCGAAGGTGGAGACGGTTTCGGCCTGCGTGATCAGGGCCTCGCGCGCGCCCGCGGCCAGGCGCTCCAGGGCGTCGGCCAGGCTCAGCATCGCGGGACGTTCAGCGGGTGTATTCATAGCGGGCGGCAGACAGCATCAACCACTGCGCCACCGCGGCGGGCTCGGACAGCGGCAGCACCGCCAGGCCGGTGGGCGCGGGCAGCGCCTCGGGCCGGTCGGTGGCCACCGCGGTGACGTACGGATCGGCAGGATACAGCGGCGCCTCGCCCACCTCGGCCCGCCACACCTCGATCTTCAGCAGGTCGGCATGGCGAAAGCCTTCGACCAGCACCCAGTCGGCCGCCGGCATCAGCTCGGCGATCAGCGCGTGGGGGTCGTGCTCCACCTCGGTCTCGTATTCGCGCATCAGCGCCAGCCGCTTGCTGGAGGCCACCAGCACTTCGAAGGCACCCGCCTTGCGGTGGCGCCAGCTGTCCTTGCCCTCGTGGTCGATGTCGAAGCGGTGGTGCGCATGCTTGATCACCGACACGCGCTGGCCCTGCGCCTTGAGCGCGGCAATCACGCCTTCGAGCAATGTGGTCTTGCCAGAGCCGGACCAGCCGCAGATACCGACCACTTTCATGATTTCAATCGCTGCAGTGCTCGGTAAGGTATGCCTTCACGCGCTCGACGCTCTTGGGCAGCACGGCAAAGCGCTTGGGCTGCTGCTCGATGCCCTCCAGCGCCGCAGGGCGCTCGGGCTCACGGTTCAGGGCTTCGCGGATGGTCTCGGCAAACTTCGCCGGCAGCGCGGTCTCCAGCACCAGCGTGGTGATGCCGGGCAACGGATGCTCGCGTGCCACCTTCAGGCCGTCGGCGGTGTGCGGGTCGATCATCACACCGAAGCGCTGCCAGGTGTCGCGGATGGTGGCCACGCGGTCGGCATGCGTGCTCTTGCCGGAGACGAAGCCGAAGCCCGCGATACGCGCAAACTCGGTGGGCATCAGCGTGAAGCGGCCTTGGGTCTCCACCTCGTCCTTGAACAGGTGGCGCGTGCGCTCGGGGTCGCGGCCCAGCAGGTCGAAGACGAAGCGCTCGAAGTTCGAGGCCTTGGAGATGTCCATCGACGGGCTGGAGGTCTCGTGCGTCTCGTCGCTCTTGCGCACGCGGTAGCTGCCGGTGCGGAAGAACTCGTCGAGCACGTCGTTCTCGTTGGTGGCCAGGATCAGCTGCGCGATCGGCAGGCCCATCATGCGCGCCACATGGCCGGCGCAGATGTTGCCGAAGTTGCCCGACGGCACCGCGAAGTTCACCTGCTCGTCGTTACTCTGGGTCGCCTGGAAGTAGCCGGCGAAGTAGTACACCACCTGCGCCAGCAGCCGCGCCCAGTTGATGGAGTTGACCGTGCCGATGCGGTACTGGCGCTTGAAGGCCAGGTCGTTGGACACCGCCTTCACGATGTCCTGGCAGTCGTCGAACACGCCTTCGACCGCGAGGTTGTGGATGTTGCGATCTGCCAAGCTGAACATCTGCGCCTGCTGGAAGGGGCTCATGCGGCCGTGGGGGCTGAGCATGAACACGCGCACGCCCTGCTTGCCGCGCATGGCGTATTCGGCCGCGCTGCCGGTATCGCCCGAGGTCGCGCCCAGGATGTTGAGCTTCTCGCCGCGGCGCTTCAGCTCGTACTCGAACAGGTTGCCCAGCAGCTGCATCGCCATGTCCTTGAAGGCCAGCGTGGGCCCGTTGGACAAGGCTTCGAGGTACATGCCCGGCTCCAGCGCCTTCAGCGGCACGATCTCCTTCGTGCCGAACACCTGCTCGGTGTAGGTCTTGTGCGCTAGCGCATGCAGGTCGGCCGCCGGGATGTCGTCGACGTACAGCGACAGGATTTCGAAAGCCAGCCCGGCATACGGCAGCGTGCGCCAGCGGGCGAGCGTGGCCGCGTCGATCTTCGGGTAGTGCGTGGGCAGGTACAGGCCCCCGTCCGGCGCCAGCCCCTCCAGCAGGATCTCGGAGAAGCCGCGCTCCGTGCGGTCACCGCGGGTGCTGATGTACTTCATCAGGCGAGATCTTCCTTGCGCAAGCTGACGATCGGACCCAGCACGGTGGGCAGGCCTTGCAACTGAGTGATCGCGTGGCGCATCTTCCCTTCCACGGTGTCGTGCGTCAGGATGATCACTTCCGTCTGCTTCTCGCCTTCGTGCGACTCTCGCTGCAGCAACGCGTCGATGGAGATGCCGTGCTCGGCCAGGATGCCGGTCACGCGCGCCAGCACGCCCGCCTCGTCGGCCACCTTGATGCGCAGGTAGAACGAGGTGATCACCTGCTCGATCGGCAGGATCGGCGTGTCGGCCAGCCGGTCGGGCTGGAAGGCCAGGTGCGGTACGCGATGGTCGGGGTCGGCAGTGTGCAGCCGCGTGATGTCCACCAGGTCGGCCACCACGGCCGACGCCGTGGGCTCCGAGCCCGCGCCCTTGCCGTAGTAAAGCGTCGTGCCCACCGCATCACCCTGCACCACCACGGCGTTCATCGCGCCTTCGACATTGGCGATCAGCCGCTTGGCCGGCACCAGCGTCGGGTGCACGCGCAGCTCGATGCCGCCCACGTCGTCGCGGCGCTTGGTGATGCCCAGCAGCTTGATGCGGTAGCCCAGCTGCTCGGCGTACTTGATGTCCTGCGCCTGCAGCTGCGTGATGCCCTCGACATGCGCCTTGTCGAACTGCACCGGCACGCCGAACGCGATGGCGCTCATGATCGTGGCCTTGTGCGCCGCGTCCACGCCTTCGATGTCGAACGTGGGGTCGGCCTCGGCATAGCCCAGGCGCTGCGCTTCCTTGAGCACGGTGGCGAAGTCCAGCCCCTTGTCGCGCATCTCGGAGAGGATGAAATTGGTGGTGCCGTTGATGATGCCGGCGATCCACTCGATGCGGTTGGCGGTGAGGCCCTCGCGCAGCGCCTTGATGATGGGGATGCCGCCGGCTACCGCGGCCTCGAAGCCCACCATCACGCCCTTTTCGCGCGCGGCGGCAAAGATCTCGGTGCCGTGCACGGCCAGCAGCGCCTTGTTCGCGGTGACCACGTGCTTGCCCGCTGCGATGGCTTCCATCACCAGCGTCTTGGCGATGCCGTAGCCGCCGATCAGCTCCACGACGATGGCAATGTCTGGATTCCTGATGATCTCGCGTGCGTCGGCCACCACCTTGGCGCGCTCGCCCACGATGCGCCTGGCACGCTCGGTGTCCAGGTCGGCCACCATGGTGATCTGGATGTCGCGGCCCGCGCGGCGGCGGATCTCCTCCTGGTTGCGCTCCAGCACGGTGAACGTACCGCTGCCGACGGTGCCGATGCCGAGGAGGCCGACTTGAATGGGTTTGTAGCTTGTCATGGCGGCGTCGCTTTCGAGTGGGTCAGACGGAGTGGCGCTTGCGGTAGTGGTCGAGGAAGCGCGCGATACGACCGATGGCGTCGGTGAGGTCGTCGGAGTTCGGCAGGAACACCAGGCGGAAGTGATCCGGATACGGCCAGTTGAAGCCGGTGCCCTGCACGATCAGCACCTTCTCTTCAGCCAGCAGCTCGTAGGCGAACTGCTGGTCGTCCTGGATCGGATACATCTTGGGGTCCAGGCGCGGGAACATGTACAGCGCGGCCTTGGGCTTGACCACGCTCACGCCGGGAATCTGCGTGAGCAGTTCGTAGGCCAGGTCGCGCTGGCGGCACAGCCGGCCGCCCGGCGCCACCAGGTCCTTGATGCTCTGGTAGCCGCCCAAGGCGGTCTGGATCGCCAGCTGGCCCGGCGTGTTGGCGCACAGACGCATCGAAGCCAGCATGTTCAGGCCCTCGATGTAGTCCCTGGCGTGGCGCTTGTCGCCCGACACCACCATCCAGCCGGCGCGGTAGCCGCAGGAACGGTAGTTCTTCGACAAGCCATTGAAGGTGAGGCACAGCACGTCGTCGGCCAGCGAGCCGATGCTGGTGTGCACGTTGCCGTCGTACAGCGTCTTGTCGTAGATCTCGTCGGCGAAGATGATCAGCTGACGCTGGCGCGCAATCTCCACCAGCTCGCGCAACAAGCCTTCGGGATACAGCGCGCCGGTGGGGTTGTTGGGGTTGATGATCACCAGCGCCTTGGTGTTGGGCGTGATTTTCTTGCGGATGTCGTCCAGGTCGGGCATCCAGTCCGACTGCTCGTCGCACATGTAGTGCACCGGCGTGCCGCCCGACAATGCCACCACCGCGGTGTACAGCGGATAGTCCGGCGCCGGAATCAGCACCTCGTCGCCGTTGTCCAGCAGCGCGTTCATGCTCAGCGCGATCAGTTCCGACGCACCATTGCCAAGGTAGACGTCATCGACGGTCACGCCGGGAATGCCTTTTTCCTGCGTGTAGTGCACCACCGCCCGGCGCGGCGCAAACAAGCCCTTGCTGTCGGTGTACGCCGCCGCATGCGGAAGGTTGCGGATCATGTCCTGCACGATCTCGTCGGGCGGCTCCAGGCCGAATGCGGCCACGTTGCCGATATTCAGCTTGATGATCTTGTGGCCCTCCTCCTCCATCTGGCGGGCCTTTTCCAGCACCGGGCCACGGATGTCGTAGCAGACGTTGGCGAGCTTGCTGGACTTGGCAATCGGCTTCAAAGGCGTCTCCGGCAGCAGCGGCAAAGCAAATCCCTTTTATCAGGTTTGCTGCACCGCAAAACCTATAATTTAACCATAGGGGTTAACTCTTGAAGATTCAGCCGGACCGTTTGGAAGGCGTCAACGCCATCAGCCGACACGAAACCGGGCGCGTGTGGGTCAATGCACGGCTTCATGAACACAGCGTGCTCGTGCCCTGGCGCGGGCCCGTGACGGCATGGCCGGTGGCGCAGCTGCAGGCCCTTTCCGCCGCGCATTTCGAGCAGGTGCTGGCGCTGGCGCCCGAGCTGGTGATCTTCGGTTCGGGGACACGTCTTCGCTTCATACCGCCCGCGCTCAGCCGCGGGTTGGTCGAGCGGGGCATCGGCATGGAGACGATGGACACCGCCGCCGCATGCCGCACCTACAACGTGCTGGCCAGCGAGGGCCGCTCGGTGGTGGCGGCATTGCTGATCGAAGACATCGCAGGAACGGGCGCATGACGGTCGCTTCCCCCTTCGTGGGGTGCCTGTATGGACAAGCAGTACGCCTTATAATCTGCGGCTAGCCGCGAGGCCCTCGTCCCGACTCCAATCCCACATGACGCCCGCCCTCAACAAACCCCTCCCGGAATTTGAAGCGCTCGCCACCAACGGTGTGAAGTTCACGCCGCAAGCGTTCCAGGGTCACGCCGTGGTGCTGTATTTCTACCCGAAAGACAATACCCCCGGCTGCACCACCGAGGCAATGCAGTTTCGGGACCGGCACAAGGATTTCTTGAAAGCCGGCGCAGTGGTGTTCGGCGTGTCGCGCGACAACATGGCCTCGCACGACAAATTCAAGCAAAACCTCGACCTGCCCTTCGAGCTGATCGCCGACACCGAGGAGAAGCTCTGCCACATGTTCGGCGTGGTCAAGAACAAGATCATGTACGGCAAGAAGGTCAAGGGCATCGAGCGCAGCACCTTCCTCATCGACGCCGGCGGCGTGCTGCGCGAGGAATGGCGCGGCATCAAGGTGGCCGGCCATGTGGACGAAGTGCTCAAGGCCGTGAAGAACCTGAAAAAGGCCGCCTGAGACAAAGGCGCCTCGATCGAGCCGGCCCAGGGCCGGCTTTTTCTTTGCGCGCTGCGCCTGGGCCTGCCGATTGCTCTGCTGCGGTGCAGTGGGCCAATGCCGCGGCCCACCGCGAAACCTGTCGCAAATCCGTCGTTGAGCCGGGCGGGCCTTTGTGTATCATGGGTCATGCACGTGAGTTGTGAAACGCGCATCCCCGCAACAAGCCGCCCCGGTTCGGAGCGGCTTTTTTGTTTGTCGAACCGCCCTTCACTCCATGCCACTGCCCAAGCCGCCTGCCCGTCGTGCTGCTGTCCTTTCTGCTGAAGACTTCGAAGCCCAGGCCGCTCCGCGCGCCACCAAGAAAACCCTGAAGACCCCGCCAGCGGCCGAGCCCTCGGTGCCGCCGGTGGCCGAGTTCTACGACGGCGCCGCGGCAGGCGCCGCCGTCGAGGCCAAGCCGGCCGCACCGGTCGCCAAGGGCGGCTTCATTGCCGAAGCGCGTGAGCGCAAAGCCCGCAAGCCTGTGCACGAAGGCCCGCCCAAGCTGTTCGTGCTCGACACCAACGTGCTGATGCACGACCCGACGTCGCTGTTCCGCTTCGACGAGCACGACATCTTCCTGCCGATGATCACGCTGGAAGAACTGGACAACCACAAGCGCGGCATGAGCGAAGTGGCGCGCAATGCGCGCCAGGTCAGCCGCGATCTCGACGCGCTGGCCACCGACGCGTCGGCGCTCGACGACCCCAAGGCGGGCATCCCGCTGGCGAAGAGCGGCCACAAGGAGGCCGGCGGGCGGCTGTTCTTCCAGACCGAACTGGTCAACGTCGAGCTGCCGCAGGGCCTGCCGCAGGGCAAGGCCGACAACCAGATCCTCGGGGTGGTGCAGTCGCTGCGCGAGCAGCACAAGGGCAAGCGCGACGTGGTGCTGGTGTCCAAAGACATCAACATGCGCATCAAGGCGCGTGCGCTGGGCCTGCCGGCCGAGGACTACCAGAACGACAAGACGCTGGACGATGTGGACCTGCTCTACACCGGCGTGCTGCCGCTGCCCGGCGACTTCTGGGAGCGTCACGGCAAGACGATGGAAAGCTGGCAGCAAGGCGGCCACACCTTCTATCGCATCGCCGGCCCGCTGGTGCCCGCATTGCTGATCAACCAGTTCGTCTACCTCGAGACGCCCGGCGCGGCGCCGCTGTATGCCCGCGTGACCGAGATCACCGGCAAGACGGCGGTGCTGAAGACGCTGCGCGAATACACGCACCAGAAAAACGCCGTGTGGGGGGTGACCGCGCGCAACCGGGAGCAGAACTTCGCGCTCAACCTGCTGATGGATCCCGAGTGCGACTTCCTCACCCTCACCGGCACCGCGGGCACCGGCAAGACGCTGATGACCCTGGCTGCCGGCCTGGCGCAGGTGATGGACGAGCGGCGCTACACCGAGATCATCGTCACCCGGGTCACCGTGCCGGTGGGCGAAGACATCGGCTTCCTGCCCGGCACCGAGGAAGAAAAGATGAGTCCGTGGATGGGTGCGCTGGACGACAACCTCGAGGTGCTCGCACGCAGCGACTCGGCCGCCGGCGAATGGGGCCGCGCGGCCACCAACGACCTGGTGCGCTCGAAGATCAAGATCAAGAGCATGAACTTCATGCGCGGGCGCACGTTCCTGAACAAGTTCGTCATCATCGACGAGGCGCAGAACCTGACGCCCAAGCAGATGAAGACGCTGATCACGCGCGCCGGCCCCGGCACCAAGATCGTGTGCCTGGGCAACCTGGCGCAGATCGACACGCCCTACCTCACCGAGGGCAGCTCAGGGCTCACCTACGCGGTGGACCGCTTCAAGGGCTGGCCGCACTCGGGCCACGTGACCCTGGCGCGCGGAGAACGCTCCAGGCTCGCGGACTTCGCCTCCGAAGTGCTGTAGAGCGCCAGCAGCTAAAGGGGCCGCGAGGCCCCTTCTTCATTCCCGCAGGTAGTCGTAAAACGCCTTCGAACTCGGCTCGCGACCGAGGAACTCGCGCACCAGTTCCTGCGGAGGCCGCTGCCCGCCATTGGCCAGCACGATGTCGCGGTAGCGCCGGCCGACCTTGGGATCGAGCTTGTCGGGCTCGAACTGCGTGCGCAGGTCCATTGCCACCACCAGGCTCCAGAGGTAGCCGTAGTAGCCCGCCGCATAGCCGCTGGCCAGGTGGGCGAAGCCGGCGGGGAACTGGGTGCCCGCCACGTAGCCCAGTGGCGTGTCGCCTTCCATGCGGGCCCACAGGCCCATGGGCTCCGGGGCGTCGCTGCCGTGCAGGGCGATGTCATAGCTGGCATACAGGTGCTGGCGTGCGAACTTCACGCCCTTGCCGTAGTCCTTGGCGGCGCGCGCCTTGGCCAGCAGGTCCTCGGGCACCCGCTTGCAGACCGGGCACACCTCGGCGAAGGTCCTCAGCACCTTGGGGTCGTACACCCACTCCTCCAGCATCTGCGACGGGGCCTCCACGAAATCGCGCAGCGTCTGCGTGCCGCCCTGCGAGGCGTAGCGCGTGGCCGAGAGGTTGTTGTGCACCGCATGGCCCAGTTCGTGCAACAGGGTCTCCAGCTCGTCGAGCGTGAGCCCGTTGCGGTCAAAGTTGACCACCAGCGCAGCCTGCGGCACCCGCCCGAGCAGCGTGGAGCCGTTGCGGTAGCTGAACACGGCCGCATGGTTGTACTTGCCCTCGCGCGGGTACAGGTCGACCAACAGCGTGGCCAGCGGCTTGCCGGTGGCCGCGTCGCTCACGGCGTAGGCCTGCGCCTCCGGATGCCACAGCTTGGCCGGCACGCGCTGGTAGCGCACGCCCATCATCTTTTCGACCACCCGCAGCGCGAACTTCAGGCTGGCCTGGGGCGGGAAGTGCGGACGAAACGCCTCCTGGTCCACATCGAAGCGCTCGCGCCGCAGGCGCTCGGTATAGAACTGCAGGTCCCAGCGCTCCAGGCGGACCTCTTGCACCGGCAGCTTGAGGTGCCTCGCCTTGGCCTCGCGCAGCTCCTGCAGTTCGCGCTGCTCGGCGCCGGCCACCGCCGCCTTCACCTCGTCGAGGAAGCCCAGCACCTTGTCCGTCTTCTCGGCCATGCGCCGGCGCAGCGTGAAGTCGTCGTAGCTGGCGTAGCCGAAGAGCTGGGCGTATTCGCGCCGCAGCCGGGCGATCTCGCCCAGGATCTGCAGGTTCGCTTCGCCGCCTTCGCCGGTCTTGGCGCGCCACATGCGCTCGCGCGCCGCCGGGTCTTCGGCCGCCTGCATCACCGGAAAATACTGCGGATACGCCAGGCTCAGCAGCACGCGTCCCTGCTCGTCGCGCCGGGCGTTCTTCCACACGGCTTCGGGCACGCCGCGCAGCTCGGCGGGCGTGAACGCGACCTGGGTGCCGTCGTCGCGCACGTTCTTCTCGAACTGCTGGCCGAGGTCGGCGATGCGGTCGTTGATGGCCTTGGCACGGGCGCGCGGTTCGGGCGGCAGGCCCACGCCGGAATCCTCGAAGCTCTGCAGCGCTGCGCGCAGATATTCGCGGTCGATCGCGTCGGCAGGCTCCACCTGCCGGGCCGCACGGTACAGCGCCTCGTTCTGGCCCAGGGCGGACAGGAACTCCGCCCAGCGCAGCGCGCACGCCTGCGCCGCGTCGCGCATCGGCCGCTCGGGGTGCACGTTGCTCAGAAAGTCGATCGGGTTGGCGGCGTCCTCGACGAAGGCATTGAGCTCGTCGCTGGCGCGCAGCCAGCCGGCGTCGGGCGCGCGCTGCTCGAGCGCCGCCACCCGCTGACCGGCTTCGGTCAAGCCCCGCTCACACGCCGACTGGATTTCGGCGGGGCTGCGGTAGGTGGGAAACGCGGGGCCTGGCAATGCAGGCAGCTTCGGGGCGGCGGCGCGTGCGGAGCCGCGCTTGGCCTTCTGGACGCTGGCCTGTGCCGGCTTGCGGGGTTTGGCGTCGGCATCGACGGCCGCGACCGCCAACGCGGCCACGAGCAGCAGGATCTTCATCGGGGGGAACTCTCCTCGCACAACACCGCCTTGTGGGCGGTGGGCTGCGATTGTGCCCCCCGGGTGGAGGATCAGGACTGCACGAGATCCCTGATCTGCTGCAATGCGCCCGGATCTTCGATGGTCGTCAGGTCGCCGGGGTCGCGCCGCTCGCACACCGCCTGGATGGCGCGGCGCAGCAGCTTGCCGGAGCGGGTCTTGGGCAGCAGGTTGACGAAGCGCACCCGTGCCGGCCGCGCCACCGCGCCCAGCGTTTCGTCCACGCGCTTCATCACTTCACCTTCGAGCTTGAGCTGGGCGTTGGCATCGGCCAGCACCGCCGGGTCCTTGGGCACCGCGAAGGCCATCGCCACCTGGCCCTTCACCTCGTCGGCCACGCCCACCACGGCCACCTCGGCCACGCCGGGGTGGCTGCTGATGCTCTCTTCGATCTCGCGCGTGCCCAGGCGGTGGCCGGCCACGTTGATCACGTCGTCGGTGCGGCCGAGGATGAAGAAGTAGCCGTCCTCGTCGCGCACGCCGTAGTCGAAGGTGCTGTAGACCAGCTTGCCGGGGATGCTCTTCCAGTAGGTGTTGACGAAGCGTGCGTCGTCGCGCCACACGGTCTGCATGCAGCCCGGCGGCAGCGGGCCCTGGATGGCCACCACGCCTTTCTTGTGCGCGCCTTGCAGCGGCTCGCCGGTGTTTTCGTCGAGCAGCTGCACGTCGTAGCCATACATCGGCAGGCCGGGGCTGCCGAACTTGGCCGGCTGCTGCTCGACACCGTGGGCCAGCGTGAGGATGGGCCAGCCGGTCTCGGTCTGCCAGTAGTTGTCGATCACCGGCTTGCCCAGGCCGTCGGCGATCCAGCGCGCGGTGGGTTCGTCCAGCGGCTCGCCGGCGAGGAACAAGGCTTTCAGCGAGCTGAGGTCGTATTGCTTGAGGTAGGCCGCGTCGTGCTTCTTCAGCACGCGGATCGCCGTGGGCGCGCTGAACATCGCGGTGACGCGAAAGCGCTCGACGAGCTGCCACCAGATGCCGGCGTCCGGCCGGATCGGCAGCCCCTCGTACATCAGCGTGGCCATGCCGGCGATCAGCGGGCCGTAGATGATGTAGCTGTGGCCTACCACCCAGCCGATGTCGCTGGTGGAAAAGTAGGTGCCGCCGGGCTCGCCCATGAAGATGTGCTTCATGCTGGCGGCCAGCGCCACCGCGTAGCCGCCGGTGTCGCGCTGCACGCCCTTCGGTTTCCCGGTGGTGCCGCTGGTATAGAGCGTGTAGCTGGGATGCGTGGACTCCACCCAGACGCAGGGCACCTGCGCATCGAGATGGGCCTTGCGCTGCTCGGCGTAGTCGAGGTCGCGCCCGGGCACGCGCTCCATCGGCGCCAGTCCGCGGTCGACCAGCAACACCTTCTGCGGCTTGTGGCGGGACAGCCGGATCGCCTCGTCCAGCAGCGGCTTGTACGCGATCACCTTGCCGGCACGGCTGCCGGCATCGGCGCTGACGATCAGCTTCGGCTGCGCATCTTCGATACGGCTGGCCAGGCTGACGCTGGCGAACCCACCGAACACCACCGAGTGGATGGCCCCGATGCGCACGCAGGCCAGCATGGCGAAGGCCGCCTCCGGGATCATCGGCATGTAGATCAGCACCCGGTCACCCTTGCCCACGCCTTGCGCCTGCAACATCGCGGCCATGCGCTGCACCTCGGCATGCAGTTCACGGAAGCTGTAGCTGCGCTCCTGCCCGGTTTCGGTGGACACGTAGATCAGGGCCGGCTGCTCGCCGCGTGCGGCCAGATGCCGGTCCACCGCGTTGTGGCAGAGATTGGTGTACCCACCCACGAACCAGTGCGCGAACGGCGGATTCCGGTAGTCGCACACCACCTCGAACGGACGGTGCCAGTCGATCAGGCCCGCTTGTTCGGCCCAGAACCCGTCGCGCTCGTCCAGCGAGCGGCGGTAGAACTCTGCATAACGCATGGCGTCTCCTGGATATGTCGTCTTATCGAAGATGGAAAACTGAATTCATAATTCATTTCAGGCCCGCGCACTGACGTCAGCCTGACAGCCTCGGCGGATCGACCACCCCGGACGCGGGCCGGCCGCGCCGCGGTGGGAGCCGCAACCGATTGCAAGCACTCGCTGAACCATGCGCTATTGCGCATTGACCGGCAAGATGCCTTTGCTATCCTGCGCCCCGTGTTTTCCCTCGGCCATCGACCCGCCCCCAGCCGCCGCGCGCATGTGGCGCGGCCGGTGCGCCATGCCGCGGGCTCACTGACCATCACGCTGGGTTTGCTGCTGCCGGGGATGTCGGTGGCCGCACCCGACGGCCACCCGCCGCCGGCCGACCGGGTGACCCGCTTCCTGGGCGAACACGGGCTCGATGGAGCCACGATCAAGAGCTCTTCGCTGGTGCAGCAGGTGCGCGACCGCGCCTCCGAGCTCGTGATGTCCGCGATGCACTTCCTCGGCGTGCCCTACCGCCGCGGCGGCGATACCGAAGAAGACGGCTTCGACTGCAGCGGCTTCACGCGCCATGTGTTCGACCGCAGCCTGGGCTTGGTGCTGCCGCGCCGCGCTGACGAACAAGCGCGGGCCCCGGGGTTGATGAAGGTCAAGCGCAACGAGTTGCAGCCCGGCGACCTGGTCTTCTTCAACACCCTCCGGCGCACCTTTTCCCACGTGGGCATCTACGTCGGCGAAGGCAAGTTCATCCATGCGCCCCGCGCCGGCGCCGAGGTGCGCATCGAAGACATGCACGCCAGCTACTGGGCCAAGCGCTTCACCGGTGCACGCCGCGCCGCCGAGGCCCTGGAGCCGCAGACCTCCGCACCGGCTGCGCCGGTGCCGGCGAACTTGACGCCCGACAACCCGCACAGCTCGCTGGTAGGCCCACGCGCACCCAGGCCGGAGTAGCGGCGGCACAATGCGGGGATGGCGCCCCCACGCTCACGTTGTTCGCTGCCCCCCGAGGGGGCGCACGGCCTCCTAGAGGCGGCTCGTCGGAGGCC
>JBFLWE010000032.1:48469-51766 GCA_040758375.1 Pseudomonadota bacterium
GCGCCCCCACGCTCACGTTGTTCGCTGCCCCCCGAGGGGGCGCACGGCCTCCTAGAGGCGGCTCGTCGGAGGCCGTAGTGGCTGACACTGTCATCCCGCTGGTCGACTTGCGCGCCGCGTCGCAGGTGCCGCAGATTCCCGCCGTGCTGGCGCCGCCCACCGGCCGCGTGACCGACCGGCGCGGCCGGGCCCTGCACGACCTTCGCATCTCGGTCACCGACCGCTGCAACTTCCGCTGCAGCTACTGCATGCCGAAGGAAGTGTTCGACAGCCAGTACAAGTTCCTGCCGCATGCCGAGCTGTTGAGCTTCGAGGAGATCACGCGTCTGGCCCGCCTGTTCGTGGCGCACGGCGTGCGCAAGCTGCGCCTCACCGGCGGCGAGCCGCTGCTGCGCCGCAACATCGAGATCTTGGTCGCCATGCTTGCCGAGCTGCGCACGCCCGACGGCCAGCCACTGGACCTGACCCTCACCACCAACGGCTCCATCCTCGCCCGCAAGGCCCAGGCGCTGCAGCAGGCCGGCCTGAAGCGCGTGACCGTGAGCCTGGACGCGCTGGACGACGCGGTGTTCCGCGGCATGAACGACGTGGACTTCCCCGTCGCCGAGGTGCTGCGCGGCATCGACACCGCGCTCGCCGTGGGCCTGGGTCCGCTGAAGGTGAACATGGTGGTCAAGCGCGGTGTCAACGACCACGAGATCGAGCCGATGGCGCGCTTCTTCCGCGAGCAGTACGACGGCCGCGTGGTGTTGCGCTTCATCGAGTTCATGGACGTGGGCTCCACCAACGGCTGGCGCATGGACGAGGTGCTGCCGTCGGCCCAGGTGCTGCAGCGGCTGCAGGCCGTGCACCCGCTGGATGCTCTGGACCAGGCCCAACCCGGCGAAACGGCGGAGCGCTGGGCCTGGCGCGACGGCCGCGGCGAGATCGGCCTGATCTCCAGCGTGACGCAGGCCTTCTGCAGCGACTGCAACCGCGCCCGCCTGTCCACCGAGGGCAAGCTCTATCACTGCCTGTTCGCCAACCGCGGCCACGACCTGCGCGCGCTGATGCGCGGTGGCGCGGCCGATGAGCAGCTCTCGGCGGTGATCGGCGCGCTCTGGCAGCAGCGCGACGACCGCTACTCCGAGCTGCGCGCCAGCCTGAAGGCCGACGACGGCACCCGCGTGCCGCGCGTCGAGATGCACTACATCGGTGGGTGACTCAGCCCACTCCCGAAGCGCCTTCGGCGCTCGCCCCTGGAGGGGGCGCCGCCGGCGGACCGGTGGAGCCCGATCCGTGGTGGCCGCAGGGCTGGCGAGCTAGGCGCAACCGTGTGCGCGCCCGGCGAGATCACAGGCTTGGTGCTCGCAGGCGGCCAGGGAAGCCGGATGGCTGGGCGAGACAAGGGTTTGCAGCGCTGGCGCGGTGAGCCGCTGGCGCGGCATGCGTTGCGCCGGCTGCAGCCCCAGGTCGGGCGCATCGCGATCTCGGCCAATCGCCACCTCGACGACTACCGCGCGTTCGGCGTGCCGGTGTGGGCCGACACGCTGCCGGGCTATGCCGGCCCGCTGGCGGGCTGGCTGAGCGGCCTGCGCCACTGCGAAACGCCGTATCTGGTGAGCGTGCCTTGCGACACGCCCGGCTTCCCGACCGACCTGGTGGAACGGCTGGCGCATGCGCTGGCAGACGCGCAAGCCGACCTCGCGATGGCCCGCACGGCCGAGCGCCTGCAGCCGGTGTTCTGCCTGCTGCGCGGCTCGCTGGCCGACAGCCTGCAGCAATACCTCGAAAGCGGCGAGCGCAAGGTCCAGCGCTGGGCGGCCCGCCATCGCAGGGTCGAAGTGCCGTTCGACGACGGCGATGCGTTCCGCAACCTCAACACGCTCGACGACCTCGAGCGCCTCTGAAGCGAAGGCAGCCCGTACACAAAGCGTTTACACGGGTTCCTACAATCGACGCTCTACCTCTTCCTTCCATCTGCCGCGCGCATTTGGAGGCCGCATGCGCACAGCGGCCACGTGCCGCGCGCCGCTTCGGTGAGCTGACCAACTCCCCATGCAAAAGAAAACCCTGACCTTGTGGGCCCTCCTGCTGCTTGCTGCCGTGGTGGGCACTGCATGGCTGCTCTCGCGCAACGGCGCCGCCGCGCCCGCAGCCAACGTCGGGTCGCGCGGGCCTGCGCCCCAGGTGGTGAGCCTGGCACTGGCGCAAAGGCGCGACCTGCCGGTGGTGGTGGAGGCCACGGGCACGGTGGTGTCGCTCAACAGCGTGGAGATCCGGCCGCAAGTGTCGAGCACGGTGCGCAGCGTGGCCATCAAGGAAGGCCAGTTCGTGCGCAAGGGTGAGCTGCTGTTCTCGTTCGACGACCGCAGCGACCGCGCCAACCTCGAGAAGGCGCGCGCCCAGCTGCTGCGCGACCGCGCCACGCTGGCCGACCTGGAGCGCCAGTGGCAGCGTGCGCAGGACCTGCGCGCGCAGAACTTCATTGCGCAAAGCGCAGCCGACACGGTGCTCTCGCAGCTGCAGGCGCAGCGCGCGCTGGTCCAGGCGAGCGAAGCGGCCGTGCATGCCAGCCAGGTGGACCTGAGCTACAACGCGATCCGCTCGCCGCTGGCCGGCCGGGCCGGCGCGATCGCTGTCTACCCGGGCAGCCTGGTGCAGCCCGGTGGCCAGCCGCTGGTCACCATCAGCCAGGTCGACCCCATCGGCGTGAGCTTCACAGTGCCCGAAGCGCAGCTCAACGCCCTGCTCGGCCGGGAAAGCGGCGCGGCACTGCAGGTGCAGCTGCCGGGCGACACCCTGCAGGGCAAGGTGAGCTTCGTCGACAACACGGTCGATCCCAGCACCGGCACCATCCGCGTCAAGGGCGTGCTGCCCAACCCCCGGCAGCAGCTCTGGCCGGGCCAGTTCGTCACCGTGCGCATGACCTTGCGCACGCTGAAGGACGCCACCGTGGTGCCGCAGGCCGCGCTGATCCTGCGCGGCGACGAGCGCCTGGCCTACGTGGTGGACGGCGCCGGGCTGGCACAGCTGAGGCCCGTGCAGCTGCTGCATGCCGCTGGCGAATGGGCCGCGGTGGCCGGCGTGCAGCCGGGCGAGAAGGTGGTGCTGGAAGGCAAGCAGAACCTGCGTCCGGGCACACCTGTGCAGGCAGGCCCCGCCGAGCCCGCGGCGTCCGGGGCGGCGCGCTAGTGTAGTGTTTCGTTCTGTTTGGAACTTAAGCGGCCGTTGGCGCGAATGACCTTCTGCAGGATGTCGCGGGCACTCTTTGTCCAGATGAACGGCTTGGGGTCGGTGTTGTGATGAGCAACGTAT
>JBFLWE010000033.1:0-50470 GCA_040758375.1 Pseudomonadota bacterium
CTGGCCGGCGACACGGCGCGCGCCTTGCGCCAGCCGGCCCACGCGGCCGGCAATGCCCGCCGCCCCGCCCAGGCCCCGGCTCACCACCCCCGCGGCCCGGCCCAGGCCTCCGAGCAGCCGGCCGAGGAACTCGTCTTCGTCGGCGGCGTCCAGGCCGTCGGCAACTTCCTCCTCGAACGCGTTCCACACGGCCATGTCGTCGATGCCCTCGCCCAGGTCTTCGGCCAGGTCGCCGCTGTCGGCGAAGGCATCGTCCTCGAATGCGGCCTCGGCCGCCTCAGCCTCGTCGGCGCTGGCCATCGCCTGCTCGAAGCCGTCACCGGCATCGCCCTCGTCGAACGCTGCTTGCGGGCTCAGGTCTTCGTCGAGGGACGCGGCCTCGTCGGCCTCTTCCATCAGGTCGCTGTCGAAAGGTCTGTCCATCAGATGCCTCCGTCACACAAGGCGACATGCGCGGGCTCGACGCTTGCTCAGCGCCACCTCTGACGAGGTGAAGCAGGAAGAAGCGGCTCGATGCCTTCTCATGCCGTGAGGCCACTCTAGGTTTGCGCATGCGGCCCCACAACGCCGCGTTGCCGCTGACGCGGTGGCGCGCGCACCAATGCGGGCCCGCGGATGAGCACCCTCAAAAGGGCGAGTCCCTTCTTACAAGCTGGGGGCTTGACGCCGGCCGATGCAGCGCCGAAAAACTGTCAATGCGCGAGGCGCAGAGCGGGTGTGTCAGAACAAGGGCCGCGCGAGCCCGAACACCGGATGGGGAGCGATGCATGAAGTACCAGCGTGCCGGCCAGCCGACCATCGACGCCTTGCTGTCCGCCGGTGCCAAACCGGAGCCCCACGATGCCGCCGCCCGCGAGGTGGCGCGCTTCTCGCTGGCCGATTGCGCGTGTCGCGTGCTGTGCGTGGACAACGTGTTGCCGCGCCACGCCACCACCCGCCATGCCGACCGCCCGCGCCTGCTCTACGCCGAAGGCGAGCTGGTGCACTTCGAGCTGGAAGGGCATGTCTACGCCGTGGTGCCCGAAGCCGCGGCGCATGACGCCGCCGAGGCGGGCTGCCCGCTGCCGGCCGCCAGCACCGACATCCGCGAGCTGCTCACCAACCGCGAGCTGCAGATCGTGCAACTGATCTGCATGGGCTGCCTCACCAAGCAGGTAGCCGACCGGCTGCGCATCAGCGAGTTCACCGTGCGCTCCTACCTGAAGACCATCTACTGCAAGCTCGGCGTGCGCTCGCGCGGCGCGCTGGTGTACCGCTATGCCCAGGCGTTCCAGCGGGCCCTGGTGCCGATGAGCTGAGCACGCAGAACCCCTTTGCGCTGGCCTTTCGCATGCATGACATGAAGACCGAAGCCTTCGTCGAGATGCTCAAGCGCGGCGAGACGGTTCATCCGCAGCGGGAGAAGTAGGCCGTTGAGGACTGTCTGAACAGCGCCGGAAATCACTTGCCCTTGATGCTCTGCTTCAGGGCCTCGAACGGGCGTAGGCTTCCATCCCGCCGCGGGCCTTCCATTCGTTGTAGCCGCCATACAGCAGTCGCACGTTCTCGAACCCGTCGATGCGCAGCGCCATTGCCACCTGGGCGGCGAAGGAGCTGGTGTTGCAGTAAACAAGGATGGTCTTGTCCTTGGGCAGCTTGGTTCGTTGCGCGAACACCTGGCGCCATTCGATGTTCACCGCGCCGGGAACATGGTCCTTGGCGAACTGGCCCGCATCGCGCACGTCGAGCACATGGAACTTCTTGTAGTCCTCGGCGGGGATCTGCTCGGGCAGGATGGTGCCGGCGTTCGCATCGACGAAGTCGAAGTAGCCCTCCAGCGCGTTGATGGTGGCCTTGTCGGCCTGGGCATGCACCGCCAGTGGCGCGATGGTCATCGTCGCGATTGCGAGGGTCAGTGCAAGTCGGCGTGGGTTCACGCACATCTCCTGTGTCGGGTTGGATCGGAATCAGGTGGCGGGATTGAGCCGCGGGTGCGTTTCCTCGCCCCAGCGCAACAGAACGGCGCCCGAGGCCAGCATGGCCACGGAGACGAACCAGAAGGCCGCCTCCAGTCGGCCGCCCAGCGCGGCAGCGAGGCCGAGGCCGAGCGCGCCGATGCCGTAGCCCAGGTCGCGCCAGAACCGGTAGATGCCGACGGCCGAGGCACGCCAGTTCGGATGTGCGATATCGGCCACGGCGGCGCTGAGGTTGGGGTACAGCATCGCCATGCCCAGGCCCGCGACGGCAGCCGACACACTCCACCAGGCCGCGCCCGAACCGAGCGGCATCAGCGCGACGCCAGCGCCACAGATCCACATGCCCCAGGCGTTGAGCAGGTGGCGCCCCAGCCGGTCTGACAGCTTGCCGGTGAAGAATTGCGCCGCGCCCCAGGTGAAGCCGTAGACGCCGACGATCCAGCCGATGCCGGGCAGGTCCACGCCGCGCTGGTGCAGGTAGACCGGCCAGAAGGCCCAGACCAGCGCGTCGACGAACTTCTCCACCAGACCCGCCTGGCACAGCGCTGCCATGCGCCGATCGCGCCAGCTCATGAGCGCGAACATCTCTCCCGTCGAGGGCCGTTCGCTCACGCCGCTGGGGTAGCGCGGCCTCAGCGCCGTCGCCGAGGGGGTGGCATGACGCTTGACTTCGTCGCGTGCCCACGGCAGCGTCTCCGCGACGGCCAGCCAGGACAGCAGCGTCGCCAGCCCGATCACCGCGGCACCGAACCACAGCAGGCCCTCACGCGGGCCGAGCGCTGCGGCGAGATAGCCGGTGGCCACGCCGGCCAGTGCCACACCCACGTAGCCCGAGAACTCGTTCAGCCCGATCACCAGGCCGCGCTGGTCGGCGCGCGTGAAGTCGAGCTTGGCGGTCTGCGTCATCGACCACGTCAACCCCTGGTTGATGCCCAACAGCACTGTGGCGAAGACCACCCAGGCCCAGCTCGGCGCGAAGTAGATCAGCGCCGGAATCGGCAGCGCCACCACCCATCCCAGCAGCAGCACCCGCTTGCGCCCCAGGCGCTCCGCCAGTCGGCCGGCGATGAAGTTCATCGCGCCCTTGACGAAGCCGAAGGCGACGACGAAGGCGACCAGCAGCATGAACGAACCCCGCGGCACGCCGAACTCGCCCTCGGCCAGCGCCGGGACGACGTTGCGCATCATCCCGATGGTCATGCCCACCAGCAGCACCTGCAGCAGTTGCTGCAGGAACTGGGCGAGGTTGACGCGGATGCCGAAGCGCATGGAGGTCAGGTCAGCGCGGTGGCGGGCACCACGCCGCGCAGGTTTGCCTCGACGATGCGGATCATGTCGGCCGGCGGCGGAGGAATCTCGGCGGTGAGCGCCTCGACGAAGGCCGGCTTGTCCATCGAGAGCATCGGATTGAAGCGCTTCTCGAAGCCGATCGTCGACGCCGGCTTGCCCGACAGACCCGCCCCGCAGGCGCTGCCGGCCTGATGGCCCGGGTAGATCTCGAGCTCGGGCGGCAGCCGCAGCAGCTTCTGGTGCAGCGTGTCGTGCAGCTGCGCGGCCATCTCGCGCTCCTGGCCGGCCAGATCGGGACGGCCGACCGCGCCGACGAACAGCGTGTCGCCGGTGATGACAAACCAGGGCTCGTCGCCGCGCCGAAGGTCACGCACGACGAGGCAGACGCTGTCGGGCGTGTGCCCAGGCGTATGGATCACCTCGATGATCACGTTGCCAGCCTCGATGCGCTGACGGTCTCTCAGGGCAGCGAAGTCGAAAGACACGCGACCCCGGTTGCTCTCATGCAGGTGGTAGGTGGCGCCGGTGCGCCGCGCCAGTTCCGAGCCGCCCGAGTAGTGGTCGGCATGCACATGCGTGTCGATGACGTGCACCAGCCGTGCGCCCGCCTTCTCGGCCTCGGCGACGAACCAGTCCTCGTCGCCGGCGACGACGTCGACGGCGATGGCCATCTGGTGACCGGCGCAGCCGAACAGATACGACAGGGTTGCGTTCGCGCCTGCGCGTTGACGAAAGAACATGGCTGTCTCCTTGCAGTCTCGGGATCAGGCCGATTCGACCCAGTCATCTACGGTGTCCGTGCCGTCGAGCCAGCGCACGACCTCCCTAGCTATCGTGTGTTCGACAGCTCCATAGCGCGCGCGCAGCCGCGCCCGGTCTTCTCCGAGGGCGTCGAGGCCGCGGTCCTGCAGCGCATGCAGGTCCTCCACCAGCATCGAGGCCAGTGGCTCGCCGGTCAGCGCCCGCGCGGCCTCGCGGAACGCGTTCAGGTAGGCATAGCCATCACCCTCGCGGTAGCTGGCCGCCAGCGTTGCCGCAGGAATCAGGCTCAGGTGCGGCTGGAGGGCGGGGTTGATGGCATGGCCTGCAACGTGGTCGGCGATGGTGTGGCGCCGGCCCGTGAATCCGCGCAGGTGCAGGTGGCGCGACATCAGCGGCCCGTCGTTCACCGGGTAGTTGTCCCACAGCGTCGGCTTGCGCCCGAGCGCCTCGGCCACGCCCGCCAAGTGGCCGGGGCTGAACTCGCGCGCGCAGATCTCCTCGCCCGTCCAGTAGACGCCTATCGCCGGGTCGAGCCGGCGCCCCAGGTCCTGCAGGTAGCCGCGCGGTCGCTCGCCGAAGACGACATCGAGCATCCGGTCGTCGGAGTAGTAGGTCGGGCACATCAGAACCCTGCTGGCGCGGGTGCTGGCTCGCGCCGTATGGACGATCTCGGCTTCGCGCGCTGCGAGTTCGGGCACCTCGCCGCACGTGTCGTCGAAGAGGATCGCCAGGTCGTCGATGCCGATCGCGTCCAGCGACCGTACCTTGTCGATGAACGTCCGTCTGGCGTCACTGCTGAAGTCGCGGTAGAGCTCATAGGGGCTCAGGCCCACCCCGAACCGCAGGCCGAGGCCACGGCAATGCGCCGACAGGTCCGCCAGCGCCGCGAGCATGGTGGCGGGGTGCAGTTCGCGCCAGCGTCGCCGCAGGTAGGTGTCGGCCTTGGGCGCGTAGTGGAACCAGGCATAGCCCAGCTCACGCAGCCGCGTCAGCACCTGCTTGCGGTCCTCGTGCCCCCATGGACGACCGAAGTAGCCCTCGATGACGCCGAGTTCGGGGACCAGGCCGCGTTCGGGGATCATTGACGCTGCAGCCAAGGCTCAGAAGACCAGGACCTTGTCGGCCTCGGCTGTCCAGTCCGCCAGTTGCGCCAGGGTGCCGCGCTTGGCGCCCTCGATCAGCTCGTCATCGCGCAGAGCACGGGCATCCATGCAGCTACCGCACAGGCCGACCTCGCCCTTGCGCGCCACCTTGCCGAGCATGAGCTGCACGTTGTAGTAGCCCTCGGGCACCTTCTGGCCGCTCTTGGCGCAGGTCACGGCGTCGGCCATCAGGAACAGACGAACCGCCTGTCCTTCGCGCGAGGCCAGGGCGCCGGCCAGGCGCAGCGCGTTGTACGCGCGCTCGTTGCCATAGGGCGCGTCGTTGACGATCAAGAGGGTGAAAGTCATGGCGATCCTCCAGGGGCAAGACCGTTTCGATCAGCGAGGCGACACGGGCAGGCCCGCGGCGCGCCATTCGCTGACGCCATCGAAGGTCTTGCGGGCGCGGTAGCCGTGCTCGCGCAGCAGCTTCACGGCCTCATCGGACATCAGGCAGAACGGGCCGCGGCAATACGCGACGATCTCCACGTCCCGCGGTAGATCGGCCAGGCGTTGCGCCAACTCCGGCAGCGGCACCGAGCGGGCATAGGGCAGGTGCGCGGTGTCGTATTCGTCGGGCGGTCGCACGTCCAGCACCACCACCTCGCCGCGCTTGGCTTGCGCCAGCAACTCCTTGCGGCCCACCTGGGCCAGACGTTCCGGCTCGGCCATCATCTGCTGCAGAGCGAGCCGCAGTTCGACCAGGTGTTCCTCGGCTACCTGGCGCAACGTCACGCCGAGCAGGGCGACATCGGTGCCGCTGAGCCGGTAGATCATGCGCTTGCCGTCGCGCTTCACCTGCACGAGCCGCGCCTCCTTCAAGGCCTTCAGGTGCGCGCTGGCCAGCTTGACGTCGATGGCGACTTCGCCGGCAATGGTCTCGACCGCCTTTTCGCCCTGCGCGAGCATTTCCAGGATCTCCAGTCGCTTCGGGCTGGCCAGGGCCTTGCCGACCCGGGCAACCTGTTCGTACAAGAGATCTTTGAGGGTGCGGTTATCCATGGACCATATTCTAACGGCCTTTAGAATGAACGGCAAATAGTGATCGCCCGCCAGCCTGCGCCATGACCGACCCGATCTACCTCGACCACAACGCCACGACACCTGTCGCGCCGGAAGTCTTCGCGGCCCTGGCACCCTGGCTGCAGGAACAGTTCGGCAATCCGTCGAGCAGCCATGCCTACGGTCGTCGAGCCGCGCAGGCCATGGCCTATGCGCGTGAACAAGTGGCCGGTCTGATCGGCGCGCAGCCGAAGGAGATCGTGTTCACTGGCTGCGCGACCGAAGCGAACAACCTGGCACTGCTTGGCGTGGCGCGGGCCACGGGAACGTCCAAGCGGCATCTGGTGATCAGCAGCATCGAACACCCGGCGGTCGCGGCACCGGCGGCGGCGCTGCGGGATCAGGGCTGGGAGGTGTCGGTCGTCCCGGTCGACGAGCACGGCCGGATCTCAGCCGCGGCGGTCGAACAGGTCTTGCGCCCTGACACGGCGCTGGTTTCGTTGATGCACGCCAACAACGAGGTCGGCACGCTGCAGCCGATCGCGGACATCGCTGCCATGACACGGCCGCGAGGGATTCTGCTGCACACCGATGCGGCTCAGTCGGTTGGCAAGCTCCCGGTGAGCGTCGACACACTGGGCGTGGACCTGCTGACCATCGCGGGGCACAAGTTCAGCGCGCCCAAGGGCGTCGGTGCGCTGTACATCCGCACCGGGACGCCGCTGCGCTCCATCCTCCATGGTGCCGATCAGGAACACGGCCTGCGCCCGGGCACCGAGAACATGGCTCTGATCGTCGCGCTCGGGGCCGCCGCGGCACTGGCTGCAGCCGAACTGCCAGCGCTGTCGGATCGACTGCGCGCGCTGCGCGACCGCTTGCATGACCGGCTGGCAGCCGATGTCCCGGGGTTGCAGCTCAACGGTCATCCGGAGCTGCGGCTGCCAAACACCCTGCATGTCTCCTTCCCTGGCGTCAGCGGGCGCAACCTGCTCGCTCAAGCGGCTGACAGGGTGGCCGCATCAGTGGGGTCGGCCTGCCACTCCGAGCATGATGCGGCCAGCGGCGTGCTGGCCGCGATGGGGATCGACGCGGGCCGTGCCAGCGGCGCAGTACGACTGTCTGTCGGACGCACCACGCGACAAGACGACATCGACCGCGCCGCGGCAGCACTCGTCGCTGCGTGGACGCGGACGGTGCCAGGGTGACCCCCACGGACTACGCCGCTTGGTACGAGACGGCTGCGGCACCGGCTGGTTCATCCGCCGGGCCGAGGGAGTATCGGCGCGCGTGCTCGGCCAGGGCATTGACCCCGGGGCGCATCCTCACGGCCATGCCGCCGCTGTTTCCGCCGCAGGGCCTGCCCAGCCGCATCAACGCTTTGCCCGGTGACCGCCGGGCGCCGCGCGAGCGTGCCATGTCACAAGCGCTGCACCTGCTTCGTCTGCCCGGGTATGAGACCCCTGCCTTCCATGAATGAGCCGATCGACCGCTCCCCCAGCGCCCGCGCCCACCGCTTCGACCGGCAGCATGCGCGCCCGCTGCGCGCGCTGGCCTACCGCATGCTCGGCTCGCGCGCCGAGGCCGAGGACATCGTGCAAGAGGCCTGGCTGCGCTGGGCCGAGGTGGACGAATCCACCGTGCAGCAGGCGGGCGCCTTTCTCTCGCGGCTGGTCACCAACCTGTGCCTCGACAAGCTGCGCTCGGCCGCGGCGCGGCGCGAGCACTACGTGGGCGTGTGGCTGCCCGAGCCCCTGCTCGACGACGAAGACCTCTTCGGCTGGTCGCCCAGCCCGGAGAAGCAGGCCGAGTTTGCGCAGGACGTGTCGGTGGCCTTCATGCTGGCGCTGCAGCGGCTGTCGCCGCTGGAGCGCGCGGCCTTCCTGCTGCACGACGTGTTCGACCTCGACTATGAGGAGATCGCGCGCCATCTCGGCCGCAGCGAGGCCGCCTGCCGGCAGCTGATCAGCCGCGCGCGCAAGAACGTCAAGGCCGACTATGCGCGGCGCGAGGTCGAGCAGGAAGAACGCGACCGCCTCACGCAGGCCTTCATCGAGGCCGTGCGCAGCCACGACGTCTCGGCGCTTGCGCAACTGCTGGCCGACGACGCCGTGATGCTGGCCGACGGCGGGGGCAAGGTCAGCGCGGTGCCGCGCCCGCTGCACGGCAACGCGGCCATCGCGCGCACCTTCATCGGCTTTGCCGCGCTGCCCGGCAGCCGCGGCTGGCGCCTGGTGCCGGCCATGGTGAACGGCCTGCCCGGCTGCCTGGTGTTCGACGACCTGGCGGGCGGGCGGCTGATGCAGACCATGGCCCTGGCGCCCGCAGCCCACGCGCCCGGCCGCGTGGGGGGGTTGTACATCCAGCGCAATCCCGACAAGCTGCGCGCCATTGCGCAGCGCCTGCAGGCCTGAACGTCACAACGCCGCAGGCCCGCCCGTCTTGTGGTTGAAGGCCGGCGCGTCCGCCGGCCTTCAACCCCCTCAAGCCACGGAGCCAACCCTGATGGACATGCAGCACCCCCGCCTGGACTATTCGCAGCTCTCGCCCGACCTGTACAAGAAGTACCTCGACTTCAGCATGGCCTCGCGCATGGACGAAGGCCTGGCGTTGCTGGTCGACATACGCGCATCGCAGCTCAACGGCTGCGCTTTCTGCCTCGACATGCATGTCAAGCAGGCCCGGTTGCGCGGCGAGCGCGAGCTGCGGCTGCACCATGTGGCGATCTGGCGCGAGTCGCCGCTGTTCACGCCCACGGAGCGCGCTGCGCTGGCCTGGACCGAGGCGCTCACACGCATCGGGCCCGATGGCGTGTCTGACGCCGCCTATGCCCAGGCGCGCGAGCACTTCTCGGAAGAAGCGCTGTCGCAACTGACCTTCCGCGTGGTGGCCATCAACGGCTGGAACCGGCTGAACGTGGCCTTTCGCAACCCGCCGGGGTCGAAGGACAAGTTGTTCGGCCTGGACAAGGCGGGGCTGGCCTGAGGCGCCAGCCCGCCCGCAGCGCTCAGGCCACCGCAGCCACGGTCTGCCGCCGTGGCAGACGGGTGAACGCCAGCGAGGCCAGGCAAGCGCCGATGCCCAGCGAGAACGCGCCGACGAACAGCCACGCATAGCTGGAAAACGAGTCGTAGATCAGCCCGCCCAGCACCGGCCCCAGCGCCATGCCGAAGCTGCTGGCCATGGTGGTGCCGCCGATCACCGTGCCCATCATGCGCAGCGGGAAGTTCTCGCGCGCGATCACGGCGAACAGCGGCATCACGCCTGCATACGTGAAGCCGAACAATGCCGCGACGGTGTAGAAGCTCCCCAGCCCGCGCGCCGACACATAGCCCAGCGCCACGATGGCCTGGGCCAGCAGCGCCAGCACCAGCACACGCGCGGCGCCGAAGCGGTCGCCCAGCAGCCCGAAGACGAGCCGGCCCCCCATGCCCGCAAGGCCCTCGAGGCTGTAGATCGACACCGCCGCCATCAGCGGGATGCCGCAGGCCACGGCGTAGTTCACCGTGTGGAAGATGGGGCCTGAGTGGGTGGCGCAGCTCAGGAAGCTCGTCAACACCAGTATCAGGAACGGCGCGGAGCGCAGGGCCTGGCCGACCGAGACGGCCGGCTCGTGCGCTGCGCCGGCGGGCGCCGCGGCCGGGGGCTGCGCCAGCGCGGGCGGGCGGCGCACCAGCAGCGCCATCGGCACCATCACGGCCGCCACCAGGGTCGCGATGATCTGCATGGAAGTGCGCCAGTCATGGCCCTGCACCAGCCAGGCGGCCAGCGGCGACATCGTCATCGGCGCCATGCCCATGCCGGCCGATACCAGCGACACTGCCAGGCTGCGGCGCGTGTCGAACCAGCCGGTCACGCAGGCCATCATCGGCGCAAAGATCGCCGCCGCGCTGGCGCCGACGACCACGCCGAACAGAAGCTGGAACGCCAGCAGCGACGTGGCCAGGCTGGCCAGCGCGAGGCCGGCGGTCAGCAGCAACGAACCCGCCAGCACCACGATGCGAGGGCCCAGGCGGTCGGACAGGTAGCCCCAGCCGATGCTGCCGAACGCCAGCGCCACGAAGGCGAGCGTCATCGCGGTGGAGATGCCGGTGGTGGACCAGCCGGTGTCCTGCGCGATGGGCCGCAGGAACACCGGCAGCGAAAACAACCCGCCGATCGCCACGCAGCCGAGCAGGCCGCCGGCCACGACGATGATCCACCGGTAGTGGGCGCGCAGGGCGTTCGTCGAAGAAGACATGTCTAGCTCCTGCATCCGAACTCCGGCCCGGCGAGCTGGCGCACCTCGCACTCGACCTCCCAATCGGTGCCGTGCACCTCGAGGAAGCGCTGCGTCAGTTCCAGCGCCTCCGCCATGGACTGCGCTTCAAGGATGGCGTAGCCGCCGATCACCTCCTTGGTCTCGGTGAACGGGCCGTCCATCACCGACAGCTTGCCGCCTCGGCGCAGGCGCACGCGCTTGCCCTCGGCGGTGGGCCGCAGCCCGGCCGTGGCGACGAGTTGGCCCGTGCGGGTGAGCTCGTCCATCAGCTTGCCCATGTCGGCCATCAGTTGTTCGCTGGGCTCCTGGCCGGTGGATTCGTCGATACGGATCACCGAAAGAAATCGCATGGTCTGTTCTCCTGGATCGTGGCGCGGCGGAACCATTCCGCCGGTTCACCCCCACGACGAACAAAGACCGGCCGGATCGACAAGCGCGACATTGACAAGGGTTTGTCCGGACTGATCCCGATCGCTCTCGCCGGTCAAGCTAAGCCCCCGATAAGCGTTGCAGCTGCACACTGGACTCGCAGTCAAGGTCGACTGGCGCTTGCAACCACAGGAGGTCAACATGACTTCGAACAGGCTTCGCATCCCGGCCGCGCTCGCCTCGATCGCCACAGTCGGCGCATGCGCCGGCGGCGGCCAGCGGGACGCGGCCGATCACCCCCGCGCCTTTGAACCGTATGTCTCGATTCCCATTGCGGCGGGGGTCGGCGAGCCCGGGCACGGCTGGCAGTACTTTGGCGAGGCGGAAGGCAGCCGCGCCGTTGTCATCAGCCCTGAGGGGAGCTACTACTTCAGTCAGGGCACGGGCCTGCGCCTGGTAGCCGACACCAAGGTCGATTGACGCGCAGCGTCGTCGGCCTCGCCCTGCCAGTGCAGCGCGGTGCTCAGCACGAACCCGCCGACCGCCGCGCCGAAGGTGGTGACGGCGAGCTGCGCCGTCATCGCCGATCCGGCCGTCAGGTCCTCGTCCCCGCCACGGGCGGCGCCGAGGATGACGCTGGCGAGATGCGGCCATGCGATGCCGACGCGATCGCCTGCGTCGCACTCGGGGAGGCACAGCGGCAGGGTGGCGAACGCATGCCCGTGCCCCCACCCGACGCTCGGCACCACAAGCGAATCAACAGCCCTCTCCTCAACCTCTCCGACGCCGAAGCGCGCGCTCATCTGTTTGTCGGTGGGAAGAGACGCATCAGCCGCCACCAGAGCCAGCGTCGTGGCCGCCGTACCTGCCGCACCACCGCTGTCGAGGCGGGGCAACAGCCAGGCCAGCGTCAACATGCCCGCGGCGCACAGCACCGGCGCGAGTCGGACGCAGCGGGCCGCCAGCTCATCGCGCCGCGTCGACCTCCATGCCGAAGCCAAGGGCGGCTCGTGCGCGCCTATTGCGCCGCAAAGCAATAGAGCAGCCCGTCGCCGCCCGTGCCCTTGAGCGCCTGCAGGCTGCAGCCGCCGCGCGACTGGTGCGACGAGTTCCACGAGGTAGACCAGGAATCGGCCGTGAGGCCCATGCGATCGTGGTGGCCCACCATCACCGCGCCCTCGGCGCCGCCGCGCGTCCAGTTGCCACAGGTGAGATCAGGGTCGCCGGGGGAGAAGGCCGTGCCGTCGGCGCGCGAGCCGGTGAGGATGTCGTGGCGGTTGGGAGTGTCGCCGCGGCCTTGCACCACCTCGGCCTTTTCGTTGAGCGCGGTCTGCTTGTTCAGGTTGTTGCCCGCGCCGTGCAGGTGCTCCACATCGCGCGCGACCATCACACCCTTGGCGTTGAACCAGGGGCCCTTGCCGATGCGGTCTCGCGCGTTCACGGTGGGCACGCCGTCCTTGCCCTGCGTGCTGAGGTAGGCGCGCCAGGTCTTGCCGCCGGCGCCTGCGGCGCTGGCCAACGCCTGGCAGTGGGCGTCGGCGCCGGCCAGGCCCCCCAGGTCGGCGCCCTTGCCGGTGCCCACGCTGGTGACGAAGAAGCTCATGGGCCCGGTGGGCGGAGAGCCGGGCTGCAGGCCCGCACAGCCTGCGGCGGCGAGGACCGCGCCGGCAGGCACCATGAGAAGGGCTCGACGCCTGGGCAGCTTCATCCCGCACTCCTGTGGTGGCGCGTTGGCAACGCCGGCCATCGTGAAATTCGGGGCCGGCATCGTCAAGCGGCTTCCATGCCGCAAACGGGGTTGCTTGCGTCCCGTCGGGCTGCCGTGCATAATCCGTTCAAATAGTCAAACCAATGAACGAATGAGCGTTCCCATCGCCCAGGTGGCAACCACCTTCGCCGCATGCACCCCCTTGTTCTTCGCGATGGGCGAAACCGCGCGCCAGCAGATCCTGCTGCTGCTGACCGAGCACGAAACGCTCAACGTGGGGCAGCTGGCCGAGCGCCTGCCCCTGTCGCGGCCGGCCATCTCGCACCACCTGAAGATCCTGCGCCAGGCGGGGCTGGTCGATGTGCGGTCCGCCGGCGTGGAGAACTGGTACTTCCTGACGATCGACAACGCGATCGCCCTGCTGGAGAAGTTTGTCGCCGAGGTCAAGGCCTGCGGCTGACGAAGCCCTGTGCGGCCCGCCGCGTGCGGTCCGTTCGTTTCCCCATTTGGTTCGTACGTTTAAACCAATAGAGAAAGAACCTGATGATGAACATGACGAAGACACAAGCCCACCGCTGGGCCCTGGTGACCGGCGCGTCTGGCGGCATCGGCCAGGAGATCGCGCGCGAGCTGGCCGCCGCCGGGTATGCGCTGGTGCTGGTGGCGCGCGACGCGGCGCGGCTGGCGCGCGTTGCCGACGAGCTGGCGCAGGCGCATGGCGTGCCGGTGCAGCCCCTGCCCTGCGACCTGGCGCAGGCCGGCGCGGTGGAGGCGCTCGCGCAGGCGTTGGCGCAAGGCGACATCGTGCCCGAGGTGCTGGTCAACAACGCCGGCTTCGGCGTGTATGGCGAACACGCCCGCACTGACTGGCAGGCCGAGCACGGCATGATCGAGCTGAACGTCACCGCCCTCACCGCGCTGACCAAGCGGCTGCTGCCGGGCATGGTGCGCCGCGGGCGCGGGCGCATCCTCAACGTGGCCTCCACCGCCGCCTTCCAGCCAGGGCCCTACATGGCGGTGTACTACGCCACCAAGGCCTATGTGCTGTCGTACAGCGAGGCGCTGGCCGAGGAGCTGAGCAGCTCCGGCATCACCGTCACCGCACTGTGTCCCGGCCCCACGGCCACCGCGTTCAGCCAGCGCGCGCAGGCGGTGGACTCGGCGCTGTTCAAGGGCAAGCGGCTGCCCGATGCGTCCGAGGTGGCGCGCTATGGCGTGCGGGCGCTGCAGCGCGGCCGCCGGGTGGCGGTGCACGGCTGCATGAACAGCCTGCTCGCGCAAAGCGTGCGCTTCACGCCGCGGCGTGTGGTGACGCGGCTGGTGGCGCAGATGTCGCGGCGGGTCTGAAAGCGCGGCCCACCGGAGCGCCCGATGTCAGCGTGGCGCTCCCCCGTCCGTCAGGGCTTCGACCAGCGTGGACTGCAGCCAGTCCTCATAGCGCTGGGGGTGCCAACCCGATTCATGCACGAGCTTGTGATAGACCTCGCGGCTGGTGTACATCCAGAGAACGGTCGCCGCTTCTTCTTGTGAAAGGCCCTTGCGGGCGCGGCCGCTGCGGAACAGCGCCTCCACTCGTTCGTGCTGCATCTTGCGTCGCAGCGCCTCGAACGACTGCTGCGACTTCCGAAGCTCCTGCGAGAAGGCCGACGCCTTCATCAGCAGGCTCAGCTCGGCCGTCTCGGCTTCATAGATCGCCCGCGACACACGCGCCGTGAGCGCGATGCGCGCCACCGGGTCGTCCACGCCTTCGAGCTGGCGCAGCGCCTGGCGGAACCGCTCGCCGAAAAGGGCTTCCTGCATCAGCGCCTGCAGCAACCCCGCCTTGGACTTCACGACGGAATAGACCGTCGGGACGGAAACACCGGCGCGCTCGGCCACGTGCGCCATCGTGGTGCTGTCGATGCCTTTGCGGGAAAAGAGAAGACGCCCCGCATCGAGAACGCGTCGCCGCGTGCGCTCGGCCGCTTCCGTGCGGGCCTGCGACCGGTAGGGTCTTTTGGTATCGTTATCCATATTGGATATAGTTCTCTATATTCAATTCGAGGAGATGCGGTGATGCACGAAGGGTACATGCGGCTTCCGTCCGGCACAAAGGTGCGCGCTTCGCAGCGGGAGGCGGCAAGATGAGCTGGACACAACGCGTCGGGATCGGCCTGTCTGTGCTGGCCACGCTGTTCTTCGTGGTGGATGCCGCCGGCAAGCTCATGCGGGTCGGCCCCGTACTGAAGGGAACGCAAGCGCTGGGCTGGCCCGCGGACGCCGTGTTTCCGCTCGGTTTGCTGCTGCTCGCGGGCGCGATCCTGTACGCCGTGCCGAAAACAGCCTTCATCGGGGCCATCTACCTTACCGGATTCCTGGGCGGCGCCATCGCGACCCACTACCGTATCGGCTCGCCACTCGCAACCCACGTGCTCTTCGGCGCCTATGTGGCCATCGTGATGTGGGGCGGCCTGGCGCTCAGGTACCCCGAGGTGTTCAGGATGGCCTTGCAGCACCGCGCCTAGACCGCGGAGGGACGGCGGCGGCGCGGCATGAGCAATCGGCATGCGCGCCACGCCCGAACTTTTGATCGTTCTGGCATCGCAATCCCTCTCGTACTTCGGCGCCTGCTTGCCTAGCATGTGCAGCCTCTCGAACGACCAGGAGTACGCACATGGGTGACTGGATCAGCGCCGTCAACGGCTGGGTGTGGAGCACACCCATGATCTACCTGTGCCTCGCGGTGGGCCTGTACTTCACGATCCGCACGCGCTGCATGCAGCTGCGCGGCCTGGGCGAGATGCTGCGGCTGATGCGCCAGGGCCGCGGCTCCGAGGCCGGCGTGTCCTCGTTCCAGGCGCTCACGATGTCGCTGTCGGGCCGCGTGGGCACCGGCAACATTGCCGGCGTGGCCACGGCCGTCACCTTCGGCGGCCCGGGTGCGGTGTTCTGGATGTGGGCCATGGCCTTCCTCGGCGCCTCCACCGCCTTCATCGAGTCGACGCTCGCCCAGATCTACAAAGAGACCGACGAGCACGGTCAGTACCGCGGCGGCCCGGCCTACTACATCGAAAAGGCCATGGGCCAGAAGTGGTATGCCACCGTCTTCGCGCTGGCCACGGTGGTCGCCATGGGGCTGCTGCTGCCCGGCGTGCAGGCCAACAGCATCGCCGAGGGCGCGCGCAACGCCTGGGGGCTGGCGCCCTCGGCCACCGGCGTGGCGCTGGTGCTGGCGCTGGGCTTCATCATCGTGGGCGGGGTGCGGCGCATCGCGCGCTTTGCCGAGTGGGTGGTGCCCTTCATGGCCTTGGCCTACATCGGCGTGGCGGTGTTCATCACGGCCATGAACGCCGGGCAGATCCCGGCGATGGTGGCGCTGATCGTCAAGAGCGCGTTCGGCGCCGAGGCGGGCTATGGCGCGCTGCTGGGACTGGCGGTCGAGTGGGGCGTGAAGCGCGGCGTGTTCTCCAACGAGGCCGGCCAGGGCAGCGGCGCCCACCCGGCGGCGGCGGCCGAGGTGTCGCATCCGGCCAAGCAGGGCTATGTGCAGGCCTTCTCGATCTACGTGGACACGCTGCTGGTGTGCAGCGCCACCGCGTTCATGATGCTGTCGACCGGCATGTACAACGTGCGGCGGCCCGACGGCACGCTGCTCGCCAACGGGGCGGCCGGCGTGGAGGCGGGCCCCGGCTACACGCAGGCGGCGGTGGAATCGGCACTGCCCGGCTTCGGCGCGCCCTTCGTCGCGCTGGCGCTGGCGTTCTTTGCCTTCACCACCATCGTCGCCTACTACTACATGGCCGAGACCAACATCACCTACCTCAACCGGCGCGCGCACCGGCCCTGGCTGAGCCACGCGCTCAAGCTGCTGCTGCTCGGCTCGGTGGGCTACGGCGCGGTCAGGAGCGCCGGCGCCGCCTGGGACCTGGGCGACATCGGCGTGGGCATCATGGCCTGGCTCAACATCATTGCGCTGCTCATCGTCAGCAAGCCGGCGCTGCTGTGCCTGAAGGACTACGAGGCGCAGAAGAAGTCGGGGCTCGACCCGGTGTTCAACCCCGAGCGGCTGGGCATCCGCCATGCCGAGCTGTGGGTGGCGCGGCTGCGCGGTGAAGGGTCCGGCGTCACGCCGCCCGCTGCGCCGCCAGCACCTCAGACCTCACCTGCTCCATCAGGCCGGCCTTCAGCGCCGCAAAGTCCGGCGAGGTCTTGACCGACCAGTGCCGCGGGTGCGGCAGCTCCACGGCCCGGTCGAGCTTGATGCGGCCGGGCCGCGCGCTCATCACCACCACGCGGCCGCCCATGAACACGGCCTCGTCGATGTCGTGGGTGACGAACAGCACCGTCTTGCGTTCGGCCTCCCAGATGCCCAGCAGCAGCTCCTGCATCAGCTCGCGCGTCTGGTGGTCCAGCGCGCCGAAGGGCTCGTCCATCAGCAGCATGCGCGGGTTGTTGGCCAGTGCGCGCGCCAACGCGGTGCGCTGCTGCATGCCGCCGGAGAGCTGCTTCGGGTGGTGGTGCTCGAAGCCTTTCAAGCCCACCTTTTCGATGAAGCCCTGCGCGACCTCCAGCTGCTGCGCCTTGGGCAAGCCGCGCTCGCGCAGGCCGAAGCACACGTTCTCGCGCACCGTGAGCCAGGGAAACAGCGTGTAGCTCTGGAACACCATGCCGCGGTCTGCGCCCGGGCCTTCGATGCGGCGGCCGTCGAGCAGCACCTCGCCGGTGGTGGGCCGGTCCAGCCCCGCCACGATGCGCAGCAGCGTCGATTTGCCGCAGCCCGAGGGGCCGAGGATGGTGATGAAGTCGTTCTCCGCCACTTCCAGGTCGGTGGCCTGCAGCGCCAGCGTGTCGCCGTGGGCCGAAACGAAGCGGCGCGAGACGCCGCGGATGGAAAGGATGGTGGGCATGGGTGACTGGCGAAGAGCCTTACCGCCAAGAACGCAAAGGGCACCAAGAACGCGAAGAATGATGAGCCGTTTGCCTTGGCGTGCTTTCCGTTCTTCGCGTTCTTCGCGGTACTTCTCTTGCCACGGCCCCTACCTACCCAGTAGCGACCAAGGGAACAGCCTGCGGTTGGCGGCCTTGAATGCCAGGTCGCTCACCAGCCCGATCAAGCCGATCACGATGATGCCGAAGATGATCTGGTCGGTGGCCAGCAGCGCCTGGCTGTCGGTGATCATGTGGCCGATGCCGCTGGAGGCGCCGATCAGCTCGGCCACGATCACGTAGGTCCAGGCCCAGCCCAGCACCATGCGCAGGATCTCGGCGATCTCGGGCGCGGCGCCGGGGATCAGCACCCGCCGCACCAGGCTCTTGTCGGTGCAGCCCAGCGTGTAGGCCGCCTCCACCAGGTCGCGCCGCGTGTTGCCCACCGCCACCGCGATCATCAGCACCAGGTTGAAGAACGAGCCGATGAAGATGACCGCCAGCTTCTGCGCCTCGCCGATGCCGGCCCACAGGATGAGCAGCGGGATGAAGGCGCTGGCCGGCAGGTAGCGCGCGAACGAGACGAAGGGCTCGAAGAACGCCTCGATGGGCTTGTAGGCCCCCATCGCCACGCCCAGCGGCAGCGCGATCAGCGCCGCGATCACGAAGCCGCCCATCACGCGCCACACCGTCATGCCGATGTCCTTGGCGAAGCCCATCTCGGCGAGCAAGGTCCAGCCCGACTGCAGCATCGTGAGGGGGTCGGCGAGAAAGGTCCTGGAGACCAAGCCGCCCAGCGTGGCCGCCGCCCACACCGCCACGAACAGCACGAAGAAGGCCACGCCGAGCGCGATGCGCACGCCCGGCGTGACGGCCTGCAGCGGCTTCACGGTCCGCCGCCGGGCCGCCCCAAGGCGGACTGCGCCCCCTCGGGGAGTCGCGAAGCGTGGGGGCTCATCGGATGAACCGGGTGTCGGCCAGCTTGGCGAGGTCAGGCACCTGCTTGATGATGCCGGCCTCCAGCAGCAGGTCGGCCGCCTCCTTGCTGAAAGCCACGTGCTCGCCGGCAAAGAACTTCTGGTTCGCCGCGCGGTCCTGCCAGCGCAGGTACTTCTGGCTGTTCTCAAACGCCTCGGCGGTCTGCTTCACGTCGGCGCCCATGATCTCGAAGCTCTTCTTCGGCTCGGCCTTGATCATCTCCACCGCGTCGAAGTAGGCGTCGGCCAGCGCCTTGGCGGCCTTGGGGTTGTCGGCCAGGAACCTGGGCGTGCAGCCGAAGGTGTCCATCACCATCGGGTAGTCCAGCGTGGTGGCGATGATCTTGCCGGCCTCGGGCTTGGCGCGCACGGTGGACAGGTAAGGCTCGTAGGTCATGCCGGCGTCGAGGTCGCCGGTGCCGGCCACGAAGGCATTGGCCGCGGCCTGCGGCTCCAGGTTGACCACTTTCACGTCCTTGATCGACAGGCCGTTCTTCTTGAGCATCCAGGCCAGCGTGAAGTAAGGCGCGGTGCCGGGCGCGCTGGCGGCCACCGTCTTGCCCTTCAGGTCGGCGATCTTCTGGATGCCGGGCTTGACCACCATGCCGTCGGCGCCGTAGCTCTTGTCCATTTGAAAGATCTGCGTGGTGGCCACGCCGTTGGCGTTCCAGACGATCCAGGTCTCCACGGTGGTGGCCGCGCACTGGATGTCGCCGGAGGCGATGGCGAGGTGGCGGTCTTTCTGGGGAATCTTCTTGATCGAGACGTCGAGGCCATGCTTCTTGAACAGGCCCGCTTCCTTGGCCAAGGTGAGCGGTGCAAAGCCGGTCCAGCCGGAGATGCCGATCGCCACCTTGGTTTCCTGCGCGTGCGCGGCCGCGACGAGGGCCAGCGTGGCGGCCAGTGCGATGCAACGACGGATCATGCTGAGGGCTCCTTTAGAAGGCACAACGACCTACACACACAACTCCCGCTACCCCCTGTGCGCCGCGTCCAGCGGCCGCACCCCAGCGGCCACCGCGGATCTGGCTCCGCCAGGCCGCCGGTGGCGCCCCCCTTCCAGGGGGCGCGCCGTCAGGCGCTCGGGGGGGTAGCCCATTCACGCCGGGAACCACAACGCGGGCGTGTCGAGCTTTCGCAAGATGCGCGCCAGCGAGCCGTCGAGCACCAGCGCCGTGGCGCGCTCGATCTCGGGCGCCAGGTAGCGGTCTTGCATCATCGCGCGGCACTGGCTGCGCAGCAAGGCATGGGCATCCTCCAGCGCGCCCGAACTGGTCAGCGGGCGCAGGAACTCGATGCCCTGCGCACTGGCCAGCAGCTCGATGCCCAGGATGTGGGCGGTGTTGTGGATCATCGGCTGCAGGCGGCGCGCCGCGAAGGTGGCCATGCTGACATGGTCCTCCTGGTTGGCCGAGGTGGGCAGGCTGTCCACGCTGGCCGGGTGCGCAAGCGACTTGTTCTCCGAGGCCAGCGAGGCCGCGGTCACGTGGGCGATCATGAAGCCCGAGTTCAGCCCCGGCTCGGCCGCCAGGAACGGCGGCAGCCGCGACACGCCGGTGTCGATGAGCATCGCGATGCGGCGTTCGGCGATGGCGCCCACCTCGGCGATCGCCACGGCACAAGCGTCGGCGGCCATCGCCACCGGCTCGGCGTGGAAGTTGCCGCCCGAGACCAACTGCCCGGCGCCGCCTTCGCCTTCGGCAAACACCAGCGGGTTGTCGGTGACGGCGTTGGCCTCGGTGAGCAGCACCTTGGCCGCATGGCGCAGGCTGTCGAGGCAGGCGCCCACCACCTGCGGCTGGCAGCGCAGGCAATAGGGGTCCTGCACGCGGTCGTCGCCGTCGAGGTGCGAGCGCCGGATGGCGCTGCCCTGCAGCAGCGCGCGGTAGATCCTGGCCACGTCGATCTGTCCCGGCTGGCCGCGCAGCTCGTGGATGCGCGGGTCGAAAGGCCCGTCGCTGCCGCGCGCCGCATCGACCGTGAGCGCACCGATCACCAGCGCCGCCTCCAGCACCGGCTCGAAGCGGAAGAACGCATGCAGCGCCAGCGCGGTGGAGGTCTGCGTGCCGTTGATCAGCGCCAGGCCTTCCTTGGCGGCCAGCTTCAGCGGCGCGATGCCCGCCTCCTGCAGCACGCCCAGCGCGGGCCGGCGCTGGCCCTCGACCCACATCTCGCCTTCCCCCAGCAGCGCCAGCGTCATGTGGGCCAAGGGCGCCAGGTCGCCCGACGCGCCCACCGAGCCCTGGCTGGGCACGTAGGGCACCAGGCCGGCGTTGTGCACGGCGATCAGCGTATCGACCACCTCCTCGCGCACGCCGCTGAAGCCGCGCGCCAGGCTGGCCGCCTTGAGCGCGAGCATCAGGCGCACCACCGCGGGCTCCAGCGGCTCGCCCACGCCCACGCTGTGCGAGCGGATCAGGTTCAGCTGCAGCAGGTCGAGGTCGGCCTCGCTGATGCGCTGGTTGGCGAGCTTGCCGAAGCCGGTGTTCACGCCGTACACCGGCGCCTGCCCGTGGGCGGCCTTGTGCACCACCGCGGCGCTGCGGCGGATGGCCTGGCGGGCGGCGGGCGCCAGCGTGAGGGTCTGCTGCTCGGCGTGCACCGCCTGCAGTTGCTCCAGCGTCAGCTGGCCGGGTTGCATTTCGATCGCCATCAGCGCTTCACCATCGGCAGTTTCAGGCCTTGTTCGCGGGCGCAGGCGATCGCCTCTTCATAGCCCGCATCGGCATGGCGCATCACGCCGCTGGCCGGGTCGTTCCACAGCACGCGCTCGATGCGCCGGGCCGCGGCCTCGGTGCCGTCGCACACGATCACCACGCCGGCATGCTGCGAGTAGCCCATGCCCACGCCGCCGCCGTGGTGCAGCGACACCCAGGTGGCGCCGCCTGCGGTGTTGAGCAGCGCATTGAGCAGCGGCCAGTCGGACACTGCGTCGGAGCCGTCGCGCATGCCTTCGGTCTCGCGGTTGGGCGAGGCCACCGAGCCGGAGTCGAGGTGGTCGCGGCCGATCACGATCGGGCCCTTGAGTTCGCCCGATTTCACCATCTCGTTGAAGGCCAGGCCGGCCTTGTGGCGCTCGCCCAGGCCGATCCAGCAGATGCGCGCCGGCAGGCCCTGGAAGCTGATGCGCTCCTCGGCCATGTCGAGCCAGCGATGCAGATGCCTGTCGTGCGGGAACAGCGCCTTGATCTTGCGGTCGGTCTTGTAGATGTCTTCCGGGTCGCCCGACAGCGCCACCCAGCGGAACGGCCCCTTGCCGCGGCAGAACAGCGGCCGTATGCAGGCCGGCACGAAGCCGGGGTAGTCGAAGGCGTTGCGCACGCCGTTGTCCAGCGCCACCTGGCGCAGGTTGTTGCCGTAGTCGATGACGGGGATGCCCATCTCGTGGAACTGCAGCATCGCCTGCACGTGCTGTGCACAGGAGCGGCCGGCGTCGGCCTTCAGCTGCGCATGCTGCGCCGCGTCTTTCTGCGCGGCCTGCCAGCGCTGGACCGTCCAGCCCAGCGGCAGATAGCCGTTGACCAGGTCGTGCGCCGAGGTCTGGTCGGTCACGAGGTGCGGACTGGGGCCGCCGGCGGCGGCGCGCTTCGCGAGCTCGGGCACGATGTCGGCGGCATTGCCCAGCAGCGCGATCGACTTGGCTTCGCCGCGCGCGGTGTAGTGGGCGATGCGGGCCAGCGCGTCGTCGAGGTCTTTCGCCTGCTCGTCGACATAGCGCGTGCGCAGGCGGAATTCGATGCGGCTTTGCTGGCACTCGATGTTCAGCGAGCAGGCACCGGCCAGCGTGGCCGCCAGCGGCTGCGCACCGCCCATGCCGCCCAGGCCGGCGGTGAGGATCCACTTGCCGGCCCAGTCGCCACCGTAGTGCTGGCGGCCGGCCTCGACGAAGGTCTCGTAGGTGCCCTGCACGATGCCCTGGCTGCCGATGTAGATCCACGAGCCGGCGGTCATCTGGCCGTACATCATCAAGCCCTTGCGGTCGAGCTCGTGGAAGTGCTCCCAGGTGGCCCACTTGGGCACCAGGTTGGAGTTGGCCAGCAGCACGCGCGGCGCATCGGGGTGCGTGCGGAACACCCCTACGGGCTTACCCGACTGTATGAGCAGCGACTCGTCTTCTTCCAGCTTGCGCAGTGCATCGAGAATCGCGTCGAAGCTGGCCCAGTCGCGCGCGGCCTTGCCGATGCCGCCATAGACCACCAGCGCATCGGGGTTCTCTGCCACCTCGGGGTCGAGGTTGTTCTGGATCATGCGGTAGGCGGCCTCGATGAGCCAGTTCTTGCAGTGCAGCGTGTCACCGCGCGGCGCACGGACGGTGCGGGGGCCTTCGGAGGTCATGCAGCTTCCTTTGAAAGGGGCTCGAAAGGAGGGTTGCACTCTACTTGTATAGACAAGTCCATGCAAGTAGCATCACCGCCCATGCCGCCTTCCTCCCGCACTCCGCAGCAGCCCTTGGACGACTACCGCAGCGCAACAAAGATGCCGGCCACTGCGCCTTACGCGCAGGTCAAGCAGTTCCTGAAGGACGAGCTCTCGCGCGGCCGCTGGCCACCCGGCGCGCTGATGCCTTCGGAGGCCGAGCTGGTGGGGCAGTTCGGCGTGAGCCGCATGACGGTGAACCGCGCTTTGCGCGAGCTGCAGGCCGAGGGGCTGGTCGATCGCGTGCAGGGCGTGGGCACCTTCGCCGCGCAGTTGCACCGCGTGTCGTCCACGCTCACCATCCGCGACCTGCACGAGGAGATCGAAGGCCGCGGCCACGTGCACGAGGCGCGCGTGCACCTGAAGCGCCGCGAGCGCGCCCCGGCCGCGCTGGCGCAGCGCCTGGGCCTGAAGACCGGCGCGGAGGTCTTCCACACGCTGATCGTTCACCTTGAAAACGGCGTGCCGCTGCAATGCGAAGACCGCTACGTCAACCCGGCGTGTGCGCCCGACTACCTGTCGGTCGATTTCACCAAGACCACGCCCACCCATTACCTGCTGGAGGTTGCTCCGCTGTGGGAGGCGCAATACTCCATCGAGGCCAGCCTGCCCACCGAGCAGGAGGCCAAGCTGCTGGGCATCTCCAAGCGCGACCCTTGCCTGGTGCTGGTGCGCCGCACCGTCAGCCACGACGTGCCGATCACGCTGGCTAGGCTGGTGCATCCGGGTGCGCGCTACCAGGTCGAAGGCAGTTTCAAGCCATGACGAGCCGGCCATGACCCTGCGCCTGCTGCACGTGAGCGAAGCCGCGACGCGGCCCTGGAAGAACGGCGGCGGCTCCGCGCGCGACCTGCTGCTGTGGCCCGGAGAGCACGAGCCTTGCCTGCAGATCAGCGTGGCCGACATCACCCGCGACGGTGCGTTCTCGCCCTACCCCGGCATCGACCGCTGGTTCGTGCTGCTGCAGGGCGCGGGCGTGGAACTCACCTGGCCGCATGCGGTGCGCCGGCTGCACGCCGGCCACGCGCTGCTGCATTTCGACGGCGGCAACGCGCCCGGATGCCGGCTCATGGGCGGGCCGGCCTGTGCCTTCAACGTGCTGCACCGCCGCGGCTGCGGCCGCGTCGCGGTGAAGAGTGCCGCGCCGCTGAGCACACCGCCCGAGGGCTTCGACCACTTCGCCCTCTTCGTGCGCGAGGCCGCCCGCCTGCAGCCCGAAAAAGGCATGCCGGTGGACCTGCCGCCATGGAGCCTGGTGTGGGGCGAGCGGCTGGGGCTTTCCCTGGAGCTGCAAGCCGCCGACGCCCACGCCTGGTGGGTCGGATTCGACGCAAGGCAGGCCACGCGATGAGCGGCGCGGTGCTCTGGCGCAATGCGCAACTCGCCACACTGGCTGGCACCGAGCCCTGGGGCTGGGTGGCCGACGGCGCGCTCGTCACCGAGCAGGAGCACATCCGCTGGACCGGCCCCGAGGCCGCGCTGCCGGCCGCGTTGCGCGCGCAGATCGTGCTCGATGTCGACCTGGGCGGCGCCTGCGTCACGCCCGGCCTGGTGGACTGCCACACCCACCTGGTCTACGGCGGCGAGCGTTCTGCCGAGTTCGAGCAGCGGCTGCAGGGCGTGAGCTACGAAGAGATCGCGCGCGCAGGCGGCGGCATACGGTCCACCGTGCACGCCACGCGCGCGGCCTCCGACGAGCAGCTTTACGACGCGGCGCGCCGGCGCGCGCTGGCGCTCATGGCCGAGGGCGTGACCACGCTGGAAGTCAAGTCGGGCTACGGCCTGGCCCATGAGCACGAGGCCCGCTGCCTGCGCATTGCGCGCCGCCTGGGCGAGACCCTGCCCGTTTCGGTGCGCACCACCTACCTCGCCGCCCATGCGCTGCCGCCCGAGTACGAAGGCCGACCCGACGACTACGTGCATGCGCTGTGCCAGTGGTTGCCGGCGCTGCACGCCGAGGGCCTGGTCGATGCGGTGGACGCGTTTTGCGACCGCATCGGCTTCACGCCGGCGCAAACCCGCCAGGTCTTCGACGCCGCCCGGGCGCTGGGCCTGCCGGTGAAGCTGCATGCCGAGCAGCTGAGCAACCAGCAGGGCGCCGCGCTGGCGGCCGCGTACCGCGCGCTCTCGTGCGACCACCTCGAACACCTCGACGAAGCCGGCGTGCGGGCGATGGCACAAGCCGGCACGGTGGCGGTGCTGCTGCCCGGCGCATACTATTTCTTGCGCGACCACACCCTGCCCCCGGTGGCGCTGCTGCGCGCGCTGGGCGTGCCCATCGCGGTGGCCAGCGACCACAACCCGGGCAGCTCGCCGGCGCTGTCGCTGCAACTGATGCTGCACATGGCCTGCACGCTGTTTCGCCTGACGCCCGAAGAGGCGCTGCGCGCGGTGACCGTGAACGCCGCGCGCGCGCTGGGCCTGGCCGACCGCGGCCAGCTCGTGCCGGGCCAGCGCGCCGACTTCGCGGTGTGGGACGTGCAGCACCCGCGCGAGCTGGCCTACTGGTTCGGGCGCAACGCTTGCCGCCGCGTGGTGCAGGGCGGCCAAGAGGTGAGCACATCATGACGAGCGATCCGGTCTACCTGCTGCAGCGCGGCAACGCGCCGCTGCTGCTGAGCCTGCCGCACGTGGGGCACGGGATCCCCGACGACCTGCGCGCGGCCTATGTGGAGCGGGCGCTCGCCAGCGAAGACACCGACTGGCACCTGGATCGCCTGTACAACTTTGCCGCCGAACTGGGCGCCAGCGTGATCCGGCCGCATTGCAGCCGCTACGTGATCGACTTGAACCGCCCGCCCGACGACACGCCCATGTACCCCGGCGCCTCGAACACCGAGCTGTGCCCCACGCGCTTTTTCACCGGCGAGCCGCTGTACCGCGCCGGCCGCGAGCCCGATGCCGAAGAGGTGGGCCGCCGGCGCCGCCTGTACTGGCAGCCCTATCACGACGCGGTGGCGGCCGAGCTCGACCGCCTGCGCGAGCGCTTCGGCCACGTGGTGCTGTTCGACGGCCACAGCATCCAGTCCGAGCTGCCCTGGCTGTTCGAGGGCCGCCTGCCCGACCTGAACCTGGGCACCGCCGACGGCGGAAGCTGCGCCCCTTCGCTGCGCCAGGCGCTGCAGCGCGTGCTCGACGGCCAGCACCACTACACCCACGTGACCGACGGCCGTTTCAAGGGCGGCTACATCACGCGCCACTACGGCCGGCCGCAGCAGCACGTGCATGCAGTGCAGCTCGAGAAGTGCCAGTGCCTGTACATGGACGAGCGGCGCGGCGAAGGCGCCACCTTCGCCTACGACAGCGCCAAGGCCGACCGGCTCAAGCCCCTGCTGAGGCGACTGCTCGGCACCGCCCTGGCCTGGAGACCGGATGCCGGCTGACAAGACAAGGCACGCGATGCCGCGTCTGTGGGCGCCGCTGGCCTGGACCGGCGCCGCCTGGGAGCGCGGCGTGGTGCTGGACATCGGGCGCGACGGGTGCTGGTCGTCGGTGCAGTCCGGCTTCGCAGCGCCGCCGCTGGGCGCCACCGCGCTCGACGGGCCGGTGCTGCCCGGCCTGGTGAACGCGCACAGCCACGCGTTCCAGCGCGCCTTCGCCGGCCTGGCCGAGCGCTGGGCCGCTCCCAAGCTCGGCCAGACCCCCCCGGGGGGTGGCTGCGGCACCTCCGCAGCCGGGGGCGCCGTTGCAGCCGAGCGCCGGGCCGCTCCCAAGCTCGGCCAGACCCCCCCGGGCGGTGGCTGCGGTACCTCCGCAGCCGGGGGCGCCGTTGCAGCCGAGCGCCGGGCCGCGACCGACGATTTCTGGTCGTGGCGCGACCGCATGTACCAGGTGGCGCTGCGCATCACGCCGCAGGCGCTGCAGGCGGTGGCGGCGCAGCTGTACATCGAGCTGCTCAAGGGCGGCTACACGCAGGTGTGCGAGTTCCACTACCTGCACCACCAGCCCGACGGCTCGCCCTATGAAGACCCATTGGCGCTCGCCTGGGCGCTGGCCGACGCCGCGCAGCAGGCGGGCCTGGGCCTGACGCTGCTGCCGGTGCTGTACCAGCGCGCGGGCTTCGCGCAGCCCACGCTGCGCGAGGACCAGCGCCGCTTCGCCACCACGCCGGCCTGGGTGTGGCAGGCGCGCGAGACCTTGCAGGGCAGCGGCCGCCCGCTGCTGAACGCCGGCATCGCGCTGCACTCGCTGCGCGCCGCATCGCACGAGGGCATGCAAGAGCTGCTGCGGAAGGCCTCGGGCATGGACGGCCCCATCCACATCCACGTCGCCGAGCAGACCGCCGAGGTGGACGACTGCCTCGCCGCCCACGGCGCGCGGCCGATCGAATGGCTCGGCCGCGAGTTCGCGCCCGATGCGCGCTGGCAGCTGGTGCATGCCACGCACGCGCAGGCGGCGGAGATCGAGGCGGTGGCCGATGCAGGCGCCGGCGTGGTGCTGTGCCCCAGCACCGAAGGCAACCTGGGCGACGGCTTCACCGACGTGCCCGCCTGGCTGGCGCAAGGCGTGCCGCTGTCGATCGGCTCCGACAGCCACGTCACGCGCGCCTGGCCCGAAGAGCTGCGCTGGCTCGAATACGGCCAGCGCCTGCTGCTGCGGCGCCGCAACGTGGCCGCCGCACCCGACGAGGACGAGCCCGCCACCGCGGCGCGCCTGTTCGACCGCGTGCTGGCCGGCGGCGGGGCCGCGGCCGGCTTCGCGCGCTGGGGTCTGCGGCCCGGCGCGCGCGCCGACCTGCTGGTGCGCGACGCCCGAGACGACGCGCTGCTGGGCCTGCCGGCCGCCCGGCTGCTGGACGCGCTGGTGTTCTCCAGCCCCAGCGCCGCGATATGCGACGTGTACGTGGCCGGCCGGCGCGTGGTGCACCAGGGGCGGCACGCCCGGCAGGAGGCGGTGCGCGCTGCCTTCGCCGAGGCGATGCAGGCGCTGCACGCCGACAGTTGACGCGCCAAGTCCTTGTCGCGTCTTGAGAATCCGCAATCGTCGGATTTGGATCTGTGTGATACGCTTAATTCGACATATTAAGCGTTACGCGCCACACTTATGGTGATCAACCTGCAGATTCCACCGCATGAGGTGCAACGCCGCTTGGCGCTCGACAACCCATGGTGGCGAGCCGGCGAGGGCATCGACGCCGAGGAGGCGGGTTGGCCCCGGCGTGCCTACTTCTCACAGTTCTGGCGCCTGGTGCGCGAGGCGGCCGTGCGCCGCGCCGTCGTGCTCATCGGGCCACGCCGGGTCGGCAAGACGGTGATGCTCAAGCATCTGGTGGCGCGCCTGCTGCAAGACGGCATTGCCGGCACGCAGCTGCTGTTCATTTCGCTGGACACGCCGCTGTACTCGGGCCGCACGCTTGAAAGCCTGGTGCAGATGTTCATCGACCTGCACCGCCATCCGAAGGCATTGCCGCTGTGGGTGCTGTTCGACGAGGTGCAATACCTGAAGGACTGGGAGGTGCACCTGAAGTCGCTGGTGGACGGCTACCCGCACATACGCTTCGTCGCCAGCGGCTCCGCGGCCGCCGCATTGCGCATGAAGAGCCGCGAATCCGGTGCCGGACGGTTCACCGAGTTCGTGCTGCCTCCCCTGACCTTCGCCGAGTATCTTCGGTTCGCCGACCAGGAGGACGCGCTCATCCGCGAGGCGGACGACGCCGCGCCCACGGGCGCGCCGACCTACCTGGCCACCGACATCTCGGCGCTGAATGCCGAATTCATCAACTACCTCAACTACGGCGGTTTCCCGGAGGCGGTGATGAACCCCGTCGTGCGCTCGAATCCGGCGCGCTTTCTGAGACAGGACATTGTCGACAAGGTGCTGCTGAAGGACCTGCCCAGCCTCTACGGCATTGGCGACACGCAGGAGCTCAACCGCTTTTTCAACGTGCTGGCATTCAATACGGGCAACGAACTGAGCCTCGAAGCCCTGAGCCAGCACTCCGCCATCCACAAGGCCAAGCTGTCCGACTACCTGGAATACCTCGAAGCCGCGTATCTCATCCGCCGGGTACACCGCATCGACGACAACGCCTTGCGCCTGCAGCGTGCCCGCACGTTCAAGGTGTACCTGACCAATCCCTCCATCCGCGCGGCACTGTTCGGCATGGCCTCGGCCGATGACGAGGCCATGGGCAACCTCGCCGAGACGGCGGTCTGGAGCCAATGGCTGCACAGCACCGAAGTCAGCCGCTCACTTCACTACGCGCGGTGGAAGGCGGGGCGGCAGGATCTGGAAGTGGACATCGTTTCCCTCGACTCACGCACCCAGAAGCCTCGCTTCGCGGTCGAAATCAAGTGGTCCGACCGCACGCCGCAGGCATTGAACGAACTGCGGGGTCTGCGCGAGTTGGCTTCCCGGCACCGCCTGGCGCGCCAACCTCTGGTGACCACGCGCACCGTCGCGGCGCAGGTTGACCTGGAGGGCATCACGATCGAGTTCATGCCCGTGGCGCTGCATTGCTACACCATTGCCCGCAACCTGCTCCGGCCGCCGCCACCTTTGTCTGCAAGCGGCAGGCAGGAATAGCGCTTGCCGCTGCCCAAGCCGAGCGGGCTTCAAGGCATGCCCGCGTCGGAGTGGCCCATGTCGTTCGTGCTCTACCTGCTCGGGTTCGCGATCTTCCTGGCCGGGCTGGCCTGGGGGATGAGCGTGCTGGGCGTGCCGCAGCTGTACATCACCATCGCGGTGGTGGTGCTGCTGGGCATCGGCATCTTCACCGGCGTGACGCGCACGCGCAGCAAGGATCCGCCCGCCGAGTGATGGTGCCCCCCGGCGCGGAGTACCGCGCCGCGCCCCCCGAGGGGGCTGGCCCCAAAGGCTTGGGGCGGCCCGGCGCCTTTGGGGACCCCGGCTCCCTGCGCAGTCCACCGCGGCAGGCCATGCCATTGGTCACCTGGCCGCGTCGTCCATCAGCCGCGAATGGCGGATGCGCGTGTCCGCCAGCACCCCTGCCGATTCGAGGATCGGGTAGGCGATCGAGCAGATGTGCGAGTTGATGCGCTTCAAGTCGCTGATCAGGTCCAGGTGCAGCGAGCTGGTCTCCATGCTGGAGGCGGTGTTGTCCTGCAGCCGCGCCAGGTGGGTGGCGGCGTACTTGTGCTGCAGGTCGCGGAAGCGCGCCTTCTCTTCCAGCAGCTTCTTCGCGTCGCGCACGCTGCCGTGCAGGAACACGCCCATCGACAGCCGCAGGTTGTCGAGCAGGCGCGCGTGCAGCTCCACGATCTCGTTGGTGCCGGCTTCCGAAAACTCGCGGCCGGGCTTGATCTTGCGGTCTTCGATGTCGGTGATCACGCGCTCGACGATGTCGCCGATCTGCTCCATGTTGATCGTGAACGAGATGATGTCGGTCCAGCGCCGGCTCTCGCGCTCGTCGAGCGCCTCGCGCGAGATCTTGGTCAGGTAGTACTTGATGGCCGAGTACAGCTCGTCCACCGTGTCGTCCATCTGCCGCAGCTTCTCGGCGAGCTGCAGGTCGTTGTTGCGGATCACGGTGAGCATGCCCGCCATCATGGTCTCCACCACGTCGGCCTGGTGCAGCGCCTCGCGCGCGGCGCAGGCGATGGCCAGCGAGGGCGTGCCCAGCGCGGCCGGGTCGAGGTGGCGCGGGCGGTCGGAGATGCTGCGCTGCTCGGGCGCAGGCAGCAGCCGCTGCAGCAGCCGCGCAAAGGCGCCGGTCATGGGCAGGAACACCAGCGACAGCACGATGTTGAGCACCAGGTGGAAGCCCACCACGGTGTGTGCCGCCGACAGCAGCAGCGGCCGCGCCTCGGCGAGGATCAGGTTGAGCAGCGGCGCCAACGCCAGGCAGCCCACCAGCTTGAACAGCAGGTTGCCCAGCGTGACGCGCCGCACCTCCGGCGCCGCCTTGGCGGTGGTGAGCACGCCCATCACCCCGCTGCCGATGTTGGCGCCCAGCACCAGCCCCAGCGCCACCTGCAGCGGGATGACGCCCGAGTCGGCCAGCGCCGCGGTGAGCAGCACGGTGGCCAGCGACGAATACGACAACACCGCCACCAGCGCGCCGGCCAGGATGTCGAGCAGCGCGTCGCTGGACAGCGAGGCCAGCATCACGCGCACGCCCTCGGCGCGCATCAGCGGCTGCGTGGCGCCCATGATCAGCTGCAGCGCCAGCGTGATCAGCCCCAGCCCGATGAGCACGCGCCCGGCCTGCCCCACCGGGCTGGCCTGGCGCGGAATGAACATCACCACGCCCACGAAGATGAGCAGCGGCGAGAGCCACGAAAGGTCGAGCGAGAACACCGCGACCATCAGCGCCGTGCCCACGTCGGCCCCCAGCATCACCGCCAGCGCGGCGGCCAGCGGCATCAGCTTCTGGCCCACGAAGGACGAAATGATGAGCGCGGTGGCGGTGCTGCTTTGCACCAGCGCGGTCACGCCGACGCCGGCGGTGGCGGCCATGAAGCGGTTGGAGGTGCTGCGCGCGAGCACCCGGCGCAGGCTGCCGCCCATCAGCCGCAGCATGCCGGTGCGCACGATGTGCGTGCCCCAGACGAGCAGCGAAATGGCCGCCAGCAGGTTGAGCAGATGTTGCATTGGTGTTTGTTATACCGCGGGAAACAGCAAGGCCCGTGCCCTGCCCCGGCCGGCGTCAGCCCCCCGGGTCGAGCAGCGTTTCCAGGCTTTGCAGCGTGTCGGCCTCGTGCAGGGGCTTGTCGTCGCGAATCCTCAGCATGCGCGGGAACCGCAGCGCGATGCCGCTCTTGTGGCGCGCGCTGCGCTGTATGCCCTCGAAGCCGAGCTCGAACACCAGCGAAGGCCTGACCGTGCGCACCGGGCCGAACTTTTCGAGCGTGCAGGCGCGGATCACCCGGTCCACGCGTGCGAACTCCTCGTCGGTCAGGCCCGAGTACGCCTTGGCGCACACCACCAGCTGCAGCGCACCGGGTGCCGGCGGCGCGCGGCGCGCGATGGCCTCCACCGCGTCCTGCGCTTCCTGCGCATCGCGCGGCGCGCGGCTCCACACCGCAAACGTGTAGTCGGTGTAGACGCTGGCGCGCCGTCCGTGGCCGCGCTGCGCATACACCAGCACCGCATCCACGCTGAACGGCTCGACCTTCCACTTCCACCACACCCCTTCGCTCTTGGTGCGCCCCGTGCCGTAGGCCGACTCACGGTGCTTGAGCATCAGCCCTTCGACGCCGCGCTCGCGTGACTGCCCGCGCAGCGCGGCCAGCGCCGGCCAGTGCGCGGCCTCGGCCAGCGGCGACAACATGACGCCGGTGTCCGCGATCGCCTGGGCCAGCAGCGCGCGGCGCTCGTGCTGCGGGCGCCGGCGCTGGTCCACGCCCTGCCATTCGAGCAAGTCGTAGGCGATCAAGTGCACTGGCGCATCGGCGAGCACCTTCTTCGTCAGCTTCTTGCGGCCGATGCGCTGCTGCAGCAAAGCAAATGGCGCGGGGCGGCCCTGCTGCCAGGCCAGGATCTCGCCGTCGAGCACGGTGCCGTCGGGCAGCGCCTGCGCCAGCGCCTCGATCTCGGGGAAGCGCTCGGTCACCAGCTCCTCGCCGCGCGACCACACCCACACCCGGCCGCCGCGCCGCACCACCTGGGCCCGGATGCCGTCGTACTTCCATTCCACCAGCCAGTGGTGCGGCGGCCCCAGCAGCTCGTCGAAGCGCTCGGGCGCATGCTCCAGCGCGTGGGCAAGGAAAAAGGGATAGGGCTGCCCGGCATCGGCCAGCGGCTGGGGTTCGCGCGACAACAGCTGCAGGTAGCGCTCGGCCGTGGGCGGGCTGGCCATGTCGGTGTAGCCCATCATGCGCTGGGCCACCAGCTTGGCGTCGAGGCCCGCCGCTTCTGCCAGCGCACGCTGCACGAGCAGCCGGCTCACGCCCACCCGGAAGGCGCCGCCGATCAGCTTGACGAGCAGGAAGCGGCCCGCGGCGTCGAGCTCCTGCCAATAGGCCGCGATGCGCTCGGCCTGCGCCTCGGGCGGCAGGCCGCGCAGCGGCAGCAGGCGCTGCTCCACCCAGGCGGCCAGGCCCAAGGAGGTGGAGGCCTGCGAGGGCGGCAACACCAGCGCGATGGTCTCGGCCAGGTCGCCCACGGCCTGGTAGCACTCTTCGAACAACCAGTCTTCGATGCCGGCCTGCCGGCACGCGAGCGCGCGCAGCAGGCCCGTGGGCACCAGCTGCCGCGGCTTGCCGCCAGCCAGGAAATTCACGCCCCACGCGGCGTCGGCGGGCGGCGCGGCGGCGAAGTAGCGTCGCAGCGCCGCCACCTTGTCGCCGGTGGCGGTGGTGGCATCGAGTTCAGCGTACAGGCGTGCGAACAGTTCCATCCGTCCGCACGAGTGGACCATAGGCAGGCCCCGCGTGCGAGGCCGCATAGGCCGAACGGATGCGTGCCGTGGTGGCGGTGCGCTCCGCCACGATGAACTCTTGCAGCGCCTGTTGCTGGAAGGCCTGAAGCCCGGGCTCGCTGAGCAGCACGATCTCGGCCATCAGCGCCCACTCCAGCTCCTCGTGCAGCACCCACAGCGCTGCGTCCTGCGGCACCTCGCGCAGCAAGGCCAGGCCGGCGGCGCTTTCGCTTTCCCCGGGCACCAGCGACACCCAGCGCGGCCAGCGTCGCAGGAACGGGCGCTGCAGCCGCTGCGGCGACCACAAGGCCACCAGCCAGTGGGGAGGATGGGCCTCCACCACTTCGCCCAGCGGCGTGGAGCTGAGCTCGGTGGTGCGGTCGAAGGCCTGTCGCACCGCGCCGATCCAGGCGCCGGGCCTCCAGTCGCGCAGCAGGCGCTCGGGGCTCACCCCCGGGACGTGTAGCGAGACGACGGTCATGACGGCCGCAGGGTATCCCGGCCCGGCCGCTACCGTGCGGTTGCAGCCGCAAGAGATTGCAACGCTTCCGCCGGCCCTCAGGGCACCAGGTGTTGCTGGAAGAAGCGCAGCACATGCCCCCACTGCAGCGCCTGGTTGGCACGCGTGCTGGCGCCATGGCCCTCGTCGGCAAAGATCATCAGCTCGGCCGGCACGCCGCGCTCGCGTGCGGCCTCGTGCATCAGCAGCGCCTCGCCCACCGGCACGCGCGGGTCGTTGGCGCCCTGGATGATCAGCAGCGGCGCCTTGAGCTGGTGCACCCAGGTGGTGGGCGAGAGTTCGAGCAGCGCCTCGCGGTCGGCCACCGGGTCGCCGTATTCGCTGATGCGGATCTGGCGCCGGTAGGGCGCGGTGTTCTCCAGGAAGGTGAGCAGGTTGGCGATGCCCACGTTCGAAGCCCCCGCGTCGTAGGCGCCGGCAAAACGCGTCATCGCCATCAGCGCGGCATAGCCGCCGTAGCTGCCGCCGTACACGCCGATCCTGGGCTGCACGCCGTTGCGCGCCCAGGCGCCGCGCACATGGCGTGCCGCGTCTTCGATGTCGGTGATCACCTGCAGGCGCTTCGCGCCGTTGTCGGCGTCCAGCCAGGCTTGGCCGTAGCCGCGTGAGCCGCGCACGTTGGGCTCGGCGACGATGAAGCCGGCATCGACGAACAGCTGCCAGATCGGCGAAAAGCCGGGCCGGCTCTGGCTCTCCGGCCCACCGTGGAAGTACACGATCACAGGGCAGGGCCGGGGGGCCGCGGCGCAGCCAGCCGGCCGCCGCACGAACATCGGGATCGGCGTGCCGTCGCGTGCGGCATAGCTTTCCAGCGTGGCCGCGGCGAAGCGGCGGGTGTCCACCTCCGGTGCCGAAGGCACGGTCCAGCGGGTCAGCGCGCGCCGCTGCCAGTCCCACACGTGGGTCTCGCGCGGGCGGTCGGGCCGCGCGAGACCCAGCACCACCTGGCGGCCGTCGGGCGTGGTGGCGCCGGCGAGCTGGTGGTCCAGCCCTTCGGGCCAGGGCAGCGGCTGCGGCGCCAGCGCGCGCGCGTCCAGCACCGCGGTGCGCGTGTAGCCGGCCTCGTTGATCGCCACGTAGAGCCGGCGACGCGCATCGTCGAGCGCATAGGACTTGACCTCCCACCTGGCCTCGCCGGGCAGCGGCACCGGCTGCAGCGCGCCGCCGGGCTGCCAGCGATACAGCCGCAGCGCACCGGTGGGCTTGGGCGTGGCGACGAAATACCGCCCCGCCTCCGGCCCGAAGCGCAGGTCGTAATAGACGTGCTCGCCGTGCCCGATCAGCGGGGTGAGCGCGCGGGTCGATTCGTCGAGCAGCGACCACTCGCGGCCGATCGAGCCCGTGGCCTTGACCAGCAGCAGCAGCCCCGGCGCCACGTCGCCCACACGCCAGAAGCCGGGGCCGTCGTGCAGGCGCTCGGTGCGCGAGGCCGCGATGTCATGCCGGTACACCGCATACGAGTCGCGCCGCACGTCGTTGGCCACGTAGTAGACAAAGCGGCCATCGGGCGAGAAGGCCTGGAACCGCGTCTGCACGCCCTTTTGGTGCTGCACCTCGCGCAGCGGGCCGCCTTCGGCGCTTTGCAGGTACAGGCCGGGGTTCTCCTCGCCGTGGCGGTCGCGCTCCAGCGCGATCCAGCGGCCGTCGGGCGACACGCCTTGCAGCGTGGTGCGGTCCTCGCCGGCGGTGAGCTGCTGCGGGAAGCGCTCGGGGCCGTCGAGGCGCCACACCTGGTCGACACCGGTGACGCGCCAGTTGAAAAACAGGCGCCGCCCATCGGGCGAGAGCATCCCCGTGCCGGGCGGGCGCAAGTCGAGCAAGGCCTGGATGCGGCGCGACACGTCGTCGGGCAGCGGTGGCGGCCTGAAGCGCGCCAGCACCTCGGGCGCCACTGAGGCGGCCCCCAGTCCCTTGTAGGCCGGCGCCTGCGCGGCCGCCGCTCCCATTGCGCACAACAGTGCGCCGCACAGCATCCATCGCTTCAAACAGCATCTCCTGTCATCGGTGGGTCGGCTTCGGCCGGTGGGGTCTCCGGCAGCTCGTCGCCATACTCGGTGTTGAAGGCTTGGGCGCGCAGGCCCTGCGCCTGCAGCCAGCGCACCATCACCGCCTCGTAGCCATGGGTGACGATCACGCGCTCGGCCCCGCTGGCGCGTATGGCGCGCTGCAGGCCCGGCCAGTCGGCATGGTCCGACAGCACGAAGCCGCGGTCCACGCCGTAGCGCCGGCGCGCGCCGCGCAGTTGCATCCAGCCGCTGGCAAAGGCGTCGCTGAAGTCGCCGAAGCGCCTGAGCCAGGGCGAATGCTGCACCGACGGCGGCGCGATCACCAGCGCACGCTGCAGCAGCGCCTTGTCGGCGACTTCGCTGACGTGCAGCGTGGGCGGCAGCGCGACGCCGGCGGCACGGTAGGCCTGGTTCAGCGGCTCCACCGCGCCATGCACGACGATCGGCCCGATCGACGGGTCCACGCCGGCCAGCAGGCGCTGCGCCTTGCCGAAGCTGTAGCCCATCAGCAGGCTGGCGCGTCCGGCCTGCACATTGCGCCGCCACCAGTGGTTCACGGCCTCGAACACCGCCTGCTGCCGCGGCCAGCGGTACACGGGCAGGCCGAACGTGGACTCGGTGACGAAGCAGTGGCAGCGCACCGGCTCGAAGGGCGGGCAGGTGGTGTTGGCCTCGTCTTCGTGGCCGCTCAGGAAGTAGTCGCCCGAGACCACCCACACCACGCCGCCGCATTCGATGCGCACCTGGGCCGAACCGAGCACATGGCCGGCCGGGTGCAGGCTCAGGCGCACGCCGCGGTGCTCGACGGTGTCGCCGTAGGCCAGCGTCTGCAGTGCAATGTCCGCACCCAGCCGTGCGCGCAGCACCCCGGCGCTGTCGCTCGCGGCAAGGTAGCGGCCGTGGCCGGGCCGTGCATGGTCGGCATGGGCATGCGTGACCACTGCCCGGCTCACCGGCCGCCAGGGGTCGATGAAGAAGTCGCCGGCCGGGCAGTACAAGCCCTCCGGCCTTTCGACCACCAAATCCGGCGCAGTCATCGAAAAGTCATCAAACTGCCGCAACACCAGCCCGAAACCATGGATCACGATAACAACAAAAGGAGGAGGACATGGCGAGCACCTGGATCCTGACGCTGGCGGCGCTGGGCGTGATCGGCACGCTGCTGGTGCGCCAGCGCTTCCGGCGCAAGCAGCTGCAACACCGGCTGGCATTCATCGACCGCTTCCGCTACCCGCCCCGGCTGGCGCGCGAGGCCCAGCAGCGCTACCCGCACCTGCAGGCCGCCGACCTGGCGCGGGTGGAACAAGGGCTGAAGCAGTTTTTCCGCCTGTGCGTGCGGGCCAACGGCGAGATGGTGTCGATGCCTTCGCAGGTGGTCGATGCGATGTGGCATGCGTGGATCCTCGACACGCGCGGCTACCAGCGCTTTTGCCGTCTGGCCTTTGGCCGCTTCCTGCACCACACCCCGGCCGAGGCCATGCGCACGCCCACGCTGGCCACCCGCGGCATCCAGCGCGCATGGGGCCTGGCCTGCGACGACGAAGGCCTTTCACGCAAGCGGCCCGAGCGCGTGCCGCTGCTGTTCGCGCTGGATCGCGAGCTGGCGATTCCCGGCGGCTTCTACTACGTGGCGGACTGCCGCCGCGACGGTGGCGCCGGCCAGTACTGCGGCAGCGACATCGGTTGCGGCGGCGGCTCCGGCGATGGCGGTGGTGATGCTGACGGCGGCGGCGACGGCGGGGGCGGCGACTGAAGGGGATGGGAGCCCCCGGCCGCTGAGCACGGCGGCCCGCGTGGGATACTGTGCGCCCCGCAAGTCCCCCGTGAAATGAGTCCCCAGGCGCCTACCGCCATCGACCTGGCCGAGCCGATGTCGCCGCTGCACATCTTCGTCGGCCTGCGCGGGCGCATACCGCGCAAGATCTTCTGGCTGTACGGCGTGGCCGTGCCGCTGGGCCTGGGCGCCTACCTGCATGCGCTGCTGGCCATCGCCGGCGTGGGCGGCCAGGCGCTGGAAGGCATGCTCAACCTGGCGCTGCTGTGGTCGGCGCTGGCGGTGTCGGTCAAGCGCTGGCACGACCGCGACAAGTCGGGCTGGTGGGCGCTGGTGCAGTTCATCCCGGTGGTCGGCTGGCTGTGGACGCTGGTCGAAAACGGGCTGCTGCGCGGCACCGTGGGGCCCAACCGCTTCGGACAAGACCTGACCGGTCGGCTTTGAGGAACAACATGACGATTCTCGTGACCGGCGGCGCCGGTTTCATCGGCAGCAACTTCGTGCTCGACTGGATCGCCCAGGTCGGCGAGCCGGTGCTCAACCTCGACGCCCTCACCTACGCCGGCAACCTGCAGAACCTGGCCAGCCTGCAAGGCGATGCGCGCCATGTGTTCGTGCAGGGCGACATCTGCGACCGGCCGCTGCTCGACCGGCTGCTGGCCGAGCACCGGCCGCGCGCCGTGGTGCACTTCGCCGCCGAGAGCCACGTCGACCGCAGCATCCTCGGCCCGGGCGCGTTCATCCGCACCAACATCGAGGGCACCTACACGCTGCTGGAAGCCGCGCGCGCCCACTGGGCCACGCTGCCCGAGGGCGAGAAGCAGGCCTTCCGCTTCCACCACGTGTCCACCGACGAGGTGTACGGCAGCCTGGGCCCGGAGGCGCCGGCCTTCACCGAGACCCACGCCTACGAGCCCAACAGCCCCTATTCGGCCAGCAAGGCCGCCAGCGACCACCTGGTGCGCGCCTGGCACCACACCTACGGGCTGCCCACCGTCACCACCAACTGCTCCAACAACTACGGGCCCTATCACTTCCCCGAGAAGCTGATCCCGCTGATGATCGTCAACGCACTGGCCGGCAAGCCGCTGCCGGTGTACGGCGACGGCCAGAACGTGCGCGACTGGCTCTACGTGCGCGACCACTGCTCGGCCATCCGCGCCGTGCTGGCACGCGGGCGCGTGGGCGAGACCTACAACATCGGCGGCTGGAACGAAAAGGCCAACATCGAGATCGTGCAGACCATCTGCGCGCTGCTCGACGAGCTCAAGCCCGACCCGGCCGGCCCGTACCGCCGGCTCATCACCTACGTGAAGGACCGGCCCGGCCACGACCGGCGCTACGCGATCGACGCGCGCAAGATCGAGCGCGAGCTGGGCTGGCGCCCGGCCGAGACCTTCGACACCGGCATCCGCAAGACGGTGCAGTGGTACCTGGAACACGGCGACTGGGTGGCCGCGGTGCAAAGCGGCGCCTACCGCGAGTGGGTGGACCGGCAGTACGGGGAAGAGACCACCTCCACATGAAGATCCTGCTGTTCGGCAAGAACGGCCAGGTGGGCTGGGAGCTGCAGCGCGCGCTGGCCCCGCTGGGCGAGGTGCTCGCGTTCGGCTCGGCCGAAGCCGACTTCGCGCAGCCCGAGGCGCTGGCCGCGCTCGTGCAACGCGTGCGGCCGGAGGCGATCGTCAACGCCGCGGCCCACACCGCGGTGGACAAGGCCGAGAACGAGCCGGAGCGGGCCCGCCTGCTCAACGCCGCCGCGCCCGGCGTGCTGGCACGTGAAGCGCAGGCGCTCGGCGCCTGGCTGCTGCACTACAGCAGCGACTACGTTTTCGACGGGTCGGGCGAAACGCCGCGCGACGAACAGGCGCCCACCGCGCCGCTCAACGTGTACGGCCGCACAAAGCTCGAAGGCGAAGAACTCGTCCGTGCCAGCGGCTGCCGCCACCTGATCCTGCGCACGAGCTGGGTCTATGCCGCGCGCGGCGGCAACTTCGCCAAGACCATGCTGCGCCTGGCCGCCGAGCGCGAGCGCCTGACCGTGGTGGCCGACCAGTTCGGCGCGCCCACCGGTGCCGAGCTGATCGCCGACGTGAGCGCGCATACGCTGCGCGCGGCCGCGGCCGATCCGGCGCTCGCCGGTACCTACCACCTGGCGGCGGCCGGCGAGACCAGCTGGCATGGCTATGCGCGCTTCGTCATCGAGTGGGCGCGCACCCAGGGCCATGCGGTGCGCGTGGCGCCGCAGGCCATCGAGGCGGTGCCCAGCAGCGCCTTCCCAACGCCGGCGCGGCGCCCGCTCAACTCGCGGCTTGACACCACGCGGCTGCGCCACCGTTTCGGTCTCACGCTGCCGCCCTGGCAACAGGGCGTGGAGCGCATGCTGGCCGAGACCCTGGGCTGAGCGCACGCCCAGCCTCTGATCCGACGACAAGGCATCCCCATGCAACGCAAAGGCATCATCCTCGCCGGCGGTTCCGGCACCCGCCTGCACCCCGCCACGCTGGCGCTGAGCAAGCAGCTGCTGCCGGTGTACGACAAGCCGATGGTGTACTACCCGTTGAGCACGCTGATGCTCGCCGGCATCCGCGACATCCTGGTCATCAGCACGCCGCAGGACACGCCGCGCTTCGAGGCGCTGCTGGGCGACGGCAGCCGCTGGGGCCTGAACCTCAGCTACTGCGTGCAGCCCAGCCCCGACGGGCTGGCGCAGGCCTTCATCCTCGGCCGCGCTTTCCTGGGTGGGGCGCCGAGCGCGCTGGTGCTGGGCGACAACATCTTCTACGGCCACGACTTCCAGCGCCTGCTGCGCAATGCCGACGACCGCACGCAGGGCGCCACGGTCTTCGCCTATCACGTGCACGACCCCGAGCGCTACGGCGTGGTCGAGTTCGACGCGCAGCAACGCGCCGTGAGCATCGAGGAAAAGCCCGCCAAGCCCAAGAGTTCGTATGCCGTCACCGGTCTGTACTTCTACGACGACCAGGTGTGCGACATCGCAGCCTCGCTCAAGCCCAGCCCGCGCGGCGAGCTGGAGATCACCGACGTCAACGCGCGCTACCTGGCGCAGGGCCAGCTCGACGTGGAGATCATGGGCCGCGGCTATGCCTGGCTGGACACCGGCACGCACGACAGCCTGATGGAAGCCGGCCAGTTCATCGCCACGCTGGAAAAGCGCCAGGGCCTCAAGGTCGCCTGCCTGGAAGAGATCGCCTACCGCTCCGGCTGGATCGGCGCCGAGCAGCTGGAGCGCCTGGCGCAGCCGATGCTGAAGAACGGCTACGGCCAGTACCTGCTGAAGGTGCTGAACGACAACGTGTACTGAAGACGATGAAGCTGATCCCCACCGACCTGCCCGGCGTGGTGCTCATGGAGCCGGCCGTGTTCGGCGACGAGCGCGGCTGGTTCATGGAAAGCTGGAACCAGCGCCGCTTCGACGAGGCGCTGCAGGCCCTGGGCCTGCAGCCGGCGCGGCCCTTCGTGCAGGACAACCACTCCTGCTCGGCGCGCGGCGTGCTGCGCGGACTGCACTACCAGCTGCCGCCGCACCCGCAAGGCAAGCTGGTGCGCGTGGCCAAAGGCGCGGCCTTCGACGTGGCGGTGGACATCCGCCGCGGCTCGCCCACCTTCGGCCGCTGGGTGGGCTTCGAGCTCACGGCGCACAACAAGCGCCAGATGTGGATCCCCGAGGGCTTCGCGCACGGCTTCCTCACGCTGGAAGACGACACCCACTTCCTCTACAAGACCACCGACTTCTACGCCAAGGACTGCGAGCGCGCGATCCGCTGGGACGACCCTGCGATCGGCATCGCATGGCCCTTGAACGGCCTGGTGCCCACCTTGGCGTCCAAGGACACAGCAGCACCCGGACTCGACACCGCCGAGACCTTCGGCTGATGCTCAAGCCAAGCGGACACCGCGGATCCGGCTGAGGCCGGTCCGCCGGTGTCGCCCCCTCGGGCAACTGGCGCCCGGCCGTTCCGAGGCCAGTTGCTCGCCCCCCGGGGGCTCACAGGCCGGGGGAAGCGCCGCAGGCGCTCCGGGGGCGGGCCCCATCAATACGGCCTCGTGATGCCCGCCATGCGCAGGTAAACCATCGCACCCCAGGCCACGAACGCCCGCCGCACGGTGGCCCACCAGCCGCGCGGCAGCGGCGCTGCCGTCACCTCCTTCGACACCGCCAGCGCCTGCTCGAACCGGCTCGTCAGCTCGCGCGAAAAATGCGGGTCGCTCACGATCACGTTGGCTTCCAGGTTGAGCAGCAGCGACAGCGGGTCGATGTTGGAGCTGCCCACCGTGGCCCAGTCGTCGTCGACCATCGCGATCTTGGCGTGCAGGAACGCCGGCGTGTACTCGAACACGCGCACGCCGTTGGACAGCAGCTCGTCGTACAGCACGCTGGCCGCCAGGCCCGCGATGCGGTAGTCGAGCTTGCCCTGCAGCAGCAGCCGCACCTTCACGCCGCGCCGCGTGGCCTCGCGCAGCGTGCGGCGGAACAGGCGCCCCGGGTAGAAGTAGGGGCACACGATGTCGATGCGCGCCTGCGCGCGGCGGAAGGCCTCGATGTAGCTGCGCTCGATCGCGCTGCGCTGGCGCAGGTTGTCGCGCACCACCAGCGCCGCGCGCACCGGGCGCTCGTCGCCCAGGCCGGGCAGCATCTCCTGCGGCGCCGGCATGATGCGCAGGCGGTGCAGCAGGTGCCGCGCACGCTGCACCGGCCGTGCGCTGCGCGCCAGCGCCTTCACTTCCTCGCGCCAGTCGTGGCCGAAGGCGGCGCGCGTCCACATCGCACGCGCCGTCTGCTCCATCGGCAGCACCAGCGGGCCGCGCACCTCCACCGCGAAGTCCAGCCGCGGGGTCTCGTCCTCGCCGTGCCGCAGGTCGATGCGGTCGTCGATGATGTTGATGCCGCCGACGAAGCCCACGTCGCGGTCCACCACGCAGATCTTCTGGTGCATGCGGCGGAACTGCCCCGGCTGCAAGAAGGCATACCAGCGGTCGATCGGCCGGAACACGGCCAGCGCCACCGCCTCGCCCTGCCACCAACGGCGCAGCGTGGGCAGTTCGGCGCGGGTGCCGAAGCCGTCCACCACCACGCGCACACGCACGCCGCGCCGCGCGGCGGCCGTCAGCGCGTCGGCCACGCGCCGCGCGGTGGCGTCGTCATGGAAGATGTACATCGCCAGCCAGACCTCGTGCCGTGCGGCGTCGATGGCGCGGATCATGGCCGGGAACAGCGAGTCGCCGCCGGTGTGCAGCTTCACCTCGTTGCCGCCGAGGAACAGCGCGCTCGGGTGGCTGTACCAGGCGGTGAGGTCGGGCCCACGTTCGGCAGGACGAAGGCGGCGGGCGGGGCGGCGGCGCCTGCGCATTCAGGCGGGTTCCAGCTCTGCCACCAGCGGCAAGTGGTCCGACATGCGGGCCCAGGCCGCGCCGCGCGGCACGAAGGTGGACACGCAGCGCAGGCCGCGCAGGTAGATGCGGTCGAGCTGGAACACCGGCACCCTCGAAGGAAACGTGGGCCGGTCGCTGCCGCCGGGCGCGCGCGCACGCTGCAGGCCGATGCCTTCCATCGGCATGTCGAGCTTCTCGCCCCAGTCGTTGAAGTCGCCCGCCACCACCAGCATCGCATCGCGCGGCACGTTGTCGGCGATGAAGGCCGCCAGGCGCTGCACCTGCCGCACGCGGCTGGCGTGGATGAGGCCGAAATGAGCCACCACCGCATGCACCGTCATGCCGTGCCACTGCACGGGCACGTGCAGCAGCCCGCGCTGTTCGAAGCGGTGGTCGGACACGTCGTGGTGACCGATCTCGCCCATGGGCCAGCGCGACAGCAGCGCATTGCCGTGCTCGCCGTGGCGCGTGACGCAGTTGGTGCGGTAGGCCACGTCGTAGCCTTCGGGCGCCAGGTACTCGGCCTGGCCGCGGTCGGGCCAGCCGAAGGAGGAACGATCGAACTGGCGCGCATGCAGGCGGTGGAACAGCCGCACCTCCTGCAGGAACACCAGGTCGGCGTCGAGCGCCTCGATGCCCAGCCCCAGGTTGTGGATCTCCAGCCGCTTGGCCGGCCCCATGCCGCGCACGCCCTTGTGGATGTTGTAGGTCGCGACCCGCATCACCATGCCCGTGGCCGCGAACGGCGGCAGGAACGAGGAGTGCAGAGGGTTCATCGCGTGGGAGCCGCCACCAGAGCCGCCGTCGAACATGCTAGCGTCGTCAAAGCAGTTGGCATTCCCGCATCATGCCGCATCGCCTGCAGCGGCAAAGCGCGGCAACATCAGGATCGCCTCGGCGTTCGAGGGCGAAAAGCAGCGGTCCGCGGCCTCGCGCCAAGGCAGCCATGCGTGCTGCAGATGCTCGCGCGGACTGAGCCGCACGGCAATGTCGCGCGGCACCTGCAGCCCGAACACATGCTCGGTGTTCTGCGTCACGCCCGGCGCATAGCGGTGGCGCCATACCGGGTAGATCTCGTAGAGGTTGCGAAAACCCCAGTCGCGCAGATTCGACAGCGGCACCTCGGCCGAGCCGATCTTGATGCCGGTCTCCTCGGCCACCTCGCGCACCGCGGTCTCCAGCAGCGGCTCGTCGATACGGTCCTTGGATCCGGTGACGCTCTGCCAGAAGCCCGGCTTGTCCGCCCGCTCGACCAGCAGCACCTGCAGGTCGGCGCTGTGGATCACCACCAGCACCGACTCGGGGATCTTGAACGGGCGCGAAGGCGCCGTCGCCGCAGCACGAACCATGCGGCGATTCTGTCACCGCGCCGAGGTCATCACGCGCACGGCCGGCGGCAGCGCCATGCAAGAGGGGCCCCGAAGGCCCCTCGCGATGATGCCAGCGCCTCGGACGCTGCCGATCACGCCACCTGGGGATTGCGCAGTCGGATGTGCAGCTCGCGCAACTGCTTTTCGTCCACCAGGCTGGGAGCGCCGGTGAGCAGGCATTGCGCGCGCTGGGTCTTGGGGAACGCGATCACGTCGCGGATCGACTCGGCCTTGGTCATCAGCGTGACCAGGCGGTCCAGGCCGAAGGCCAGGCCGCCGTGGGGCGGTGCGCCGTACTGCAGCGCATCGAGCAGGAAGCCGAACTTCATCTGCGCTTCTTCCGGGCCGATCTTCAGCGCCGAAAACACCTTGCTCTGCACTTCGGCGCGGTGGATGCGCACCGAGCCGCCGCCCAGCTCCCAGCCGTTGAGCACCATGTCGTAAGCCTTGGCGACACAGGCTCCCGGGTCGCTGTCCATCAGGTCCTCGTGGCCGTCCTTGGGCGCCGTGAACGGATGGTGCACCGCGTTCCAGCGCTGCTCCTCCTCGTCGTACTCGAACATCGGGAAGTCCACCACCCACAGCGGCGCCCAGCGGTCCTCGAACAGGCCCTTGGCGCGGCCGAACTCGCTGTGGCCGACCTTGATGCGCAGCGCGCCCAGCGCGTCGTTGACCACCTTGGCCTTGTCGGCGCCGAAGAAGATGAGGTCGCCGTTGCCCGCGCCGGTGCGCTGCAGGATCTGGTCGAGCGCGCGGTCGTGCAGGTTCTTCACGATCGGGCTCTGCAGGCCTTCACGGCCACGGCCCAAGTCGTTGACCTTGATCCAGGCCAGGCCTTTGGCGCCGTAGATCTTCACGAACTCGGTGTAGCCGTCGATCTCGCCGCGGCTCATCTCGCCGCCGCCGGGGATGCGCAGCGCCGCGACGCGGCCACCCTTGGTGGTGGCGGGCGTGGAGAACACCTTGAAGTCCACGTCGGCCATCACGTCGGTCAGCTCGGTGAACTGCAGCTTCACGCGCAGGTCGGGCTTGTCCGAGCCGTACAGGTGCATCGCGTCGGCGTACTTCATCACCGGGTACTCGCCCAGGTCCACATCCAGCGTCTTCTTGAAGACGTGGCGGATCATGCCTTCGAACAGGCTGCGGATCTCCTGCTCGGTGAGGAACGAGGTCTCGATGTCGATCTGCGTGAACTCGGGCTGGCGGTCGGCGCGCAGGTCCTCGTCGCGGAAGCACTTGGTGATCTGGTAGTAGCGGTCGAAGCCCGACACCATGAGCAGTTGCTTGAACAGCTGGGGCGACTGCGGCAGCGCGAAGAACATGCCGTCGTGCACGCGGCTGGGCACCAGGTAGTCGCGCGCGCCCTCGGGCGTGCTCTTGGTCAGCATCGGCGTCTCGATGTCGATGAAGCCGTGCTCGTCGAGGAACTTGCGCACCTCCATCGCCACGCGGTAGCGCAGCATCAGGTTCTTCTGCATGGTGGGCCGGCGCAGGTCCAGCACGCGGTGCGTCAGACGCGTCGTCTCGGAAAGGTTTTCGTCGTCGAGCTGGAACGGCGGCGTGACGCTGGGGTTCAGCACTTCCAGCTCGTGCGCCAGCACCTCTACCTTGCCGCTGGTGAGGTTGGCGTTCTCGGTGCCGGCCGGGCGGGGGCGTACCTTGCCCACCACCTTGAGGCAGAACTCGTTGCGCACATCCTCTGCGGTCTTGAACATCTCGGGGCGGTCGGGGTCGCAGACGATCTGCACCAGGCCTTCGCGGTCGCGCAGGTCGATGAAGATAACGCCGCCGTGGTCGCGCCGGCGATGGGCCCAGCCCATCAGCGTGACGGTCTGGCCCATCAGCGCTTCGCTGACCAGGCCGCAGTAGCTTGTTCTCATGGTTCTCTCCAGATTCGGGTGTCGGTGGCGGCAGGGCCTTGCGCCTGAGCCGCGACGGGTTCGGATCGGCTTCGAAGCGGCTGTGTCGCAAGCCGTCAGGACCGAGCACTTCGCCTCAAGCGCTCAGCCCGCCAGGTTTCGCGCGGCGGGCGGCGCTGCCAGCGCCGGGTTGGCGCCGGGGGCCACCACCCCCATCGAGATGATGTACTTGAGCGCTTCGTCCACGCTCATCGCCAGCGGCATCACGTCGGCGCGCGGCACCATCAGGAAGAAGCCCGAGGTGGGGTTGGGCGTGGTCGGCACGTACAGGCTCAGGTGCTCGCCCGGCAGCAGCTGCGCCACCTCGCCGCCCGGCTTGCCGGTGACGAAGGCGATGGTCCAGGAGCCCTGGCGCGGGTACTGCACCAGCACGGCTTCACGAAAGGCGTTGCCGCTGCTTGAGAACAGCGTGTCGGAGACCTGCTTGACCGAGCTGTAGATCGACTTGACGATCGGGATGTGGGACATCAGCTTGTCCCACTGGCGCACCGCCCACTGGCCCAGCACGTTGGTCGCGAACATGCCCGACAGCAGCAGGCCCAGCACCATCACCAGCACCGACAGCCCCGGCAGGTGAGCCAGCCGGTCCAGGCTGTCGCCCGCCGAGGCCGGCAGCACCAGCTTCACGGTGGCCAGCAGGCCGACGAACACGCCGTCCATCAGCCCCAGCACCCACAGCAGCACCCAGATCGTGATGGCCAGCGGCAACCACAGCAGCAGGCCGGCGATGATGTACTTTCTCACGGGGTGCTTTCAGGAGCCGGCCGGCCTTTTAGTGGCAGGCGCAGGCGCTGCCGCAAGCGCCGCCGGCGTCTGCGCTGCTGGCGCTGGCCGTGCTGTCACTCTTGGCGGGTTCAGGCTTGGTGTCGCCGCTGGACTTGGTGTTGCTGCCGGCATTGCCGCCGCGGAAGTCGGTCACGTACCAGCCGGAGCCCTTGAGCTGGAAGCCCGCGGCCGTGAGTTGCTTGGCAAAGGAGTCCTTGCCGCAGGCCGGGCAGGTGGTCAGCACGGGATCCGACAGCTTCTGCAGCACGTCTTTCGTGTGGCCGCAATCGGCGCAGCGATAGGCGTAGATCGGCATGGCTAAACCCTTGATTCAAAACACGAAATTATAGATGGGGCCGCAGGGGCCCCGGCTCAAGGGGTGGCGCTCAGTGGTGCGCGGCGTGCGATCCGCCCTGCGGATGGTGGCCGTGAGGGTGCTGGCCGTGCGCGATGGCCGTCTCGATCGAGTGGCCCTTGCTGGCGATGATCGTCGGCGCCACCGAACCGATCAACATGCCGAACAGCGACGCAAACAGCCCCACCAGGTTGGGCGGCACCAGCGCATCGGCGGCCACGATGTCGGCCGTGAGCCAGGCGCCGATGCCGAAGACGATGGACAGCAGCGCGCCCTGGGTGTTGGCGCGCTTCCAGTAGGCACCGAACAGCAGCGGCACGAAGGCGCCGGCCAGCGTGACGTTGTAGGCGTTCTGCACCATCTCGTACATGGTGCTGCGGCTGTTCAGTGCGAACAGCAGCGCGCCAGCGGTGAAGGTGACCAGGATGATGCGCAACGTGAGCAGGAACTGCCGGTCGCCCATGTTGGGCACGAAGGGCCGCAGCACGTTCTCGGTGAAGATGGCCGTGGGCGCCAGCAATGCGCCGCTGGCGGTGGACAGGATGGCCGACAGCAAGGCCCCGAAGAACATGATCTGCGCCCACATTGGCATCTTGCCCAGCACCACGTCGGGCAGGATGCGCTGGATCGCGCGCGCGTCGTCGGAGGCAAACAGCTCCTTCAGCGCCGGGTCGGCCACCAGGGCGGCATAGGCGATGAAGATCGGCACGAAGGCGAAGCAGAAATAGACCAGGCCGCCGATGATGGTGCCGCGCACCGCGGTCTTCTCGTTCTTCGCGCTGGTCATGCGCTGGAACACGTCCTGCTGCGGGATCGACCCGAAGGCAAAGGCGAAGAAGGCCCCCGCCATCGCCCACCAGCCGGCGCTGTCGGTGGGGAAGAACTGGAACTTGCCGTCGGCCGCTGCCTGCGACACCACGGTCGAGAAGCCACCGGCCTGCCCGCCCACGAGCACGGCCACCAGCGTCAGGCCGATCAGGATCACGACAGTCTGGAACAGGTCGGTGAAGGCCACCGACCACATGCCGCCGAAGATGGTGTACACGAGCACCACAGCGGCACCGGCCATGATGGCGCTGTTGAGGTCCAGCGCGCCGCCCGACAGCACATGGATCACCAGGCCCAGCGCCGTCATCTGCGCCGAAGTCCAGCCCAGGTAGCTCAGCGTGATGGAGATGCTGGTGAGCACTTCCACACCTTTGCCGTAGCGCTGCTTGTAGAAGTCGCCGATGGTCAGCAGGTTCATGCGGTAGAACAGCCGCGCGAACAGCAGCGCCGCCAGCACCAGACACACCGAGGCACCGAAGGGATCGCCCGGGATGCCGCCCAATCCGTCCTTGGCGAAGGTGGCCGACACCGACAACACCGTCTCCGCACCGAACCAGGTGGCGAACACCGTGGCCACGTTCATGTACAGCGGCAGGCTGCGGCCGGCCACCAGATAGTCCTTGGAGCTCTTGACGCGGCGCGCAGCCAGCAGGCCGATGCCGATGGTGACGAGCAGGTAGAGAACGACGAAGGTGATCAGCACGATGGGCTCAGCACGGTGAGGTGGGGGATCGGGTCCGGGCGGGAGTGTAGGGCCGAATGTAGTGCCACAGAACCGCGGCCGCCTCAGGCCCGCCCGTACGGATGCCTCAGCGCAACAGCAGCTGGACGGTGGCGGCGCCGAGCAGGAAGCCGAACAGGCCCCACAACAGCGCCTGCAGCAGGCGGTTGGTGCGCCGCTGCTCTGCCAGCAAGGCCAGCAGCGCCGATGTGCTGCCCTGGGCCGCCGCCGGCGGCTGCTGCAGCCGCAGGTGAAGCAGCCGCGGCAGCTCCGGCAGCAGCTGCGCATAGCGCGGCGCCTCGGCCTTGAGACGGTCGACCAGCCCGCGCCAGCCCACCTGCTCGTTCATCCAGCGCTCCAGGAAGGGCTTGGCGGTGCTCCACAGGTCGAGGTCGGGGTCGAGCTGGCGGCCCAGGCCTTCGACGTTGAGCAAGGTCTTCTGCAGCAGCACCAGCTGCGGCTGGATCTCCACGTTGAAACGGCGCGAGGTCTGGAACAGGCGCAGCAGCACCTGCCCGAGCGAGATGTCCTTCAGCGGCCGGTCGAAATGGGGCTCGCACACGGCGCGGATCGCGCTTTCCAGCGCGTCGACCCGGGTGCCGGGCGGCACCCAGCCCGACTCGATGTGCAGCTCGGCCACGCGCTTGTAGTCGCGCCGGAAGAAGGCGATGAAGTTCTGCGCCAGGTATTCCTTGTCGAACTCGGTGAGCGTGCCGATGATGCCGAAGTCCAGCGCGATGTAGCGGCCGAAGGTCTCGGGCGCCACGCTCACCTGGATGTTGCCCGGGTGCATGTCGGCATGGAAAAAGCCGTCGCGAAACACCTGTGTGAAGAAGATGGTCACGCCGTCGCGCGCCAGCTTCTTGATGTCCACGCCCGCCTCGCGCAGGCGCTGCACCTGGCTGATGGGCACGCCGTTCATGCGCTCCATCACCAGCACCGTGGGCGTGCACAGGTCCCACACCATCTCGGGCACCAGCACCAGCTGCAGGCTCTGCATGTTGCGGCGCAGCTGCGCGGCGTTGGCGGCCTCGCGCACGAGGTCGAGCTCGTCATGCAGGTACATGTCGAACTCGGCCACCACTTCGCGCGGCTTCAGTCGCCGGCCATCGGCGCTGAAGCGCTCGATCCAGCGGGCCGCGCGGTGCAGCAAGGCCAGGTCGCTCTCGATGGCGGTCAGCATGTTGGGCCGCAGCACCTTCACCGCCACGTCGCGCCCGCCGCGCAGGCGTGCGAAATGCACCTGCGCGATCGAGGCGCTGGCCACCGGCTGGTGCTCGAAGTGCTCGAACACCTCGCCGATGGGCTGCCCGAAGGCGCGCTCGATCAGGGCCACGGCCTGCTCGCCGGGAAACGGCGGCACGCGGTCCTGCAGCAGGGCCAGCTCGTTGGCCACGTCCAGCGGCAGCAGGTCGCGCCGCGTGGACAGGACCTGCCCGAACTTCACGAAGATCGGGCCCAGGCGCTCGAGCGCGCGGCGCAGGCGCACACCGCGCGGCTCGCGCAGCGGCCGCCCCACGGTGACCACCCGTGCCAGCGCACGCGACCAGGGGCGGCGAAAACCGGTGAGTGCCAGCTCGTCCAGCCCGAAGCGCAGGACCGTGACGCCGATATAGACCAGCCGGGCCAGGTGCCTCATCGGGGCGCAGCACCCGGCCAGCGCGACGCGAGCCCGGCGCCGGCCTGCGCCGCGCGGCGCACGGCGCCGGCCCC
>JBFLWE010000034.1:0-50313 GCA_040758375.1 Pseudomonadota bacterium
GAAGGCCGCGAAGCCGCCGAAGGCACCGGCTCGGGCGAGCGCGAACCGAGCGCCGACAAGCCGGCGCGCCCCGTGCCTGCGCCCGACACCGGCGAGGTCTTCGCCCAACTCCTGTCCGGCGAGTTCGATGCCGAGCCCGCCGTCGACGAGGCGGGCGCGCAGCAGACCGCCGCCGACGACCAGCCCAGCAAGCGCGTGCTCGCGGCCGAACCCGATGCGCCCAAGCTGCACAAGGTGCTGGCGCAGGCCGGCGTGGGCTCGCGCCGCGACATGGAGCAGCTGATCGTCGAAGGCCGCATCACGGTCAACGGCGAGCCGGCCCATATCGGCCAGCGCATCTCGTTCGGCGACCAGGTGCGTGTCAACGGCAAGGCGGTGAAGCTGCGCATCTCGCCGCCGGCACCGCGCGTACTGGCCTACCACAAGCCCGCCGGCGAGGTCGTCACGCACGACGACCCGCAGCAGCGGCCCACGGTGTTCCGCCGCCTGCCGCGCCTGCTGCAGGGCAAATGGCAATCGGTGGGCCGCCTGGACATCAACACCGAAGGCCTGCTGCTGTTCACCAACTCCGGCGAGCTGGCCAACCAGCTCATGCACCCGCGCTTCGGTGTCGAGCGCGAATACGCCGTGCGCGTCCTGGGCCAGCTCGATGACGAAGCGCGTGCCCGGCTGCTCGACGGCGTGGAGATCGACGGCCAGCGTGCCGCCTTCAAGGCCATCGAGGACGGTGGCGGCGAGGGCGCGAACCGCTGGTACCGGGTGGTCATCACCGAAGGGCGCAACCGCGAGGTCCGCAAGCTGTTCGAGGCAGTCGGCCTGACCGTCAGCCGGCTGATCCGAGTGCGTTACGGCACCGTCGTGCTGCCGCGCGGCTTGAAGCGCGGGGTCTGGGTCGAACTCGACGAGAACGACGTGCGTTCCATCAAGCGCCTGGCCGGTGGTGGCGAGCCGCGCCGCGAAGGCCAGGGCGAGGGTGGCGGCAAGCGTGGACGGCGCGGCGGCAAGCGTGGGCGCGGCGGCAACAACAACGCGCCCCGGCGCGAAGACGGTGGGCCGATCCCCAATCCGCTGCAGCAGACTTTCATCAAGCCGGCCCGCAGTGCCGAGCGGCGCGAACGGGACGACCGCCGCGACGAGAACGGCCCCATCCCCAACCCGCTGCAGCAGACCTACGACAAGCGCGCGCTGCAGCAGGAGCGCCAGCAGAGCCGGCGCCGTGACGACATGGACGACGAGCACGGCCCGATCCCCAACCCGCTGCAGCAGACCTACGACAAGCGCTTCGTGCAGAAGCAGCGTGGCGGCGGCGCGGGCGGGGGCAAGAAGGGTGGTGGCGGCGCTGGTGGCCCGAAGCAACCCGACCCGATGCAGACTTCCGTGGGCTACATCGGGGCCGACGCCTTCCTGCGCGGCAAGGGCGGTGGCCGAGGTGGCCCGCGCGGCGGCCGGCGTGGCCGCTGAAGGCCGTTCCGACGCTGCGACAAGACCCTCGCGGGGTAGAATTCAAAGCTTTGCCAAGTCATTGATTCAGGAGAAAAACATGGCCATCGAACGTACCCTGTCGATCATCAAGCCGGATGCGGTTGCAAAGAACGTGATCGGGCAGATCTACAGCCGATTCGAAGCGGCGGGTTTGAAGATCGTTGCCGCCAAGATGGCCCACCTCTCGCGCGGCGAGGCCGAGGCGTTCTACGCGGTGCACAAGGCCCGCCCGTTCTTCAACGATCTGGTGAACTTCATGATCTCCGGGCCGGTGATGATCCAGGTGCTCGAAGGCGAGAACGCCATCGCCAAGAACCGTGAACTGATGGGCGCCACCGACCCCAAGAAGGCCGAGAAGGGCACCATCCGCGCCGACTTCGCCGATAGCATCGATGCCAACGCGGTGCACGGCTCCGACGCACCCGAAACCGCTGCCGTGGAAGTGGCCTTCTTCTTCCCGGGCATGAACGTCTACTCGCGCTAAAAGGCGCGCGCGCCTTGAAGGGGCGCACGCAATATGACTGCTGCAGCCAATCTGCTGGACTACGACCTCGACGGCTTGGCTGCGTTTTGCGAGCGGCTGGGTGAGAAGCGCTTCCGCGCCACCCAGCTCTTCCGCTGGATCCACCAGAAGGGCGCTGGCGACTTCGCCCAGATGTCGGACCTGGCGAAGTCCCTGCGCGAAAAGCTCGGCGGCCAGGCTGAGATTCGCGGCCTGCCGGTCATCAGCGAGCAGGCCTCGTCCGACGGCACGATCAAGTGGCTGTTCGACGTCGGCGGCGGCAACGCGGTGGAGTCGGTCTTCATTCCCGAGGACGACCGCGGCACCCTGTGCGTGTCGTCGCAGGCGGGCTGTGCCGTGGGCTGCCGCTTCTGCTCCACCGGCCATCAGGGCTTCAGCCGCAACCTGGGCACGGGCGAGATCCTGGCCCAATTGTGGTTTGCTGAGCACCACTTGCGCCGGCGCTTGCAGCTCCCGGAGGGCGAGCGCGCGATCACCAATGTCGTGATGATGGGCATGGGCGAACCGCTGCAGAACTACGCGGCGCTCGTGCCGGCCCTGCGCGTGATGCTCGACGACCATGGCTACGGCCTTTCGCGGCGGCGCGTCACCGTGTCGACCTCGGGCGTGGTGCCCATGATCGATCGGCTGCGTGACGACTGCCCCGTGGCCCTTGCCGTGTCGCTGCACGCGCCGAACGATGCGCTGCGCGACCACCTGGTGCCGCTGAACCGCAAGTACCCGCTGCACGAGCTGCTGGCCGCCTGCCAGCGCTACCTGCAGGCCGCGCCGCGCGACTTCATCACGTTCGAGTACTGCATGCTCGATGGCGTGAACGACTCGCCGCAGCATGCGCAGGAACTGGTTGCGCTGGTGCGCGGGCAGCACCCTGAGCTGCACGGCCTGGGCCCTACCGCCTGCAAGTTCAACCTGATCCCGTTCAATCCGTTCCCCGAGTCGGGCCTGAAGCGTTCGCCGCGCGAGCGTGTGCTGGCCTTCGCCAAGGTGCTGCAGGACGCCGGCGTGGTCACCACCATTCGCAAGACGCGGGGAGACGACATCGACGCGGCCTGCGGACAGCTCGCAGGCGAGGTGCAGGACCGCACGAAGGTGCGCGAGCGCATGGCGCGGCCGGCGATCCGGCTGCAGCAGGTCCATTCGCTGCAGCGACCGGGGCGACCATGACGCCAGGACTTCCAACACACGAGGAGACGACGCTTGCTGCACGACGGCCTTCGTTGTTCGCTGCCGGCCAACGGCCGCCGCTGGATGCTGCTGATAGCGCTGCTGCTTGGCTTGTCCGGGTGCGCCGGCGGGCCGGGTATCCGGGCTGACGGCAGCGGCGAGCGCGTTACTGCCTCCGACCAGACAGACGCCGACCGGCGCGCGCGCGTGCGGCTGGAGCTGGCCTCGGCCTACTTCTCGCGCGGGCAGAGCGAGACCGCGCTCGACGAGGTGAAGCAGGCGCTGGCGGCCAACCCCGATCTGGCCGAGGCCCACAACCTGCGCGGGCTGATCTACGCCAGCCTGGGCGAGACGGCGCTGGCCGAAGAGAGCTTCCGCCGCGCCCTGCAGCTCAAGCCGGGCGATGGCGACACCATGCACAACTACGGCTGGTTCCTGTGCCAGCTGCGTCGTTTCGAGCCGGCGCAGGTGCAGTTCGCGCAGGCGCTGGCCCAGCCGCAATACCGCAACCCGACCCGTACGCTGTTGGCGCAAGGCGTTTGCCATGCGCGCGCCGGCCAGTGGCAGGAGGCCGAGCGGACCCTGATGCGGGCCTATGAACTCGATCCCACCAACCCGGCCACCGCGGTGAACCTGTCCGAGGTGCTGTACCGGCGAGGCGAATACGAGCGTGCGCGCTTTTACATCGGCCGTGTCAACGCGGTGCGCGAACAGGTGAGCGCGCAGACCCTGTGGTTGGCCTTGCGAATCGAGAACAAGTCCGGCAACCGTGGCCGGGTCGAGCAACTGGCCAGCGAGTTGCGCAGCCGCTTCCCGCAGGCTCCCGAAACCCTTGCGCTGGAGCGGGGACGGTTCGATGACTGAGCCGACGAACGAGGGGCAAACCAGCGTCGGGCAAAGCGCCGGCGCTTTGCTGCGCGAGGCGCGCCAGGCGCGCGGCATGCACATCGCGGCGCTCGCCGCCGCGATCAAGGTGTCGCCGCGCAAGCTGGAGGCGCTGGAGGCCGACCGTCACGAAGAACTCGTGGATGCCACCTTCACGCGCGCGTTGGCGCAGGCCGTGTGCCGCGCACTGAAGATCGATGCCGAGCCGGTGCTCGCGAAGCTGCCGCAAACCGCCGAAAAGGGCCTGCAGATGAGCCCCGGCCTGAACGCGCCGCTGCGCCAGCGCACGGTGCGGCGCGACAGCGGTGAGCGGCCCGCGCTCAGCCGGCCCGTGGTGTGGGGCTCGGCGGCGCTGCTGGCGGCGGCGCTGGCGGTGTACTTTCTCCCGCCGGGGCTGTTCGGCACGTATTTCGAAACGGCACCGGCGCCGGCGGCCTCTGCGGCCAGCAGTGCGCTGGTCGTGCAGCCGCTGCCTGCCCCGGCCGCTGCGCCCGCGAGCCCGGTGATGGCCACCAGCGGCGCCGCGGCGACGGCTGCGGTGCCGGTATCGGCAGGCACTGCTGCGGCGTCGCAACCGCCTGCGGCCGCGCCCGCGACCGCCGCCGGGGCCGACTTGGTGGTCCGCGCCACTGAAGCCTCGTGGGTCGAGGTACACGATGCGAACGGCCGCGTGCTGATCTCGCGCACCGTCGAGGCCGGAGAGTCCGTCCTGCTGGCAGGGCCGGCGCCGCTGCGCGTGAAAATCGGCAATGCCGCCGCCACCCAGGTGAGCTTTCGCGGCCAACCGGTCCCGCTGGTGGCCCGAACGGGCAACGTGGCGCGGATCGAACTGAAGTAGTGATCGAGGCATGACTGACCTGAACCGCCCCTGTACCGAACCGATAGCGGCCGCCAACCCTGCACCGCGGCGCTCGCGCCAGGCGCGCGTGGCCTGGGGTGACCGTGTGGTCACCATCGGCGGCGACGCACCGGTGCGCGTGCAGGCGATGACCAACACCGACACGGTCGAGGTGATCGACACGGCGATCCAGGTGAAGGAACTGGCTCTGGCCGGTTCGGAGCTGGTGCGCATCACCGTCAACACCCCTGAAGCCGCGCAGGCCGTGCCCCACATCCGCGAACAGCTCGACCGCATGGGCATCGACGTGCCGCTGGTCGGCGACTTCCACTACAACGGCCACCGGCTGCTCACGGAGTTCCCGGCCTGTGCCGAGGCCTTGTCCAAATACCGCATCAACCCGGGCAACGTGGGCAAGGGCGACAAGCGCGACAAGCAGTTCGCTCAGATGATCGAGGCCGCCTGCAGGTGGAACAAGGCGGTTCGCATCGGCGTGAACTGGGGCAGCCTCGACCAGGAACTGCTCGCCACGTTGATGGACGAGAACGCGCGCCGTGCCCAGCCTTGGGATGCCAAGCAGGTCATGTACCAGGCGCTGGTGAGTTCGGCCACGCAATCGGCCGACTACGCGCGCGAGCTGGGCCTGGACCCCAACCAGATCATCATCAGCTGCAAGGTCAGCGGCGTGCAGGACCTGATCAGCGTGTACCGCGCGCTGGCCCAGCGCTGCGACCACGCGCTGCACCTCGGCCTCACGGAAGCCGGCATGGGCACCAAGGGCACCGTGGCCTCCGCCGCGGCGCTGTCGGTGCTGCTCCAAGAGGGCATTGGCGACACCATCCGCGTCTCGCTCACGCCGCAGCCTGGTGAATCGCGCACGCAGGAGGTGGTGGTGGCGCTGGAGATACTGCAGGCGCTCGGCCTGCGCCACTTCAACCCCAGCGTCACGGCCTGTCCCGGCTGCGGGCGCACCACCAGCACCACCTTCCAGGAGCTGGCCAAGCAGATCGACGACTACCTGCGCCTGCAGATGCCGCTGTGGCGTAGCCGCTATCCCGGCGTGGAGAACATGAAGGTCGCGGTGATGGGCTGCATCGTCAACGGTCCCGGCGAGAGCAAGCATGCCGACATCGGCATCAGCCTGCCCGGCACCGGCGAGGCGCCTGCCGCGCCGGTGTTCATCGACGGCGAGAAAGCGATGACGCTGCGCGGCGAAGGCATCGCCCGCGAGTTCCAGAAGATCGTCGAGGACTACATCGAGCGGCGCTTCGGCAGCGTGACCGCCGCGCATTGAGGCGCGCGGCGAATCCCGTCCCTGACCTGCTCGTATTCTGCGGCGCCCGAGGCGCCGCCAACCGAATTGGCTGACATGGCTGAGATCCTGCGTGCCGTCAAAGGCATGAACGACATCCTGCCGGCAAGCGTGCCGCGCACCGAGAAGCTGCCCGACTCCGCGTTGTGGCAGTGGTTCGAGACCACCGTGCGCAAGGTGCTGGCGCGCTACGGCTACCAGTACGTGCTGATGCCCGTCGTGGAGCCGACGTCACTGTTCGTGCGTGGGCTCGGCGAGGTGACCGACATCGTCGAGAAGGAGATGTATTCCTTCGTCGATTCGATGAACGGCGACCGGCTCACGCTGCGGCCGGAAGCTACCGCCGGCATCGTGCGTGCCGTGATCGAACACAACGCCCTCTATAACGGCCCGCTGCGGGTGTGGACGATGGGCCCGATGTTCCGCCACGAGAAGCCGCAGAAGGGCCGCTACCGCCAGTTCCACCAGCTCGACGTCGAGGCGCTGGGCTTCGCCGGCCCGGACGTGGACGCCGAGATGATCCTGATGGTGCGCAGCCTGTGGCGCGAACTGGGCCTGGTGGAAGGACAGCACGTGCGCCTGGAGCTCAACAGCCTGGGCCAGCCCGAAGAGCGGCGCCAGCACCGCGACGCGCTGGTGGCGTATTTCGAGCAGCATCGCGACCAGCTCGACGCTGATTCGCAGCGCCGCCTGCACGGCAACCCGCTGCGCATCCTCGACAGCAAGAACCCCGCGATGCAGGCGCTGATCGAAGCTGCGCCGAAGCTGATCGACTTTCTGGGCGAGGCCTCGCGCGCCCATTTCGGCGCCGTCCGCGCGGTGCTCGATGCGGCGGGCCTGGAATACCGCGTGAACCCGCGCCTGGTGCGCGGCATGGACTACTACAACCTCACCGTGTTCGAGTGGGTGACCGACCATCTCGGCTCCCAGGGCACCGTATGCGGCGGTGGGCGCTACGACGGGCTGATCGAGCAGCTCGGCGGCAAGCCGGCGCCGGCGGTGGGGTTCGGCCTGGGCATCGAGCGCTTGCTGCTGCTGGTGCAGGAACTGGCGCTGCCGGTGCCTGGGGCTGCGCCGCTGGCCTATGCGGTGGTGACCTCGCCGCAGCACATGCCTGCGATCCTGCCGGCACTGGAAGCGCTGCGCGCCGCCGGCGTGGCGGTGCAGATGCACGCCGGCGCAGGCAGCATGAAGGCACAGTTCAAGAAGGCCGATGCCAGCGGCGCCTTGTATGCGCTCGTCTTCGGCGACGAGGAGCTGGCCCGCGGCGAGGTGTCGGTGAAGCCGCTGCGGGACGCCACGGCCCAGCAGCGCAGCGTGCCGCTGTCAGGCCTGCCCGCGCTGGCCGCCGAGTGGCTCGGTGCGCAGGCCGGTGCCGGTACGCCGCCCCGGCCGAAGACATAATCCCACCCTTTCAAGCGGCGCCTTCGATCCGGCGCAAGCACCATGGCGACTCAACTCGATCTGCAAGAACAAGAACAGCTCGACCAGCTCAAGGCCTTCTGGAACCAGTACGGCAACCTCATCACCTGGGTGCTGGTGCTGGTGCTGGGGGCGTTTGCGGCCTGGAATGGCTGGAACTGGTACCAGCGTGAGCAGGCGGCGAAAGCCGGTGCCATGTTCGACGAACTGCAGCGTGCGGCCGAGGCCGGCGATGTCGCCCGCGCGGGCAAGGCCTTTGCCGACCTGCAGCAACGCTATCCACGCACCGCGTTTGCCGAACAGGCCGGCTTGCTCGCCGCCAGGCTGCAGCACGAAAAGGGGCAGGCCGACGCCGCCAAAGCCAGCCTCGCCTGGGTGGCCGAGAACGCCAAGGAGGACGAATACCGCAGCGTCGCGCGCCTGCGCCTGGCCGGCGTGCTGATGGACCAGAAGCAGTACGACGAGGCGCTGAAGCAGCTCGACCAGGTGAGCGTCAAGGAATTCGAGGCCCTGGCGGCCGACCGTCGCGGCGACGTGCTGATGGCGCAGGGCAAGAAGGACGAGGCCAAGGCGGCCTACCAGGCCGCCTGGAATGCGATGAGCGAGAAGCAGGAATACCGGCGCCTGATCGACGCCAAACTCACCGCGCTGGGCGCTGCGCCGGCTGCGTCGGCGCCTGGGGCCAAACAATGAGCGCTGCACGGCGTCGCACCCGGTTGCGCTGCGCAGGTCTGCTGGCGGGCGTGAGCCTGCTGCTCGCGGGTTGCAGCAGCCTCAATCCGCTCAACTGGTTCAGCGACAAGCCCAAACCAGCCGAGCTGGAGAACCTGACGCCCAAGATCTCGGGCCAGCAGGTATGGAGCGCCAAGCTGGGCAGCGTGGACTTCCCGATGGCGGTGGCGGTCCATGGCGGCACATTCGTCGCCGCCAGCACCGACGGCACGGTGCTCGCATTCAGCGCCGAAGACGGCCGCGAACTCTGGCGTGGCAACGCCGGCGAGCGCCTGTCCGCCGGCGTGGGCAGCGACGGCCGCTTTGCCGCTGTGGTGACGCGCAACAACGAGCTGGTGTTGCTGGAGGCCGGCAGCGAAAAGTGGCGCCAGGCCCTCAGCTCGCGTGTGGCCACGCCGCCGCTGGTGGCAGGGGAGCGGGTGTTCGTGATGGGCGTGGACCGCGCCGTGCATGCCTTCGACGCCCTGGATGGCAAGCGCATCTGGTCGCTGCAGCGGCCGGGCGACGCGCTCACGCTGGCGCAACCAGGCGTGCTGGCGCCCTTCAAGAACACCTTGCTGGCAGGCCAAGGGCCGCGATTGGCGGGGGTGGACTCGGTCAACGGTTCGGTGCGCTGGGAAGTGGCCATGGCCACGCCACGCGGCACCAACGAAGTGGAGCGGCTGGCTGACCTGGTGGGGCCCGCGGTGCGTGCGGGCGACGTGGTGTGTGCGCGTGCGTTCCAGGCGGCCGTGGCTTGCGCCAACGCCGAGCGCGGCACGCTGCTGTGGAGCAAGAACATCGGCGGTGTCAACTCGGTGGGTGGCGATGCCGACTTCGTCTTTGCGGCGGATGCGAGCGACCGCGTCACTGCATGGCGTGTCGGCAGCGGCGACGTGGCCTGGAACCACGAGCGTTTTCTCAACCGTGGCCTCAGTGGGCCCGTGAGCGTCGGCAAGACGGTGGTGTTCGGCGACAGCGAGGGCTATGTGCACTTCCTGGCGCGCGAGAGCGGCGAGACGCTGCTGCGCCTGCCCACCGACGGCTCGCCTGTGGTCGGCACCCCGGTCAAGTCGGGCGGCACGGTGCTGGTCGTCACTCGCAACGGCGGCCTCTACGCCTTCCGAGCCGAATGATGACAAACGCCAGCCGCTTCGCGCCCACGCCCGCAAGGGCCCGGCGAAGGCCTCCGCAGCGGCGCTGCGCCGTTCGCAGATGAAGCCCGTCATCGCCCTCGTCGGCCGTCCGAACGTCGGCAAATCGACCCTGTTCAACCGCCTGACGAAGAGCCGCGATGCCATCGTGGCCGACTTCGCCGGCCTCACGCGCGACCGCCACTATGGCGACGGCCGCTTGGGCGAGCGCGAGTTCATCGTCATCGACACCGGCGGCTTCGAACCCGACAAGCCCAGCGGCGTCGTGGCGGAGATGGCCAAGCAGACCAAGCAGGCGGTGGCCGAGGCGGACGCGGTGGTGTTCGTGGTGGACATCCGCAACGGGCTCTCGCCGCAGGACGAGGACATCGCGCGCTACCTGCGCCAGGCCAACAAGCGCGTGCACCTCGCGGTGAACAAGGCCGAGGGCATGAGCGATTCACCCCTGCTGGCCGAGTTCCACGAACTGGGCATGGGCGAGCCTCATCCCGTTTCGGCCGCGCATGGACAAGGTATCCGCAGCCTGCTCGAAGCTGTGCTGGAGCCGTTCGAATTCGAAGAGGCCGCAGATGCCGAGCCGGAGGCCGGCGCGCCGATCCGTCTGGCGGTGGCCGGCCGGCCCAACGTGGGAAAGTCCACCTTGATCAACACGTGGCTCGGCGAGGAGCGCCTGGTCGCGTTCGACATGCCGGGCACCACGCGCGACGCGATCCGCGTGCCGTTCGAGCGCCAGGGTCAGCGCTTCGAACTGATCGACACGGCAGGGCTGCGGCGCAAGGGCCGCGTGTTCGAGGCGATCGAGAAGTTCTCGGTGGTCAAGACGCTGCAGGCGATCTCCGATGCCCATGTGGTGGTGTTGCTGATCGACGCCACGCAGGGGGTGAGCGATCAAGACGCGCATATCGCCGGCTATGTGCTCGACGCCGGCCGTGCGGTGGTGATCGCCGTCAACAAGTGGGACGCGGTCGACAGCTACCAGCGCGAGATGCTGGAGCGTTCCATCGCCAGCCGGCTTGCCTTCCTGAAGTTTGCCCCCATCCTGAAGATCTCGGCGCTGAAGCGCCAGGGCCTGGGGCCCTTGTGGAAGGCGATTGCCGATGCCTACGCGTCTGCCACCAAGAAACTCCCGACCCCGGTGCTGACGCGCCTGTTGCACGAGGCGGTGGAACACCAGGCGCCGAAGCGTGCGGGCATGTACCGGCCGAAGCTGCGTTACGCCCACCAGGGCGGGATGAACCCGCCGGTCATCGTGGTGCATGGCAACTCGCTGGAACACGTGACCGATGCGTACAAGCGCTACCTGGAGGGTCGCTTCAGGGCCCACTTCGGGCTGGTGGGCACGCCGCTGCGCATCGAGATGAAGTCGTCGCGCAATCCGTTCGACGACAAAAGCGGCTGAAGGCTTTGCCCTGGGTCGCGAAGGCGCCCCCGCTGTGTTAACGTGGGCATCTCCAGAACTTCGAACACGGAGCTATATCGTGAGCAATAAGGGCCAACTCCTACAAGACCCCTTTCTGAACCTGCTGCGCAAGGAGCATGTGCCGGTGTCCATCTACCTGGTCAACGGCATCAAGCTGCAGGGCCACATCGAGTCTTTTGATCAGTATGTGGTGCTGCTCCGCAATACCGTCACCCAGATGGTCTACAAGCACGCGATATCCACCGTGGTGCCGGGCCGTGCGGTGAACTTCCACGTGTCGGACTCCAACGAGCAGTCCTGAACTCGCCGGCGCCCCTGCCGGCGGCTTTCTTGCAGCCGTCCCCCATCTTGAATCCTGCAGTGCCTTCGGTCCCACCCCACGAGGGTGAGGCCGCGCGCGCCGTTCTGGTCGGGGTAGACCTCGGCCAGGCGGCCTCGTTCGACCCTACGCTCGACGAACTGGCCCTGCTCGCCGAGTCGGCCGGAGACGAGCCGGTGGCGCGGATCACCGCGCGTCGCAAGAGCGCCGATCCGGCGCTGTTCGTGGGCTCTGGCAAGGCCGACGAGATCAAGGCGCTGGTGCAGGAACACCATGCGCACGGCGTCATCTTCGACCAGGCGCTGTCGCCGGCACAGCAGCGCAACCTCGAGCGCCATCTCGGCGTGCCGGTGGCCGATCGCACCGCGCTGATCCTTGAGATCTTTGCGCAACGCGCCAAGAGCCACGAAGGCAAGCTGCAAGTGGAACTCGCGCGCCTGCAGTACCTCTCGACCCGCCTGGTGCGGCGCTGGAGCCACCTGGAGCGCCAGCGTGGCGGCATCGGCACGCGCGGCGGCCCGGGCGAAGCGCAGATCGAACTCGACCGCCGCATGATCGGCGAGCGCATCAAGACCGTGAAGGCGCGGCTCGAGCGGGTCAAGCGCCAGCGCGGCACCCAGCGCAAAGCGCGCGACAAGAGCGGCATCTTCCGGGCCTCGCTGGTAGGCTACACCAATGCCGGCAAATCCACGCTGTTCAACGCGCTGGTGAAGGCCCGCACTTACGCCGCGGACCAGCTCTTCGCGACGCTGGACACCACCACGCGCTCGATGTACCTGTCGCAGGCCAATGTCTCGGTCTCGCTGTCCGACACGGTGGGCTTCATCCGCGACCTGCCGCACAAGCTGGTGGAGGCTTTCCAGGCCACCCTGCAAGAGGCGGCCGAGGCCGACCTGCTGCTGCATGTGATCGATGCTTCCAGCCCGGTGCTGGCCGAGCAGCAGCGAGAGGTGGACCGGGTGCTGGCCGAGATTCACGCCGGCGACATTCCACAGGTGCTGGTCTACAACAAGCTCGACCGGCTGGAGCCCAGCCGCCGGCCACGCGCCGTGATGGACTGGATCGAGTGCGCTCCTGGCGTGCGCGTACCGCGCATCTGGGTCAGTGCGCTGGACGGCAGCGGCCTCGAGGTGTTGCGCGACTACATCGCCCGCGCAGCCACCGGCGGGGCCATGCCAGAAGCCTGTGCCGGCCATGACAACATAGCGCCCGGCGCGCAGGTCGCAGGCCTGCCGCTGCAGGACAAACTCCATCCTCGACCCTTCCAGGCATGAGCACGCCCTTTCACGCGACATCTTCTCCTGCCCGGGCCTCGCGCCTGCAGGCCTTGCTGCAGGCGCTGTGGCCGCGACGCGGCAAGCCGATCTTCAGCAACGGCGGCCGCAACGAAGGGCCACCAGACCTCGACGAGCTCTGGCGCGACTTCAACCGCAAGCTCAGCGGCTTGTTCGGAGGCCGTGGTGGCGGTTCGCGCATGGGCGGCGATGGCGGCGGCCCCAGCTTCCAGCCCGACATGAAGGGCGCGGGCATCGGCCTCGGCCTGATCGCCGGCGTGGTGCTGCTCATCTGGCTGGGCAGCGGTTTCTTCATCGTGCAGGAGGGCCATCAGGCGGTGGTCACGTCCTTCGGCCGCTATGCCTACACCGCGGATGCCGGTTTCCAGTGGCGCTTGCCGTACCCCTTCCAGGCCCACGAGACGGTGCCCGTCACACAGTTGCGTTCCAAGGAGATCGGCCGCAATGCCGTGGTGCAGGCCACCGGCCTGCGCGACTCGTCCATGCTCACGCAGGACGAAAACATCGTCGACATCCGCTTCACGGTGCAGTTCCGCCTGAAAGACGCACGCGCCTACCTGTTCGAAAACAGCAACCCCGACGACGCCATCGTCGAGCAGGCCGCCGAGTCGGCCGTGCGCGAGATCGTGGGCCGCAGCAAGATCGACTCGGTGCTGTACGAGCAGCGCGACGCGATCGCGGCCGATCTGGTGAAGTCCGTGCAGGCGCAGCTCGACCGCTTGAACGCCGGCATCGTGGTGGTCAACGTGAACGTGCAGAACGTGCAGGTGCCCGAGCAGGTGCAAGCGGCGTTCAACGACGCCTTCAAGGCCGGGGCCGACCGCGACCGCCTGAAGAACGAAGGCCAGGCCTATGCCAGCGACGTGATCCCCAAGGCGCAGGGCACGGCCTCGCGCCTGCGTGCCGAGGCCGAGGCCTATCGCGCCCGCGTGGTGTCGCAGGCCGAGGGCGATGCACAGCGCTTCCGCTCGGTGCTGACCGAGTACCAGAAGGCGCCGGCCGTCACGCGCGACAGGCTCTACATCGACACCATGCAGCAGGTCTACAGCAACGTCACCAAGGTGATGGTGGACACGCGCGGCAACTCCAACCTGCTGTTCATGCCGCTGGACAAGCTGCTGCAGCAATCCGGCGCCACCCCGGTCGTGCCGAGCAGCGGCGGCACAGGCAGCGCGCTGCCCGAGTCGGCGCCGCTCACCGGGTCGGTGGACGTGCGCTCGCGCGACAACCAGCGCAGCCGCGACCGCGAAGGCCGCTGACACGCAAGGCTTCAAGAACACCATGAACCGCATCGGATTCATCGTCGCCAGCGCGCTCATCGTGCTGATGCTGCTCAGCTCCACCTTGTTCATCGTCGACCAGCGCAAGATCGCGGTGGTTTACGCGCTGGGCGAGATCAAGGAAGTGATCACCACCCCGGGCCTGAAGTTCAAGCTCCCGCCGCCGTTCCAGAACGTCGTGTTCCTCGACAAGCGAGTGCAGACGCTGGACAGCCCCGAGACCCGGCCGATCTTCACCGCTGAGAAGAAGAGCCTGGTGATCGACTGGCTGATCAAGTGGCGCATCGTCGAGCCGCGCCAGTTCATCCGCAACAGCGGCGTGGACATGCGCAACCTGGAGACGCGCCTGAGCCCGGTGGTGCAGGCTGCGTTCAACGAGGAAGTGACGCGCCGCACCGTGCGCGGGGTGCTCGCCACCGAGCGCGAGAAGGTGATGCAGGACGTGCGCAACCGCCTGGCCGACGAGGCCAAGGCCTTCGGCATCGAGATCGTCGACGTGCGCATCAAGCGGGTGGACTTCGTGGCCGACATCACCGATGCGGTCTACCGTCGCATGGAGTCGGAGCGCAAGCAGGTGGCCAACGAGCTGCGTTCCACCGGTACCGCCGAGGCCGAGAAGATCCGCGCCGACGCCGATCGGCAGCGCGAGATCATCGTCGCCGAGGCCTACCGCGACGCGCAGAAGATCAAGGGCGAGGGCGATGCGAAGGCGTCCGCCCTGTATGCCGACGCCTTCGGCCGCGATCCGGCGTTCGCCAAGTTCTACCGCAGCCTGGAGGCGTACCGCGCGTCGTTCCGCAGCAAGTCCGACGTGATGGTGGTCGATCCGAACAGCGACTTCTTCCGTGCAATGCGCGGCGCGGAGGCGCCGGCGCGCAAGTAGCAGCGGGCCGATGGGAACGCTGATCCTCAGCGCGCTGGCGCTGATGCTCGTCTTCGAAGGGCTCATGCCTTTCTTCAGCCCGCGCGGCTGGCGCTCGGTGCTCGAGCGCGTGCTGCGCCTGACCGACGGGCAGATCCGTTTCCTGGGCTTGGCCAGCATGCTGATCGGGCTGGCGATGCTGGCCTTGTTCCACTGACGGCGCCACCGGCGGGCCTGGGGTTAGCCCGGATCTCGCCGGTACAATGCCGTTTTCAAACCCGGTGCCCTTTCATGTCGTCTGCTTGGCTGCTGCCCGAGCACATTGCCGATGTCTTGCCCGCGGAGGCGCGGCGCATCGAGGAGCTTCGCCGCAGCCTGCTCGATGCGGCCCGCGGCTACGGCTTCGAACTCGTGATGCCGCCGCTGCTGGAGCATCTGGAGTCGCTGCTCTCGGGCACCGGCCACGAACTCGATCTCAAGACCTTCAAGCTGGTCGATCAACTGTCCGGCCGCATGCTGGGCGTGCGGGCGGACACCACGCCGCAGGTGGCCCGCATCGACGCGCACCTGCTCAACCGTGTGGGCGTGACGCGTCTTTGCTATTGCGGCCCGGTGCTGCACACCCGGCCCGATGGCCTGCACGCCACGCGCGAGCCGCTGCAGTTTGGCGCCGAGATCTACGGCCATGCAGGCCTGGAGGCCGATCTGGAAGTGCAGGAGCTGGCGCTTGACTGCCTCAAGGCCGCCGGCATGAGCGAGGTGGTGCTCGACCTGGGAGATGCACGCATCGTGCGCGGCGTGCTGGCTGGTGCACCGCTTGCCGCCGCCCAACTGTCCGAACTGGTCGCGGCGCTGGGAAGCAAGGATGCCAGCGCCGTCGACAGCTTGTCGGCCGGGCTGCCCGCAGCGCCGCGCGCGGCGCTGAAGCAGCTGCTCTCGCTCTACGGTGGCGAGGAAGTGCTGGCGGCCGCACGGAAATTGCTGCCGGCCGAGCCGCAGATCGCGGCGGCGCTGGACGATCTGGCCTGGCTGCGCCGCCACCTGCTGCGCGCCTACCCCGGCCTGCAAGTGGGCTTCGACCTGGCTGACATGACCGGCTACGCCTACTACAGTGGCCCTCGTTTCGCCGTGTATGGCGCCGCCTCCACCGACGCGCTGGTGCGCGGCGGCCGCTACGACGAGGTGGGCGCAGTGTTCGGCCGCAAACGGCCTGCGGTGGGGTTCAGCCTGGACCTGAAGGGGCTTTCCGGCAGTGCGCCGGCTTGGCCGCTTCGGCCCGCGATCTGCGCCCCCTGGGGCGAAGACGCCGAGCTGCGCGCGGCGATCCGCCGCCTGCGCGAGCAGGGCGAGACGGTGGTATGCATCCTGCCCGGCCATGAGCACGAAGGCGAGGAGTTCGCCTGCGACCGCGAGCTGGTCGCCGCCGACGGCCGCTGGGTGGTGCGGTCGCTGTAGCGGCCCGCCACACACTCTTTTTTCGCATCAAGCTTGACCTGACATGCAACAAGGCAACTCTTCCGCGCCCGGCCGCAACGTGGTGGTCGTCGGCACCCAGTGGGGCGACGAAGGCAAGGGCAAGGTGGTCGACTGGCTGACCGACCATGCCCAGGGCGTCGTGCGCTTCCAGGGTGGCCACAACGCGGGCCACACCCTGGTGATCAAGGGCGTGAAGACCGCGCTGCAGCTGATTCCTTCGGGGATCATGCGCGAGGGCGTGGCCTGCTACATCGGCAACGGCGTGGTGGTGGACCCGAGCCACCTGCTGTCCGAAATCGAGCGGCTCGAAGGCATCGGGCTGGACGTGCGCTCGCGCCTGTTCATCAGCGAATCGTGCCCGCTGATCCTGCCGTTCCATGTGGAAGTGGACAAGGCGCGCGAGGCGCTGCGCGAAACCAGCGGCGCCGGCAGGATCGGCACCACCGGCAAGGGCATCGGCCCGGCCTACGAGGACAAGGTGGCCCGGCGTGCGCTGCGCGTGCAGGATCTCAAGCATCCCGATCGCTTCGCGAAGAAGCTGCACGAGCTGCTGGAGTTGCACAACTTTGCGCTCGGCGGGTACCTGAAGTCCAAGCCGCTGGAGTACCAGCCGATCTTCGACCATGCGATGAAGGTGGCCGAACAGCTCAAGCCGATGCTGGCCGACGTGGGCTACATGATCCACACCGCCAACAGGCAAGGCGCCAACATCCTGTTCGAAGGTGCGCAGGGCACCTTGCTGGACATCGACCACGGCACGTACCCCTACGTCACCTCCAGCAACTGCGTGGCCGGCAACGCGGCCGCCGGCGCCGGGGTGGGCCCGGACATGCTGCACTACATCCTCGGCATCACCAAGGCCTACACCACGCGCGTGGGCAGCGGTCCGTTTCCCACCGAGCTGCCGATCGATGAGCCGGGCACGGTGGGGCACCACCTGTCCACCGTGGGCCAGGAGCGCGGCACGGTCACCGGCCGCGCGCGCCGCTGCGGCTGGCTCGACGCCGCTGCGCTCAAGCGCTCGATCATCATCAACGGCATCTCAGGCCTGTGCCTGACCAAGCTCGACGTGCTCGACGGCCTGCAGGAGATCCAGGTCTGCGTGGGCTACGAGCTGAACGGGCGGCGCACCGACATCCTGCCGCTGGATGCCGACGACATCGTGGCCTGCAAGCCCATCTATGAGACCTTCCCGGGCTGGGCAGAAAGCACGGTGGGCTTCACGCAGTGGGACCAATTGCCGCTGAATGCACGCCGCTACCTGGAGCGAGTGCAATCCCTGATCGGCGCGCCGATCGACATGGTGTCCACTGGACCCGACCGCGAACACACCATCCTGCTGCGGCATCCGTACAAATGACCCACCCCCGAGCGCCTTCGGCGCTCCCCCCCGAGGGGGAGCCGGCGACGGACCGGCGAAGCCGGCTCCGTGGGGGCTGCTTGGCTGCGCCCGTGCCATGCGGCCCGCGCGCGCAATGGAACCACTGAAGAAAAGCGCTCAGTCATGCTCACCGACGACGGCAAGCACCTCTATGTTTCCTGGGACGAGTACCACCTGCTGATCGAGCGCCTGGCGCTCAAGGTGCACGCCTCGGGCTGGGAATTCGACCAGATCCTCTGCCTGGCACGTGGCGGCATGCGGCCGGGCGACGTGCTCTCGCGCGTGTTCGACAAGCCGCTGGCCATCATGTCCACGAGCTCGTACCGGGCCGAAGCCGGCACCATCCAGGGCCGGCTCGACATGGCCAAGTACATCACCATGCCCAAGGGCGAACTGGCCGGCCGCGTGTTGCTGGTGGACGACCTGGCGGACTCCGGCGTGACCTTGCGCGCGGTGGTGGACCGCCTGCGCGGCATGCCGTCGATCACCGAACTGCGTTCGGCCGTGATCTGGACCAAAGGCGTGTCGAGCTACACGCCCGACTACTTCGTCGAGCTGCTGCCCACCAGCCCGTGGATCCACCAGCCGTTCGAGGAGTACGACAACCTTCGCCCTGAAGGCCTGGCGAAGAAGTTCGTCATCTGAAGGAACGGGAACCGAGATTGCTGCCAATCGTCTTGGTTCCCCTCAAAGCAAAAGGCCAACGCGCATCGCGTTGGCCTTTTGAAGATCTCTGGTGCCCAGGAGAGGACTCGAACCTCCACGGAGTTACCCGCTAGTACCTGAAACTAGTGCGTCTACCAATTCCGCCACCTGGGCCGGTGTCGAAAGATAGGACTATACCATCAAAAACAAATCGAACACAAGCGCCCCCGCCCTCGGCGCCGCTCTGATGAGTGAAGTGGAAGGCACGGTGCAAGGGCACCGCGACGGACACGGTTTCGTCGTGCGCGACGACGGCCAGGCCGACATCTACCTCTCGCCGCAGGAGATGCGCGCCGTGCTGCACCGCGATCGCGTGCGCGTGCGCATCGTGCGCTACGACCGCAAGGGCCGGCCCGAAGGCCGGGTGCTCGACATCCTGGAGCGGCGCAAGGCGCCGATCATCGGCCGGCTGCTGCACGAAAGCGGCGTGTGGATCGTGGCGCCCGAAGACCGCCGCTACGGCCAGGACATCCTCGTTCCCAAGAACGCCACCGCCAACGCCACGGCGGGGCAGGTGGTGGCGGTCGAGCTGACCGAGGCGCCTTCCATGTTCTCGCAGCCCGTGGGTCGCGTGACCGAGGTGCTGGGCGACATCGACGACTCCGGCATGGAAATCGAGATCGCGGTGCGCAAGTACGAGGTGCCTCACCGCTTCTCGCCGGAGACGGTGGCGCAGGCGGCGGCGCTGCCCGACAAGATCCGCCCTGCGGACCGCAAGCACCGCATCGACCTCACCGACGTGCCGCTGGTCACCATCGATGGCGAGGATGCGCGTGATTTCGACGATGCGGTGTACTGCGAGCCGGTCAAGACCGGCCGCGGCAAGAACGCCTTCAGCGGCTGGCGCCTGGTAGTGGCGATCGCCGACGTCAGCCACTACGTGAAGCCGGGCGAGCCCCTGGACGACGACGCCTACGAGCGCGCGACCTCGGTGTACTTTCCGCGCCGGGTGATCCCGATGCTGCCCGAGAAGCTGTCGAACGGGCTGTGCTCGCTCAACCCGCTGCAAGACCGCCTGTGCATGGTGTGCGACATGCTGATCACGCCGGAGGGCGAGATCCACGCCTACCAGTTCTTTCCGGCGGTGATGCGCTCGCATGCGCGCTTCACCTACACCGAGGTGGCGGCGATCCTGTCCAACACGCGCGGGCCGGAGGCCGCCCGGCGCGCCGAGCTGGTGCCGCACCTGCTGAACCTGCACGAGGTGTATCGCGCGCTGCTGAAGGCGCGCGCGGAGCGCGGCGCAGTCGACTTCGAAAGCACCGAGACCCAGATCGTCTGCGACGACAACGGCCGCATCGAGAAGATCGTGCCCCGCGTGCGCACCGAGGCGCACAGGCTGATCGAGGAGGCGATGCTGGCGGCCAACGTCTGTGCGGCGGACTTCATCCAGTCGGCCGGGCATCCCGCGCTGTACCGGGTGCACGAGGGCCCCACGCCGGAGAAGCTGGCGCTGCTTCAGAACTACCTCAAGGCGCTGGGCATCGGCTTGTCGGTGGGCGACGAGCCCCAGCCTGGCGAGATGCAGGCGATCGCGCAGGCCACGAAAGACCGGGCCGATGCCGCGCAGATCCACATGATGCTGCTGCGCTCGATGCAGCAGGCGATCTACACGCCGGTCAACAGCGGCCATTTCGGCCTGGCCTACGAGGCCTACACCCATTTCACCAGCCCGATCCGGCGCTACCCCGACTTGCTGGTGCACCGCGTGATCAAGGCCATCCTGCACGGCAAGCGCTACCACCTTTCCACCGGTCACCTGGAGGATGCGCCCAGGGTGCGCAAGGGCGGCAAGCCGCCGAAGCTGCAAGCCACCGAGGCCGAGGCCTGGGAGGCTTCGGGCAACCATTGCAGCGCCAACGAGCGCCGTGCCGACGAGGCCACCCGCGACGTGGAGGCCTGGCTCAAGTGCCTGTACATGCGCGAGCACCTGGGCGAAGAGTTCGCCGGCACCGTGAGCGCGGTCACCAGCTTCGGCCTCTTCGTGCAGCTCGACGCGCTGTATGTCGAGGGCCTGGTGCACATCACCGAGCTGGGCGGCGAGTACTTCCGCTTCGACGAGGCCCGGCAGGAGCTGCGCGGCGAGCGCACCGGCATCCGCTATACCGTGGGGGCCCGTGTGCGCGTGCAAGTCAGCCGCGTCGACCTCGACGGCCGCAAGATCGACTTCCGCATGGTGCGCGAGGGCGAGGCTGAGCGCCTGCTGGCGCGTGGACACCGCGAGAAGGTCAACGGCCGCGTCGAAGGCAAGGCGGTGGACGAGCTCGAGGCGCTGAAGAAGGCCGACCGCGCGGTGCGCGGCAGCACGCGGCGGGTGAGTGCCGCCTCTTCGGGTCGTGCGGGCAGCCGCACCTCCGCGCGCGGTGTCAAGGGCGCGGCCAAGAGCACCCGCAAGCGCCGGCGCTGAGCCGGCGGTTCACAAGCCCGGCGCGGCCATGGCGTCGATCAAGGCCGTGGCCGTGAGCGGGGCGCGGCGGCCCGCGCGCGCGGCCAGGTCGGCGGCCCAGCCGTGCCACCAGGCTGCGGCGACGCCAACCTGCAGCGCGCGCTGCAGCGGCTCGGCGTCTTGACCTGCGGGGCACTGTGCCCAGCATCCGCCGGCCCAGCCGGCCAGCACGTCGCCGGTGCCGGCGGTGCCGAGCAAGGCGTTGCCCGTGGGGTTGAGGTGGATCGGCCCTGCCGGCGCGGCGCAGACCGTGCCGGAGCCTTTGAGCAGCACTGCGCAGGCCATGCGCTGGGCCAGCTGCGCGGCAGCTCCGCACCGGTCTTGCTGCACGCTGGCGACGTCGGTGCCCAGCAGGCGCGCGGCTTCCAGCGGGTGAGGGGTCAGCAGGGTGGGCTGCCCGTGCGCCAGCCTCGCGGCCAGCAGGGCCTGCAGGCCGGCGTCGGCCGCGACCGCGTTCAAGCCGTCGGCGTCCAGGACGAGCCGGGCGGCGTGTTGCAGCACCTGCGGCAACACCGCAGCAACCGCCTGGCCGCCGCCGCATCCGCAAACGACCGTGGAACGCGTCAGCACCTGCGGCTGCTCGCGGGCCCACCCAGGCCGGCACATCAACTCCGGCACCTGCAGCGCGGCGGCGGCGTCGCCCAGCGGGTCGACATACACGCGCCCCGCACCGGCTGCGAGGGCCGCGCGCGCTGCGAGCCACACCGCCCCGGCCATGCCGGGAGCGCCGCCCACCACCACCACGTCGCCGAAGCTGCCCTTGTGCTGCGCATGCCGGCGAGTGGGTGTGAGCGCTTCGGCGCTCTCGCGGCCGGCGAGCCAGGCGTCGGGGGGGGGCGCCGCCGGCACGCCCAGCGAAGAAAACCAGACCTGTCCGGCATGGTCGCGCCCCAAGCCGGTGAACAGCCCGGGTTTGAGGGTCAGCAAGGACAGGGTGTGATCGGCCCGCACCGCCAGTGCACCGAACAAGGCGCCGTGGTCGGCATCCAGCCCCGAGGGCAGGTCGATGGCCAGCACCGGCGCACCGCGGCCGTTCAGGCCGCGCACCGCCTCGCCGATGGCGCCGTCCGGCGCGCGGCTGCTGCCCAGGCCGAGCAAGGCGTCGATGGCCAGGTCCACGGGCCCCGCGGGGCCCGGCTGGTCGGTGATGGGCACGCCGGCTTCGCGCGCCGTCTGCAGCGCGTCCCGGGCATCGGGCGGCAGCCGGGTCGGGTCGCCCAGCAGGCTCACCTGCACTTGCTTGCTGCCAGCGCGATGCAGCAGCGCGGCAGCCTGCAAGCCGTCGCCTCCGTTGTTGCCCGGCCCTGCGGCGACCCAGATGCGCTGCGCGTGGGGCGCGACGGCAAGCGCCAGACGGGCGACCGCCGCGCCGGCGCGGCGCATCAGTGTGTGGGGCGGCAGCGCTGCAGCCGCTTCCTGTTCGATGCGGCGTGACGCCGCGGCGGCGTGCAGCGGCCAGCTCGGCCCGCCTGCGGGCAGTATCGGTCGGGGAAGATCCTCGTCGCCGGCGCTCATCCGCTGCATTCTGCCGAGCGCAGCGCCCCGAGGATAGATTCAGCGCAAGCGTTCGATGCCCAGCCCCTCGAGATCGACCTCGGGGCCGACGCCGCCGATGAGGTCGGCCAGTGCCCGGGCGCAGCCGCAAGACAGGGCCCAGCCGCTGGAGCCGTGGCCCAGGTTCAGCCACACCCCCGGGGCGCCGCTCGGGCCCAGCACCGGCGGACCGTCGGGCAGCATCGGCCGCGCGCCTTTCCAGCGCTGCACTTGGCGCACCTGCAGCGCACCCGGAAACCAGTCGTCCAGCACCTTGTAGAGTGTGGCGAAGGCGGCGTCGGACAAGTGCTCGAGCGAGCCGCCAAGCTCGGCGCTTCCCGCCACCCGCACCCGCTGGCCGAGCCGGCTGATGGCGACCTTGTACCGCTCGTCCATCAGGGCGGCGCGCGGCCCGGGGGGCTGATGGCCGTCGGGCTCGCGCAGCGGCGCCGTGATGGAGTAGCCGTGCACCGCGGCCAAGGGCAGGTGCAGGCCGAGCGGGCGCAGCAACGGTGCGCTCGCCATGGCGGCGCAAACGACGATGGCATCGAAGCGTTCCTCCACGCCGCCGTCGGCGCCGTCGCCCGGGTCGGTGTCGCTGGCACCGTCGGCGAGCGTGGAGCTGGCCTGCGCGGGGCTGCCGACGTGATGCAGACGCGGGCCGCTTCCCGGCGCGATGCCCTGTACCACCCGGTGAAAGCGGAACTGGACGCCGCGCCGCTGTGCTTCGGCCTTCAGCAGGTGGGCGAACTGCCTGCAATTGCCGACGTCGTCTTCCGGCAGGTGGATGGCCGCATGCAGCGGCGTCTCGGGGTTCAGGCCGGGCTCGATGCGGCGGCAGGCGCTGGCGTCGGCGAGCGCAAAGGGGACCTGCAGGCTCTCGAGCAGCCGCATGCCGGGCTCGGCGAGCGCCAGGTCGTGCTCGGTGCGCAGCAGCACCAGGAAGCCCTTGGATTGCTCGTAGTCGAGCCCCAGCCGCCGCGTCAGTCGATGCAGCCGCGCCTGGCTGTAGCGGGCGAGCCGGAACATGCGGCTGCGGTTGCGTTCGTGGTGCTGCGGTTCGCAGGCGCGCCACCAGCGCCATATCCAGCGCAGCAGCGCGCCGTCGGGCAAGCCGCCCAGCCGCACGGGCGCGTGGCGGCTGAACAGATGCTTCAACACCTTGCGCGGCATGCCGGGCGCAGCCCAGGGGGTCACGTAGCCCGGTGCCACCAGTCCGGCGTTGGCGAAGCTGGTTTCCGCCGCCACGCTGCCGCGGCGTTCGAAGACGGTGACTTCGTGGCCGTCCGTGGCAAGTTCGTACGCCGTCGTGACGCCGATGATGCCGGCGCCGATCACTGCAATTCGCATATGGCGTCAGCCGACTTTGCGCAGGCAGGTCTCGATGGCCATCGCAGCGTCGAGCACCGCCGCGTCGCGCAGGCCGCGATGCCACACCATCAGCCCCACCGGCATCTCATCTGCGTCGTGGCAGGGCAGCGACAGGGCGCATCCATCGAGCAGGTTCACCACGGAGGGATTGCGCAGCAGCAGCGCGTTGGTGGCGAAGAACTGCTCGTCGCTGTCGATCAGCGGCTGCAGGGGCGGTGCCACGATGGGCACGGTAGGGCTGAGCAGGGCATCGAAACCGTCGATCTCGGCGCTCACTTCCTCGATCCATCGACGGCGCGCCTGCTGCAGCTCGAGATAGTCGGCGGCGCTGATGCTCTCGCCGCGCCGGATGCGCGCGGCCACGCGGGGATCGTAGGCGGCGCCTTGTTCGGCGAGCCGGCGGCGGTGCCAGGCCCAGCTTTCGGCAGCGGCGAACCCTCCGCCGGCCTGCAGCCGGGACAGCTGGGCCAGCGGCGCCAGATCGACTTCCTGCAGCCAGGCGCCGGCGGCGCGCAGCCGATGCAGGCTGCGTTCGAAGGCCGCGGCGACCGTGCGGTCCAGCCCTTCGAGCATGACGCCGCCGGGAATCGCGAAGCGGCAATGGCGTAGCGGCCGGCCTGGCAGCGGCACGGTGCGGGCGCTCAGCACCTCGTGTAGCAGCACCGCATCGCGCACCGAACGGGTCAGCGCGCCGGTGGTGTCCAGCGTGGGGGACAGCGGGATGCATCCCTCGTTGGGCACCAGCGCCTGCGTGCTCTTGAAGCCCACCAGGCCTTGCAACGCGGCCGGGATGCGCAGGGAGCCGCCGGTGTCGGACCCCAACGCGGCCCACGCGGCGCCCGTGGCCACCGACACGGCCGCACCGCTGCTGGAGCCGCCCGGTATGCGGGCTTGCGTGCCGTGCCCGTGCGTGGCCGGGTTGGCCGGCGTGCCCAGGTGCGGGTTGATGCCGACCCCCGAGAAGGCGAACTCCGTCATGTTGGTGTGGCCCACCAGGGCGGCGCCGGCGGCGCGCAGCCGAGCCACTGCAGGGGCGTCTCGCGTGGCGGGCCGAACGTCCGCGAGCACCCGCGATCCCGCGGTGGTGGGCATGCCGCTCACGTCGAACAGGTCTTTGACCGACACCGCCAGGCCGGCCAGCGCCGGCAGTGGAGCGCCCGCTGCGCGCAGCATGTCCACCGACCGCGCCTGGGCCTCGGCCTGCGCCTGGAAGCGGCGGACGAAGGTGTGGCGGTTGGCATCAAGTTGCGCAGCGTCGTGTGCGCTGTGCAGCGCATCGAGGGCGCTCAGGCGACCGGCCGCGACTGCCGCGGCGGCATCACAAAGGTCGGACAACATGCCGGGTGTTATACTCTTTGGGTTTATCTGAGTCGCCTGGCGCCAGCGAATCCTTCGGCCGGGGCATCACCCCGGCGGGCGGCTCGATAGACGAATCGCGAACCCGGCTGCTCAAAGGTGTCGCACGCATCGATGACATGGTGCTTGCGATTCGCGCCGGATTTTAGAACCAACCTTGGAGTCCTCCATGTCCGTCACCATGCGCGAGATGCTGGAAGCGGGTGTCCATTTCGGCCACCAGACGCGCTTCTGGAATCCCAAGATGGCCCCGTTCATCTACGGCCATCGCAACAAGATCCACATCATCAACCTCGAAAAGACGCTGCCGAAATTCGAGGAGGCGATGAAGTTCGTGCGCCAGCTGGCCTCGCGCCGCGGCACCATCCTGATGGTCGGCACCAAGCGCCAGGCGCGCGACGTGATCGCCCAGGAAGCTCAACGTGCCGGCATGCCCTATGTCGACCAGCGCTGGCTGGGCGGCATGCTCACCAACTTCAAGACGGTCAAGGGCTCGCTGAAGAAGCTGAAGGACATGCAGGCCCAGGTGGAGGCCGGCACCGAGCCTGCGATCAAGAAGGAAGCGCTGATGTTCCAGCGCGAGATCGCCAAGCTCGAAAAGGACATCGGTGGCATCGCCGACATGACCGCGCTGCCCGATGCGCTGTTCGTCATCGACGTGGGCTATCACAAGATCGCGGTGTCCGAGGCCAAGAAGCTGGGCATCCCGGTGGTGGGCGTCGTCGACTCCAACCATTCGCCCGAGGGCATCGACTACGTGATCCCCGGCAACGACGACTCTGCCAAGGCCGTGGCGCTGTATGCCCGCGCGGTGGCCGACGCCGTGCTGGAAGGCAAGGCCAACGCCACGCAAGAGGTGGTGCAGGCCGCTGGTGGCAGCGACGAATTCGTCGAGGTCAGCGAAGACGCCTGATACCGGTTGCGCCAAGCGCCGGAACGAGGGGGCTGATTCAGCCCCTTTTTTCCACCGAACCCTGAAACAAACGCCGGCCCGTCGCGCACCAACCGCATCCGGGCCGACGCTTCCGAAACGGAGAACCAAGATGCCTGCAATTACCGCCAGCATGGTGGCCGAACTGCGCGCCAAGACCGACGCGCCGATGATGGAGTGCAAGAAGGCGCTGACCGAGGCCGACGGCGACATGGGCCGCGCCGAGGAGATCCTGCGCGTCAAGCTGGGCAACAAGGCCGGCAAGGCCGCCTCGCGCGTCACCGCCGAAGGCGTGATCGCCGCTGCCGTGAGCGGCAGCACCGGTGCGCTGGTCGAGGTGAACTGCGAGACCGACTTCGTCTCGAAGAACGACTCTTTCCTGGCCTTCACCAGGTCGGTGGCGCAGCTCGTGGCCGACAACAACCCCGCCGACGTGGCTGCCATCGGCGCCTACCCGCTGTCGCAAGATGGCTTCGGCCCCACCGTGGAAGACGTGCGCAAGGGCCTGATCGGCAAGATCGGCGAGAACATGACGATCCGCCGCTTCAAGCGTTATGCCGGTGGCGGCAAGCTGGCCCACTACCTGCACGGCACCCGCATCGGCGTGATCGTCGAATTCGAGGGTGACGACGTGGCCGCCAAGGACGTGGCGATGCACGTGGCGGCGATGAAGCCGGTGGCGCTGTCCACCGCCGACGTGTCGGCCGAGCTGATCGAGAAGGAGCGCAAGATCGCTGCAGAGAAGGCTGCCGAATCGGGCAAGCCGGCCGAGATCGTGGCCAAGATGGTCGAGGGCTCGGTGCAAAAGTTCCTGAAGGAAGTGTCGCTGCTGAACCAGCCCTTCGTGAAGAACGACAAGCAGACCGTGGAGCAGATGCTCAAGGCCGCCAACACCAGCGTGAAGGGCTTCACCCTTTACGTGGTGGGCGAGGGCATCGAGAAGAAGGCCGACGACTTCGCGGCCGAGGTGGCCGCCCAGGTGGCGGCTGCCAAGGGGCAGTAAACCACCGAGAGGGGCGCTTCAGGCGCCCCTTTAAACTCCGACACGATCAACACGGGAGATCTTTCGCATGCCGATGCACAAGCGCATCCTGCTCAAGCTGTCCGGCGAGGCGCTGATGGGCGACGACGCCTACGGCATCAACCGCGCCACCATCGTCCGCATGGTGCAGGAAGTGCGCGAGGTCACGCAGCTCGGCTGCGAGGTGGCGGTGGTCATCGGCGGCGGCAACATCTTCCGTGGCGTCGCCGGCGGCTCGGTGGGCATGGACCGTGCAACGGCCGACTACATGGGCATGCTCGCCACGGTGATGAACGCGCTGGCCCTGGCCGACACGATGCGGCAGGAGGGCCTGACTGCCCGCGTGATGTCGGCCATCGCCATCGAGCAGGTGGTCGAGTCTTACGTGCGGCCCAAGGCGCTGCAGTACCTCGAAGAGGGCAAGGTGGTGATCTTCGCCGCCGGCACCGGCAATCCGTTCTTCACCACCGACACGGCGGCCGCGCTGCGCGGCGCCGAGATCGGCGCCGAGATCGTGCTCAAGGCGACCAAGGTGGACGGCGTGTACACCGCCGACCCCAAGAAGGACCCGAAGGCCACGCGCTACGCCAACATCAGCTTCGACGAGGCCATCGTCAAGAACCTTCAGGTGATGGACGCGACCGCGTTCGCCCTGTGCCGCGACCAGAAGCTGCCGATCAAGGTGTTTTCCATTTTCAAGCCCGGTGCGTTGAAGCGGGTGGTGCTCGGCGAGGACGAGGGCACCCTGGTTCACGTCTGACGGCAAGGAGACTGAAGATGACGATTGCGGACATCAAGAACACCGCCCAGGCCAAGATGGCCAAGTCGGTCGAGGCGTTCAAGGCGGAGCTGCACAAGATCCGCACAGGGCGGGCGCATCCCGGCATCCTCGACCAGGTGCACGTGGACTACTACGGCTCCATGGTGCCGATCAGCCAGGTGGCCAACGTGTCGCTGCTGGACGCGCGCACGATCAGCGTGCAGCCCTGGGAAAAGGGCATGGGCGCCAAGATCGAGAAGGCCATCCGCGAGTCGGACCTGGGCCTGAACCCCGCGGCCCAGGGCGACCTGCTGCGCGTGCCGATGCCGCCGCTGACCGAGGAGCGCCGCAGGGAGCTGACCAAGGTGGTGCGCCACGCCGGCGAAGAGGCCAAGGTGGCGGTGCGCAACCTGCGCCGCGATGCCAACGAGCACCTGAAGAAGCTGCTGAAGGACAAGCTCGCCACCGAAGACGAGGAGCGCCGCGCACAAGACGACGTGCAAAAGCTCACCGACAAGACCGTGGCCGAGATCGACAAGCTGATCGCCGCCAAGGAAGCGGAAATCCTCGCGGTCTGATCGGAGCGGCACGAGCTTGTTTTCTTCCAACGCTTTGAAGGGCGACGCGCGGCCGGCCATCCCGCGCCATGTCGCCATCGTGATGGACGGCAACGGGCGCTGGGCCAAGAAGCGCTTCATGCCGCGTTTCTTCGGCCACAAGCAGGGGGTCGATGCCCTGGTGCGCACGGTGCAGGCCTGCGCCGACCGCGGCATCGAATACCTCACCGTCTTCGCGTTCTCGTCCGAGAACTGGAAACGGCCCACCGAGGAGGTGTCCGGCCTGATGAGCCTGGTGCTGGTGGCGGTGTCCAAGTACCTCACCAAGCTGGCCAAGGAGGGTGTGCGCATCCGTATCGTCGGCGACCGCGAGGCCGTGTCGGACAAGGTGCGCCAGGCCTGGGACCAGGCCGAGACCGCCACCGCGCACAACACGCGCATCACGCTGTCGGTGGCGTTCAACTACGGTGGCCGCTGGGACGTGGTGCAGGCCTGCCGGCAGGCCATGCGTGCCGGCGTGAAGCCGGAGGAGCTGGACGAAGCCTGCCTGAGCCGGTACCTGGCCATGAGCTACGCGCCCGACCCGGACCTGTTCATCCGCACCGGCGGCGAGGTGCGCATCAGCAACTTCCTGCTCTGGCAGGTGGCGTACTCCGAATTCGTCTTTTCCGACTGCCTCTGGCCTGATTTCGGTGAGGCAGAGCTCGACAAGGCGCTGCAGGCCTTTGCCGCCCGTGATCGCCGCTTCGGGGGCGTGCCGGTGGAGCCTTCTTCGCGGCCGCTGGCGGAGACCACCGCCTGAGGGCGCCACGATGCTGAAGCAGCGCGTGATCACCGCCGTCGTGCTGCTCGCCGTGCTGCTGCCCGCGCTGTTCGCGCCGGCGGTGTGGCCCTTTGCGGCGTTGAGCCTGCTGGCCGTGGCTGCCGCGGGGTGGGAATGGGCGCGCTTGAACCAGCTGCCGGCCGGGGCCGCGGTGGCGACCGGGGCGTTCGTGGCTGCGGCGGGTGTCGCTGCATGGTCCGTTGGTTGGACCGAGACTCCTCCCTCCTGGACCTGGTCGCTGGCCACGGCCGTGTGGGTGATCGGGGGCGCGCTGGCCTTGAAAGGCGGCGTGGCGGCCTGGCCCGGCGTGCCGCGACCGCTGCGCTGGGCGATCGGTTGCCTGGTGCTCTGGACCGCCTGGCTGGCGATGAGTCATTCCAAGGCCAGTGGCGTCAACTTCCTGCTTTCGGTGTTCTGCCTCGTCTGGGCTGCCGACATCGCGGCCTACTTCGGGGGCAGGGCATTCGGAAAGCGCAAGCTCGCGCCGACCATCAGCCCGGGCAAGAGTTGGGCGGGCGTGGTCAGTGGCATGGCCGGGGTACTGGTGCTGGCCCATCTGTGGATCGCCGCCGAGCAGCGCCTGAGCGTCGATTCCCCCAGTCTCTACATGCAGTTGCAGGGCACCTGGGGCTGGGGCCCCATGCTGGTGTGCCTGGTCGCGCTCACCGCGATGAGCGTGGTCGGCGATCTGTTTGAATCGCTGGTCAAGCGTGCAGCCGGTGCCAAGGACTCGAGCCAGCTCCTGCCAGGCCATGGCGGCGTGCTCGACCGTGTGGATGCGCTGTTGCCGGTGCTGCCGATCGCGCTGGCACTGACGATGGCCTGATAGAAGGACTCTTTCGTGGCGGCACAACGCCTTTGCATACTGGGCTCCACCGGCTCGATCGGCACCAACACGCTCGACGTGGTGGCGCGCCACCCCGGTCGCTTCGAGGTGTTCGCGCTCACCGCCAACAGCCAGCTTGATGCGCTGGTGGCGCAGTGCCTGCAGTGGCGCCCCCGTTTCGCCGCGGTGCCTTCGTCGGAAGCGGCGCGCGCGCTGCGCGACATGCTGCGCGAGCAGGGTTCGCGCACCGAGGTGCTGGCAGGGCCCCAGGCCTTGTGCGATCTCGCGGCCCATCCCGAGGTGGATGTGGTGATGGCCGCCATCGTCGGCGCGGCCGGGCTGGCGCCCTGCATGTCGGCTGCGCGCGCGGGCAAGCGGCTGCTGCTGGCGAACAAGGAGGCGCTGGTGGTCGGTGGCGCGCATTTCATGCGCGCGGTCCGTGAGGGCGGTGCTCGGTTGCTGCCGATCGACAGCGAACACTCCGCGATCTTCCAGTGCCTGCCGGAAGACCAGCCGAGCTGGTCGCGTCGCATCGACCACATCGTGCTCACCGCCTCGGGTGGGCCCTTCCGCACGCGCGACCCGGGCACGCTGGCGGCGGTGACGCCGGAAGAAGCCTGTGCGCATCCGAACTTCGTGATGGGCCGCAAGATCTCGGTCGATTCCGCCACGATGATGAACAAGGCGCTCGAGGTGATCGAAGCGCGCTGGCTGTTCGATCTTGCGCCCGAGCAGGTGCGGGTGGTGATCCATCCGCAGCAGATCATCCACTCGATGGTGGTGCTGCGCGACGCGTCGGTGCTGGCGCAGCTCGGCACGCCCGACATGCGGGTGCCCATCGCCTACGGGCTGTCGTTTCCCGAGCGCATCGAGTCGGGTGCGCAGCGTCTGGATTTCACGTCCCTGGCGGCCTTGACCTTCGAGGAAGCGGACGCGATACGCTTTCCCGGCCTGCACCTGGCATGGGATGCCTTGCGCGGCGCCGAGGGCAGCACGACGGTGCTCAACGCCGCCAACGAGGAATCGGTGGCCGCCTTTCTCGAGCGGCGCATCGGCTTCGACATGATCCACCGCGTCAACGCATCCACCATCGAGGCGGTGCAACCCCAGCTGCCGGCGCAGGCCGGCGTGGAGGACCTGCTCGCCCTGGATGCCCTTGCGCGCGAACATGCCCGCGCGCGGGTGAAGGAGCTGGCGCGATGATCATGGTGCTGGCCTTCGTGCTCACGCTCGGCGTGCTGATCGTCGTGCACGAGTACGCCCACTACCGCGTGGCGGTGGCTTGCGGCGTGAAGGTGCAGCGCTTCTCGATCGGCTTCGGACGCGTGCTGTGGCGGCGCCAGCCGCGCGCCGGAGGCACCGAGTTCGTGTTGTCGGCGCTGCCGCTGGGCGGCTATGTGCGCTGGATCGATGACCGGGAGTTCCCGCCGATCACGCCCGAGGAGCGCCCGTACACCTTCGCCAGCAAGCCCCTGTGGCAGCGCGCGGCCATCGTTGCGGCGGGGCCGCTGTCGAACTTGTTGCTGGCGATGGTGCTGTATGCCTCGGCGCACTGGATCGGCGTGGACGAGCCGCGGGCGCTGCTGGCGGCGCCGCCGCCCGCGAGCCTGGCCGAGCAGGCCGGCCTGCAGGCCGGCGAGCTGGTGACGGCGGTCGGAGCAGCCGGCGAGAGCCAGCCCGATCCCGAATGGACCGATGTGCGCTCCATGACCGATCTGCGCTGGGAATTGACGCAGGCTGCACTGCGCGGCGAGCGCCTGTACCTGCGCGTGGACGACCGCAACGGGCACGGCTCGCGCACGGTGGTGTTGCCGCTCGACCGCCTGGACTCGCGCGAGATCGATGCCGGCATGGCCCGGCGCATCGGCGTCGGCGTGCCTTTCAGTGAGCCGGTCCTGGGCGAGGTGAAGGCGGGCGGCCCGGCGGCGCAGGCCGGCCTGAAGGAAGGCGACCGCGTGCTGCGCGTGGGCAGCCGTGCGGTGCCGGACGGCCAGACACTGCGTGAGTGGGTGCGTGACAGTGTTGCCGCCGAGGGTGGCATTGCGCAGCAGGTGTGGACGGTGGAGCGCAATGGCCGGCTGCTGGAGTTGGTGGTGCAGCCGCGGGTGGTCACCGAAGGCCAGCGCCGGCTGGGTCGGGTGGACGCCTACGTGGGGCGTCCGCCGGAGATCGTGAACGTGCGCTACGGCATCGTCGAGGGGTTGTCGCTGGGCGTGCAGCGCACGGTGGAGGTGTCCGCCCTCACGCTGAAGATGCTGGGCCGCATGCTGATCGGCCAGGCCTCGTTGAAGAACCTCAGCGGGCCCCTGACCATCGCCGACTACGCCGGCCAGTCGGTGCAGCAGGGCCTCGCCTACTACCTGGGATTCCTCGCGCTGGTGAGCGTGAGCCTGGGCGTGCTGAACCTGCTGCCCCTGCCGATGCTCGATGGTGGGCACCTGATGTATTACATTTTCGAGGCTGTGACCGGCCGGCCGGTCGCTGGCGTCTGGCTGCGGTGGCTGCAAGGCGGCGGCGCGCTCATCATGCTGCTGCTGATGTCACTGGCCCTGTACAACGACGTGGCCCGCCTCCTGGGCCTGCACTGACAAGAACTCCCCCTTCCGATGCATCTTGCCGATCGATCCTTCCTGCGCCCTGTCGCGGCGTGCGTGGCCCTGGCGGCTGCTGCCTACGGACCCGCGGCCCGGGCGGTTGAGCCTTTCACGCTGAAGGACATCCGCATCGAGGGCCTGCAGCGCACCGACCCTGGCACGGTGTTCGCCGCGCTGCCTTTCCGCGTGGGCGAGACCTACAACGACGAAAAAGGCGCCGCGGCGCTGCGCGCGCTGTTCGCGACCGGCCTGTTCAAGGACGTGCGCATCGAGATCGAAGGCGAGGTGGCGGTCATCATCGTCGACGAGCGGCCGATCATTTCCACCGTGAGCTTCGTGGGCCTGCAAGAGTTCGACAAGGACACGCTTGTCAAATCGCTCAAGGACGCCGGCATCGGGGAAGGCCTGCCGTTCGACAAGGCGCTGGTCGACCGCGCCGAGCAGGAGATCAAGCGCCAGTACCTGTCGCGCAGCCTCTACGGCGCCGAGGTGGTGACCACCATCACGCCGATCGAACGCAACCGCGTCAACGTGACCTTCACGATGAACGAGGGCAGTGCCGCGCGGATCAAGGAGATCCGCATCGTCGGCAACAAGGCCTTCTCCGAGGGCACGCTGCTGGGCCTGTTCGAGCTGACCCGCTCGGGCTGGCTCACCTGGTACACCAAGAACGACCGCTACTCGCGCGCCAAGCTCAACGCCGACCTGGAAACCCTGCGCGCCTACTACACCGACCACGGCTACCTCGAGTTCTCGGTCGAGTCCACGCAGGTGACGATCTCCCCCGACAAGCAGGAGATCACGATCAACATCACCGTGCGCGAGGGACAGCCTTACACGGTGAGCGCCGTGCGGCTGGAAGGCGACTACCTCGGCAAGGAAGACGAGTTCAAGCACCTCGTCACCATCGAGCCCGGCAGGGCCTATCGCGGCAAGGACGTGGCGGACACCGCCAAGGCCTTCGGCGACCGTTTCGGCACTTACGGCTACGCCTTCGCCCGCGTGGAGCCGCGCCCCGAGATCGACCGCGCCACGGGCCAGGTGGTGGTGGTGATGGTGGCCGAGCCGCAGCGCCGGGTGTATGTGCGCCGCATCAACGTGGCCGGCAACACGCGCACGCGCGACGAGGTGGTGCGGCGTGAGTTCCGGCAGTTCGAGTCCTCGTGGTACGACGGCCAGAAGATCAAGCTCTCGCGTGACCGCGTCGAGCGGTTGGGCTACTTCAAGGAGGTGGAGGTCGAGACCAACGAGGTGCCCGGCTCGCCCGACCAGGTGGACCTGGTGGTCAACGTCGAGGAGCGCCCGACCGGCAACCTGCTCGTGGGCGCAGGCTATTCCAGCGCCGAGAAGCTCTCGCTCACGGCCTCGATCCGGCAGGACAACGTGTTCGGCTCCGGCAACTACCTGGGCCTGGAGCTGAACACCAGCAAGACCAACCGCACGCTGGTGTTCAGCACGGTGGACCCGTACTTCACCGTCGACGGCATCTCGCGTGCAATCGACCTCTATTACCGCCGCACCGAGCCGCTGAACCAGTCGTCCACCGACTACTCGATCACCACGCCCGGCGGCTCCATCCGTTTCGGCGTGCCGTTCTCCGAGTTCGACACGGTGTTCTTCGGCATCGGCCTGGAGCGCACGCAGCTGCGCGGCTCGCAGCTGCCGGCACAGTACTCCACCTATGTGGCGCAGTACGGGGTCAACAGCACCAGCGTGCCGCTGACCATCGGCTGGCAGCGCGACGAGCGCGACAGCGTGCTCACGCCCACCGCCGGCAAGTACCAGCGCGTCAACTTCGAGTGGGGTGCGGCGGGCGACACCCGCTACCTGCGCAGCAACCTGCAGTACCAGCAGTATTTCCCGGTGCCGCTGCTGCCGAAGTTCACACTGGGCGTGAATGCCGAGGTGGGTTACGGCAAGGGGCTGCAGGGCCGCAGCTACCCGGTGTTCAAGAACTTCTACGGCGGCGGCCTGGGTTCGGTGCGCGTGTTCGACCAGGGCTCGCTGGGCCAGGTGGACGTGACGGGCGCCTACATCGGCGGCAACAAGAAGTTCAACGTCAACGCCGAGCTGTACTTCCCCGTTCCAGGGACGGGCAACGACAAATCGCTGCGCATCTTCGCGTTCGCCGACGCCGGCAACGTGTGGTGGGACAAGACGCCGGTGAGCTACGAGATCCCCGGCGGCAACCCGATCCGGGCCTCGGCCGGCCTGGGCCTGAGCTGGCTGTCGCCGGTGGGCCCGCTGAAGCTCAGCTACGGCACGCCGTTGCGCTACAAGTCGGACGATAAAATTCAACGCTTCCAATTCCAGATCGGGACTGCCTTCTGATGAACACCGTGTCGACGATCAAATCCTTCGGTCTGGCCACGCTGTTGCTGCTGGCTGCCGCCGCGCAGGCACAGGAGCTGAAGATCGGCTATGTCAACGCCGAGCGGGTGTTGCAGGAGTCGGCCCCGGCCAAGGCGGCGCAGGCCAAGCTGCAGGCCGAGTTCGGCAAGCGCGAGAAGGAACTCACCGACATGGGCAATCGCCTGAAGGCCTTGTCCGACAAGCTCGAGAAAGACGGCCCCACGCTGTCGGAGGCCGAGCGCAGCCGCCGCCAGCGCGAGCTGGTGGAGCAGGACCGCGACTTCCAGCGCAAGCGCCGCGAGCTGCACGAAGACCTCACCCAGCGCAAGAACGAAGAGCTGGCGGTCGTGCTGGAGCGCTCCAACCGGGCCATCAAGACGATCTTCGAGACGGAGAAGTACGACCTGATCCTGCAGGATGCCGTGTTCGCCAGTCCGCGCGTGGACATCACCAAGAAGGTGATCGACGCGCTCAACGCCGGCAAGTGATCACCACGGCGCCGCAAGGCGCCGTTTTTCTTTGAGCGCCCCCATGCCGGAAGTCAAGCTTTCCGACATCGTCGCCCGTCTGGGCGGCGAGCTGTCGGGCGACCCGTCCTTGCGCATCGAGCGCATCGGCCCGCTGCAGGGCGCCACGCCGGCCACCATCTCCTTTCTCGCCAATGCACGCTACCAATCGCAGCTGGCCGATAGCAAAGCCGGCTGCGTGATCGTGGCGCCCGCGGCGCGCGACGTTGCGCTGGCGCGCGGCGCGGCGATCATCACGCCGGACCCCTACCTCTATTTCGCCCGGTTGACCCAGTGGTGGGCGCAAATGCAGCGGCCGCCCGCCCGGCCCGGCGTGCACGGCTCGGCGGTGGTGGAAGAAGGTGCGTTGATCGATCCCAGCGCCTCGGTGGGCGCCTTCGCGTTCGTGGGCGCGGGGGCGGTGATCGGCCCGCATGCCGTGGTGGGCACGCATTGCCACGTGGGCAGCGGTGCTTCGGTGGGCGAATTCACGCGGTTGGCCGCCCGGGTGACGCTGGGCGAGCACTGCCGCATCGGCGCGCGCGGCATCGTGCACGGCGGCGTGGTGATCGGCGCCGACGGTTTCGGCTTCGCACCCCACCAGGGCCGCTGGGAAAAGATCGAACAGCTGGGCGCCGTGCGCATCGGCGACGACGTGGAGATCGGCGCCAACACCTGCGTGGACCGCGGCGCGCTCGAAGACACCGTGCTCGAAGATGGCGTCAAACTCGACAACCTGGTGCAGATCGCGCACAACGTGGTGGTGGGCGCGCACACGGCCATGGCCGGCTGCGTGGCAGTGGCCGGCAGCACGCGCATCGGCCGCCACTGCACCATCGGTGGTGCGGCGGGCATCGTGGGCCACCTGGAAATCGTGGACCATGTGCACGTGTCGGCGTTCACCCTCGTCAGCCGCTCGATCCGCCAGCCGGGCCACTACAGCGGCGCCTTCCCGTTCGACGACAATGCGAGCTGGGAAAAGAACGCCGCCACCCTGCGCCAGTTGCACGCCTTGCGCGAACGCCTGCGCGCGCTGGAAAAGAAGTTGACATGAACTCGATGGACATCCACCAGATCCTGAAGAAGCTGCCGCACCGCTATCCGTTCCTGCTGGTGGACCGCGTGCTGGAAGTCGAGAAGGGCAAGCGCCTGCGCGCGCTGAAGAACGTGACGATGAACGAGCCCTTCTTCATCGGCCATTTCCCCAAGCGCCCGGTGATGCCAGGTGTATTGATGCTGGAGGCCCTGGCCCAGGCGGCGGCGCTGCTGTCGTTCGCCTCGCTCGACATGGAGCTCGATGACGACTCGGTGTACTACTTCGCCGGCATCGACGGCGCGCGCTTCAAGCGCCCGGTGGAGCCCGGCGACCAGCTCTTTCTCGACGTGACGCTCGACCGCATGAAGGCCGGCATCTTCAAGTTCGGCGCCAAGGCGCTGGTGGGCGAAGAAACGGCCTGCGAAGCCGAGCTGATGTGCACGATGCGCAAGGTCGCCTGATCCTTCGCATGGCGCAGATCCACCCCACCGCGATCGTGGACCCCTCGGCCGAGCTGGCCGGGTCTGTGAGCGTCGGGCCGTACGCCGTGATCGGTGCGCTGGTGCGCATCGGTGAGGGCAGCACCGTCGGCGCGCATGCCACCATCGAAGGCCCCACCATCATCGGCCGCGACAACCGCATCTTCGCCCATGCCGCGCTGGGCGGCGCGCCGCAGGACATGAAGTACCGCGGCGAGCCCACCGAGTTGCACATCGGCGACCGCAACACGATCCGCGAGTTCTGCACCTTCAACCGCGGCACCGCGCAGGACGCCGGCGTCACCCGCATCGGCGATGACAACTGGATCATGGCCTACGTGCACATCGCGCACGACGTGCAGCTGGCCAACCGCACCATCCTCGCCAACAACGCCACGCTGGCCGGCCACGTGCACGTGGGCGACTGGGCCATCGTGGGTGGGCTGTCGGGCGTGCACCAGTTCACCAGGATCGGCGCCCACGCGATGATCGGCTTCCAGAGCCACGTGTCGCAGGACGTGCCGCCGTACATGATGGTGTCGGGCAATCCGCTGGCGGTGCATGGTTTCAACATCGAAGGCCTGCGCCGCCGCGGCTTCAGCGCCGAGCGCATCGCGCAGGTCAAGCAGATGCACAGGCTGCTTTACCGCAAGGGGCTGACGCTCGAGCAGGCGAAGGCCGAGATCGCAGCGCTCAAGGGCCAGGGGGGGGCGGCGGACGCCGACATCGACCTGCTGCTCGATTTCCTGGCCGCTTCCACACGCGGCATCGTGCGTTGACCATGAAGTTCGGCATGGTCGCAGGCGAAGCGTCCGGCGACCTGCTGGCGGGTCTGCTGCTGGGCGGCCTGCGTGCGCGCTGGCCCGGCCTGCAGGCCGCGGGCATCGGCGGGCCGAAGATGGCGGCCCATGGATTCGAGGCCTGGTGGCCGCACCACAAGCTCGCGGTCCACGGCTACGCGGAGGCGCTGCGCCACTACCGCGAGATCTCGGGCATCCGCGACCGGTTGGCCGAGCGCCTGCTGCACGAGCGGCCCGATGCCTTCATCGGCATCGATGCGCCCGATTTCAACCTCGGGCTGGAGGCCCGGCTCAAGGCCGCGGGCATCAAGACCGTGCACTTCGTATGCCCCTCCATCTGGGCCTGGCGCGGCGGGCGCGCGGCCAAGATCGTGCGTTCGGCCGACCATGTGCTGTGCCTGTTCCCGTTCGAGCCCGCGCTGCTGCGGCGGCACGGCGTGGCGGCCAGCTACGTGGGCCATCCGCTGGCCGATGCGATCCCGATGGCACCGCCGCGCGCCGAGGCGCGCGCGGCCTTGCAGCTGACATCCGATGCGGCGGTGGTGGCGCTGCTGCCGGGCAGCCGGCGCGGCGAAATCCAATACATCGCACCGGCCTTCCTGGCCGCCGCCGCGCGGCTGCACGCGCAGCGGCCTGAACTGCATTTCGTGCTGCCTGCGGTGCCGCACCTTCGGCCACTGGTGGAGCCGCTGCTGCGGGAGCATGCCCCTGGCGTGCCGGTTCAGCTGGTGGATGGCCATTCGCACGAGGTGCTGGCCGCCTGCGACGTGACACTCATCGCCAGCGGCACCGCCACGCTGGAGGCCGCGCTGTTCAAGCGTCCGATGGTGATCGCCTACAAGCTGCATCCCTTGAGCTGGCAGATCATGAAGCGCATGCGCTACCAGCCCTGGATCGGCTTGCCCAACATCCTGTGCGAGGGTTTCGTCGTGCCCGAGCTGCTGCAGGGCGACGCCACGCCGCGGGCGCTGGCCGACGCAGTGCTCGCCTGGCTGGATGCGCCGGCCAAGGCCGAGGCGCTGCTGCGGCGCTTTACCGAACTTCACGAACTGCTGCGTCAGGACACGGCGCAGCGTGCCACCGATGCGATCGCGCAAGTCGTCGAAGACAAAACCTGAGCAGATGGCGCTCAAGTGGGACGTCCCCGGCCTGGTCGCCGGCGTGGACGAGGCCGGCCGCGGCCCCCTGGCGGGGCCGGTGGTGGCCGCGGCGGTCATCCTCGACGAGCTCAACCCGATCAAAGGGCTGGCCGACTCCAAGGTGCTCACGCCGCTCAAGCGCGACAAGCTCTACGACGAGATCCGCGCCAAGGCGCTGTGCTGCGCCATCGGCGAGGCCAGCGTGGAGGAGATCGACGAGATCAACATCCTGCATGCCACGATGCTGGCGATGCGCCGCGCGGTCGAGGGCCTTCGGCTGAAGCCCGCGAAAGTGCTGGTGGACGGCAACCGGCTGCCGGTGCTGCGCGTGGCGGCCGAGGCCATCGTCAAGGGCGACGCGCTGGTACCCGCGATTTCGGCGGCGTCCATCCTGGCCAAGGTGCACCGCGACCGGCTGTGCCTGCAGCTCGACGTGCTGCACCCGGGCTACGGCTTCGCGGCCCACAAGGGCTATGCCACCGCCGAGCACCTCGCGGCGCTGCAGCGGCAAGGGGCCTGCGTGGCGCACCGCCGCAGCTTCGCGCCGGTGCGCCAGGCGCTGGGACTGTCGCTCGACGGCGCCACGGCGGCCGATGCCTTCGAAGATTGACGCCGCAGTGGAGCCGGTCGAGATCCGCTCGCGCGACAACCCGCTGCTCGTGCGGCTGCGCAAGCTGGTGCAGGACAGCACGGCCTACCGCCGGGAAGGTGTCGTGTGGATCGAGGGAGACCATCTGTTGCGTGCCTGTCTGGCACGCGGCCGTGCGCTGCGCGAGGTGGTGGTGAGCGAGTCGGGCTGGCAGCAGCCGGCGCTGCAGGCGCTGGCGGGCAGTGGGTCGCGCGTGGTTCGGGTGCCCGACGCGCTGTTCCGGGGCCTCAGCGGCCTGGAGTCGCCGGCGGCCATTGGCGCGCTGGTCGCGCTGCCCGAGGCCGCCGCCATCGAGCCACAGGCGGCCAGCGTGGTGCTCGACCGGCTGCAGGATGCGGGCAACGTGGGCAGCATCCTGCGCAGCGCGGCGGCTTTCGGCGTGCGCCAGGTGCTGGCGATCAAGGGCACGGCCGCGCTGTGGTCGCCCAAGGTGCTGCGCGCCGGGATGGGGGCGCACTTCGGGCTGCGCCTGATCGAGGGGCTGGAGGTGGGAGACCTGGCGCAGCTGCAGGTGCCGCTGCTGGCCACCAGCTCCCACGCGGCCGACAGCCTGGACACGGCGCGCCTGCCGCAGCCCGCGGCCTGGGTGCTGGGCCATGAAGGGCAGGGGGTGCAAGAGGGCCTGATGCGGCGTTGCGCCCTTACGCTGCGCATCCCGCAGCCGGGCGGCGAGGAGTCGCTCAATGCCGCGGCTGCGGCTGCGATCTGCCTCTACGAGTCTGCGCGCCGGGCCGGCGCCTGAGGCCCGTTCACGGCTGGCATGGCGCAGGCTCCTCAATAGATCAGCCGGTCGGGCCGGATGTCGCGCAGGATGGTGGTGGCGATCTCCTCGATCGACTTGTGCGTGGACGACAGCCACGAGATGCCTTCGCGCCGCATCATCGCCTCGGCCTCGTTGACCTCGTAGCGGCAGTTTTCGATCGAGGCGTACTTGCTGCCGGGCCGGCGCTCGTTGCGGATGTGGCTCAGCCGGTCGGGGTCGATGGTCAGGCCGAAGCACTTGCGCTTGTGCTGCACCAGCATCGAGGGCAGCTTCGAGCGCTCGAAGTCCTCGGGAATCAGCGGGTAGTTGGCGGCCTTGATGCCGTGCTGCATGGCCAGGTACAGCGAGGTGGGCGTCTTGCCGCTGCGGCTCACGCCCACCAGGATCACGTCGGCCTGCTCCAGGTTGCGCGCCGACTGGCCGTCGTCGTGGGCCAAGGCGAAGTTGATAGCCTCGATGCGATCGTTGTACTCCTGGCTCTTGGCCACGTCGGAGAAGCGGCCCACGCGGTGGTTCGACTTCAGCCCGAACTCGGCCTCCAGCGGCTCCACGAAGGTGCGGAACATGTCCAGCACCAGGCCCTTGGTGTGGGGGCCCGCCACGATGTCGCGCACCTCGTCGTTGACCAGGGTGATGAAGACGATGGAGCGCGCGCCCTCGCGCTGCGAGGTGTCGTTGATCTCCTGCACCACGGCCTGGGCCTTTTCCACCGTGTCGATGAAGGGCCGGCGCACATGTCGCGGCTTGGCGGAGAACTGCGCCAGGATCGAGTTGCCGAAGGTTTCGGCGGTGATGCCGGTGCCGTCGGAGACGAAAAAAACGGTTCGGTTGAGCATGATGGCCCGGGGCAGTCCTGGCCGGCCATCATAGCGAGGGGCTCGCGCTGGCCGGGCGACCGCCTAGAATCCGGGCTAATTTCTCGCGATTCCAGCCATGCGCCGCCCCGTCTCACAACCAGAAATCCTTCACGGACGGGTTGATCGTGCGCGCTCGATTGACGCGGGAGCACCGGTTTTTTCACATCACGGAGCTTTCCCATGTCTTCACCCCGCTTCGAGGCGACCGCCCTGGTCGTACCGTTCGAACAACTGAGGATGTCCGACGTCGAGGTTGTCGGCGGCAAGAACGCCAGCCTCGGCGAAATGATCAGCCAGCTCAGCGAGAGCGGCGTGCGCGTGCCGGGCGGCTTTGCCACCACGGCGCATGCCTTCCGCGAGTTCCTGCGCGCGGGCGGCCTCACCGAGCAGATCAACGCGCGCCTGGCCAGCCTGAACACCGACGACGTGCGCGCGCTGGCCCAGGCGGGCGCCGAGATCCGCGGCTGGATCGAGAGCGCGCCGTTCCCGCCGGCGCTGGAGGCCGCGATCCGGGAGCAGTTCGCGCGGCTGACGGCGGAGAACCCGCAGGCGTCCTTTGCCGTGCGCTCGTCCGCCACGGCGGAAGACCTGCCCGACGCCTCGTTCGCCGGCCAGCAGGAGACCTTCCTCAACGTGGTGGGCATCGAGCAGGTGCTGCACAAGACCAAGGAAGTGTTCGCCTCGCTGTACAACGACCGTGCCATCAGCTACCGCGTGCACAAGGGCTTTGCCCACAGCGACGTTGCGCTGTCAGCCGGCGTGCAGCGCATGGTGCGCTCCGACCTCGGCGCCGCCGGCGTGGTGTTCACGATCGACACCGAGTCCGGTTTCAAGGACGTGGTGTTCATCACCTCCAGCTACGGCCTGGGCGAGACGGTGGTGCAGGGCGCGGTGAACCCCGACGAGTTCTACGTGCACAAGCCGGCGCTGAAGAACGGCAAGTTCCCGATCATCCGCCGCAACCTGGGCTCCAAGCTGATCAAGATGGAGTTCGCTTCGGCTGAGGAAAAGGCCGCCAGCGGCAAGCTGGTGAAGACGGTGGACACGCCGGTGGAGCAGCGCAACCGCTATTCGCTCAGTGACCAGGACGTGATCGAGCTGGCCAAGTACGCGCTCATCATCGAGCAGCACTACGGCCGCCCGATGGACATCGAGTGGGGCAAGGACGGCGCCGACGGCAAGCTCTACATCCTGCAGGCCCGCCCCGAGACGGTGAAGAGCCAGGCCGAAGGCAAGGTCGAGCAGCGCTACAAGCTCAAGCGCCACGGCACCGTGCTGGCCGAAGGCCGCGCCATAGGCCAGAAGATCGGCACCGGCCCCGTGCGGCTGGTCAGCTCCATCGCCGAAATGGAGCGCGTGCAGCCCGGCGACGTGCTGGTGACCGACATGACCGACCCCAACTGGGAACCGGTGATGAAGCGCGCCAGCGCGATCGTCACCAACCGTGGCGGCCGCACCTGCCACGCCGCCATCATCGCGCGCGAGCTGGGCATCCCGGCCGTGGTGGGCTGCGGCGACGCGACCGAGAAGCTGCAGGACGGCGCGCTGGTCACCGTGGCCTGCTCCGAGGGCGACACCGGCTTCATCTACGACGGCCTGCTGGAAGCCGAGATCACCGAGGTGCAGCGCGGCGAGATGCCGTATTGCCCGATCAAGATCATGATGAACGTGGGCAACCCGCAGCTCGCGTTCGACTTCGCGCAGATGCCCAACGCCGGCGTGGGCCTGGCGCGGCTCGAATTCATCATCAACAACAACATCGGCGTGCACCCCAAGGCCATCCTCGACTATCCCAACGTGGACGCCGAGCTGAAAAAGGCGGTGGAGTCGGTGGCACGCGGCCACGCCAGTCCACGCGCGTTCTACGTCGACAAGCTGGCCGAGGGCATCGCCACCATCGCCGCGGCCTTCTGGCCCAAGCCGGTGATCGTGCGCTTGAGCGACTTCAAGTCGAACGAGTATCGCAAGCTGATCGGCGGCTCGCGCTACGAGCCCGACGAAGAGAACCCGATGCTGGGCTTCCGCGGCGCCTCGCGCTACATCAGCGGCGACTTCAGCGATGCCTTCGCGATGGAGTGCGAGGCGATCAAGCGCGTGCGCAACGACATGGGCCTGGACAACGTGGAAATCATGGTGCCTTTCGTGCGCACGCTCAAGCAGGCACAGAAGGTCAACGAGATGCTGGCCGCGCGCGGCCTGAAGCGCGGTCACGAGGGCCTGAAGCTCATCATGATGTGCGAGGTGCCCAGCAATGCCATCCTGGCCGAGCAGTTCCTGGAGCATTTCGACGGCATGTCCATCGGCTCCAACGACCTGACCCAGCTCACGCTGGGCCTGGACCGCGACTCCGGCCTGGAGCAGCTGGCCGACGACTTCGACGAGCGCGACCCGGCCGTGAAGGCCATGATCTCGCGCGCCATCGCGGCCTGCCGCGCCACCGGCAAGTACGTGGGCATCTGCGGCCAGGGGCCTAGCGACCACCCGGACTTCGCCGACTGGCTGGCCCAGGAAGGCATCGTGTCGATCTCGCTCAACCCTGACACGGTGATCGACACCTGGCAGCGGCTGGCCAAGCGCTAGACCGTCAGCCATGGCCGAACCTTCGCTGGCGCAAGACGCGGCACGACGGTTCAGCCGGGTTTTGCATCGGCGCTACGCCCTGTTCACGCTGGGCGTGCTGGCCTTCATCGCGGTGCTCGGCTGGGCCGAGCAGCGGGGCTGGTCGCGCAGCTGGATCGGGGCGGTGTTTCTCATCGCCACGATTGCCATCTATGCGGTGATCGGCCTGCTGAGCCGCACCACCGACGAGACCGAGTACTTCGTCGCGGGCCGGCGCGTGCCGGCGCTGTACAACGGCATGGCCACCGCGGCCGACTGGATGTCGGCCGCGTCCTTCATCGGCACGGCGGGGGTGCTGTTCCTGCAAGGGTTCGGCGGCCTGGCCTACATCCTGGGCTGGACGGGCGGCTACTGCCTGGTGGCGCTTTTGCTCGCGCCCTATCTGCGCCGCTTCGGCCAGTTCACCATCCCCGACTTCATCGCCGCCCGTTATGGCGGCGTGACACCCCGGGTGATCGCGGTGGCGGCGGCGGTGCTCGTATCGTTCGTCTACGTCGTCGTGCAGATCTACGGCGTGGGCCTGATCACGTCGCACCTCACGGGTTTCAGCTTCGATGTCGGCATCTTCGTCGGCCTGGGCGGCGTGCTGGTGTGCTCGTTCCTGGGAGGCATGCGCGCAGTCACCTGGACCCAGGTGGCGCAGTACATCGTGCTGATCATTGCGTACCTGGTGCCTGTGAGCTGGCTGGCGCTGCAGCAGACCGGCAACCCGGTGTTGCCGCTGGCCTATGGCAGCCAGCTGGACAAGGTGGCGCAGGCCGAGGCGCGTCTTGCTGCCGACCCGCTCGAAATGGAAGTGCGTGCGCTCTATGCGCAGCGTGCCGCGGCGGCCAACGCCAAGCTGGCCGACGTGCCCGCCGCGATGGCCCAGGAGGCACGCCAGCTTGCCGAGCACGCCGAGCGCCTGAAGGCAGAGGACGCGCCACTTGCGCGCATCCAGCAGGCCGAGCGGCGGTTGCAGAACCTGCCGCGCGACGAACGGGCGGCACGCCAGGCCTATGCACAGGAGCGCGACGCATCCCTGGCGCAAGCCCGTCCATTGGGCGGCATGCCGCCGCAGGCGCAGCCGTTTGCGACCGGCGACCCCGCCGGAACGCCCCAGGAACGGCAGGCCTTCGAGGCGGGCCGTCGCAACTTCCTGGCGCTGGTGCTGTGCCTGATGATGGGCACGGCCGCGATGCCGCACGTGCTGACGCGCTACTACACCACGCCCTCGGTGCGGGAGGCGCGCCAGTCGGTGGGTTGGTGCCTGTTCTTCATCGGCCTGCTGTACCTGGCGGCACCTGCGCTGGCGGTGATGGTCAAGCACGAGGTGTTCGCGCATCTGGTGGGCACCCCGTTCTCGGAACTGCCCACGTGGCTGCGGCGCTGGGCAAAGCTGGCCCCTGGGCTGGTGTCGGTGGAGGACATCAACCACGACGGCATCCTGCAGCTGGCGGAGCTGAGGCTGGGGCAGGACGTGATCGTGCTGGCGGCTCCCGAGATCGGGGGCTTGCCCTACGTGATGACCTATCTGGTGGCCGCCGGCGGGCTGGCAGCGGCGCTGTCCACGGCCGACGGCCTGCTGCTGACGATTGCCAACGCGCTTTCGCACGACCTGTACTACCGCTTGATCAATCCGCGCGCTTCGTCGATCCGACGCGTCATGCTGTCCAAGGTGCTGGTGCTGATCGTCGCGCTGACGGCCGCGTGGATCGCCTCGCTGCGCATCACCGACATCCTGCAATACGTGTCCGCCGCGTTCTCGCTGGCCGCGTCGGCCTTCTTCCCGGCGCTCGTGCTCGGCGTGTTCTGGCGCCGGGCCACCGGCGCCGGTGCGGTATGGGGCATGCTCACAGGCTTGCTGGTGGCGGCCGGATACATGCTGGTCAACACGCCGGCGCTGCGGCACCTGCTGCATCTGGCGCCGGCTGCGGCCGACCACCGTTGGTGGGGCATCGATCCGGTGGCGGCGGGCGTGTTCGGCGTGCCCGCCGGTGCTGTGGTGCTGGTGCTGGTGAGTCTGGTGACGCCCCGGCCCGGGGAGGCCGCGCAACAGCTCATCGAACGCCTGCGCACGCCGGAAGCGCCCAGCCGCTGAGCTGGGCTGCCCTGCTGCTATACTCTTGGGCTTTCCCTTGCCGCGCCCACTGTTGACGCAATCCGGCGCGGCTTTCCTGACCGGAAATCCACAAGGAGTATCTATGCGTCACTACGAGATCGTTCTGCTGATCCATCCGGATCAAAGCGAACAGGTTCCGGCCATGCTGGAGCGCTACAAGACCATCGTCACCAACGCCGGTGGCAAGGTGCATCGGGTCGAGGATTGGGGCCGCCGCCAGCTGGCCTACATGATCCAGAAGCTCGCCAAGGCGCACTACCTGTGCCTCAACATCGAATGCAGCAAGGAAACGCTGGGCGAGCTGGAGACCGGCTTCCGCTTCAATGACGCCGTGCTGCGCCACCTGACCGTCGCCAAGGACAAGGCCGAGACGACGCCGTCGGTGATGATGAAGCAGGTCGAGAAGGAAGAAGCCCGCAAGGCTTCGCAGGAGGCCGCTGCCTGAGGTTGATGCAGGCCGCAGCCGCTGACGGCCGGAGGGCGCGATGAACCGGCTGGTTCTGGCGGCCCAACTGGTCGAACGCGGTGCCGTGCGCTACACCCCAGCCGGTCTGCCGGCCCTGGATTTGAGCCTCAGGCACGAATCGCAGGTCACCGAGGACGGGCAGCCGCGCAAGGTCTCGATGGAGATCAAGGCGGTGGCGATCGGGGCGATCACGCGGCAGCTGCTGCCGCTGGCGATCGGAAGCAACGGGCTCTACGCCGGCTTCCTCACCGCCAGTCGCAACGGCCGAGGCCTGAGTTTCCACATCACCGAAGTCCAGCCTTCCGACTGACTCGTTCGCATTCCGGAAACCCATTTTTCAAAGAGAGAGATCACCATGGCTCCTCCTCGTGGCAAGGGCAAGGGCATCAAGGACCGCCGCCCGAAGCGCAACCAACAATCGTTGCTGTTCCGTCGCAAGCGTTTCTGCCGCTTCACCGTGGCCGGCGTCGAATCGATCGACTACAAGGACATCGACACGTTGCGCGATTTCGTCGGCGAGAACGGCAAGATCACGCCGGCCCGCCTGACCGGCACGCGCGCCTTCTACCAGCGCCAGCTGACCACCGCGATCAAGCGCGCGCGCTTCCTCGCGCTGCTGCCGTATTCCGACCAGCACAAGGTCTAAGGAGCGGAGAACCCCATGCAAGTCATCCTGCTGGAAAAGGTCGCCAACCTGGGCAACCTGGGCGATGTGGTCAAGGTCAAGGACGGCTACGCCCGCAACTTCCTGATCCCGACGCACCGCGCCCGCCGTGCCACCGACGCCGCCCTCAAGGAGTTTGCCGCCAAGCGCGCCGAACTCGAAAAGGTGGCGGCGGAGAAGCTGGCCGGCGCACAAGCGCTGGGCGAGAAGCTCAGCGGCCGCCAAGTGCGCATCACGCAGAAGGCCGGCGTTGACGGTCGCCTGTTTGGCTCGGTCACCAACTTCGACATTGCCGAAGCGCTCAAGAAAGACGGCTTCGAAGTGCACAAGTCGCAAGTGCGCATGCCCCATGGCCCGCTCAAGACCGTGGGCGAGCACCCCGTGTCGGTGGCGCCGCACACCGATGTCGTCGTGGACGTCACCGTGGTGGTCGTCGGCGAAACGGATTGACGGGGACCACCCCCGAGCGCTGAGGCGCTCCCCCTCGAAAGGGGCGACGCCAGCGGCCCGGCAGAGCCGGTCCCGCGGCGTCCGCTGCGCAAAGGCCGGCTCTGGTGCCGGCCTTTGTCGTTCATGCACTGGAGATCCACAAGTTGCCCACCGGATTTCCCCGCTGTTTTCCGTCGCCAAGGAAGGGCGATCCTCATACGCTCATGGGTTTCGTGGGCGAGGTCTAGTCGATGTCAGCTGTCTTCCAGTCCCGTGATGTTCCCCGTGACGACGAAGTCGCCCGCCTGCGCGTGCCGCCGCATTCGATCGAAGCGGAGCAAAGCGTGCTGGGCGGCCTGTTGCTCGACAACGGTGCCTGGGACCGCGCCGGTGACCTGCTCACCGACAGCGACTTCTACCGCTTCGAGCACCGCGTGATCTACGCGGCCATCGGCACGCTGATCAACGCCAGCAAGCCGGCCGATGTGATTACCGTGTTCGAGCAGCTGCAAAGCCTGGGCAAGGCCGAGGAGTGCGGCGGGCTGAAGTACCTGAACGACCTGGCGCAAAGCGTGCCCAGCGCGGCCAACCTGCGCCGCTACGCCGAGATCGTGCGTGAGCGCGCGATCCTGCGAAAGCTCATCGCCGCCAGCGACGAGATCGCCACCAAGGCTTTCAACCCGCAAGGCATGCCTGTCTCGCAGATCCTCGACGAGGCCGAGGGCACGATCTTCAAGATCGGGGAGGAGGGCTCGCGCCAGAAGCAGGGCTTCCAGGGCATGGACACGCTGGTGATGCAGCTGATCGACCGCGTGACCGAGCTGTACGAAAACGGCGCCGAGGAAGTGACCGGCGTGCGCACCGGCTTCTACGACATGGACCGCATGACGGCGGGCCTGCAGCCCGGCGACCTGATCATCTTGGCCGCGCGGCCTTCGATGGGCAAGACGGCCTTCGCGCTGAACATCGCCGAGCACGTGGCGGTGAACGAGGGCCTGCCAGTGGTGGTGTTCTCGATGGAAATGGGTGCGGCCCAACTGGCGCTGCGCCTGGTGGGTTCGCTGGGCCGCATCGACCAGCAGCACCTGCGCACCGGCAAGCTGAGCGACGACGAGTGGAGCCGCCTGAGCGAGGCCACCGAGCGGCTGTCGAAATCAAGCGTGTTCATCGACGAGACGCCCGCACTCAATCCCAGTGAACTGCGCGCGCGCGCGCGCCGGCAGGCCCGGCAGTGCGGCCGCCTGGGCCTGATCGTCGTCGACTACCTGCAGCTGATGAGCGGCTCCAGCAGCGCCAACGAGGAAAACCGCGCCACCGTGATCGGCGAGATCTCGCGCGGCCTGAAGGCGCTGGCCAAGGAACTGCAGTGTCCGGTGATCGCGCTGTCCCAGCTCAACCGCTCGGTGGAAACGCGCACCGACAAGCGGCCGATGATGAGCGACCTGCGCGAATCGGGCGCCATCGAGCAGGACGCAGACGTGATCATGTTCATCTACCGCGACGAGTACTACAACAAGGACTCCAAGGAGCCGGGCGTGGCCGAGATCATCATCGGCAAGCAGCGTAACGGCCCTGTCGGCACGGTGAAGCTCACCTTCCTGAAGCCTCTGACCAAGTTCGACAACCTGGCGCCGGGCAGCGAGTTCAGCGGCGGCAGCGAGTACTGATCACACCCAGGCCCGCGGGTCCACGCGGTAGAACTCGCGCAGCTCGGCAAAGAGCGCCGGGCATTCGGCGGCGAGTTGCGGTGCCTGCTCGAAGAAGGCTTCGGTGGCCACCGCGAAGAACTCGGCCGGGTCGGTGGCGCCGTAGGCGTTGAGCAGCGCGGGGATGCCCGCATCCGCCATGGCGCGCAGGCGCTCGAACTCGGCCTGCAACACCGTGGACCAGCGTGCGTAGCGTGCCGCGCCCGGCAGGGGCGGAGCGCCGTTCGCACTGCCGGTCTCCTGGTCGATCTGGTGGGCGAATTCGTGCAGCACCACGTTGCACCCGTCGTCAGGCAGCGCCGCGCCCTCGAGCACATGCTCCCAGGACAACACCACCTGACCCTGCGCCCAGGATTCGCCCGACAGCACCTGGCGCTGCTCCTGCAGCACGCCGTCGCTGCCCGTGTGCACCTTGTGCACGACGAAGGCGCCGGGGTACACCAGGATGCGGCGCAACCTGGGGAAGTAGTGGGCCGGCTTGTTGAGCAGCAGCAGACAGGCTTGCGCCGCGACCGTGACCCTTACCTCGTCGGTCACTTCCAGTCCCTGGCATCCTATGAAGGGCTTTTCCGCGAGGAACACCTGGATGTGCCGCTGCAGCTGTCGTTGCAACGGCAACGGCAGTCGCCGCACGTACGGCACACGCTGTCGCAGGATGCGGCGCCAGTCAGCGGGAAAAGGCTGCGAGCCGATCCGCCGCCGGCGCCGCGCCACCCACCAAGGGTGGCCTGCCAGCCACAGCACGATCAGCAGGGCGACGCCCAGAAGTAGCAGGAGGGGCATGCCGTGCCTTCGACTGCGAGGATGACCGGGAGGTGGATGCGCGTCTTTCGAATTCAAGCCTCAGCGTGAAACCCTGCTGCACCCAGGGTGGCGCGAGGCGGCAGATAACTGTATATATTCAATGGGTATCCCCTTAGCTCCAGTATAGGTTGGAATACTGGATATTTATCCAGTTCACTATACGCCGACTTTGACGGGTCTCACAACGTCTTCGTAGGTCACCGGATCGGTGATCACAGCCTGCTGCAGCAAGCGATAGAAGAGCATTCCGCGCGAGACCGAGGTGCGCCGGTTGAAGCGGAAGACGAATTCGTCCAGGTAGGCATCCAGGTGCGCCGGCTGTACCGAGCCGTGATGCGTTCCCAAGATCCAGCGCTTGATCAGTGCGGCTAGCCGCCCAGCCCCAGCACCCGCTGCAAGCCCAGCGCGCTGACGCCGTGCTTCTGGTTGGTCAGATACCAAGCACCGGCAAGCCACACGCGCAGCGGCGTGCGTGTCTTGTCGAAGATCGTGCCGG
>JBFLWE010000035.1:0-49714 GCA_040758375.1 Pseudomonadota bacterium
GGCCGCGCGGCTCGCGGGTTCGCACAACACGTCGGCCAGCGCCACCAGGCTCATGCCCTGGTGGTGCGCCATGAAGGCGGCCACGCGCTGCGCCTGGCCGCCGTCGCCGGCGCGCGGCAGCGAGAAATCGAGCGCCTCCATGAAGCCCTGGGCACCGCGGCCGCCGAGCTGCTCGATGCGCCGCAGGTTGCGCACGGCGGCCGGCGCATCCACCAGCGCAGCCAGCACGGTGGCGTAAGGCGCGATCACGCGGTCTTCGGCCGGCGTGCGGCGCAAGGCCAGGCTGGGCACGCCGAAGGGCGAATACTGGAAGGCCAGCGTGTGGTCCTGCGCGAAATAGGCGCACTCCGACACGCCCCAGGGAATGCCGTGGCGCTCGCCGAACTGCACTTGCGCCTTCAGCGCCACGGCGCACACGCGCTGCAGCAGGCCGCCCTGGGGCTCGCGCATCAGCAGCGCCGGCATCAGGTATTCGAACATCGAGCCCGACCAGGAGCGCAAGGTCGGCGCGCCGTCCACCGCCAGGAAGGGCCGGCCCAGCGCCTCCCAGTGGCGCCGCGGCACGTCGCCCTTGGCGATGGCCACGAAGCTGGTGAGCCGCGCCTCCGAGGCCAGCAGGTCGTAGTAGGCCGGGTCCAGCGTGGCGTCGTCGAGTCGGTAGCCGATGTGGAACAGGCGCCGCCGCGGGTCGAACAGGAAGCGGAAGTCCATGTCGGCCACCAGCGCGTCGGCGCGCCGCGCGCGCTCGCGCCACTGCGCGGCCTCGCCCTCGGTGGCGGCCGCCTCGGCGGCCTCGCGGCAGCCCTGCGCCAGCGCCCACAGGCAGGCGGCGAGGTTGCCGCTGTCCACCGCCGACACGTAGTGCGGCGGCAAGGCGGCCAGGGTCTGCGTGTCGGTCCAGTTGAAGAAGTGGCCGCGGTGGCGCGGCAGGCGGTCCAGGGCGGCGAAGGTGCGGTCGATGCGCAGGCCGAGCTCGGCGCCGTCGATGAAGCCCAGCCGCTGCGCGCACTGCGCGCCCAGCAGGTACAGGCCGATGTTGGTGGGCGAGGTGCGATGCGCCAGCATCGGGCGCGGCTCGGTCTGCAGGTTGTCGGGCGGCAGGTCGTTGTCTTGCGCCGTCACGTTCTGCTCGAAGTAGCGCCAGGTGTCGCGTGCCAGCTGCGCGAGGTAGTCGCGTTCGGCCGCGCTCGGGACCGCGCGGCGCTGGCGGCGGTGCAGCGGCTGCGCCGCGGCCCACAGCCACACCGGCGTGAGCCCCCACAGCAGGCCGAAGCCGAGCAGCCAGGGCCCCGCGGCGCCCGGCACCAGCAGGCCGGTGCCAGCCCACACCAGCGCCGCGACGCTGCTGCCCGCATGGCGACGCACGAAGGTGGCCCAGTCGTGGCGCGCGGCGGCCTGCGCCTGCGCGGCGGTGGTCCACTGCAGCAGCCCCTGCCGGCTCACGCCCATGCGCCACAGCGCGCGCCCGATCGCGTCCAGGTGCAGCAGGGTCGAGTGCATCAGCGTCACGGTCTGCCACGCGGCGCCGGCCGCCGCGCGCGCCAGCTCGCGCGCGCCTTCGCGCAGCAGGTGGCGCCAGGCCACGTGCGGGCGCCCCGGCACGAAGCCCGACACCGCGCCGATCAAAGGCCCGAGCCCGAAGCCGGCCACCACCAGCGCCAGCGCCAGCGGCGGCGCGACCGCGCCGGTGGCCAAGCTCCACCACAGCAGCGCCGCGCTGGCCGGCGCGAGCAGGCTGCGGCGCAGGTTGTCCAGCACCTTCCAGACGTTGAGCCCGCCCACGCCGCCACCGAGCACCGCGCCCATGAAGGCCAGCAGCTGCCAGTCGCCGCGCGTCCAGCGGTGGGTGCGCGAGGCGGCCACGTCGGGGTGCGTGGGGTGCGACTCCAGCACCACCACGTCGCTCAGGTAGGCGCAGCGCGCCCACAGGCCTTCGAAGAGGTCGTGGCTGAGCAGCCGGCCCGGCACCACGCGGCCGCGCAGCACCTCGTGCACCGCCGCCACGTTGAACAAGCCTTTGCCGCAGAAGCTGCCTTCGCCGAACACGTCCTGGTAGATGTCGGAGCAGCCGCCGTTGTAGGCGTCGGTGCCCCAGGGCCCCGAGAACATCCAGCCGTAGGCGGTGACCTCGCCCGGCTCGGGATACGGCGCGGCCACGCGCGGCTGCAGGATGCCGTAGCCCGACACCACGCGGCGCGTGGTCGGGTCGATCTGCGGCTCGTTCAGCGGATGCGCGGCAATGGCGACCATCTCGCGCAGGCTGCCCGGCGGCAGCTCGGTGTCGGCATCGAGCACCACCGCGAAGCGCACGCCGCTGTCCAGGCGGCTCAAGGGGCCGAGGTCGATGAAGGGTGGGGACGAATCCGGGGCCGGGCGAACACCGGGGATCCGGCTCTGCCGGTCCTCCGGTGTTGCCCCCTCGAGGGGGCGGCCGTCAGGCTGTAGGGGTGGAGCCATTTCAGCCAGCAGCGCGAGCAGTTGCTCGACCTTGCCGCGCTTGCGCTCCCAGCCCATCCACACGCCTTCGCTCTCACACCACTGGCGCTCGCGGTGCAGCAGCAGGAAGCGCGGCGTCTCGTCGGGCAGCGGATGGCGCGCGTTCAGGCGCTCGATGCCTGCTCGCGCGGCGGCCAGCAGGCCGGCGTCGGCGGGCAGGCTCGCGCTCTTGGCGTCCACCCAGTCGCTGAGCAGCGCAAAGCGCGCATGCGCCTCGGGGTTGGCCAGGTGGTGCAGCTCCAGCCGGTGCAGCAGGGTCTGGATCGTGCCCGGCGAGCTGAGCATGCAAGGCACCACCACCAGCGTGCGCTGCTCCGGCTGCAGCCCCTGCTCGAGCGCCAGCCGCGGCAGCCGGTGCACGCGCACCGCCTCGGCGAGCATGCGGTGCACCAGCGCCACCACGCACTCCAGCACGGGAAACGCCATCAGCGCCAGCGCCACCGCGCCGGCCCAGCCGGGCACACCGCGGCCCAGCGCCATCCAGCTCAGCACGAAGACGACGCCCAGTGCCAGGCTGCCGCCGTACAGGCTGGTGCGCCAGCGGTGCCAGAACCAGCCGGGCAGGCGCGCGGCCGCCGTGCCGGCGCCCAGCGCGCACAGCAAGGTGCCGCGGCCGGCGCCGATGGTCCAGTGCGCGGGTCCATGCACGGCGGGCGTCTCGCCCGCTTCGCACAGCTCCATCACCTGTCGGGCGACCTCCAGCTCCGGCCGGCGCAGGCGCCGGGCCAGGCGCTCGATCTCGTGGGTGGTGGCGTCGCGCGTGAGCTCGCTGTCGGCTTCGAAGGCGCTGGAGCGGCCCAGCAACTGCAGCACGGGGCTCACCTCGCGCACCAGTTCGATCCATTCGAGGTTGCTGATCTTGCGCAGCGCGGTGACCGCGTTGCTGACGCTCACGTTGTCGGCGGCCTGCGCCTCCTGCGCCGAGGCCAGCAGCGCCTCGGGATCGGGCGCCTTGGCGGCGAGCCAGTCGCGCCAGCGCGTGGGCTCGTCGGGCAGGTTGCCGCGCCCGCGCTGCACCATCTGCGCGAGGAACAGCGCGCCCACGCCGCGCGCGGCCGCGTGCTGGTACAGGCGCTCCAGCTGCGCCAGCGGCAGATCGGCCTCGCGGTCGCAGCACCAGTTGGCCGCCTCCAGCGCGGCCTTGGTGGTGGCCACCGACTCGGCCAGCCGCGCCAGGTTTTCCATCAGCACCACGCGCAGCGTGCTGGGCAGCGCCCACAGCTCGCCCAGCGTGAGCTGATCGACCTGCTGGTAGCCCTGGAGGAAGCGCACCAGCAGACCGGTGTCGAAGCTCGAATCGGTGTGCGCCACGAAGGCCCAGGCGATGCCGTACACGCGCGGCAGGCCGCGCAGCGGCGGCTGGCGCAGCTTGGGCAGCTGGGCGTAGTAGCCGCGCGGCATGCCGGTGCGCACCTCGGGAAGCTGCGCTTCGATCAGGTGGAAGTTGTCGAGCAGCCATTCGGCGGCCGGGCTCAGTGCATTGCCCTCGCGGTCGAGCAGCTCCAGGTAGCCGCGCGCGCGCTCCAGCACCCGCACGTTGGCCTCCAGCCGCGGAAAGAAATGCGGCGTGCGCACGCGCCGGCGCCAGGCCCGGCGGCGCTCGATCGGCTGCGCCTGCGCCAGGCTCACGCCATGCTGGTGGAAGCGCTCCAGACCGAACAGCACCGAGCGCACGGGCGGCGGCAGGCCACCGGCACGAGGTGACAGGAACTGCAAGGCCTCGCGTCGCAAGGCGGCGCGCAGAGCTGGATTCACCACGTCTTCTCCAGGTCGAACACGAGCGACCTCCCACGATGCCAAGCAGGCGCGCGCCGGGCTTGCGCCAGCGCAAGCGCCACCGCTCACGGCTCATGGGCTGCGGGACGCACGCTGATTCCACTCCCCCGTCTGATATTGCGCAAGTCCCTGCCAAAGCGAGCGTCTAGATTCGATCGCAACACAGTGCAACCCATCGGAAAGGACGGCGGCAATGAAGACGGATGCAGACCTCAGGCGCGACGTGGAAGCCGAACTCGCCTGGGACCCGGCGGTGCGCTCCAGCGAGATCGGCGTGGCAGTCAAGAACGGCGTGGTCACCTTGAGCGGCCACCTGCAGACCTATTCGGAGAAATGGGCGGTGGAGAAGGCGCTGCGCCGCGTGCAGGGCGTCAAGGCCATCGCGCTGGAGCTCGACGTGCGCCTGTCGCCCGACCACCAGCGCAGCGATACCGACATCGCGCAGGCCGCCGAGCAGGCCCTGAAGTGGCACACGCTGGTGCCCGCCGATGCAGTCCGCATCACGGTGGACAAGGGCTGGATCACGCTCGAAGGCGACCTCGACTGGGACTTCCAGCGCAAGAGCGTGGAGCAGGCGGTGCGCAACCTCAAGGGCGTGGTGGGCGTGAGCGACGAGATCACGCTGCGCTTTCGGCCGGCGCCAGGCGACATCGCGCGCCGCATCGCCGAGGCGCTGAAGCGCCAGACCGAGCGCGAGGTCAAGCGCCTGGAGATCCAGATGCACGACGGCACGGTCACGCTGCGCGGCACGGTGCATTCGTGGCATGAGCGCGATGCGGCGCAGGGAGCGGCCTGGGCGGTGCCCGGGGTGCGGTGTGTGGTGAACGAGTTGCAGATCGGTTGAGGGGGGCCAGCCCCCGGCCCGACCCCATCATGAAATACATCCGCTGGTTCTCCGACCTGAGCAATGCCGACGTCGGCCTGGTAGGCGGCAAGAACGCCTCCCTCGGTGAGATGTACCGCGAACTCGGCGCACAAGGCGTGCGCGTGCCCAACGGCTTCGCGATCACCGCCGAAGGCTACCGCCACGTGCTCGACCAGGCCGACGCCTGGCCGCGCCTGCAGCGCGTGCTCGACGGCCTGGACGTCAACGATGTGGACGACCTCGCGCGCCGCGCCGAGGCCGCGCGCGACATCGTGTACGGCGCTGCCCTGCCGCCCGACTTGCTGAGCGAGATCACCGAAGCCCACGCCCGCCTGCGCGCGGAATACGGCCCGCAGGCCACCTGGGCGGTGCGCAGCTCGGCCACCGCCGAAGACCTGCCCGGCGCCAGCTTCGCCGGCCAGCACGAGACCTTTCTCAACATCAGCGGCGAGGCCAAGCTGCAGGACGCGGTGCGCCGCTGCTTCGCCAGCCTGTTCAAGGACCGCGCGATCAGCTACCGCGCCGAAAAGGGCTTCGACCACTTCAAGGTGCTGCAGTCGGTGGGCGTGATGAAGATGGTGCGCTCCGACCTCGCTTCGAGCGGCGTGATCTTCACGCTCGACACCGAAAGCGGCTTCCGCGACGTGGTGTTCATCACCGGCGCCTACGGCCTGGGCGAAAACGTGGTGCAGGGCACGGTGGACCCCGACGAGTTCTACGTCTTCAAGCCCACGCTCGCGCAGGGCCACCGCACGGTGCTGCGGCGCAAGCGCGGCAGCAAGGAGATCCGCATGGTCTATGCGCGCGCCGCGGGCCGCGAGACCACGCGCAACATGCCGGTGGCGCGCGAGGACCAGGAGCGCTTGTGCCTCACCGACGACGACGTGCTGGAGCTGGCCGACGCCGCGGTGCGCATCGAGCGCCACTACAGCCAGCGCGCCGGCCGCCCCACGCCGATGGACGTGGAATGGGCCAAGGACGGCGTGGACGGCAAGCTCTACATCGTGCAGGCCCGGCCCGAGACGGTGGCCTCGATGAAGCCGCTGGGGCTGGTGGACGAATACCGGCTGCAGGCTAAGGGCGAGGTCAAGGCCAGCGGGCGCGCGGTGGGCGGCGGCGTGGCCGCCGGCCGGGCGCGCGTGATCGCCGACGTGTCGCAGCTCGGGCAGTTCAAGCCCGGCGAGGTGCTGGTGGCCGACACCACCATGCCCGACTGGGGCACGGTGATGAAGATGGCCGCGGCCGTGGTCACCAACCGCGGCGGGCGCACCTGCCATGCCGCCATCGTGGCGCGCGAGCTGGGCATTCCGGCGGTGGTGGGCTGCGAAGACGCGACCCGGCGCATCGCCACCGGCGACGAAGTGACCGTCAGCTGCGCCGAGGGCGCCACCGGCCGCGTGTATGCGGGCCTGCTGCCCTTCAGCAAGACCAGCACCGACCTGGGCGCCCTGCCCCGGCCGCGCACGCACCTGATGGTCAACCTGGGCAACCCCGACACCGCGTTCCAGACCGCGCTGCTGCCCACCGACGGCGTGGGCCTGGCGCGCATGGAGTTCATCGTCGCGGAGCACATCAAGGCGCACCCGATGGCGCTGCTGCACCCCGAGCGCATCGGCGACGCGAAGGTGCGCGCACAGGTCGAGCGCCTGGCCGGCGGCCGCGAGCCCTTGGCGGAGTTCTTCGTGCGCGAGCTGGCCGAAGGCGTGGGCACCATCGCCGCGGCCTTCTACCCCAAGCCGGTGATCGTGCGCATGTCGGACTTCAAGACCAACGAATACGCGAGCCTGCTGGGCGGGCGCTGGTTCGAGCCCGAGGAGGAGAACCCGATGATCGGCTTCCGCGGCGCTTCGCGCTACACGCACCCGGCGTATGCGGAAGGCTTCGCGCTGGAGTGCGCCGCCATGAAGCGGGTGCGCGACGAGATGGGCCTGGTCAACGTGAAGCTGATGATCCCGTTCTGCCGCCGCGTGGCCGAGGCGCAGGCGGTGCTGCAGGCCATGGCCCGCCATGGCCTGCAGCGCGGCCGCGACGGGCTGGAGATCTACGTGATGTGCGAGATCCCCAACAACGTGATCCAGATCGACGCGTTCGCGAAGCTGTTCGACGGCTTTTCGATCGGCTCCAACGACCTCACGCAGCTCACGCTGGGCGTGGACCGCGACTCGCAGACCGTGGCCTTCGACTTCGACGAGCGCGACGAAGGCGTGAAGGCGCTGATACGGCAAACCGTGGAAGGCGCGCACCGCAACGCCCGCCATGTGGGCATCTGCGGCCAGGCGCCGTCTGACTACCCCGAGATGGCGCAATACCTGGTGGAGCTGGGCATCGACTCGATCAGCCTCGCGCCCGACACGCTGCTGGCCACCACGCGCCACGTGCTGGCGGTCGAGCAGCAGCTGGGCCGCCCCGCGCGCACGTCGCGACACGCCAAGGACGCCTGACGATGACGCCGCAACAGCCCGTTTCCAGCCTGATGGAGCGCCAGGTGATCGCCATCGAGATGGACGACACCGTGGCCGACATCCAGAACCTGTTCACCCGCAAGGGCCTGACCTGGGCGCCGGTGCTCGACGAGCAGCGCGCCATCGTGGGCGTGGTCAGCGCCTCCGACCTGCTGCACTTCCACGGCGAATGGCAGGACCCGGCCACGGTGAAGGCCTGGCAGCTGTGCACCTACAAGCCCATCATCGTGCCGCACGACATGCCGGTGGCCGAGGTGGCGCGGCTCATGGTGGAAAGCCGGGTGCACCACGTGGTGGTGACCGACGCGCAAGGCATCGCCGGCGTGGTGTCGTCGATGGATTTCGTGCGGACGTTCGTGGGGCGTTGAGGCGCATCGCGCGCCATAGCGCGACCGGCTCTCTCCGATATGGCGGCGACTTGCCGTACTGAAGGCTGCGCAGCGCCGTCGCCGCAACGCCCGGCCAACCAGCCGGTTGCGACAGCGCAAGCAGCGCGAGCAAGCGCCAGCCTAGGCTCGGATGCACGAGCGCATCCCACTTTCCCGGAGCCTGCACCATGGCAGCCAAGCAACTTCTCTTCGGCGACGACGCGCGCCAGCGCATCCGCCGCGGTGTCGACCAGTTGGCCGACGCCGTCAAGGTGACCCTGGGCCCGCGCGGGCGCACGGTGATCCTCGATCGCGAATTCGGCCCGCCGCAGATCGTGAACTCGGGCGTGGTGGTGGCCAAGTCCATCGAGCTGGAAGACCGCTTCGAGAACATGGGCGCGCAGCTGCTGCGCGAGGTGGCCGCGCGCACCAGCGAGATGGCCGGCGACGGCACCACCACCGCCACCGTGCTGGCGCACGGGCTGATCCAGGAAGGCCTGAAGTACCTGGCCGCAGGCATGAACCCGATGGACCTGAAACGCGGCATCGACTTCGCGATCGAGGCCGTGGTGGCCGAGCTCAAGGCCATCGCGCAGCCCTGCGCCACCTCGCAGGAGATCGCCCACGTGGCCGCCATCTCGGCCAACAACGACCGCTCGATCGGCGAGCTGGTGGCGCGCGCGATGGACAAGGTGGGCCGCGAAGGCGCGGTGACCATCGAGGACGGCTCGGGCATGGCCAGCGAGCTGGAGGTGGTGGAAGGCCTGCAGTTCGACCGCGGCTACCTCTCGGCCTACTTCGTCAACAACGCCGAGCGGCAATCGGCCCTGCTGGAGGACGCCGCCATCCTGCTGTGCGACCACCGGCTGGGCGCGGTGAAGGACCTGGTGCCGGTGCTGGAGGCCGCCGCCAAGGCGGGACTGCCGCTGCTGGTGGTGGCCGAGGACCTGGACGACGAGGTGCTGGCCACGCTGGTGATCAACAGCGTGCGCGGCGTGGTGAAGACCTGCGCGGTCAAGGCGCCGGGCTTCGGCGACCGACGCAAGGCGCTGCTGCAGGACATGGCCCTGATCACGGGCGGCCAGGTCCTCTCGGAGGAGCTGGGCCTCACGTTGGCCAAGGCCGGGCTGGAGCACCTGGGCCGCGCGCGCCGTGTCGAGGTGGAGAAGGAGCGCGCCACGATCGTGGGTGGTGCCGGCGACCCCAAGGCCATCGCCGAGCGCGTGGCGATGCTGAAGAAGGAGCGCGACACGCTCACCGGCGACTACGAGCGCCAGCAGATGGACGCGCGCATCGCCAAGCTCTCGGGCGGCGTGGCGGTGATCAAGGTGGGCGCGGCCACCGAGACCGAGCTCAAGGAACGCAAGCTGCGCGTGGAAGACGCGCTGCACGCCACGCGCGCGGCGGTGGAAGAAGGCATCGTGCCCGGCGGCGGCGTGGCGCTGCTGCGCGCGCGCAAGGTGCTGCAGGGCCTGAGCCTGCCCACGCTGGACCAGGACTCCGGCTTGAAGATCGTGATGCGCGCGCTCGAGGAGCCGTTGCGCCGCATCGTGAGCAACGCGGCCGACGAGCCCTCGATCGTGCTGCACCGCGTGGACGAGGCGTCCGAACGCAGCTTCGGCTACAACGCCGCCACGCGCGCATACGGCGACCTGCTGGCCATGGGCGTGATCGACCCGGCCAAGGTGACGCGGCTGGCGCTGCAGAACGCCGGCTCCATCGCCAGCCTGGTGCTCACCACCGACTGCATGATCGCCAACGCGCCGCACGAGCAGGCCGAGGCCGCGCCGGGCGGGCCGCCGGCGCCGCAGCTGTACTGAAGCCACGGCTACAGCCCACCGAACCCCGAGATCGAATACCGCCCCTTGCCGCTGGCCTTGGCGGTGTACATCGCCGCGTCGGCCGCAGCGAGCAGCTCTTCGGCGGTGCGGCCGTTGTCCGGGCAGCCCGCCACGCCGATGCAGGCCGACACCCGCAGCTGCAGGTCGCGCACGGCATAGGGCTTCGACAGGCGCTCGGCCAGCGCCGCCACGATGGGCTTTGCGTCCTGCGGTGCCAACCCCTGGAGCAGCACCGCGAATTCGTCGCCGCCCAGGCGGGCGACCAGGTCGGTGGCGCGCACGCCGGCCACCAGCCGCGCGGCGAAGCTGCACAGCAGCTCGTCGCCCACCTGATGGCCGTGCAGGTCGTTCACCGGCTTGAAGTCGTCGAGGTCCACGTACAGCACCGTGAGGTGGCCGCCATGGCGCGCGCAGGCCGCCAGGTGCTGGCGCAGTGCCTTGTGGAACAGCGCGCGGTTGGCCAGCTGCGTCAGCGCGTCATGGTGCGCTTCATGCGTCATGCGCTGAGCCTCGGCGCGGGCCGCCGCACCGGCATGCGCTGCCAGGTCGCGCTCGTGGGTGCGGGTCTGCAGCAAGGCCGATGCGCGCGCCAGCGCACGGGCCACCGTGTCGGCTTCCCTCAACGGCAGCTGAACCGGCTGCACGCGCTCGCCCCGGCCCAGCGCTTCTGCCGAAGGCACCAGCGCCGCGAACGCGCCGGCCACGCGGCGCGCGATGAACGAGGCCAGCACCAACCCCAACAGCAACACCCCCACCGTGCTCGCGGCCAGCCAGGCCACCCAGCGTTGCACCCGCGCGAGCAAGGTCTGTTCGGGAATGCCCACCGCCACGGTCCAGCCGGTCTTGGACGAGCGGGAAAACGCCGCCAGCACCGGCGTGCCTTCCAGCGTGGGTGTTTCCACCACGCCCTGTTCGGCCTGCGCCATGGCCGCCACGAGCGCGGGCGCGCCCTTCTGGCCGACATAGCGCTCCGGCAGATGCGTTCGCGACACCACCGTGCCGGTGCGGTCGAACAGCACCACCACCCATTCGGGCCGCTGGCGCGACCGGCTCAGCGCGGCGGCGAAACGCTCGGGGAAGACGCCCGTGGCCAGCGTGTAGCTCACGCGGCCGTCCACCAGCACCGGGACCTCCATCGCCACCAGCGGCCGGCGCGTCACGCCGCCCGTGAAGAGATCCGACACCGCCGGCTGCCCGGTGGCGACGACCGCGCGCTGCAGCGCCGGGTTGCCATGCCTGGGCAAAGGCGCGCCGAACGGCACCAGCGTGTTCAGCAGTTGCTGCCCTGCCAGGTCGGAAAGCACGATGTTGTTGCCGGCCTGCGCGGGCAGCGCCCGCAGCGCCTGCGCATGGAAACCCGCCAGGTCGCCGGCGGCCAGCGATGGCGAGGTGGCCAGCGCTTGCAGTCCGGCGGTGGCGGCCACCAGCATGTCGTCCACCTCGCCCATGATGGCGCGCGAACTCACCGTGCCGCGCTCGAACGCGTTGGCGCGGCCTTCATGGTAGGCATCGACGATCAGCACTGCCGCCACCAGCGTCGCCGGCAGCACGCAGGCCACCAGCAGCATCAGCAGGCAGGATCGCACCGAGGCCTGGCCGACGCCGAGGCAGCTCAGCTCACGCCCTGCCGAGCGCAGCGCACTCAAGTGGCGCTTTCCGGCTCGTCCTCGTCGCCACGGTCGACCTGCAGGTCGATGTCCAGCCCCTGCTCGGCGGCCTCGGTCATCTCGGCCAGCTCGATCGCCTCTTCGGTGGGCTCGTCCATGTCGGCGAGCGCCTCCTCCAGCGTGTCGAAGGGCCCGAACTCCTGCCGGCCCTCGACGTCGATCCAGTGGTAGCCGTCGGGGCGCTGGTGGATGCGCAGCAGGCGCTCGTCGCTGGTGTCGTCGGCGGGCGGTACGGCATCCGGGGTATGGAGTCGCTTGTGTGGGCTCATGGTGTTCAGCGCCTGGCGCCGCTCCGTCGGTTGTTCACAAAACCACTCTAGGAATCGCAGGCCCCTGCCTGGTTGACGGGGCTCAAGCATGCATCCATTGCCGCGCCAGGGCCACGATATCCACCGCTGCCGCCGTGGACACCGCAATGGTGCGCTGCAGCTCCTGCGGCGCCAGCGGCTCGTGGGTGTCGAGCTGGCGCTGCAGCACGCGCAGGTCGGCCTCGGAGGCGTCGCCGCCCGCCGCGGCCCGCGCCGCCACGCGGCGGCGCAGCACCGCCGCGTCGGCCTTGCACGCGATGATCGAAAACGGTGCGTTCATCTGCGCCGCCAGCGAGCGCAACGCGTCGCGCTCGCCGCGACGCAGGAAAGCCGCATCCACGATCACCGAGGTGCCGCCTGCCAGAGCCGAGCGCGCGCATTCGGCCAGCCGCGCATAGGTGCGCGCGGTGGCTTCGGGGGTGTAGATGTCCACGCCGGCCGAGCTTTGCAGCGCATCGAGGCCGAACAAGCGCTTGCGCTCCACGTCGGAGCGCACGCGCACGGCGCCCGCGGCCTGCAGCAGCTGCAGCGCCAGCGTGGACTTGCCCGATCCCGACATGCCGAACAGGATGGCCAGGCGAGGCGGCGTGGCCGCTTCCCGCGCCAGCGCCTGCGCGCAGCCCAGGTAGTCGGGGCCGCCGGCCTCCATGCCGCCGCCGCGCGCCGCGATCTGCGCCACCAGCGCCCGCACCAGTGCGCGGTACACCTCGTAAAAGCGCAGCACGCGCAGGCCGGCGAAGTCGCCGCTGGCCTGCAAGGCGCCGTCGAGAAAGCGCCAGGCCAGGTCAGGCCGTCCGTGCGCCTTGAGGTCCATGGTGAGAAAGCCCAGCTCGCTCATGGTGTCGATCCAGCGCAGCGCCGGGTCGAACTCGATGCAGTCGAAGGCGGTGACTTCGCGATCGAGGCATACCGCATTGGCCAGGTGCAGGTCGCCGTGGCACTCGCGCACGAAGCCTTGCGCGCGGCGCTGCAGCCAGGTGTCGTGCAAGGCGGCTGCTTGCGTTTCGACCCAACGGGCCAGCCAATGCGAGGGCGCGTGTTCCAGCCCGGGCGCCAGCTGCAGCAGCACCGTGCGCACGGTGTGCACGATGCGCTCGGGCGTGCCGTGGCTCGCATCGGGCGGCTGCGCGCTGGCGTCGCGGTGAAAACGCGCGATGCGCGCCGCCAGCTGGTCGAGCAGCTCGGGCGCCAGCGTGCCGGCGGCCAGGCGCTCCGACAACAGCGCGCCGTCGGGAAAGCGGCGCATGCACAGTGCATGGTCGATCACCTCGCCCCCGCCACCGAGCCGGGGCGCGAGCGCGCTGCCGCGCACCGGCACCACCGCGCGGTAGATCGTGGGCGCGAGGCGGCGGTTGAGCCGCAGCTCCTCTTCGCAGCAGCGCTGGCGCAGCGCGGGCGTGCTGAAGTCGAGGAACGGCAGCTTCACCGGCTTCTTCAGCTTGAAGGCCAGGCGCTGCGTGAGCAGCACCCAGGAGATGTGCGTTTCCTTCAGCGCTACCGGTTTGCCGGTACGGCGCTCGAGGTGTTGCTGCAGGGCCTGGGCAAGGTTGGGGGCTGCCATGCGCGCAGTGTGCGCCTGGGGCCCGAGGCCGTACCACGCGCGCGATTGCGCAATCGCAATCCTCCCCCCCACCCGCTGCCTACAGTCAATGCATGCCTACGGTCAACGCCGACGTGGCGGCCGTCTTCGACGAGATCGCCGACTTGCTGGAGGTGCGCAACGCCAACGTGTTCCGCGTGCGCGCCTACCGCAACGCGGCGCGCATGCTCGGCGAGCTGGGGCGCGACGTGAAGGCCATGGTGGACCAGGGCGAGGACCTCGACGCCCTGCCCGGCATCGGCCCCGACCTGGCCGGCAAGATCACCGAGATCGTGGCCACCGGGCGCTGCGCGCAGCTGGAACAGTTGCGCAAGGAAGTGCCGCCCGCGGTGGGCGAGCTGCTCAAGATCCGCGGGCTGGGCCCGCGCCGGGTGGCGGCGCTGCACCAGGCGCTGGGCGTGCGCACGCTGCTGCAGCTGCAGCGCGCCTGCGAGCAAGGCCGCATCCGCCAGGTGCCGGGTTTCGGCCCCAAGGCCGAGCAGCAGATCCTGCAGTCGGTCGCCTCGCGCCTGGCGGCCGGGCGGCGGGTGAAGCTGGCGGTGGCGGCGCAGGTCGCCGAAGCCCTGTTGGCCGAACTGAAGGCGGTGCCGGGCGTGGTGCAGGCCGTGCCGGCCGGCAGCCTGCGCCGCATGCGCGAGACCGTGGGTGACCTCGACCTGCTGGTCACCGCCGCGCCGGGCAGCCCGGTGATGCAGCGCTTTGCCGCCGGCCCGCGCGTGCGGCGCGTGCTGGCCCAGGGCAGCACGCGCGCCAGCGTGGAGCTCGACACCGGCCTGCAGGTGGACCTGCGCGCCGTGGCGCCGGCCGGCCTGGGCGCGGCCTGGGTGTACTTCACCGGCTCCAAGGCCCACAACATCGCGCTGCGCAGGATCGCGCAGGACCGGGGCCTCAAGCTCAACGAGTACGGCGTCTACCGCGGCCGGCAGCGCATCGCCGGCGACACCGAGGCCTCGGTGTACCGGGCGCTGGGGCTGCCGTTCATCGAGCCCGAGCTGCGCGAAGAGCGCGGCGAGATCGAGGCCGCGCGTGCGGGCCGGCTGCCGGCGCTGGTGCAGCGCGCCGACCTGCGCGGCGACCTGCACGCCCACACGCGCGACAGCGACGGCCACGACAGCCTGGAAGCCATGGCCGAGGCCGCGCGCACGCGCGGCCTGCAATACCTGGCCATCACCGACCACTCGCAGCACCTGGGCGTGGCCCGTGGGCTGGACGCCGGGCGCCTGGCACGCCAGATCGACCGCATCGACGCGCTCAACGAGCGACTGCACGGCATCGTGCTGCTCAAGGGCGTGGAGGTCGACATCCTCGCAGACGGCCGCCTCGACCTGCCCGACGAGCTGCTCGCGCGGCTGGACCTCGTGGTGGGCGCGGTGCACCACCAGTTCGACCTGCCGCGCGAGAAGCAGATGGCGCGGCTGCGGCGCGCGATGGACCACCGCTGCTTCAGCATCCTGGCGCACCCCGCCGCGCGCCTGATCGACACGCGGGCGCCGATCGAGCTGGACCTCGAAGCGCTGGTGCGCCACGCGCGCGAGCGTGGCTGTTTCCTCGAGCTCAACGCCCAGCCCGAACGCCTGGACCTCAGCGACATCGGCTGCCGCATCGCACGCGACCAGGGCGTGCTGGTGAGCATCGCCTCCGATGCCCACAGCGGACTGGAGCTGGACAACCTGCGCCTGGGGCTGGGCCAGGCGCGGCGCGGCTGGCTCGCGGCCGCCGACGTGCTCAACACGCGCCCGCTGCCCGCACTGCGCCCGCTGCTCGACCGCACGATGGGCCGCACCACGGACCGCACCACGGACCGCGCCAGGCCGCGGCCTGCACCTTCCACCACCGAGACCCCACAGGAGATCCAATGAAAGCCGAACTCATCCTGATCGCCAACGCCAGCCAGGCGCGGCTGTTCCGGCGCGAGAAGCATCCCGCCGTGCTGGTGCCGCTGGCCAGCGACCAGTATCCCGAAGGGCACCTCAAGGCCAGCGAACTGGCCGACGACCGCCTGGGGCACGGCGCGTCCGACAACCGGCCCGGCGGCACCAGCTTCACCCCGCGCGTGGACCCGCGGCGCAAGAAGCACCTGCAGTTCGCCAAGGTGCTGGCGCAGGAGGTGGACGAGGCGCTGGCGACCGGCCAGTACGGCGAGCTCACGCTGTTCGCCTCCTGCCCCTTCCTGGGCGAGCTGAAAGGCCAGCTCAGCGCGCACGCCAAGAAGACCTTGCATGCCGCCATCGACATGGACCTCACCAGCTTCTCGCTCGACGAAGTGGAGCGGCGGGTGGACCACGCACTGCATGCCCCGCATTGATTCCCGCGTTTCACAAGGAGTTGCCATGAGCATCGCCCAGATCTCGCAACGCGACGTGGTCGTGATCGACGAACACGCCAGCATCCAGGAAGCCGCGCAGCTGATGCGCGAGCGCCACATCGGCGCGCTGGTCATCACCAGCGGCGACCGCGGCGAGCGTCGGCTGGTCGGCATGGTGACCGACCGCGACCTTGCGCTGAAGGTGGTGGCCGAGGGCGTGGCCCCCCAGACCGCCGTGGGCCAGCTGGCCGGCGGCAGCCTGGTGGCCGTGCCGCACACCGCCAGCACCGCAGAAGCCGCGCAAACCATGCGCGAAGCCGGCGTGCGCCGCCTGTTGCTGGTGGACCGCGAGCGGCAGCTCGTGGGCATCGTCACGCTCGACGACCTGATCGCCTCGTATGCCGACCAGCTGGGCGACCTGGCCGATGCGCTGGACCGCGGCATCGAGCTCGAGGTCGAGGCGATGGCCGGGCAGGCACCCGCCGAAACGCCCGAGCCGGTGATGGTGCCTTCGGAGCTGGCGGCCGGGTGGCGCCACGTGATGGAGCCCTGAAGCTGATGAGCCCCCTGTCCGCGCTCGCGCTCTGGGCCGCCTGCGCCATGGCCGGTGCGACCGGATCGGTCGCGGCTGCCGACCCGCACGGCGGCGACGCGCTGCGCTTCGCGCTGCCGGCGGCCACCGTGGCCGCAGAGCTGGCGCGCAGCGATGAAACGGCCGCGCGGCAATATGCCGCCGCGCTGGCGATCGCGGTGGGCGCCGGCGAGGCGCTCAAGCGCGCCACGGGCATCGAGCGGCCCGACCGCAGCAACGAGCGCTCGTTTCCCTCGGGCCACGCGGTGTGGGCCTTCTCCCCTGCCGCCTCGGTGCACCGCCGGCACGGCCTGGCGCCGGCCGTGCCGCTGTACCTCGCGGCCACCTACGTGGGCTGGACCCGCGTGCACGCCCACCGGCATCGCTGGGCCGACGTGGCCGGCGCCGCGCTGCTGGCGGCCGCGGTGAGCTGGTGGCTGGTGGAGCCGCGCCGCTCGCAGCCGGGCGCGCCGCGCGCAGCGCTTGCGCTGCGCATCACCTGCACGGTGCCGTTGTGACCGCTCAAGTCCCTGTCATAGGAGGTCGCTCGATGGGCGAAGCAACCATTCCCCTGCAACTGCCGGCCGACGTGGTGGCCCTGGTGCCCATGCGCAACGTGGTGCTGTTCCCGCACGTGCTGCTGCCGGTGACGGTGGGGCGCGAGCGCTCGATCGCGGCGGTGCTGCATGCGGCGCAGGCCAAGGCGCCGCTGGGCATCGTGCTGCAGCGCGACCCGCAGGCCGACGACCCCGGGCGCGCCGAGCTGTTCGACGTGGGCACGCTGGCCACGGTGTCGCGCGTGGTCAGCGCCGAAGGCGGCCTGCGCCACGCGGTGTGCCAGGGCCTGCAGCGCATGCGCATCGTCGAGCTGGTGGACGGCTATCCCTTCCTGGCGGCGCGCGTGGAGCGGCTGGCCGAGACGGCCGCGCCCAGCGCCGAGGCCGAGGCGCTGGGGATGCAGCTGCGCGAGCGCGCGGTGGAGGTGCTCTCGCTGCTGCCGGGCGTGCCGGCGGAGCTGGCGCATGCGCTGCAGGCCACACGCGCGCCGTCGCAGCTGGCCGACATCACCGCCAGCCTGATCGACGCCGAGGTGGTGGAGAAGCAGCAGCTGCTCGAAACGCTGAGCATCGAGCAGCGGCTGCAGAAGGTGCTGGCCCTGCTGTCGCACCGCATCCAGGTGCTGCGCCTGTCGCACGAGATCGGCGAGCGCACCAAGGAGCAGATCGACGACCGGCAACGCAAGTACCTGCTGCGCGAGCAGCTCAAGACGATCCAGCGCGAGCTGGGCGAGGACGACGGCAGCGACGAGGAGATCGCGCGCTTCGAGGAGGCCATCGCCAAGGCCGGCATGCCGGCGGACACGCAAGCGCAGGCGCGCAAGGAGCTCAAGCGCCTGGCGCGCACCAGCGAGGCCTCGGGCGAAGGCGGCATCCTGCGCACCTACCTGGAGTGGATGACCGAGCTGCCCTGGGGACAGCCGCAGCCGCTGCAGATCGACCTGGCCGCGGCGCGCGCGGTGCTGGAGGCCGAGCACTTCGGGCTCGACAAGGTCAAGCGCCGCATCGTCGAGTTCCTGGCGGTGAAGAAGCTCAACCCGCAGGGCCGCGCGCCCATCTTGTGCTTTGCCGGGCCGCCCGGCGTGGGCAAGACCTCGCTGGGCCAGAGCATCGCCCGCGCCCTGCAGCGGCCTTTCGTGCGCGTGTCGCTTGGCGGCGTGCACGACGAAGCCGAGATCCGCGGCCACCGCCGCACCTACATCGGCGCGATGCCCGGCAACATCGTGCAGGGCTTGCGCAAGGCCGGCGCGCGCGACTGCGTGATGATGCTCGACGAGGTGGACAAGATGTCCGCCAGCCTGCACGGCGACCCCTCGGCCGCGTTGCTGGAAGTGCTGGACCCGGAGCAGAACAACAGCTTCCGCGACAACTACCTCGGCGTGCCCTTCGACCTGTCGCGCGTGGTGTTCATCTGCACCGCCAACGTGATCGACAACGTGCCCGGGCCGGTGCGCGACCGCATGGAGGTGATCGAGCTGCCCGGCTACACGCTGGAAGAGAAGCTGCAGATCGCCCGCACCTACCTGGTGCCGCGGCAGCGCGAGGCCAACGGGCTGGCCGAGGCGCAGTGCACGCTCGACGACGAGGCGCTGCGCAGCATCGTGGCCGACTACACGCGCGAGGCCGGCGTGCGCCAGCTCGAGCGCGAGATCGGCCGCGCGATGCGGCATGCCGCGATGGCGGTGGCCGAGAACCCCGAGCTGGCGGTGCGCATCGGCGCGGGCGACCTCGACGCGATCCTGGGCCCCGCGAAGTTCGAGCACGAGGTGGCCCTGCGCAGCAGCCTGCCCGGCGTGGCCACCGGCCTGGCCTGGACGCCGGTGGGCGGCGACATCCTGTTCATCGAGGCCACCCGCGTGGCCGGCAACGGCAAGCTCATCCTCACCGGCCAGCTCGGCGACGTGATGAAGGAAAGCGCGCAGGCGGCGCTGACGCTGGTGAAGTCGCGCGCGGCCGACCTGGGGCTGGGCGCCGGCCTGTTCGACGCCAGCGACGTGCACGTGCACGTGCCGGCCGGCGCGATACCCAAGGACGGCCCCAGCGCCGGCGTGGCGATGTTCGTCGCGCTGGCTTCGCTGTTTGCCGACCGGCCCGTGCGCCACGACGTGGCCATGACCGGCGAGATCAGCCTGCGCGGCCTGGTGCTGCCGGTGGGCGGCGTCAAGGAGAAGGTGCTGGCGGCGCAGCGCGCGGGCATCGCCCACGTGCTGCTGCCTGCGCGCAACCGGAAAGACCTGCGTGACGTGCCCGAGTCGGTGCGCAGCAGCATGCAATTCGAGTTCCTGGATTCAGTGGACGACGCGATCCGCGCGGCCTTGAATCACGTGCCCAAGGAGTAATGCAATGGACAAGATCTGGCTCGCTTCCTACCCGCCCGGCGTGCCCGCCGAGGCCGAGGTCAACGCCTTTGCGTCGCTGAAGGCGATGTTCGAGCAGACCTGCAAGCGCTTTGCCGAACGGCCGGCCTACACCAACCTGGGCGCCACCCTGAGCTACGAACACGCCGAGGGCCTGACGCGCGACTTCGCCGCCTTCCTGCAGCAGCGCCTGGGCCTGCAAAAGGGTGAGCGCCTGGCGGTGATGCTGCCCAACAGCCTGCAGTACCCGGTGGCGGTGTTCGGCGCCCTGCGCGCCGGGCTGGCGGTGGTGAACGTGAACCCGATGTACACCGCCAGCGAGCTGGCTTTCCAGCTCAACGATTCGGGCGCCTCGGCCATCGTGGTGCTGGAGAACTTTGCGCACACGCTGCAGGAGGCGCTGCCGCAGACGCAGCTGCGCCACGTCATCGTCACGCAGATCGGCGACCTGTTCCCGCTGCTCAAGCGCAGCGCGGTCAACTTCGTGGTGCGCCACTTCAAGAAGCCGGTGGAAGCCTGGTCGATCCCGCAGGCGGTCACGATGCCGCAGGCGCTGGACGAAGGCGGCACCCTGCCCTTCAACGACCTGGCCGTGGAGCCGGGCGACACCGCCTTCGTGCAGTACACCGGCGGCACCACCGGCCGCCCCAAGGGCGCCGAGCTGACGCACGGCAGCATGGTCGCCAACGTGGAGCAGACCATCGCCTGGATCGGCCGCACCTTGCTGCCCGGCGAAGAGGTGGTGATCACCGCGCTGCCGCTGTACCACGTGTTCGCGCTCACGGCCAACCTGATGGTCTTCACCCGGCTGGGCGGCGAGAACGTGCTGGTCACCGACCCGCGCGACATGCACACCTTCGTGAAGGTGCTGCACCACACGCCGTTCACCGCCATGACGGGCGTGAACACGCTGTTCAACGCGCTGCTGGAGGCCGAAGGCTTCCAGGAGGCGGCCGACGCGCGGCGCGGCCTGGTCAAGGTGGTGGTGGCCGGCGGCATGGCGGTGCAGCGCCGCGTGGCCGAACGCTGGCAGCAGGCCACGGGCACGCCGCTGGTCGAAGGCTACGGCCTCACCGAGGCCTCGCCCATCGTCTGCGCCAACCGCGTGGACGTGCCCACCTACACCGGCAAGCTGGGCCTGCCCGTGCCCTCCACCGAAGTGGCGCTGCTCGACGACGAAGGCCAGGAGGTGCCACAGGGCGAGGTGGGCGAGATCAGCGTGCGCGGACCGCAGGTGATGAAGGGCTACTGGAACAAGCCGGAGGAGACCGCCAAGGTCATCACCGCAGCCGGCTGGCTGCGCACCGGCGACCTGGGCCGAATGGACGCACAGGGCTACATCGAGTTCGTGGACCGCAAGAAGGACATCATCGTGGTCTCCGGCTTCAAGGCCTTTCCCGCCGAGATCGAAGACACGGTGCGCCTGCTGCCCGGCGTCAAGGACGCCGGTGTGGTGGGCCTGCCCGACGAGCGCACCGGCGAGTCGGTGGCGCTGTTCGTGGTGCCGGCCGACCCGCAGCTCACGGTGGAGGCAGTGCGTGCCCATTGCGAGGAACACCTCACCGCCTACAAGCGCCCGCACCGCATCGAGCTGCGCGACGCGCTGCCGATGACGCCGCTGGGCAAGGTGCTGCGGCGGCAGCTGAAGCAGGAGGTGCTGGCGCAGCAGCAGCAGCAACAGCAGCAGCAGGCCGCCGCGGCATGAGATGACGCGCGACGCCGCGGTCAGCCCAGGGCCGGTTCGCCGCAACTGGCGGCGATGAGCCCGCGGGCCTGGTCGCGCAGCCGCACCGCGTCGCCCCACTGCGGTCCGCCGGGCCGCAGCGGGGCATGCAGTTCCACCGCGATGGGCCCGCGACGCGGCCACCACGACCCGTCGCGCAGCACCGAGCGCGTGCCGCGCAGCGCCACCGGCACCACGGCCACGCCGGCCTGCGCCGCGGCGACGAAGGCCCCCAGGTGAAACGCCCTCAGGCCCGGGGCCCGCGTGAGCGTGCCCTCGGCAAAGAACACCAGGCACTCGCCGGCCTGCGCCGCGCGCACCAGGCGCTGCGCGTCGTCCACGCTGGCGGCCACGTCTTCGCGCTCGACCAGCTTCACGCCCATGCGCCCGAGGAACCAGCGCAAGGCCGCGTGGCGGCCCAGCTCGCGCTTGGCCACCAGGCAGGCCTGCGCGGGCAGCACCGCGGTGAGCAGCAGCCAATCGAGGTAGCTCGCGTGGTTGGCCACCGCGATCCATGGCCCTTGCTGCAGCGCCTGCAGCACCGGCTGACCCTGCACCGACAGCGGCAGCCCGCTCATGCGCAGGCCCGCCCGCGCGATGGCGCGCGCCGCGCGCTTGCGCAGGGGCCGCCCGGGCAGCAGCGCCGCGGCCGTGCCCAGCGCCGCGGCCGCGCCGAACAGCAGCCACAGCCACAACGCGATGCCGGCGGACGCGAGGCGCCCGAAGGGGCGGCGCATGCGCCGGCTGCCTGCATCGAGCCACAACCGCGCCAGCTGCCCGGCCACGCTGCGCCCGGCCTGCTGGCCCAGCCGGCCCTGCTCGTACAGGCTGCGGCAGGCCGCGCGCCGGATCTTGCCGCTGGAGGTCTTGAGCACCGTGCGCGGCGGCGCGAGCACGATGTCGTCGGCCGCAGACCCCAGCACGTCGATCGCCTGCTGCGCGATGCGCTCGCGCAGCGCGGCCCGGCCGGCAGGCGCCTCCAGGCGCGTTTCCGCGAGCACCACCACGCGCTCGCTGCCGGTGGTGGGGTCGGCGGCGCCGAACACCGCCACGCAGCCGCGCCGCACGCCAGGCAGCGCGCCCACGGCCTGCTCCAGGTCGTAGGGGTGCAGGTTGTGCCCGCCGCGCTTGATCAGGTCCTTCACGCGGCTGGTGAGGTACACCTCGCCCTCGGCGATGTAGCCCATGTCGCCGGTGTCCAGCCAGTCGTGCTGGAACAGCGCCCTGGTCGCCTCGGCATTGCGGTGGTAGCCGGCGGTGGCCGAGGGCCCGCGAAACTGCAGCCGGCCCTCCTGGCGCTCGGGCAGCTCGTCGCCCTGGGGCCCCACGGCGCGCAGCTCGTGGCCCGGCAGCGGCAAGCCGCAGCAGACCACGCTCATCGTGCCGGGCCGCCCGGGCGGCGCCGCCTCGGCCCGGCCGCGCTCGTGCAGCGCCTGGCGGTCGATCACGTCGACCCTGGGGCCGCGCCGCAGCGGCGGGAAGCACAGCCCCACGCCGCATTCGGCCAGGCCGTACACCGGCATCAGCGCACCGCGGTCGAAGCCGAAGCGCGCGAAGCGCTCGCAGAAGCGCTCGACCGTGCCGGCATGCACGGGCTCGGCGCCGTTCATCGCGGCGCGCAGGCTGCGCAGGTCCAGGCCTTGCAGCTCGTCGTCGGGCACGCGGTGCGCCGCGATCTCGTAGGCGAAGTTCGGCGCCGCGGTGAGCGTGGCGCGGTGTTCGGCGATCGTGCGCAGCCAGCGCGAGGGCCGCCCCAGGAACGCCTGCGGCGGCATCAGCAGCAGCGGCAGGCCGTGGTAGAGGCTGCCCAACCACGCGCCGATCAGCCCCATGTCGTGGTACAGCGGCAGCCAGCTCACGAACGCGTCCTCGGGCCCGGCCTTCAGCACGCGGCCCATCGCGCGGATGTTGGCCAGCAGGTTGGCATGCGTGAGCACCACGCCCTTGGGCTGGCCGGTGCTGCCCGAGGTGTACTGGATGAGCGCGACGTCCTGTGCGCGGCCCGCCACCGGCTGCCAGCGCCCGCCCATCGCCGCCAGGCGCTGCGGCGTGAGCACGGCGCGCAGCTCCGGCGCGCCGGCTTTCAGGATGCGCGCGGCCGGCAGCGCCGGCTCGCCGCTGAGCAGCAGCACGGCCTGCGCATTGGCCAGGATGTGGGCCTGGCGGCGCAGATGCTCCTCGATCTGCGCCATGCGCAGCGGCGGATACATCGGCACCGGCACCCCGCCGGCCAGCAGGACACCGAAGAAGCCTTCGAGGAACGCGCGCCCGGTGGGCAGCATCAGCGCCACCTTCTCGCCCGGCGCCAGCCCCCAGCGCTGCAACGCCGCCGCATGGGCCTGCGCGCCGGCCAGCAGCGACGCATGGCTGATGTCGTCGCGCGCGCCGCCCTCGCCGCCCTCGCCGGCGTCGCCGTCATGCAGCAGCGTCACGTGGCGCCGCGCCGCGGCCTGCGCCGCGTGCCACTGCAACACCTCCACCAGCGTCTGCGCCGCCTGCGGCAGCGGTGCGGCAGGCGCGGTGCCGCCCATCGGCGGCGGCGCCGGCGCCGCCGGGCCTGCGCCCCGGCGCGGCGCGGCCGCCAGCGTGCGCCACAGGTCGCGCGGCGTCTGCGCTGCCTGCACCGCCTGCTCGGGCAGGTGCACGCCGAAGGCCTGCTCCAGCCGCAGCATCAGCTCCATGCGCGCCAGGCTGTCGATGCCCAGCGTGCGGTCGAGCTCGTCGTCCAGCGCCGGCGGCGGCGCGTCGGCGCCGCGCAGCTCGCGCAGCAGCGCCTGGATCAGCGCCAGAAGCTGCTGCTGCGAATCGCTGCCGCCCGGTGCAATCTCAGTTCTCCGTGGCGCCGAAGGCGCTTCGGCGGATGGTCCACGTCACCGGGGCACGCGCCGCTGGTGCTGCCGCGCGGCGCTCACCGCGGCCGCGATCTCCAGCGCGTCGTCCGGCGCCACCGGCACCGTGCGCGTGCAGATGTAGCCGGCGGTCGTCTTTCGGCTGAACATGAGAAGCCTCCTGTGAACGCTGCCGCAACGGGATCACCTTAGCCCCGCGGCGGCCGGCGCGCCTGATGCCGCGCAAGAAACGCCGCTGCCGCGTCAGGCCACGAAGGCGGCGAAGGCCACGGCCCCTGCTGCGAGCGAGACCGCGTACCCGCCGGCCACCAGGCGGCCGAAGACCGCGCCGCCGCTGACCCAGGCCATCACGGCCTTGGCCAGCATGTTGGACAGCACCGCCAGCCCGATCGCCGTGGCGGCCACGGTCTCGGCCGTGCTGCCGGCCGCGTGCAGACGGGCCAGCGAGATGGTGATGGCGTCCACGTCGGCCAGGCCCGCCAGCAGCGACAGGCCATACAGCGCCGAGGCACCCAGCCACTCGCGCCCCGCCTCCAGCAGCACCGCCGTGACCCCCAGGTAGGCGCCGAAGCCCAGCGCCGCCGTCAGGTCGAACGGCGCGATGTCCACGCCCGGCAGCGCGACGCCATCGTCCGGGCTGCGCCGGCGCCAGCACAGCAGGCCGGCGCCGAACAGCGCCAGCCCCGTGGCCAGCAGCATCGGCAGCAGCAAGCGCCCGAGCGAAGGGGCGAAGGTCAGTGCGACCACCGCGATGCGCAGGAACATCACCGCGCAGGCCGACAAGGCGCCGGCCGCAGCCGCCTGCGCCAGCGCCGGCTGCTCGCGGCAGCGCCGTGCCAGCGCCAGCGTCGCGGCGGTCGAAGACGCCAGCCCGCCCAGCAGGCCGGTCCACAGCGTGCCGCGCTGCTCGCCCGCCACCCGCATCGCGACGTGGCCGCTGAGCGACAGCCCCGCCACCAGCACCACGGCCCACCAGAGCCGGTAGGGATTGAGCGCGCCATAAGGGCCGTAGCCGGCATCCGGCAGCAGCGGCAGCACCACCACCGACAGCACCAGCATCTGCAGCGCCGCACTCAGCTCACCCCGCTCGATCAGCCGCAGCCCCTGGTGCAGCGTCGTGCGCAGGCTCAGCAGCACCGCCACCAGCACCGCCACGGCCACGGCCGGCACCGGCTGGCCCAGCGCCGCCAGCACGCCCAGCGAAAAGGTCACGAACTGCGCAATGGCCGAGGTGGCGCTCAGGTTGCCGCTGGCATGCACGCCCTCGCGATAGGCCTGTGCATTGAGCAGCGCCAAGCCCAGCAAGCCGGCGGCGATGGGCCAGGGCCCGGCCTGCTCGAACAGGCTGCCCAGCACCCCGCCCAGCAGCCCCACCAGCCCGAAGGTGCGCAGGCCCGCGACGCGCCCGCCTTCGGCCGCCTCGCGTTCGCGCCACCCGCGCTCGAGCCCGATGATCAGGCCCACCGCCAGGGCGGCGAGCAATGCGGTCCACGGCGTCAGCCAGGCGGGCGGGGGGTTCATCTCTGGGCCAACAGGCTAGCGGCGGACGCGGCGATGGGGCTTGAGCCTGCTCAAGCGCCGCAGCGCAGCCGCGCGGGGTTGTCCACCGCTTTCTTGCCAATGCGAATCATTCGCATTACAGTTCGCCGCGATGCGCTCCTCCACCCCTCCCGCCCTTGCCCCCGCCGGATCACGCCGGCGCCGCCTCTGGGAACTGGACGGCCATGCCCATTGCCCGGTGATCGGCGTCTGCATGCCCATCGCCGCCTTGCGCAGGCTGGTGGACAAGGTGCTGGGCGGCCAGGCCGTGGCCGACGACTACGAGCTGCACTGCGGCGTGGTCGCCGACTGCCGGCTGCGCACGCCCATGGCCGAGGCCCTGCAGCGTGAGCTGGACCGCCGCTACGCCATGCCCCTGCGGCAGGCGGCCAAGGCCAAGACCACCGACGCGCTGAAAGCTTGGTGGCGCGAGGCCCTGAGCGGCGGCAACGTCGCCGGCGCCTTCTGGTCGGTGATCAGCCACCCGCGCTGCGACGCAGTGCTGGAAAACGCGGTGCTGGGCGAGATCCACATGCTGCAACACCAGCTCGGCATGGCCCAGCGGGCGGACCTGGCGCGCTTCGAAGCGCTGATCGACGAGAACGCCGTGCTCGCGCGCGAACTCGCCGCCGCGCAGCAGCGCAGCACGCGCCAGCAGCAAGAGCAGGCGCGGCGCATCGAGCAGCAGCAGGCCGAGATCGTGCGCCTGCGCGGCGAGCTGATGGGGCGCGACACCTTGCTTGCGCAAACCCGGGAACAGCTCCAGGCGCTGGAAGAGGCCACGCCGCAACTGAAGACGCGCTTCGAGCTGATGCGCGAGAACCAGCGGCAGGTGGAGCGCATCCACGAACTGCAACGTGCTGCCTTGCTGTTGCAGCAGGAAGCCGAGCGCCAGCGCCGCCGGGCCGACGAGGCCCTGGCGCGGCTGGACGACGCGGCCACCGCGCCCGCCGCCAGCGCCGAAGACCATGAGAGCGCCAGCGCGCGCATGCCGCTGCGTGCCCTGCGCGACTGCGCGGTGCTGTGCGTGGGCGGCCGCCCGGCCAGCGTGCCGGTGTACCGCCAGGTGATCGAGCGCACCGGCGGGCGCTTCCTGCACCACGACGGCGGCGAGGAAGACAACCCCGCCAAGCTCGACGCCACGCTGGCCGCGGCCGACCTGGTGATCTGCCAGACCGGCTGCATCAGCCACGACGCCTACTGGCGCGTGAAAGACCACTGCAAGCGCACCGGCAAGCGCTGCGTGTTCGTCGAAACGCCCAGCCGTGCCGGGCTGGAGCGCGCCCTCGGCGAACTGGGCGAGCTGCGCCGCGAGGCGGGCGACACGCCGCTTTCTTCTACAACATAGACGAGGAAAAACCCATGGAGGGACTTCGACAACGGCCGCTGGCCGTGCTGGCCGCTGCCCTGGCCGGCAGCGCGTTTGCGCAACAACCACCGCCGACAGCAGCTGCCGGCGACCCCGCCTTGCCCGCGGTCGTGGTCACCGCCACGCGCGCCGGCGCCGAGGCTCACAAGGTGCCGGCCACGATCACGAGCCTCACGCGCAGGGCCCTCGACGCCGGCGTGGCCGCCGACGAGGCCGAGCTGTTCAGGAACGACCCCGACATCGCGTTCGGCCGCGACGCGCGCCGCTTCGGCGCCACGCGGCCCAACATCCGCGGCATCGACGACAACCGCGTGCTGCAGATGGTCGATGGCGTGCGCCTGCCCGCCTGGTACAACGGCGGCGGCCCCACCAACTTCACGATGAACGCGCCGCTGGGCGTGTCGCCGGAATTCCTGAAGCGCGTGGAGATCCTGCGCGGCCCGGCCTCCAGCTTGTATGGCTCGGACGCGATCGGCGGCGTGGTGGGCTGGCTCACGCTGGACCCCGAAGACCTGCTCGCCCAGGGCCAGCGCCTGGGCGGCCGTGCGCGCCTGGCGTACGCCGGCGCGAACGAGGCCGCCACCGCCACCGTGCTGGGCGCCGGCCGCGGCGAGGCCACACAGTGGTTGCTGGGCCTTACGCAAACCGACGCGCACGAGTTCGACAACCAGGGCAGCGTCGAGGGCCGCTCCGCCACGCGCACGCGGCCCAACCCGCAAGACCTGCGCGACCGCGCGTTCATCGGCAAGCTCGCGCTGGCCCTGGCGCCCCAGCACACGCTGCGCCTGGCCGCCGAAGCGCGCGAGCAAGACGGCGAGGTGCAGGTGCTGCGGCTCGCCGCCTCGCTGCCCAAGGTGAGCGGGATGTCGGGCGACGACCACACGCAACGCGTGCGCGTGTCCGCCGAATGGGAGCATGCGCCGGGCCAGGGCTGGTACGACCGCCTCACCGCCAAGCTGTACCGCCAGCGCAGCAAGACCGACAACCACAACCTGCAGGCGCGCACCAACACCTCGACCACCTGCTCCGCCGCCGCCGGCACCGGCAACGACTGCCGCGTGGAGCAAGACTTCTTCTTCACGCAAACCGTCACCGGCGCGAGCCTGCAGCTCGAAAGCGCGCCGGCGGGCCACCTGCTCACCTACGGCCTCGATGCCGCGCGCGTGAGCACCGAGGAACTGCGCGACGCGCGCATCTGGAACCTCACCACCGGCAATTTCAGCCGCTCGCTGGCCGGCGACAGCTTCCCGCTGCGCGACTTCGCTCCCGGCCACACCGACACGGTGGGCGTGTTCCTGCAAGACGAGATCGGGCCGCTGGCCGGCGGCCGGCTCATGCTGGTGCCCGGCCTGCGCTACGACTGGCGTGCGCTGAAGGCCCGGCCCGATGCGCTGTCGCAGGCGGTGCTGGGTTCGATCGGCAAGCAGGCGGTGTCGCAGACCGACGGCGCGCTGTCGCCCAAGCTCGCGGCCACCTGGCAGTTCACGCCCGCGCTCGCGGCCTACGGGCAGCTGGCGCGCGGCTTTCGCGCGCCCAACTACGAAGAGGTGAACGGCCATTTCCGCAACAGCGCGCAAAGCTACGGCATCAGCCCCAACCCCAATTTGCGGCCTGAAACCAGCACCAGCGTGGAGGCCGGCTTGCGCGTGCAGCAGGCCGGCGTGAAGGTGCAGCTCTCGGCATTCGACAACCGCTACCGCAACTTCATCACCAGCACCCGCCTGGCCTGCCCGCAAGACCCGAATTGCATCGCCGGCCTGGGCAGCACGCTGATGTCGGTGAACCTGTCGAAGGCGCGCATCCACGGCGCCGAGGCGCGGCTGGCGTGGGAGGTGGCGCCCGGCTGGCAACTGCAGGCTGCCGCGGCCCATGCCCGCGGCACCGACCAGAGCAGCGGCCAGCCGCTGGACAGCGTGGAGCCCACCCGTGCGGTGCTGGGCGTTGCGCGCGACGCCGGTGCCTGGGGCGCCCAGGCCCACCTGCGCGCCGCGGCCCGCGTGAAACGGGTCAACGACAGCGGCGGCGCCTGGTTCCGGCCGCCCGGCTACGGCGTGACGGACCTGGCGGCCTGGTGGCGGCCCACACAGCGCGTGCGCCTCACGCTGGCCGTGGACAACGCCTTCGACAAGACCTACTGGCAGTGGAGCGACATCCGCCTGGCGGATGCGCGCAACCCGGCCGGCGTGGACTTCTATTCGCAGCCGGGCCGGCAGGTGTCGGCGCGGATGGAACTTTCATTCTGAGGAACTGAAGCCCATGAACCTTCTGATGCACAAGCTGGCGGCCTGGATGGGTCTCGTGGCGCTGCTGCTCGGGCTCGCAGCGCCTGCGCAGGCCGCCGCGGGCGCCGAGACCGGCTTCATCGCGCTGGCGGCCGACCGCGGCTTCCAGGGCAACGAGGAAATCCGCGACGCGTTCGAGGCGTTCGCGCAAGGGCGCAACGCCGAGCTGGTGGTGGTGACCGACGCGCGCACCCAGGCGGCGCTGCAGCGCGCGCTGGCGCGGCTGGGCGAGCGCGGCGCGCGCCGCGCGCTGGTGCTGCCGGTGTTCCTGTCGGAAGCCGAGCCCAAGTGGCAGCAGGTGCGGCCCTGGCTGCAAAACCCGCCACTGCCACTCACGGTGGCCCCGGTGTTCGGCCGCAGCTACTTCGCGGTGGAGGCGCTGGCCGAGGCCCTGCGCATTCCGGAGCACGCGCAGCACACGCGCGTGCTGGTGGCCAGCTCGGCATCGGGCCCCTCGGGCAACCGCGCGCTGGAGCAGGACTTGCAACAACTGGCCGAACGCGCCGCGCAAGGGCTGGGCCTGGCCGCAGCGAACGCGGTGGTCTGGTACGACAGCGCCCGCGAGGCTTCGCGCCGTGCGCTGGCCGAGGCCGCCGCCTCGGCCCTGAAGCAGGAACACACGCTCGTGGTGCCGTTCCACCTGGGGCGCCGCCTCGACGGCATGATGTCTTTCGACGCCGAGCTGCGGCAGTCGCTGCCCGATGGCGCCGCTTGGGCCTCGAAGCCTCCCGCCCCCGAGCCCTGGCTCACCACCTGGATGGAGCGCGAGGCCAACCGCTTCGGCCCGCTGGCGCCGCGCGAGGTGGGCGTGATCCTGCTCGCGCATGGCTCCGATTTCCACTGGAACGAAACCATGCGCGAGGCCGTGCGCCCGCTTGAGGCGCGGCACCCGGTGGAGTACGTGTTCTCCATGGCCGACCAGCCGCTGATCGAGCGCGCCGTGCACCGCCTGCAACGGCGCGGCGCACGCGCGGCGGTGATCGTGCGCGTGTTCGGGCTGGAGTCTTCGTTCAAGTCCGACGTGGAGCGCATGATCGGCGCCGATGTCGAAGGCAACGCTTCACCGCAGGCCACGGCCACGATGCACGGCCATCATGAGCACCACGGCCATGGCGACGGGCCGGCCCTGCCGCCACCGCGCATCCGCTCGCCGCTGGCCATGACCACGGTCGGCGGGCTGGACGCACACCCGCTGTTCGCTGCCGCGCTGCTCGACCGGGCCCGTGCGCTGTCGGCCGATCCGGCCAAGGACACGGTGATCCTGGTGGCCCACGGCACCGGCGACGACCAGCGCAACGAGCAGTGGCTCGCGGTGCTGCGCGATCTTGCGGCGCAGATGAACAAGGGCGCGAGCACGCCCTTTCGCGCCGTGCGCTGGGCCACCTGGCGCGAAGACTGGCCCGACCAGCGCGGCCCTTGGGTGCGCAAGGTGCGCGAGATGGTCGAGCAGGCCCGCAAGGACGGCGGCCGGGCCCTCGTGATCCCGGCGCGCACCAACGGCAAGGGGCCCGAGCGGCGTTTCCTCGAAGGGCTGCAGTTCGAGCTGGGCGAGGGCTTCGCGCCGCATCCGCTGTTCCTGCGCTGGTTCGAGGCGCAGGTGGCCGAGGGCACAAAACTGATCGGGCCGGCGCCCGAGGCGCGGCAGGTGTCGCACGCGCACTGAACTGAACATCCGCCGCGCCGGTTCGTCTTCTCTTGTGCGCACCCCACACCGCAGGGTGCACGCAAGGGAGAGAAGAACCGATGCAGACGCACGACTTCATCGCGGTGGGGCTCGGGCCGTTCAACCTGAGCCTCGCCTGCCTGATGGCGCCGCTGAAGGAACACAGCGGCCTGTTCCTGGAACGCAATGGCCAGTTCGCGTGGCACCCCGGCATGCTGGTGAAGGGCTGCACGCTGCAGAACCCGTTCCTGGCCGACCTGGTGTCGCTGGCCGACCCCACCAGCCGCTTCAGCTACCTCAACTACTGCAAGCGCCAGGGCCGCCTGTACGCCTGCTACGTACGCGAGAACCTCTACCTCACGCGCCACGAATACAACCGCTATTGCCAGTGGGCCGCCGCACAGCTGGACAGCGTGCGCTTTCACCATGAGGTGACGGCGATCGAGCACGATGCGGCGCGCGGCGTGTACCTGGTGAGCGGGCGCGACCCGCGCACCGGCCGCCGCTTCGAATACGCGGCGCGGCGCCTGGTGCTGGGCGTGGGCGCTTCGCCGCGCCTGCCCGCCTGCTGCGAAGGCGAGCCCGGCCCCTGGCTGCACAGCGCCGACTACCTGCGCCACAAGCAGGCGCTGCAGGCCTGCCGCTCGATCACCCTCGTGGGCAGCGGCCAGAGCGCGGCCGAGATCTTTTGCGACCTGCTGCACGACGCCGGGCGCCACGGCTACAGCCTGAACTGGGTGACGCGCTCCACGCGTTTTTTCCAGATGGAAAACGCCAAGCTGGCGCTGGAGCTGATTTCGCCCGACTACGCGGAACACTTCTTCGGCCTGCCGCCCGAGGCCAAGGAACGCGTGGTGCGCGACCAGAACAGCGTCTACAACGGCATCAACGCGCAGCTGATCAACACGCTGTACGACACGCTGGACGAGCGGCGCGAGGCGCTGCAAGGCCGCGTGCGCCTGCTGCCCAACATGGCGCTGCAGGCCTGCCGCCGCACCAGCGACCAGTGGGGCTGGGAACTGGAGTTCGAGCACACCGAGCTGCAGCGCCGCTACCGCCACCGCACCGACGGCCTCGTCTTCGCCACCGGCTACGCGCCGCGTGTGCCAGGTTTCGTGGAGGGCATACGCCACCGCATCGCCTGGGACGCGCAAGGCCGCTACCGGCAGCACCGCAATTACGCGGTGGACCACGAAGGCCGCGAGATCTTCGTGCAGAACGCCGGCTGCCACAGCCATGGCGTGACCAGCCCCGACCTCGGCCTGGCCTGCCACCGCAACGCCCGCATCATCCGCGAGCTCACCGGCGTGGAGGTCTACCCGATCGAAACGCGCACCGCGCTGCAGGACTTCGCGCCGCGCGACGACGGCGTGTTCACGGAGATCGCGGCATGAAGCCCGACATGAAGGACGACATGAAGCGCGGGCTGAAGGAAGCGATCGTCGCGATGTCGGCGTTCGCGGTGCTGAGCGACGCCATCCTCATCGCCTTCTACCCCCACTTCTTCGAGCGCCGCTACGGCGTGACGAGTGCGCTGCACGTCGGCGCCTACATCGCGGCCATTTCCATCGCGGTGATGTGCACGCTGCCGCTGTGGGCCCGCGTGGCGCGGCGGGTGGAAACGATGCACCTGCTGCTGGTCATGCAGGGCGCGGCCGGCGTGCTGTGCGTGCTGAGCGCGTTCGCCGACAGCGTGGCCGGCTACTGGGTGCTCTCGATGCTGATGTTCATGTGCAAGAGCAGCTACCTGCTGATGTACCCGTACCTGATGCGCATGCAGCCGCCCGAGACGCACGGCCATGTGATCGGGCTGCTGTCGGTGGTGGTGTACGTGGGCGGCATCGCCGGCGCGGTGCTGGGCGGCTTCACGCTGCAGCACGTGGGCCCGGCCGCCGGCGTGGGCCTGATGGCCGCGGGAGACTTCGCGATGATGGCCGTGTGCGCCTGGCTGATCGGCAGCGGTCGTGTCGTGCCCACCGCCGCGGCGGACGCGGCCGACGCGCCGGCCCGCCGCGGCGGGCCCCGCCTGCTGCGGCGCGTGCTGCCGCTGTGCGGCCTGGTGATGCTGATGGACTTCAGCGCCTACCTGATCCGACCATTCTTTGCGCTGTACTGGGAGCAGCTCTCAGGCTCCGGCGAGCAGATCGTGAGCGGCGCGGTGTTCGCGATTCCGGGCGCCGTGGCGCTGGTGGCGCTGTTCGTGAACCAGCGTGCGCGGCAGCGCAACACGCCGCTGCGCGACGGCGTGCTGGCCAACCTGCTGCTGGGTGCGGCCGGGCTGCTGATGCAGGCAGCGCCGGTGGAGGCGGTGCTGCTGGCCGGCCGCGTGCTCTACGGCTGGGCGCTGTTCCAGCTGATCGTGAAGTTCGAGGTGCTGCTGTTCCGCATCAGCACCCCGGCGGACTACGCGCGCGACTTCAGCGTCTTCAACTTCTTCCAGAACCTGGGCGTGTTGCTGTCGTCGTTCGCGGCCGGCGCCCTGGTGCAGCGCCACGGCGCCGCCCTCACGTTCGCGCTGGCGGCCGGCGGCTTTGCGCTGGCGGCCTTGCTCGAACGCCTGTGGCTCGGCCTGGACCGGCCGGCCGCCCCGGCGCCGGGCACCCCCCAACCGATAGGAGCGACCCATGCTGGTTGACTTTGCCCACTGTGATCTGGAACGCGAGCCTTTCGTGCGCGGCCCGTTCCGCCTGCGCGCGCTCGAGCTCGACGCCGACATCCCGCTGATGCACCGCTGGTTCCAGCGCGACCACGCGCGCTTCTGGGGCCTGCAGGGCAAGACCGAAGCCGAGGTGCGCGCGCTCTACGCCGCACAGCTGGGCAGCGGCCACGCCATGGCCTACACCGGCCTGCACCGCGGGCAGCCGGCCTTCCTGGTGGAGTGCTACGACCCCGCACGCGACGAGCTGGGGCGCCACTACGCGGTGCGCCGCGGCGACGTGGGCATGCATTTCTTCGTGGGCCCCCCGGTCACGCCGGTGCGCGGCTTCACGCGCGACGTGTTCCGCACGCTGATGTTCTTCATCTTCGAGCGGCTGCATGCGCGCCGCGTGGTGGTGGAGCCCGACGTGCGCAACGACAAGGTGCACGTGCTCAACCGCGAGATGGGCTTCTCGTACCACGGTTGCGTGCGCCTGCCCGACAAGCTCGCCGCCCTCGCCTTCTGCACGCGCGAGAGCTTCAACCTGTCCCTCCGGGAGGAATTTGCCGAATGAGCACGTCCAAGCTGCAAGAACCCGCCGACGCCGCCGCCCACCTGGAACCGCAGGTGTGGGCCAAGGTGAACCGACTGCTGGTGCGCAAGGCCATCGCCGAGTTTTCGCACGAGCTGTTGCTCACGCCCCAGTGCCTGGGCGCCGCCGCACGCGCCGGCTGGCAGCGCTGGCGGCTTGCGCCCAGGCCGGGCGTGGAGTACCGCTTCGAGGCGCAGACCATGGCGCTGCGCCACTGGCGCATCGCGCCCGATTCGATCGTGCGCACGGTCGAGGGCGAGACACAGCCGCCCGATGCGCTGGCCTTCATCATCGACTGCAAGGATTCGCTGGGCATCCGCCCCGAGTTGCTGCCCATCTACCTGGACGAGATCAGCAGCACGCTCTACGGCGCGGCCTTCAAGCACCACAAGCAGAACCCCGGCAGCCAAGCGCTGGCCGAGGCCGACTTCCAGACCTTCGAGCACGCGATGATGGAAGGCCACCCCGGCTTCGTGGCCAACAACGGCCGCCTGGGCTTCGACGCGGAGGACTACCGGGCCTACGCGCCCGAGACCGGCACCACCTTCCGCCTCCTCTGGCTGGCCGTGCGGCGCGAGTGCACCGGCTTCGCCAGCCTCTCCACGCTGGACTACGACACGCTGATCGCGCAGGAGCTGGGCTCGGCCGCCCGCACCCGCTTCAGCGCCAGGCTGCAAGGCCTGGGCCTGGACGAGGCCCACTACTACTTCATGCCGGCGCATCCTTGGCAGTGGTTCAACAAGCTGTCGATCGCCTTTGCCGCCCACGTGGCGCGGCGCGACATCGTGTGCCTGGAATACAGCGAAGACCACTACCAGCCCCAGCAGTCGATCCGCACCTACTTCAACGCCGGGCATCCGAAGCGCCACTACGTGAAGACCTCGCTGGCGATCCTGAACATGGGCTTCATGCGCGGGCTCTCGCCCTACTACATGTCGGGCACGCCGGCGATCAACGAGTGGATCCACGGCGTGGTCGAAGGCGATGCCACGCTGCGCCGCCTGGGCTTCTCGATCCTGCGCGAGGTGGCCTCCATGGGGTTCCGCAACCGCTACTACGAAGCCGCCATTGCCACCGACAGCCCGTACAAGAAGATGCTGTCGTGCCTGTGGCGCGAAAGCCCGCTCTCGCGCGTGCGGCCCGGCGAGCGCCTGATGACCATGGCCGCGCTGCTGCACGTGGACCGCGACGGCCAGGCGCTGCTGCCGCAATTGGTGCGGCGCTCGGGCCTCACGGCGGAAGACTGGCTGCGCCGCTACCTGCGCGCCTACTTCATGCCGCTGCTGCACTGCTTCTATGCGCACGACCTGGTGTTCATGCCGCACGGCGAAAACCTGATCCTGGTGCTGCGAGACCAGGTGCCGGTGCGCGCGATCATGAAGGACATCGCCGAGGAATCGGCCATCCTCGACAAGCACGCCAAGCTGCCCGAGAACATCCAGCGCCTCGCGGTGGACGTGCCCGACGACTACAAGCTGCTGGCGATCTTCATCGACGTGTTCGACGGCTTCTTCCGCTTCCTGGGCCAGGTGCTGGTCGATGGCGACCTGTGCGCGGAAGAGACCTTCTGGCGCCTGGTGGCCGAATGCGCCATCGACTACCAGCAGTCGCATCCGCAGTACCGCGCCAAGTTCGAGGCACACGACCTGTTCGCGCCGGACTTCCTGCACTCGTGCCTGAACCGGCTGCAGCTGGCGAACAACCAGCAGATGGTGAACCTGGCCGATCCGGCCTCGAGCCTGCAGATGGCCGGGCGGCTGCCCAACCCGCTCGCGCAGTTCAGGGACGCTGCGCGGAAGGCGACTCGGACTGCGGCTCGTCGGCCTGCTGCGGCGGAACCAAGCCTGTGAGCAGCCACAGCTTGCGCGCCTCGCCGTAGGCGGCCCGATGCGCCGGGTCGGCCGCCAGCCATGCGGCCAGCCGCTCGCGCACGGCCGGGTCCTGCGGTGCTTCGTGCAGGGCCATCACCCAGCCGATGGCCGCTTGTTCGATCTCGTGTGGTGATGGCCCGCCCGACATGGCGGGCAGTGTAGCGGGCAGCCGGAGGGCGTCAGCCTTGCCGCAGGGCCTGGCGGCAATGGTCCAGCACCTGGCGGATGAGCTGGTTCACGGTGGCCGCCGAAAGGCCCAGCAGCGCGCCGATCTCGCGCTGGGTGCGGCCTTCGAAGCGGTACAGGTCGAACACGCGCCGCGTGCGCTCGGGCAGCTCGGCGAGTGCGCGCGCCACCAGCGTGAGCTGCTGGCGGTCGATGGCCAGCGCCTCGGGCGTGCGCGCGGCCGGCGCCGCCACCTCGGCCGCGCCCTCCTCGGGCTCGAACAGCCGCGACTCGAGCGCGCCGCGCCGGTGGTGGTCGATCGCGAGGTTGCGCACCATGCGGTGCGCATAGGACAGCGGCTGTTGCACCGCGGCCTCACCGCGCGCGCCATCGACCGCGCGCAGGTAGGCATCGTGCACCACGTCCTCGGCCACCGACTTGTCGCCGAGGATGCGGTGCGCCGTGCGCTGCAGCTGCGCACGGTGCATCGCGAACACGCTGCCCAGGTCCGCCTGCACGGTCAGTAGGTCCAGCGCAGCGCCACCGAGCCGTTGCGCGGCGCGCCGTAGAAGGTCTGGCCCGGCCACATCAGGCTGTTGAGGTACTTCTTGCCGGTGGCGTTCTCCAGCTTGGCAGTGACGCTCAAGCTCGGCGTGAGCTCGTAGCGCGCCATCAGGTCGAGCAAGGCGTAGGCGTCCTGGTGCGTGACCACGCTTGCGCTGCCCAAGGGGTCGGTGCGCTCGAAGTCGCTTTGCCACTTGAGGCTGGCGCCGAGCTTCAGCGCCGGCAGCAGGGGCAGGCGATAGCTGGTGGCCAGGCGCAGGGTCTTGCGCGGCACGTAGGTGCGCACGGGCGCACCATCGTCGCCTCTGATGCGCAGCTGCGTGTAGCCGCCGCTCAGCTCCCAGCCCCGCGCCAGCGTGCCGGCGATGTCGAGCTCGAAGCCGGTGGAGGTGGCATCGACGCCGCGGTAGGCGGTGAAGCTGGTGTCTTCGTCAACGATGACCTGCCGCAACGGCTCGGGCGTGTTGTCTTGCCGAACCTGGAACACCGCGAACGAGCCGTTGAGGTGGCCGTCCATCCATTCGCCCTTGGCGCCCAGCTCGGCGCTACGCCCCTCGATCGGGTCGAGGACACGGCCCGACTCGTCGAGCTGATGCTGCGGGTTGAAGATGCCGGCGTAGCTGGCGTAGAGCGAGTGTTGGCCGTTCAGTGCGTAGGCCAGGCCAAGATAAGGCGTCAACCTGGTTTCGCGGTAGTCGTGCACAGCGTCGTAGGACTCCCCCTTGCTCGTGGCGCGCGTCAGGTTCGCACCGGCGACGATCTTCAGCGCATCGGTCGCATTGAAGCGCGCCACCGCGTAGAGCGACCCGCGCTTGTTGGCGAAGTCGGCGAAGCCTGTCTGCCCCTTGTCGAAGGCCGGCCGCGGGAACGTGCCCGCCAGCATCTGGGCCTCGGTGATGGCCTGCAGGCCGCCGTCGTCGCTGGAATGCAGCTCGTTGCGGCTGCGGCCGGCGTTCAGGCCCAGCAGCAGCTCGTGCTCGCGGCCACCCAGGCGGAACGGGCCGCGCAGGCTGAGGTCGCCGATCCACTGCTTCTCGCTGTGGCCATATTTCGAGGGCCAGCTCAGCAGGCCCGTGCCGCTGGCCGGGTCGGCGTTGCCGATCACGAAGAACAGCTCCGCGTCGGACGACAGCTCGCGCTGCGTCAACGAGGCCTTGGCCTGCCAGCCGGCGCCCAGGCCGTGCGTGAGCTCGGCAAAGGTCTGCACGTCGTCGGTGTCCCAGTAGGTCCAACCCGGCGCCGAACTGGCCGACACCTCGTAGCGCGCGGGCGAGCCGTCGGCGTAGAACATCGGCAGCGAGCCCCACATCACGCCGTTGGGCCGGTTGCGCTGCTGCGAGCGGCCCAACGCAAGCAAGGTGTCGTCGCCGAGGTCGGCCTCCACGATCGCGGAAAACAGGTGCTTGTCCAGCGAATAGCGGTCGAGGTAGGAGTCGCCTTGCTGGGCCGCTGCGGTGAAGCGGCCGCGCACGCTGCCGCTGGCGTTGAGCGCCCCCGACACGTCGGCATCGAGCCGGCGCTTGTTCCACGAGCCCAGCGTGAGCGCAGCGCTGGCCTGCAGCTCGGCCGTGGGGCGCTTGCGCACGAAGTTCACCGTGCCGGCCGGGTTGCCGGTGGACGCCCTCAGCCCGTTGGCGCCGCGCAGCACCTCCACCCGGTCGTACAGCGCGGTGTCGAGGTTGCCGATCTGGTCGCCGGTGGCAAAGGGCAGCCCGACGCCGTCGATATGGAAGTTCGAGACCTCGAAGCCGCGTATCGAGAAATAGCTGCGGTCGGGCTCCACGCGCTCCACGTTGACGCCGGTCACCACCGTGAGCAGGTCGTTGGCATCGTTGAGCTGGAAGTCGTCGATCAGCGTGCGCGGCACCACGCCCACCGACTGCGGCGTCTCGCGCAGCGAGAGGTCCAGGCCCGTCGCGGTGCTGGCCGAGCGCGCGCCGTAGCGCCCGGTGCCTTCGGTGGCGGGGTCGGCCTTGGCGGTGGCCTTGATCGCCGGCAGCGTGGCCTCGGCGGGCGGGGTTTGCGCCACGGCCTGCGAAGCGATGAAGACCTGTACAGCCAGCGCGAGCGGGTGGACAACGAGGCGGGTGCCGGTGCGCGATGCAGATGACACGAAGAAGACTCCTCGGGAGTTTGTTGTGGGAACGATGAGGAAGCGCGCGGCGCGTCAGGGCTGCGCCGCCAGCGCCTGGCCGCCGCGCGCACCCGCGACCGACCAGCGCCGCGCGGCGCGCTTGCGCCACCAGATCAGCACGCCGGTGACGCTGAGCATCGCGATCAGTGCGCCCATGGCCGACATGAGCGCCCGCCCCGGCATGCCGAGGATGCGGCCCGAGTGCAGCGGGAACATGCTCTGCAGGAACAGGTCGCCCGCGCTGCCGGTGCCGGGGATGTCGGCGCCGGCCGGCTCGCCGGTGCGCGCGTCGAAGTAGAGCCACGGGTTGCCCAGGCCGCCGTCGCCATGGCTGAAGCCGGGCTCGTAAAAGCCCACGCCCCAGAGCCCGAACTCGGGCGAATAGAACAAGCCCCCCGCCGGCGCGTCGATGCCGCGCTGCCGCGCCAGGGCCAGCGCCGAGGCCAGCACCTGCTGCGGCCCCACCTGCGGCTCGGGCGCCTGCGCGGGCGCCACCGGGCTGCGCAACGCAAACGGCGACGGCGTGAGATCGGAGAACCACGACACCACCGGCCGCACCACCTGCTCGCGCAGGTTCATCGCCACCGAGGTCAGCGCCAGCATCAGCACCAGCAGGTACACCCACATCGCGCCGGAGCGGTGCAGGTCGAAGGTGAGCTTGTGGCCGCCGGCTTTCCAGCGGAACGCGAACGAACGCCGCCACTGCTCGCGCCGCGGGAACGAGATCGACAGCGCGATCAGCGTGTCGAACAGCCACACGATGGCCACGAGGCCCATGAACCACAGGCCCAGCTCCACGCCGCTGGCGGTGGCGGGAATGTGCATGCTGTAGTGCAGCTTGTACAGAAACGGCAGCAGGTTCTCGCGCGACAGCGACACCTCGCCCCACATGCGCCTGGCCTGCACCTCGCCGGTGACCGGGTCGAGGGCCACCTGGTTGTAGCCGGGTTCGTGCAGCTGCCCGGTGGCCGGGTTCACGCGCGGCGCCACGAAGGCGGTGAAGGCCCCGCCCGGCGCCAGCGCCAGCGGCATGAAGGTCACGCGCACGCGCGGATCGGCCTGCTCCACGCGCGCGGCCAGCGCCAGCGGCGACATCGGCTCGCCGCCGCGGCTGCGCGCCTCGTAGAGCGCGGGATTGAGCCACTCGTCCAGCTCGTGGTCCCAGGAGATCACCGCGCCGGTGGCGCCGGCGATGAAAAGGAACAGCGCCGTGCCCAGGCCGAGCCAGCGGTGCAGCAGGACGAGAAGTTGTCGCATGCGGCGATTCTAAATACGAGTAATTCGCATTTGCAAATATCAAGCGCGAATCACCGCGGCACCGCGATGGCGATGCCCCCGTTCCTGAGGCTCCAGCGGCGCTACGCGACCCTGTGCCCCGAGGTGTGCCGCTGCAGCCTCTCGCGGCGGGCCTGGGCCGCCGCGACGCGGCCCTTGAGCCGCGCGAACTCTGTCTCGAAGGCCGCCGTGATGCGTTCCGGGTCGGGCACCAGCCGCGCGTCGCCGATCACGCCCAGCACCACCTGGCCGTCGTAGCTCATCAGGCTCAGGCCCATGCCGAGACCGTCGCCCGGATGCGGCACCCAGAACAGCATGCGCTGCACCGGTGCGCCGGCCAGGTACAGCTTGCGCCGCGGCCCGGCCACGTTGGTCAGCACCACGCTGGCCTTGCTGCCGAAGACGCACTGCGCCAGGTCCTGCAGCGGCTTCGGGCCGCGCCCGAAGAGGTCGAGCAGCCATTGCATCGCCACCGGCTCCGGCGAGCGCTTCAGCGCGTCCATGTTCGCCTTGGTCTGCGCCACGCGCTGCATGGCGTTGGCCGTGCCCACCGGCAGGTCGAGGATGACGAGGCCGAACTCGTTGCCGAGCGCCAGTGCGCGCTCGGGCGGGCGCAGGTTCACCGGCACCATCGCGCGCAGCTGCGCCTGGCGCAAGTCGATGCCGCGGCGCGCCAGGTAGCTGCGCAAGGCCCCGGCCACCGCGGCCACCAGCACGTCGTTGACCTTGGCGTTGAAAGGCCAGGCGATCGCCTTCACGTCGTCGATCGGAATCGGCGCCGACCAGGCCACGCGTTGCTGCTGCCCAAAGTCGCCCTTGAACGGCGATGGCGGATCGCCCGGCTTCAACAAGTCGGCCAGCAGCACCCGCGCGCCCTCGGCCAGCCGCGTGGCGGCCTCGGCCAGCTGTTGCGGATGCGCAAGCGCCTCGAACGCCGCGCCCAGCAGGTCCTCGCCGTGCGGCGCCGCCGGCGCTGTCTCGGGCGGCGGCAGCTTCTTGACCTGAGCGCTGGTGTCGAACAGCGTGCGCGCCACCGTCATCATCGCCAGCCCGTCGCCGATGCAATGGTGGTAGCGCAACAGCAAGGCGCCACCGCCGGCCGGGCTTTCGAGCACGTAGGCCTGCCACAGCGCCTGGCCGTGCGGCAGCGGCGCGCTCACCAGGTCGTCGACCAGCGCGCGCAACGCCGCCTCGTGGCCGGGCGCCGGCACCGCGCGGTGATGCAGGTGCAGGTCGAGGTCGAAATCGGCGATGTCCTCCCACAGCGGCGTGCCGAGCCCGAGGCCCGCCTCCACCACCCGCTGGCGAAAGCGCTCGAAGCGCAGCAGCCGGTCCTTGAACACCGCCTTCACGCGCGCGAACGGCAAGGGCCGGGTCGTCGTGATCAAGGCGTTCACGATCGCGGGGTTCGCCGGTCCGTCCATGTGGAACCATGCGGCGTCCACGGGGCTCATCTCGTGCGTGGCCATCGTCGACTCACTTTTCGTTGGGCTGCGGAAGTCCATGCTAGGCAGCGGCGCCCGGCGTGGCTTGCGCGTTCGCAAGCGCACCCGCGGACCCGGGCGCCAGAATTGCCCCGGTTTGGACAACGCACTTTCACGAGCCACGCCCGCCTGATGCCCAGATCCGCACGCGCAACGGTTTGCAAGCTCCTCGCCACGGTGTTCGCGCTGATCCTGGCCCTGGTTTGCGGCCCGAGCGCAGCAGCCCCTGTCGTACCGGCCAGCGCACCGGCCGCCAGCGCGGCACGGGTTCCGCCATTGCCCTGGTTGAGCCCCGACGGCCAACCCACCCGCCTGGCCAACGAGGCGCTCGCGCTGCTGGCCGATGCCGCCAGCGACGGGCTGGACCCCAACGACTACGACGTGGCGGCCCTGGCCACGCGTGCCGCCGCGATGGCGCGCGACGGTGCCGACCCCGCCGGCCAGCAGGCCTTCAGCACCGCGCTGCAGCGCTCGCTGCTGCGCTACCTGCAACACCTGCACTCGGGCCGCGTCGACCCGCGGCGGCTGGGCTTCCGGCTGCCCCCGCGCTCACCGCAGGCCGACGGCGCCGCGGCCCTGCTGCTCACGTTGGACCAGCGCCCGCTTCCCGAGACCGTGCAGGCGCTCAGGCCGCCCTACGCGCAATACCAGGCGCTGCGCAAGGTGCTGGCCCACTACCGCCAGCTCGCGGCCGACGCCACGCTCGTGCCGCCCGCACTGCCCGCCAAGACCGTGCGCCTGGACGACCCGCTGCCCTCGGCGCCGGCGCTCGCGCGCCTGCTGGTCGCGCTGGGCGACCTGCCGGCCGACACGCCCACGGCCCCCGACCGCTTCGACGCCGCGCTGAGCGAGGGCGTGCGCCGCTTCCAGGCGCGCCACGCGCTCGAGCCCGACGGCCTGATCGGCAAGACCACGCGCGCCGCGCTCACCACGCCGCTGTCGCAGCGCGTACGCCAGATCGAGCTGGCGATGGAGCGCATGCGCTGGCTCTCGCCCAGCCCGGGGCGGCGCTTCATCGCGATCAACATCCCCACCTTCCGGCTCTGGGCCTGGGACCCGGCCGCGCCTGCCGACACGCCGCCGCTGACCATGAGCGTGATCGTGGGCAAGGCGCTGAACACGCGCACGCCGGTGCTGCAGGAAGACATGCGCTACCTGATCTTCCGGCCCTACTGGAACGTGCCGCGCTCCATCGTGCGCGACGAGCTGCTGCCCAAGATACGGCGCGACGCCGGCGTGCTGGCGCGCGACCAGATGGAGATCGTGCGGGGCGAGAGCGACAACGCCGCGATCGTGCCGCCCACGCCCGACAACCTGGCGCTGCTGGAGCAGGGCGCGCTGCGCCTGCGCCAGCGGCCGGGCGACCACAACTCGCTCGGGCTGGTGAAGTTCATGTTCCCCAACGACCACAACGTGTACCTGCACGGCACGCCGGCGCAGCGCCTGTTCCAGCGCACGCGGCGCGACTTCAGCCACGGCTGCGTGCGTGTGGAAGACCCGGTGGCGCTGGCGCAATGGGTGCTGCGCGAGCAGCCCGAGTGGACGCGCGAGCGCATCGAGGCGGCAATGAACGGCCAGCAGTCGCAGCGCGTGGACCTGCTGCAGCCGATTTCAGTGCTGCTGTTCTACACCACGGCGTATCTGGCGCCGGAAAACGGGCAGTTGCAGTTCGCCAGCGACATCTATGGCCACGACAAGCGGCTGGAGCAGGCGCTGCAGGCTTACCGCGAAGGACGCAAAGGGGAGCCAGAACGCAAAGGCGTGCAATGAATCTGCCAGCTCACCAGAACCGCACGCGCCCCGTGTCCACGTGCACGAAGTTCGAGCCCGGGTAGAAGCCCACGCCGCCCAGCTGCAGCGACAACGCCGCCCTGCGCAGCGAGGACAACTCCACGTCGCCCAGGCGGATGTCGATCGCCTTGCCCTGCATGTGCAGGCTGCGCGTGGCCACGCCGTTGCTCTTGCGGTGCAGGGCCGCGTTGGTGGCCGGCGAGCGGTAGCCCGAGATCACCTGGAACGCTTCGCGCGTGCCGGTGGTCTGGCGCAGCGCGTGCAACAGGTCGAGCAGCGAAGGGTCGATCTCGCCCACGTCGCCGGTGCGGAAGTCACGCAGCAGGCGATTGATCTCGGTCAAGGCGTCTTCGTGGTACCGCCCGGCCGCGAAATACTCTACGGAAAGCTTCTCGCCGGTGTGCAGGTTGTCGAAGCGCAGTTCGCGCGCCGGGGCCAGGGCGGCCTGGGCCATGAACGGCGAGGCCGCCAGCGGTGTGGCGGCCAGGGTGCTGAGGAATCGGCGTCGGGTGGGGTACTGCATGGGGCGTTATGGTGGCACAGCGCACATGAGGCTGCCCAGCCTGGAACACAAGACCCTGTGCAATCCTGCCCCTGCGCGCCAGTTCAGTCCACGCCCAGCGACACCCCCATCTGCCGCACGCAGTCCAACAGCGGGTGGTCCAGCGGCACATGGCGGTTGCGGCCGGCCACGTCGGCCAGCGCCACGTGCGCCAGCTGCCCCTGGCACAGCGTGACCATGCGGCCCCAGCCGCCGCGGCCCACCAGGTCGGCCGCGGCCGCGCCGTAGCGCGTGGCCAGCACGCGGTCGCTGGCCGTCGGCGCCCCGCCGCGCTGCACGTGGCCCAGCACCACCGCCCTCACCTCGCTCTTCAGGCGCGGCTGCAGTTGCGCCACCAGCCACTCCGAGATGCCGCCCAGGCGCTCGGGTTCGGGCGAGCCCTCCACGCGCTGGCGCACCACCGTGGCCGCGCCCTGCGCATGGGCGCCCTCGGCGACGCAGATCACCGTGAAGCGCTGCGCCGCCTCGCGCGCCTGGCACACCCGGACGATGGCGTCGAGTTCGAAGGCCAGCTCGGGCAGCAGGATGAGGTCGGCGCCCGACGCGATGCCGGCTTCGAGCGCGATCCAGCCCGCATGGCGGCCCATGGTTTCCACCAGCATCACGCGGCCATGGCTCTGGCCGGTGGTCTGCACGCGGTCGAGCGCCTCGGTGGCGCGCGCCACCGCGGTGTCGAAGCCGAAGCTGCGCTCCACGCCGGCGATGTCGTTGTCGATGGTCTTGGGCACGCCCACCGTGGGCAGGCCCTCGCGGTGCAGCGCATCGGCGATGGCCATCGTGCCGTCGCCGCCGATGGCCACCACGCCGTCGAGCCGCAGCTCGCGCGCATAGGCCAGCACCTCGGCGCGCCGGTCGCGCCCCTCGTGCTGCAGCGGGCTCACGCGGTTGGTGGTGCCCAGCATGGTGCCGCCCTGGGCCACGATGCCGCTCACCGCGCGCCAGTCGAGCGGGCGCACGCGGCGCTCGATCAGGCCGAGGTAGCCGTCTTCGATGCCGATGATCTCGGCAGCATGCCGGTGGATCAGCGAGCGCGTGACCGCGCGGATGACCGCGTTGGTGCCCGGCGCGTCGCCGCCGCCGGTGAGGATGCCGATGCGCATGGTCCTGGTCTCCTGGTTGTGCCTCACTCGTGGCGCAGCGCCTCGATCGGGTCGAGCCGGGCCGCGCGCCGCGCCGGAAAGTAGCCGAACAGCACGCCGATCGCCGCCGAGAAGCCGAACGACAGCAGGTTGATCGTGGGGTCGAAGATCAGCGGTACCTGCATCAGGCCGGCCAGCAGCCACGAGGCGGCCGCAGCCAGCAGCACGCCGATCATGCCGCCGATCGAGGCCAGCACCACCGCCTCGATCAGGAACTGCAGCAGCACCTCGCGCTCCAGCGCGCCGATGGCCAGGCGCACGCCGATCTCGCGCGTGCGCTCGGTCACGCTGACCAGCATGATGTTCATGATGCCGATGCCGCCGACCAGCAGGCTCACCGCGGCCACCGCGCCCAGCAGCAGGGTCATCACGCGCGTGGTGCCCGACAGCGTCTCGGCGATCTGGCGCGTGTCCAGCACGTTGAAGTTGTCGTCGTCGCTGGCGCTGAGCTTGCGCCGCTCGCGCAGCAGCTGCTCGATGGCGGCCTTGGCCGCCGTGGCGTCGGCACCGTCCTTCAGCGACACCAGCAGCGTGTTCACGTTGAAGTTGCCGGTCAGGCGCCGCTGCACCGTGTGCAGCGGCAGCACCACCGTGTCGTCCTGGTCCTGGCCGATGCCCGACTGGCCCTTGGCCGCCAGCAACCCGACCACCAGGCAGGAGAAGCCGCGCAGCCGCAACTGCGTGCCCATTGGGTCTTGCCCGCCATAGAGTTCGCGCCGCACGGTGGCGCCGATCACGCACACCGCCGCGCCGCTGCGCTCTTCGCCTTCGGTGAAGCTGCGGCCTTCGGCCAGGCGCCAGTTGTTGGTGGTGAAGTAGGCGTTGGTGGTGCCGTTGACGCTGGTGGCCCAGTTGCGTGCGCCGTGGATCGCGGTCACGCCGCTGACCACCGAAGGCGCCACCGCATTGAGCCCCGGCACCTGCGCGGCCAGCGCCTGCGCGTCCGCTTCCTTGAACGGCGGCGCGCCGGCCGCGTCGCGCACCGGCCCCATGCGCTGGCCCGGGCGGATCATCAGCAGGTTGCTGCCCAGGCTGGAGATCTGGTTCGACACCGCCTGCGTGGCGCCATTGCCCAGCGTCACCATCGTGATCACCGCGGCCACGCCGATCACGATGCCCAGCACGGTGAGGAACGAGCGCATCAGGTTGCGGCGGATCTCGCGCAGGGCCAGCAGGAGGGTGTTCCACAACATCAGCCGGCCCTCCGGGCTTCGGGGGTGCGCGGGGTGGGCACGTCGCTGTCCACCTGCCCGTCCACGAAGCGGACGACCCGGTTCGCATACGCCGCCATCTCCGGCTCGTGCGTCACCATCACCACCGTGATGCCGCGCTCCACGTTCAGCGCGCGCAGCAGCTCCATGATCTCGCGCCCGCGCTGGGTGTCGAGGTTTCCGGTGGGCTCGTCGGCCAGCAGCACGGTGGGCCGGGTGACCAGCGCGCGCGCGATCGCCACGCGCTGCTGCTGCCCGCCCGACAGCTCGGCCGGCGTGTGGTGTTCCCAGCCCTGCAGCCCCACCTGGGCCAGCGCCTCGCGCGCGGCCTGGTGGCGCGCGGCGGCGCCTTCGCCGCGGTACAGCAGCGGCAGCTCCACGTTTTCTTGCGCGCTGGTGCGCGGCAAGAGGTTGAAGCCCTGGAACACGAAGCCCAGGTGGCGCCGGCGCAGGCGCGCGCGCTGGTCGCGCGAGAGCTGCTGCACCGGCACGCCGTGGAACAGGTATTCGCCGCTGCCGGGCGTGTCCAGGCAGCCGATGATGTTCATCGCGGTGGACTTGCCCGAGCCGCTGGGGCCCATGATCGCCACGAAGTCGCCGGCCTCGATGACGAGGTCCACCTCGCGCAGCGCATGCACCATGGCCTGGCCCTGCCCGTAGACGCGGCCCACGCCCCGCAGCTCGATCAGCGGCAGAACGTCGGCACCCCGCTCGCCGGCCACGGCGAGCGACCCTCCCGGAGGGTCGGGCCTTGCTTGGGGCGGCCCGGCGCTGCGGCCCGCGCTCACCGCGCCGCTCCCACGACCTGCTCCACGATCACCTGCATGCCCGGCCGCAGCGCGCCGCCCACGATCTCGGTCGTGCGCCCGTCGCTCACGCCCGGCACCACCGACACTTCCACCGGCCGGCCGTCCTGCAGCACCCACACGCTGCGCGATTCGGCGGTGCGGGTGCCGGCGCGGCGCGGGGCGCGCGGCGGCATGCGCGGCACGAGGCGCGTGACCAGGCTGCTGCTGGCCGCGGCGGCCGGCGCCGCGCTCGCCGGCGTGAAGCGCAGTGCGGTGTTGGGCACCAGCAGCACGTTGCGACGCTCGGTGGCCTTGATCACCGCGGTGGCCGTCATGCCCGGGCGCAGGCTGAGGTCGTCGTTGGCCACGCGCAGCTCGGCCACGTAGGTGACCACGTTGTTCTGCGTCGTGGAGCCAAAGCTCACGCGCGTCACAGTGGCCGGGTACGGCCGGTTGGGATAGGCGCTCACCGTGAAGCTGGCCTCGCGCCCCGGGTGCACCTGCCCCACGTCGGCCTCGTCCACGTTGACGGCCAGCTTCATCTGCGTGAGGTCTTCGGCCAGCGTGAACAGCGTCACCGCCTGCAGCGACGCGGCCACCGCGTTGCCCGGGTCCACCGAGCGGGCGAGCACCACGCCGTCGATCGGCGAACGGATCGAGGCCTTGCGCAGGTTGGTCTGGTCCACGCTGACCGCGGCGCGCGCGTCCACCACGCCGGCGCGCGCACTCGCCGCCTCGGCCTGCGCGCGCGTGAGCGCGGCCTCGGCCGAGGCCATCTCCGCCTGCGACGGCACCTGCCCGCCGCTCAGGCGCTGCACCTCCCGCTGGCGCATCAGGTTGTCCTGGGCCTCGCGCACGGTGGCGTCGGCCTGCGCCACGCGCGCCTGCGCCACCGACAGCGACGCGCGCGAGCGCGCCGCCTGGTCCTGGAGCTTGGCCGTGTCCAGCTCGGCCAGCACCTGGCCGCGCCGCACCCGGTCGTTCAGCTCCACCAGCACCCGGGCCACCGTGCCCGAAAGCTCGCTGCCGATGTCCACCTGGTTGGTCGGCTGCAGCGTGCCGTTGGCGGTGACCGTGACCACGAGGTCGCCGCGTGCGGCCGGCTCGGTCACATAGCGCGGCTGCGCCTCGGCCTGGCGGCTGCGCTGCCACCACCAGCCGCCGGCGGCCAGCGCCAGCAGCAGCACGGCACCGATCCACGGCGCGGGCCGGCGCCACCAGGGCCGGGTGGCGTCGCTGCCCAGCAGCGCCTGGAGTCTTGTCTCGTCGGGAGCTTTCATGGTCGTTTCAAGGGTTCCAGCCGCCGCCCAGCGCCTTGTACAAGCGCACATGGTCCGTGGCCCAGTCGGTTTGCGCCGAGGCCAGGTTGTCCTGGGCGCCGAGCAGCGTGCGCTGCGTCTCCAGCACCACCTGGAAGTCCACCAGGCCGCTGGCGTGGCGCTGGCCGGCCAGTTGCGCGGCCAGGCGCGCCGATTCGGCCGCCGCGGCCAGCGCGGCGATGCGCGCGCGCGAGGCTTCCAGCGCGACCAGCGCGTCTTCCACTTCCTGCAGCGCGGCGAGCACGCGTGCCGTGTAGGCCTGTTGCGCAGCCTCGAAGCCAGCCTGCTGCGCGGCCAGCTGCGCCTTGCGCTGGCCGCCGTCAAACACCGGCTGGGCCAGCGAGGCCACGAGGGAGCGCGCCGCCGCGGTGCTGCCCAGCGAGCCCAGCGTGAGCGCGTCCCAGGCCAGCGAGGCCCGCAGCTGCAGCGTGGGCCGGCGCTCGGCATCGGCCTGCGCCACGCGTTCGGCCGCGGCCTGCAGCTGCGCTTCGGCCGCCAGCACGTCGGGGCGTTGGCGCAGCGTGCGCACGGGAATGGCGATCTCCAGCTCGGCGGGCGGCCCCGGCAACGCGGCCGCGATGCCTAGGCGAGGCAGCAGGGCTTCGGGGGCCTGGCCGGTCAGCACGCCCAGCGCATGCGCTGCTTGCGCGGCGCTGGCTTGCAGCAGCGGCAGCTGCGCGCGCGTCTGCTCCACCGCCGTGCGCGCCTGTGCCAGCTCGATCGACGAGGCCAGGCCGGCCTGCGTGCGCCATTGCGTGATCTGCAGGGTCTGCTCTTGCAGCGCGAGGTTTTCGCGAGCCAGCGCCAGCCGCGCCTGGACGCCGCGCAGCTGCAGGTAGCCCATGGCCACCTCGGCGGCCACCGACACCTGCGTGGCGGCCAGCGCGGCCGCACTCGCGCGCGCGTCGGCATCGCTGGCCGCCACGCCGTGGCCCACCGCGCCAAAGACATCGGGCTCCCAGGCGGCGTCGAAGCCCGCGCTGTACAGCGTGCTGCCGGCGCGGCCGCCGCCTTCGCTGCGCTGCGCGGACACCGAAGCCGACAGCACCGGCCCCAGGCCCGCCGCGGCGGCATCGCGCAGGGCGCGTGCGCGCGCCAGGTTGGCCTGCGCGCTGCGTACCTCGGTGTTGGCCTGCTCGGCCGCGGCCACCAGCTCCACCAGCAGCGGATCGCCGAAGCCACGCCACCAGCCGGCCAGCGGCGTGCCCCCGGCCGGCACGGGGCTCGACCAGGCCGCAGGCGCGGCCAGCGGCTGCGGCACCCGCTGCACGGGCGCCACCGAGCAACCGGCACAGACCGTACAAACCGCACAAACGACCACGGCACACCAGGACAACGGGTATCGGCGCATGAAAGGCTGAAACAAGGGCAGGCCATGGTCTCCCCACCCAGCGCAGCCGCGCTTGAGCGTGGTCAAGCGCGGCGGTGAAGACCGCGCGGGCCGGCTGGCGCGGCACTTGCCGCAGCCTCGGGTGAGCCCGGGCCGCCGGGCGGTTGCGCTGGCGCAAGCGACCGCCCGGCCGGGCTTTGAGAATCCACCCAACATCGGCACAACCGTACCGGAAGGAGCACCTCCATGGCCC
>JBFLWE010000036.1:0-49694 GCA_040758375.1 Pseudomonadota bacterium
CGACCGGCAACCTCCTGTCCAACGACACCGACGTTGACGACACGCTGTCCGTCGCCAGCTTCACCGTCGCCGGTGTCGCCGGTACCTTCACCGCTGGCCAAACCGCCACCATCGCCGGCGTCGGCACCCTGACCATCGCCGCCAATGGCGACTACACGTTCACGCCAACGGCCAACTGGAACGGCTCGGTACCCCAAGTCAGCTACACCACCAACACCGGCTCCAGCAGCACCCTCGACCTCACCGTCACGGCGGTGGACGACGCCAGCGTCCTCACCGCCGACAGCCAGACCGTCGCAGAAGACAACACCGCCACAGGCAACGTGCTGTCCAACGACAGCGACGTCGACAGCACTCTGTCGGTCGCTTCGTTCTCGGTGGCTGGCGTCGCCGGCACCTTCACCGCGGGCCAGACCGCCACCATCGCCGGCGTCGGCACGCTGACCATCGCGTCCAACGGCGACTACACCTTCACCCCAGCGGCCAACTGGAACGGCTCGGTCCCGCAGGTCACCTACACGACCAACACCGGCTCCAGCAGCACCCTCGACCTCACCGTCACTGCGGTCGACGACGCCAGCGTCCTCGCCGCCGATAGCCAGACCGTCGCAGAGGACAACCCCGCCACCGGCAACGTCCTCTCCAACGACTCGGACGTCGACAACACGTTGTCTGTCGCCAGCTTCACCGTCGCTGGCGTCGCCGGTACCTTCACCGCTGGCCAGACCGCCACGATCGCCGGCATTGGCACGCTGACCATCGCTGCCAACGGCGACTACACGTTCACGCCCGCGGCCAACTGGAACGGTGCTGTCCCGCAGGTCACCTACATCACGAACACCGGCAGCTCCAGCACGCTAGACCTGACGGTCACCGCGGTCGATGACGCCAGCGTTCTGGCCGCCGATAGCCAGACCGTCGCCGAAGACAGCGCCGCCACCGGCAACGTGCTGTCCAACGACAGCGACGTTGACAACGCGCTGTCCGTCGCTTCGTTCTCGGTGGCTGGCGTTGCGGGTAACTTCACCGCCGGCCAGACCGCCACCATCGTCGGCGTCGGGACGCTGACCATCGCGTCCAACGGCAACTACACCTTCACGCCGGCCGCCAACTGGAACGGCTCGGTCCCCCAAGTCAGCTACACCACCAACACCGGCTCCAGCAGCACCCTCGACCTCACCGTCACCGCGGTCGATGACGCCAGCGTTCTGGCCGCCGACAGCCAGACCGTCGCAGAGGACAACACCGCCACGGGCAACGTGCTGAGCAACGACTCCGATATCGACAACACGCTGTCCGTCGCCAGCTTCACCGTCGCCGGCATCGCCGGCAGCTTCACTGCCGGCCAGATCGCGACTATTGCCGGCGTCGGCACCCTGACCATTGCCGCCAACGGCAACTACACCTTCACGCCCGCGGCCAACTGGAACGGTGCTGTCCCGCAGGTCAGCTACACCACAAACACCGGCAGCTCCAGCACGCTGGACCTGGCGGCCACCGCGGTCGACGACGCCAGCGCCCTCACCGCCGACAGCCAGAGTGTCGCCGAGGACAACGCGGCCACCGGCAACGTGCTGTCCAATGACAGCGACGTCGACAGCACCCTGTCGGTTGCCAGCTTCACCATCGCTGGCGTCGCCGGTACCTTCACCGCTGGCCAGACCGCCACCATCGCCGGCATTGGCACGCTGACCATTGCTGCCAACGGCGACTACACCTTCACGCCGCCAGCCAACTGGAACGGTGTCGTTCCTCAAGTCACCTACACGACCAACACCGGCTCCAGCAGCACCCTCGACCTCACCGTCACCGCGGTCGATGACGCCAGCGTCCTCACCGCCGACAGCCAGGCCGTCGCAGAGGACAACACCGCCACAGGCAACGTCCTCTCCAACGACTCGGACGTCGACAACGCGCTGTCGGTCGCTTCGTTCACCGTCGCCGGCATAGCCGGCACCTTCACCGCTGGCCAGACCGCCACCATCGCCGGGGTCGGCACGCTGACCATCGCCGCCAATGGCGACTACACGTTCACGCCCGCAGCCAACTGGAACGGTGCTGTCCCGCAGGTCACCTACACCACGAACACCGGCAGCTCCAGCACGCTGGACCTGACGGTCACTGCGGTCGACGACGCCAGCGTTCTGGCCGCCGACAGCCAGGCCGTCGCAGAAGACAACACCGCCACAGGCAACGTGCTGAGCAACGACTCCGACATCGACAACACTCTGTCGGTCGCTTCGTTCTCGGTCGCCGGCGTCGCCGGTACCTTCACCGCTGGCCAGACCGCCACCATCGCCGGCGTCGGGACGCTGACCATCGTCGCCAACGGCGACTACACCTTTACGCCTGCAGCCAACTGGAACGGTGCTGTCCCGCAGGTCACCTACACGACCAACACCGGCTCCACCGCCACACTCGATCTGACGGTCACCGCGGTCGACGACGCCAGCGTCCTCACCGCCGACAGCCAGAGCGTCGCCGAGGACAACGCGGCCACCGGCAACGTCCTCTCCAACGACAGCGACGTCGACAACACGCTGTCGGTTGCCAGCTTCACCGTCGCCGGTGTCGCCGGTACCTTCACCGCTGGCCAGACCGCCACCATCGCCGGCGTCGGCACGCTGACCATCGCCGCCAACGGCGACTACACCTTCACCCCAGCGGCCAACTGGAACGGCTCGGTCCCCCAAGTCAGCTACACCACAAACACCGGCAGCTCCAGCACGCTAGACCTGGCGGTCACCGCGGTCGACGACGCCAGCGTCCTCACCGCCGATAGCCAGACCGTCGCCGAAGACAGCGCCGCCACCGGCAACGTGCTGTCCAACGACAGCGACGCCGACAACACGCTGTCCGTCACCAGCTTCACCGTCGCCGGCATCGCCGGCAGCTTCACTGCCGGCCAGATCGCGACTATTGCCGGCGTCGGCACCCTGACCATTGCCGCCAACGGCAACTACACCTTCACGCCCGCGGCCAACTGGAACGGCTCGGTCCCCCAGGTCACCTACACGACCAACACCGGCAGCTCCAGCACGCTAGACCTGGCGGTCACCGCGGTCGATGACGCCAGCGTTCTGGCCGCCGACAGCCAGACCGTCGCAGAGGACAACGCCGCCACGGGCAACGTGCTCTCCAATGACAGCGACGTTGACAACGCGCTGTCCGTCGCTTCGTTCTCGGTGGCTGGCGTTGCCGGCACCTTCACCGCCGGCCAGACCGCCACCATCGCCGGCATTGGCACGCTGACCATCGCCGCCAATGGCGACTACACCTTCACGCCCGCGGCGAACTGGAACGGCTCGGTCCCGCAGGTCACCTACACGACCAACACCGGCAGCTCCAGCACGCTAGACCTGACGGTCACCGCGGTCGACGACGCCAGCGTCCTCGCCGCCGATAGCCAGACCGTCGCCGAAGACAACACCGCCACCGGCAACGTGCTGTCCAACGACAGCGACGTCGACAACACCCTGTCGGTTGCCAGCTTCACCGTCGCCGGCATCGCCGGCAGCTTCACCGCCGGCCAAACCGCCACCATCGCCGGCGTCGGCACGCTGACCATTGCCGCCAACGGCAACTACACCTTCACCCCGGCAGCCAACTGGAACGGCTCGGTCCCCCAGGCCACCTACACCACCAACACCGGCGCTTCCAGCTCGCTCAACATCATCATCAGCGCTGTCAACGACGCGCCGGTCAACACCGTGCCGGCGACCATCGCCGTCATCGAGGACACCGCCACCGTCATCAACGGCATCAGCGTCAGCGACATCGACGCCGGCGCCTCGCCGGTCACCGTGTCGCTGTCGGTGGGCGCGGGCAACGGCAGCTTCGCTGCCACCTCCAGCGGTGGCGTGCTGGTCACCGGCAGCGGCACCAACGGCCTCTCGCTGACCGGAACCCCCGCCGCGATCAACGCCTTCATCGCGGCCAACGCCGTCACCTATACGCCCGCGCCCAACGCCACCGGCACGGTGGCCATGACCGTGGGCACCACCGACATGGGCAACACCGGCAGCGGCGGTCCGCGGGCCGATGCCGACGTGGTGGCCCTCGAAATCGCGCCGGTCAACGATGCACCGGCGGGCCGCAACGTCAACGTCACCATCGCCGAAGACACCACGCGCGTGCTCACCAGCGCCGACTTCCTGATGAACGACGTGGAAGAAGGCAACAACGTGGCGCCGGCTGCCGTGCGCATCGACACGCTGCCCAGCAACGGCTCGCTCTACCTCAACGGCGCGCTGGTCGCCGCCGGCCAGGTGGTCACCGCCGCGCAGATCAATGCCGGCCAGCTCAGCTACCAGCCCGGCTTCAACGCCAGCGGCAACAACTACGCCAGCTTCAGCTTCAGCGTGCGTGACGGCGCCGGCGCGTTCGACGCCGCCCCGAACACCGCCACCATCCACGTCACCGCGATGGACGACGGCGCGCCGCTGGCCGGCAACGACAGCTTCATGACCACCCTGGGCACGCCCATCGTGATCTCCCAGGCGCAGTTGCTGGCCAATGACGCCCTGCCCGACCAAGCCGCCATCACCAGCATCAGCGCCGCCAGTGGCGGCACGCTGGTGAACAACGGCGACGGCACCTACACCTTCACTCCCGCGGCCATCGGCACGGGCAGCTTCACCTACACGCTTACCGACGCCGACGGCCAGACCAGCACCGCCACCGTGGGCATCACCACCGTCGCGCCGCAGGACGACCTGGCCACCGTGCACGAAAGCGCGCTCGCCGACGGCACCGGCGGCGGCACCACCACCGTCAGCGGCAACGTGCTCACCAACGACGGCGGCGGCACAGCCGTCAACTCGGTCAACGGCGTCACCGACGGCAGCGCCGGCGACAGCGACGCCCGCGCGGGCTTCATCGGCATCAACACCGCCATCGGCCGCCTGGTCATGCAGACCACCGGCTCCGGCGCGGGCAGCTACACCTACACCCTCAACGGCGCGGCCAACAACACCACCGCCGCCACCGACATCGCCAGCACCGAGACCTTCACCTACACCTCCAACGCCTCGGTCACCGCCAACCTGCGCGTCACCGTGGTCGACGACGAACCGCTGGCCTACGACCGGCAGATCCCCGTGTCGCAGGTACCGCTGCCCAGCTACAACCTGGTGCTGGTGCTCGACGTGTCGGGCAGCATGACCGTGGCCAGCGCCGGCGGCGAGGTACGCCAGGTCAACGACGACGGCAGCACCACCATCACCACCCGCCTGGCCATGGCCAAGCAGGCGATGATCGAACTGGTGACCGAATACTTCAACCAGGCGCAAAGCGTCTCGGTCAAGCTGGTCACCTTCTCGGGCTCGGCCACCATCCTCAACGGCAACAACGCCTACACCGACAAGCAAGCGCTCATCGCCGCCATCAACGGCATCAGCGGCTCCGGCGGCACCAACTACGAAGCCGGCCTCGACGCAGCGCAAACCGCCTTCGGCGCGGTGGACCCTTCGGTGCAGAACGTCATGTACTTCCTGTCCGACGGCGAACCTTCGTCGGGCGACACCACCACTGCCCTCGCGAGCTTCCAGAGCTTCAGCAGCACCAACGGCATCGACGCCTACGGCGTGGGCATCGGCACCGGCATCGCCAATCCGTGGGCGCTGAACGGCATCCACAACGTCGACGGCGACGGCGACGGCACGGTCGACCCCGCCATCATCGTGCCCGACACCAACCAGCTGGCGTCGGCGCTGCTGTCCACGGTGCCGCCGGCCTTCGGCGGCAACCTGGTCACCAACAGCAGCAGCGCCGCCAACGTGCTGGGCGCCGACGGCGGCAACCTGCTCACCGTGGTGGTGCAGCTGGACAGCAACAACGATGGCGTGCCCGACCAGGACGTCACCTTCACCTACAACGCCGCCACCAACCAGATCTCCCAGGACAGCGGCTTCCTGAGCGGCTTCCCGATCAGCGGCGACCTGCTCACGCTGGACACCAGCTCCGGCTTCAAGTGGGGCACGCTGACGCTGAACTTCAGCACCGGCAACTACACCTTCTATACCAACGGCAGCGCGCAGCAAGGCGACAGCTTCACCGTCAAGTACGTGGCGCGCGACGGCGACGGCGACGTCACGCCGCAGACCACGCTCACCTTCGAGATGAGCAACGCCCAGCCGGTGGCGCGGCCCGACACCGACACCGTGCTGCCCGGCTCCGCCAGCGCCGACGGCAACGTGATCACCGGCCTGGGCACCGACGGCGGCCTCGCCCTCGGGTCGCGGCTGGCCGGCTTTGCCTCGCAAGGCAGCGGTGTCGACGTGACCACCGACAACGCCAAGGTCAGCACCATCGACTTCCAGGGCCAGACCTTCGACCTCACGGCCAACGGCTCGGGCTCCGGCGCCGGCTACAGCTACACCATCAGCGCCGGCAAACTCACCTGGACCGGCAGTGACGGCAGCAGCCTGGTGTTCACCACCGACGGCTACTACGAGTACACGCCGCCCAGCGGCACGCCGGCCGTGAGCTACGGCGCGACGATGACCACGCTGTTCAACACCGCCGCCAACGCCGCGCAGAACGGCGTGGTGCTCAGCGGCCTCACGCGCACCGGCGGCGCCGCTGCCGTGACGCACAGCAACCCCGGCGGCACCAGCAGCGACGGTGCCGGCGTCGACGGCAACACCGACAACAACGTCGACAACCTCGAACGCCTCGTGGTCACGTTCTCGCAGAGCGCGCATCCCAACGGCGTGGGCAACGTGAGCTTCCGCATCGCCCCCAGCGCCAGCAACCTGGGGCCCGATGGCAGTGGCACCGTGGCCGCCCTCACCTACACCGTGTTCGACGTCGCAGGCAACCAGATCGGCCAGTTCTACAGCGTTGCCGAGAACACCGTGACCCTGCCTGCGGACCTCACCAACATCGGCCGCATCGAGATCGAGGCCAACAGCGCCGCCGACGCCCGCGTCACCAGCGTGAGCTTCGCCGACGTACAAACCAACACCGGCGCCGCCGCGGTGGCGCCGGTGCAGGTGGGCTACACGCTCACCGACGACCAAGGCGACAGCAGCAGCTCCACGCTCACGCTGAACGTCGTCACCAACAACCTGTTCGGCACCGGCGGCAACGACAGCCTCACCGGCACCAACGCCAACGACCGCGTCTGGGGCGGCGCCGGCAACGACACCCTCAACGGCAGCGCGGGACACGACATCATCGACGCCGGCACCGGCAACGACACCGTCAACGGCGGCACCGGCAACGACGTGCTGCGCGGCGGCGCCGGCACCGACACGCTCAACGGCGGCGACGGCAACGACATCGTGGTGGGCGGCAGCGGCAACGACCTGCTCATCGGCGGCGCCGGCAGCGACGTGTTCCGCTGGGAGCTGGCCGACCAGGGCACCGCCGGCACCCCGGCCGCCGACACGGTGCAGGACTTCAACCCCGCCGCGGCCTCGGCCGGCGGCGACGTGCTCGACCTGCGCGACCTGCTGCAAGGCGAAACGCTCGCCGGCTCGGCCATGGGCAACCTCACCAGCTTCCTGCACTTTGCCACCGTGGGCGCCGACACCGTCATCCAGATCAGCAGCCGCGGCGGCTTCTCGGGCGGCTTCAACGCCGGCGCGGTGGACCAGACCATCACGCTGCAGAACGTCGACCTCACCGGCGGTGGCCTGCTCAGCACCGACCAGCAGATCATCCAGGACCTGATCAACAAGTCGAAGCTGCTGGTCGACGGCGGCAGCTGAACGCCGGCGCCGGCCGGCGGCCCCTACAGCGTGCGCTTGCGCACCAGGTGCGGGTGCTTGATGAAGTAGCGCTGGATGCCGCTGGCCAGCGCCTTCACCAGCTCGCCCTGGTACTCGGGGTCGCGCAGCTTGTCCTCTTCTTCCGGGTTGGAGATGAACGCCGTCTCCACCAGGATGGAGGGGATGTCGGGTGCCTTCAGCACCGCAAAGCCCGCCTGCTCCACGCTGCGCTTGTGCAGCCGGCCCACGCGGCCGATCTGGCCCAGCACCTCCTTGCCCACGCGCAGGCTGTCCTTGATCTGCGCGGTGGTGCTCATGTCGAGCATCGCGCGCAGCACGGTGGCGTCAGCCGCCTTGGTGTTGACGCCGCCCACCAGGTCGGCGGCGTTCTCCTTGTTGGCCAGCCAGCGCGCCGCGCTGCTCGAGGCGCCGTTGGCCGAGAGCGCGAACACCGAGGCCCCGCGCGCATGCGGCGTGACGAACGCATCGGCATGGATCGAGACGAACAGGTCGGCCTGCACGCGCCGCGCCTTGCGCACCCGCTCGTGCAGCGGCACGAAGAAATCGGCGTCGCGCGTGAGCATCGCGCGCACGCCACGCTGCGCGTTCAGCGCGTCGCGCAGCTTCTTGGCGATCTGCAGCACCACGTCCTTCTCGCGCAGGCCGCTGGGGCCGATGGCGCCGGGATCTTCGCCGCCGTGGCCCGGGTCGATGGCCACCACGATCAGGCGGTCCACCTTGTCCAGCGTCTCCTGCGTGGGCGCGGGCGGCGGCGCCGGCGTCGCGCTGGGCTTGGGCGCTGAAGCGGGCGCAGCGGGCGGGCGCGGCGCCGGCAACCCGGGCCTGGCCTCCATGCGGCCGATGAACTCGCCCAGCGCGTCCTGCACCGACTGTGCGGCCTGCTTCTCCGCCTGCTCCTTCTCGCGGATGAGGTCGAGCAAGGGGTCACGCTCCTGCACCGGCTTCAGGTCGAACACCAGCCGGTGCTGGTAGGCGGCCACAGGCGCCAGCGCGAACTGCTGCGGTGCGATCGGCTGCTTCAGGTCGATGACCAGCCGCACCACGCGCGGCGTGTTCTGCCCCACCCGCACGCCGGCGATGTAGGGGTCGTCCGGGCGCACCTTGCCCACCAGCTCGCGCAGCGCGGGACTGAGCTCCAGCCCGTCGATGTCGACCACCAGGCGGTCGGGGGCGTCGAACAGGCGGTGCTGCGCGTTGAGCATCTGGTCCGACTCGATGGTCACGCGCGTGTAGTCCTCGGCCGGCCACACGCGCACCGCGAGGATGCTCGCGCCGCGCACGATGTCCGCCGCGCCCAGCGTGAGCACCAGTGCGCCCATGCGCTGCAAGGCTCGGCGGCGGCTGCAGCCTCTTGGGCTCACTGGACTACCTTCCGGCTGTTCAAGGACGTTGGCATGGCACAGCGCAGGGTTGTCCACGGCGGCGGGCGGTCGGCGCTTGCGACGAACCGGCCGACCGCCGCGGTGGACAACCCGTGTTCAGCGCAAAGGTGTTGTCCCGCCAGCTTCTTGACTCGGCGCACGCGCTGCGCCGATGTTTCGATCCGACTTCCGTGCCCCCGAGGTGACTGCCCGGTGTGCTGGCCGCTCGACGGCCCGCATGAGACCCGCAGCCCTCGGGGTGCCGGAAGACCCAGACGGGCTACAGGGTGTAGCGCCAAGGTGTGGAGCCAGGAGCGCCGATCAGTGAGCGACCCGCATGGGTTTCCGGCACGGGGAGTCATACCGCAACTTGCAGGAGTCTGTCCATGAGCATTCGTTTCGCCGGGCTGGACTGGGCCAGCCGAACCCACGCCGCTTGCGTCATCGACGAGCAAGGCAGCGTGCACTTGCAGTTCGAGATCAACCACGATGCCGCCGGCTTGGCCGAGCTGTGCCGCCGGCTGCGCGGCGCAGGTGTTGTGGCCATCGCCATCGAGCGCCCCTCCGGGCTGATCGTCGATGCACTCTTGGAGGCCGGCCTCACGGTCGTGCCCATCCACCCCAACGTCGTCAAGGCCACCCGCCCGCGCTACCGCAGCCACGGCGGCAAGAGCGACGCAACCGACGCCTACCTGCTGGCCGATTTGCTGCGCACCGATGGCCACCGCTTCAAGCCCCTGGCCCCACAGAGCGACGACATCCGAGCGCTGCGCGCCTTGGTGCGCGGACGCGACGACCTCGTGGCTACCCGCGTGCAGCTGGCCAACCAGCTGCGCAGCCTGCTGCAGTCGTTCTGGCCCGGCGCCGCGGAGGTCTTCGCCGAAGTGGACTCGCCCATCGGTCTGGACTTCATCCAGCGTTACCCCACGCCCGAGTCGGCCAGTCGGCTCGGCCCCAAGCGCATGGCCGCCTTCTGCGCCCAGCACGCCTACAGCGGCCGACGCAGTGCCCAGGAGTTGCTGGATCGGCTGCACCAAGGCCCGGCTGTTGCCCTCGGTGAGTTGGAGATGGAGGCCAAGGGCGAGCTGGCGCTCAGCCTGGCGCGCACGCTCGCCCGCCTGGTCGAGCAGATACGGCTGTTGTCCAGCCGCATCGAGCACCACGTCAGCTCGATCGAGGATGGCCGCATCCTGATGAGCTTCCCGCGCGCCGGGCGCATCTGCGCCGCGCAGATCCTGGCCGAGCTGGGCAGCGTGCGCGAACGCTTCGACTCCGACGAGCATCTGGCGGCCGAGGCCGGCGTCGCACCGGTCACCTACGCCTCGGGTAAGTCCAAGGCAGTGACGTTCCGCTGGGCCTGCAACCACCGGCTGCGCGCCGCGCTGACTTGCATGGCCGACAATTCGCGCCACGCCAACGCCTGGGCCGCCAGCGTCTACGCCAAAGCCCGCGCTCGCGGCTGCGACCACCCTCATGCCGTGCGCATCCTCTCGCGGGCCTGGCTGCGCGTCATCTGGCGCGCTTGGATCGACCGCAAACCCTACGACCCCGCGCGTCACGGCGCCGCCCAGCTCGTGCTCAAAACGGCGGGGGGTTGACACAGGGTGTCTCATGCGGCGGCCTCCAGCAGTGCGGTGCCGCGCGGCGTGAAGGCCTGCAACGCCACCTCGCGCTGCTCGTCTGGCATCGGTTCGATCATCAGCAACAGGTCGGGCGTGGGCAGCAGGCCGGCGGCCTTGTCGGGCCACTCGGCAATCTTGAAGCCTGGGGCGGAAAACACGTCGCGAAAGCCGGCGTCCTCCCACTCGCGCGCATCGCTGAAACGGTAGAAGTCGAAATGCGCGACGTTCAGCCCGGGCAGGGCATAGGGTTCCATCACGGCATACGTGGGGCTCTTGATGCGGCCTTGCACACCCAGCGCGCGCAACAGGTGGCGCACGAAGGTGGTCTTGCCAGCCCCCAGCGGGCCGTGCAGCTCGACGAAGGCCTCGCGCAAGGCGGGCTGCGCCGCCAGGCGCCCGGCGAATGCCCTGCATGCGGCCTCGTCGCGCCAGGTGATTTGGCGGGTTCCTAGAATCGGCCGATGCGGGATCACATCGATGGGCATCGTCTGCTGGGGCAACTTCGGCAGTGGGCGAATGAGCTCGGATTTTCACAGATCGGTGTGTCCGACGTGGATCTCGCGTCGGCAGAGCCCGGCCTGCAGCGCTGGTTGGACAACGGTTTCCACGGCTCGATGGACTACATGGCCGCCCACGGCCTGAAGCGCGCGCGGCCGGCCGAGCTGGTGCCCGGCACGGTGCGCGTCATCACCGCGCGCATGGACTACCTGCCGCGCCACACGCCGCCCGGCTGGCGCGCGATCGAGTGGCAGCGGCTGCAAGACCCCTCGCGTGGCACCGTCTCGCTCTATGCCCGTGGGCGCGACTACCACAAGGTGCTGCGCAACCGCCTGCAAAAGCTGGCCGACCGGCTGGCCGATGCGGTGGGCCCCTTCGGCCACCGCGTGTTCACCGATTCGGCGCCGGTGCTCGAGGTCGAGCTGGCCAGCCGCAGCGGCATCGGCTGGCGCGGCAAGCACACGCTGCTGCTGGAGCGCGACGCGGGCTCGATGTTCTTTCTGGGCGAGCTGTTCGTCGACGTGCCGCTGCCGCTGACCGAGCCGTCCGAGGCCCACTGCGGCCGCTGCACCGCCTGCCTGGACGTCTGCCCCACGCGGGCCATCGTGGCGCCCTACCGCGTCGACGCCCGACGCTGCATCGCCTACCTGACGATCGAACACGACGGGCCGATCCCCGTCGAGCTGCGGCCCCTGATCGGCAACCGCATCTACGGCTGCGACGATTGCCAGCTCGTGTGCCCCTGGAACAAATTTGCGCAGGTGGCCACACTGCCCGACTTCGACGCGCGGCCCGCGCTCAGCGACCCCACGCTGCTGGACCTGTGGGCCTGGGACGAAGCGCGTTTCCTGCGCGAAACGGAAGGCAGCCCGATCCGCCGCATCGGCTACGAGCGCTGGCAGCGCAACCTGGCCGTGGCGCTGGGCAACGCCCTGCGCGCAGGCGCGCCCGAGGCCGTGCGCGAGGCACTGGCGGCACGGCGCGACGTCGCCAGCCCGCTGGTGCGTGAGCACATCGACTGGGCGTTGGGCGCCGGCAGCGCCTGACGCCCTTCTGGCGGACGCCGCTGCTCCCCGCAGCCCACGCCAGGAGAGGGCTCCGGCTTGAGCATTGAAGGGCTAAGGGGAGATCTTCGGCAGCGACGGAATCGACTGGTTGCAGTCGCCCGCCAGCGGCAGGTTGCGGCACACGTACTGCCCTGCGGTGTTTTCCGTGGCCGCGCCGGCCGGTGCCGGCTGGTGCACGCGCTGCTTCCAGATCTGCCAGAGCATGAAGCCGTCATACGAGCGGCCCTTGTGCTTCACGTAATGGACCAGCGTCTCGACGTTGTAGTACGGCTTGGCGACGTTGTTCTGGCCGGTGAGCATGTCGGCGTCGCAGGCCACGCCGTTGGCAGGAATGGTGAGCACCGCGCCGCCTGCACCCTCGGGCGCGATCTCCATTCCCATGTTGATGGGGCCGCCGTAGATGGCGCGGTAGGACTCATAGCCCTCGCGCGGGTCGTAGTAGTCGCCGCCGTCGTAGGACATCAGGTTCACGTGGCTGAGCTTGTGGCCCCGCGTCTTGACCACCGTGTACATCACGCCGCCGAAAGGCGAGCCCCACTGCACCTTGCCTTCTTCGAAGGGCGTGCCCTTGACGTAGTAGGCGCCGGTGGACCAGCCGGCCACCGAGATGCCGAGCGCCGCCCCGCGCGACTGGATCTCGGCGTGCAGGCTGTCGATGATGCCGACGATCTGGCTGTCGGTGGTGCAGCTGAAGTTGGCGGCGTCCAGCTTGTTGCAGCTGGCACCGCTGGACTCCCAGTCGACGTCGATGCCCGAGGCACCCAGGTCCAGCGCCAGGTCGACCACGTTCTTCGCGTTGAAGCCGGCCCATTCGGCACCCTGGCTGTAGGCCCAGCCGCCGATCGACACCCATACCTGCGTGCCGCGCGCCCTGAGCGCGGCGATGTTGCTGCGCAAGTCCTGCGCCTGCTGGGGCGTGAAGGTCCGCTGGCCGTTGGGGGTGCTCGCGCCTTCTGCAAACTCGAAGCCGGCCACCTGCTGGTCGAAGGCAAAACTGCCCTTCACGTAGCCGGTGTTGGGCTTGGCGAACGCCAGGTTCACGTGGGTGATGTAGTTCGGGATGTTGGCCGGCGTGAGGTCGTAGAGGCTGGTGTTCCAGGTGCCGGCGTAGCCGATGTACATGCGGCCGCCGGGGTTGGGCGCGGGCGCGGGCGCGGGCGCGGGCGCGGGTGCCGGGCCGCAGGCGGCCACCTGAGTCCAGGGCTGGCCGCTGCCGGCGCCACCGTTGTGCTGCGCTGGGTTCTGGCCTTGCGTCCAGTAGTTGGCCCTGTAGTTCACGCCATTGACGCTGGCGGTCTGTCCGGCGGTGTAAACCGCGCCGCTGCTCCAGGGTGCGGCGCAGCTCGAAGGCGCGGGGGCGGGCGCAGGGGTTGGAGCAGGCGCTGGTGCCGGTGAGGGCGCGGGTGAGGGCGCGGGTGCCGGGGCGGGCGCGGGTGCCGGCGTGGCGTTGCCCAAGTAGCTCCAGAGGCTGGGGTTCCTCGGGTTCCAGCCGGCGCCGCTGTAGTCCGTCTGGTCCACCAGCGCGCGGTAGTGGCCGCCGTCGTAGCTGACCAGCGATCCGGCGGCGTAGAAGGTGTCAGGCTGCCAGGCGGGGTAGCTGGCGGCGTGGACGGACACCACGGCAAACGCGCTGAGCGCGAACAGCGCGCGCAGCTCGCGCGCCGGCGACGAAGGCATCAAGGGCATGGTCGGTCTCCAAGAGGGTGCCGTGCCGGCACCGGCCGACGGCCACTATAACCACTTAAATACCATTTGAGTACCACATATGTGCAACTCAAGGTTGCCAGGGCGCACCCATCTGCTCCAGCGCGCCCAGCGCGAGCGGCACGCTCAGCATGCCCAGCAGCGTGGACACGGTGACCAGACCCGCGACATACCCGCCATGGCCGCCCAGCCGCGCGGCCAGCACATAGCAGCTCGACGCCGTGGGCAGCGCCGCGAAGGCCACCACCACCAGCTGCTGCGCCGGCGGCAAGCCCGACCACTGCACCAGCAGCAGCGCCGTGAGCGGCAGCGCCGCGTGCCGTATCGCCAGCAAACCGGCGGCCAGCCACGGGGCGTCGCGCAGCGCGCCGAAGCGCAGGCCCGCGCCCACGGCCATCAACCCGATCGGCAACGCGGCCAGGCCAATGCGCTGCAGCGTGGTGCCCACCGCGTCCGGCAGCCGCAGCCCCAGCAGGTTGCCGGCCAGCCCGGCCAGCGTGGCCACGATCAGCGGGTTGCGCGCCAATTCGCGCAGGTAGCCGTGGCCGCCGTGCCGCGCCAGCGGCCACACGGCCGCCACGTTGCACAGCGGCACCGCCAACGACACGATCACCGCGATGTACGCCACCCCGGGTGCGCCGGCCACCCGCTCGGCCAGCGCCAGGCCCACGTAGGAGTTGAAGCGGAACGCCGTCTGCGCGCCGCTGGCATGCAGCCGCGCGTCCACGCCCGGCACGCGGCCCAGCGCATACGACAGCGCGATGCCGGTGCCCACCACCGCCAACCCGCAGCCCGCCAGGCTGAGCATCGAAGTCGGCTGCAATGGGTTGCGCACGATCGAGTTGAACAGCAGCACCGGGAACAGCAGGTAATACACCAGCCGTTCGGCGGCATCCCACACGCTGCGGTCCAAGGCGGTGTAGCGGCAAATGGCGAAGCCGCAGGCGATCAACAGGAAGTCGGGCAGCAGCAACAGCGCGTGGTTCATGCTCCGCGCAGTGTGGCATCGGCGGCGCTGCGTAGTTCCCACAATGCGGGCCGCCGCAGCGCGCGGCAGCATCGGCCCATCCGAAAAAGCACGCCACTAACATGGCGCCCCTGGTTTGGTTCACTCCCTGGAGACATCGCAAATGACCAAGCGACTCGCGCTCAAGGCGCTGGCCCTGCTGGCTGCCGCCGGCGCTGCACCCCTGGCCTTTGCGCAGGCCTATCCCACCAAGCCTGTGCGCCTGGTGGTGCCCTTTGCCCCCGGCGGCACCACCGACATCATCGCCCGCGTGGTGGCCGAGAAAGTCACGCCCTCGCTCGGCCAGACCCTGGTGGTCGAAAACAAGGCAGGTGGCGGCGGTTCGCTGGGCGCCAACGAGGTAGCCAAGGCCACCGCCGATGGCTATGTGCTGGGCATGGCAACCGTGTCCACCACGGCGGCCAATCCGGCCATCAACCCCAAGATCCCGTACAACCCGCTGACCGACTTCACGCCCATCATCAACATCGCCGCCACGCCCAACGTGATCGCGGTGCATCCCTCGTTCCCCGCCAAGGACTACAAGGGCTTCGTGGCCGAGTTGAAGAAGAACCCGGGCAAATACAGCTACGCCAGCTCGGGCACCGGCGGCATCGGCCACCTGCAGATGGAGCTGTACAAGAACCTGTCGGGCACCTTCATCACCCACATCCCCTACCGCGGCGCAGGCCCTGCGCTCAACGACACGGTGGCCGGCCAGGTGCCGATCATCTTCGACAACCTGCCGTCGGCCCTGCCCTTCATCAAGGACGGGCGGCTTGTGCCCATCGTCGTGGCCGCACCGCAGCGCCTGGCCGCGCTGCCCAACGTGCCCACCTTCAAGGAGGTGGGCCTGGAGCCCGTGAACCGCATGGCCTACTACGGAATCTACGGCCCCAAGGGCTTGTCCAAGGACGTGGTGTCAACGGTGCACGGCGCCGTGAAGAAGACCCTGGAAGACCCCACCGTCAAGAAGCGCATCGAAGACACCGGCTCGCTGATCGTGGCCAACACGCCGGAGCAGTTCGCAGCCCAGATCAAGGCCGAGTTCGATGTGTACAAGGGCGTCGTCGCGAAGCAGAAGCTGTCTCTCGACTAAGCTGTGCGCCGCACCCGGGCTGCAAGCCGCCTCCGGGCGGCTTTTTCATGTCCTTGAGCTCCTGCCGCGACACCTCGCAAGCCAGCATCGACCGCTTCCTCGACGCCTTGTGGATCGAGGACGGCCTGTCCGCCAACACGCTGGCCGCCTACCGACGCGACCTGCAGGCCTATGCCGACTGGCTGGACAACCAAGCCTCGCGCGCGCTCGACGACACGCGCGAGCTCGACCTGCGCGGCTACATCGCCCACCGCAAGCAGGGCAAGGCCAGCAGCGCCAACCGCCGGCTCACGGTGTTCAAGCGCTACTTCCGCTGGGCCCTGCGCGAGCATCTCGTGCAGGCCGATCCCACGCTCAAGCTGCTGGCCGCCAAGCAGCCGCAGCGCGCGCCCAAGATCCTGAGCGAAGCCCAGGTCGAAGCCCTGCTGGCCGCGCCCGACATCGCCACCCCGCTGGGCCTGCGCGACCGCACGATGATCGAGCTCATGTACGCCAGTGGCCTGCGCGTGAGCGAGCTGGTCACGCTCAAGAGCGTGCACGTGGGACTCAACGAAGGTGTGCTGCGCGTCACCGGCAAGGGCGCCAAGGAGCGGCTGGTGCCCTTCGGCGCCGAGGCGCACGACTGGCTGCGCCGCTATCTGGCCGAAGCGCGCGCCGACATCCTGCACGGGCAGCACAGCGACGCGCTGTTCGTCACCGCGCGCGGCGGCCCGATGACGCGGCAGATGTTCTGGACACTGCTGAAGAAACACGCACGCCAGGCGGGCATCACGGCGCCGCTGTCGCCGCACACGCTGCGCCACGCCTTCGCGACCCACCTGCTGAACCACGGCGCCGACCTGCGCGCGGTTCAGCTGCTGCTCGGGCATGCCGACATCTCCACCACCACCATCTACACCCATGTGGCACGCGAGCGGCTGCGCCAGCTGCACGCGCAGCACCATCCGCGCGGGTGATCAGGCAGCGTAGCGTCCGGAGGCCCAGGGACCGGTGACCGCATCGATGCCGCAGGCCCACAGCACCTCGGCATCGGCCTCGTCGACCACGCCTTCTGCCTGTGCCGACACCGACAGCGCATGCAGCAAGGTGACCGTGCTCTTGATGAAGTCGCGCCCGGCGTCGTTGCGCGCCACGCCGCGACACAGCGAGGCGTCGAGCTTCACGTAGTCGAGCCCCAGCTCGTACAGCCGGTCGATCTGGTGCAGGCGCTGGCCCGCATGCTCCAGGCCGAAGCGCACGCCCAGCGGGCGCAGCAGGCGCGCGAACTCCTGCACCGTCTCGAAGTGGGCCAGCGCCACGCCTTCGTCGACCTCCAGCCACAGCTTGCGGGCCAGCTGCGGCGCCTCGGCGACCAGGTGCCGCACGTGCGCGGCGAAGCCGCCGTCGCCCAGCGATGAGCCCGCGATGTTCAGGCCGCGCGCGCGGCCGTCCTCGGCAATCGCCTTCAGCGCCAGGCCGAGCGCATGGCCGTCCACGCTGGCCATCAGGCGGCTGCGCGCGGCCAGCGGCAGCCAGCGTGCGGCCGGCTCCAGCGGCCCGTCGGGCAACAGGCGCAGCCGCAGCGGGCACTCCAGGTGCACCAACTCGCAGCGCTGGTTCAGCACCGGATACGCCATGAGCTGGGTGCGCCCCGCCGCCAACGCATCGATCACCTGCGTGCGCCAGGTGCGCTCGCCGCGCGCGGCCATGGCCCGCGCGTCGTCACCTGCCATCTCCACCGCGAACGGCCCCGCGCTCTCGGCCCGCGCCAGCGCCATGTCGGCACTGGCCAGCAGCGTGGCCATGTCGTGGCCGTGGTGCAGCTCCACGGCACCGATGTGCACGCTGACGGCCGAGCCCATGCCGTGCAGCGCGGCCCGCAGGGCCGCGGCCAGCGACTGCGCCGTCTCGGCCGTCATGCCGGGCGCCGGCAGGCACAGCGCGAAGTCCGAGCCGTTGAGCCGGCCGACGAAGCAGTTGGGCACGCGCTCTGGATAGGTCTGCACCGCCTGCGCCACCAGCATCAGCGCGCGGTCGGTCGCCTCGCGGCCCAGCAGCAGGTTGAGCCGGTTCAGGTCGGCCAGGCGCACCAGCACCAGGCCGCCGCCGGCGATGCCGTCTTCGCGCTGGAGCGTGGCCGCCAGCCGCTCCATGAAGTGGGTGCGGTGCGGCAGCCCGGTCATGGGGTCGCAATGCGCCTGGCGGCGCAGCACGTCGAGCTGGGCGGACTGCGCCTCGAACAACGCCCGCACGCGTTGCACCATGCCGTTCATCGCCGAGGTCAGGCGCTTGAGTTCCGGCACCTTGGGCTCGGTCACGGTGACGTAGCGCCCTTCGACCAGCGCGCGCGCCTGCTCCACCGTGGCATCGAGCGGCCGGCGGATGCCGCGCACCGCCAGCGTGCCGACCAGTCCGGCGGCTCCACCCACCAGCAGCATCCACAAGGTGCCGCGCACCGCGCTGCGCCACAGCTCGTCGTGCGCAAAGGACACGTGGCTCACCACCTCCACGGTGCCCAGCGCACGCCAGCCGTCGGACACCAGGCCCACGCCGGGCGGCGAGTCGATCGGCAGCAGGCCCACGAACCAGCCGGGCGCGCGCGCCGGCGCGCTGTCGGCGCGGCGCTCGAAGGCCACCCGGCCGTCGCCCTGGGTGAGCCGGATGCTGCGGTAGTAGCCGGTGTCGAACTGCGCGGCCATCAGCAGCTCCATCAGCGCGCTGTCGCCACGCTGTTGCGACAGCGCCAGCGCCAGCGCCTGGGCGTTGTCGCTGTTCTTCAGCCGCAGGTGAGTCTGCAGCGTGTCACGCTCGGAGACCACCACCACGGCCAGGCTGCCTGCCAAGGCCAGCAGCACCACGCCCAGCAGCAGCAGCCAGATCTGACGTATCAGCGACATCTTGGGGTCCCCTCGCTCCGCATCATAGAAAGCCTTCTGCCTTCGCTTTTTCCAGCACCTCGCGCCAGCGCGACAGCCGCGCCACCGGATCACCGGCGCTGGCGCCCGCCACGCCCTGCCACAGGCCCTCGCTGTTGAAGCTGAACACCGGCGCCAGGTCGGGCCGGCGCGAGGCGGGCCGCACCTCGCCGACCAGGCTGTCCAGGATCAGCGGCTCCGCCGCGGGCTGCGCGTAGTAGGCCAGAACCATGTGCGCTTGTACCGGACCGCCGGCACCGCCGATCTGCGCGCGCACATACACCAGCCTCAGCCTGGCCGCCGGCACGCCGCTGGCCACGAGGCTGAAGTACTTGGCGATCGCATAGTCCTCGCAATCGCCCTCGCCCTTGTTCAGCATCTCCAGCGGGCTGGCCCAGTGGTCGACCTGGCCCCAGGCCTCGCGGTCGTCGCGGTAGAGCACGCGGCGGTTGAAGAACTCGTTGACCAGCGCCAGGCGTGCGCGCTCGTCCAGGCCCGCCGCCTCGGCCAGCAGCGGCTGCAGGGCGCGCGCGCCGGACACTGCGCGCGGGCCGACCTTTTGCGCGGCCGCGTTCATGCGGTCGGCGTCCCAGGCCAGCGGCGACAGCGCCAAGGCCCACGCGAGCATGCCCGCGCACCAGCGCAGGCGCGTCAGGCAGGGCAGGCTGGAGGTGGTCAGGGCGGCCAAGTGGCGTTGCAAAAAGGCACACGGCACCCCATGAACGAGGGGCCATGTAAGCGTCTGTTTCGTCAGGGATTCCGCGAACTTAAGCGCCGTGTGCAGCGGCAGCGATGGGAGAGCCTAACGCGCGTGGAATACTCCTGCAGCCCCGAAGATCGCACTCACCCATGCCACGTTCGAACCCGAAGCCGATCGCCCTTGCACTGCTGCTGGCGTTCGTCGGCGCGTCCTCGATGGCACAGACTCCCGCCGCCGCGCACCCGATGCAGGCTGCGGCGCAAAAGGCCATCGCCACCAACCCGGAAGTCAATGCGCGCCTGAACCAGCTGCGCGCCGCCGTGGACGCGATGGACATCGCGCGCGCCGGCTGGCGGCCCCAGGTGAATCTGGAGGCCAGCGCCGGCGCGGAGCGCAACCGCATCGACGGCCGCACGCCCGCGGAGCGCGCCGACCAGTCGCGCAGCGGCGTGGCCTTGTCGCTGAACCAGCTGCTGTGGGACGGCGGCGCGCTCAGCCACGAACTGGGCCGCCTGGGCCACGACAAGCTGGCGCGCTATTTCGAGCTGCTCGACGCCACCGAGCAGACCGCGCTGGAAGCCTCGCGCGCCTACCAGGACGTGCAGCGCTTCCGCCGCCTGGTGGAGCTGGCCGAAGACAACTACGTGCAGCACCGCTATGCGCTGCAGCAGATCCAGGCACGCTTCAAGGCCGGCGTGGGCCGCGGGGTCGACCACGAGCAGGCGCTGGCCCGCCTGGCGCTGGCCGAATCGAACCTGTCCACCGAGGTGGCCAACCTGCACGACGTGACCGCGCGCTATGCCCGCATCGTGGGCGAGGCGCCGCCGGACAAGCTGCCGCTGGCGCCCACCATGGCCGGCGCCATGCCCGCCAGCCCCGGCGAGGCCATGGCCGCGGCATTGAAGGACAACGCGACCCTCAACGCCGCCATCGAAAACCTGCGCGCCGCGCGCGAGCTGGCCAGCCAGCGCCGCAGCGCGCTGCAGCCGCGCGTCGAGGCGCGCGTGCGCGGCGGCGCAGGCCACAACTTCGACGGCATCAGCGGCCAGCGCGACAACGGCACCGCGCAGATCGTGCTGAACTGGAGCCTCTACGACGGCGGCGCCAACCAGGCCCGCATCCGCCAGCAGGCGCGCCTGGTGGACCAGGCGGCCGACCTGCGCGACAAGGCCTGCCGCGACGTGCGGCAGAACGCCGCCATCGCCTACAACGACACGCGCAAGCTGCAGGAGCAGCTCGAAGCGCTGGACCGCAACGTGCTGGCCATCGAGAAGGCGCGCGACGCCTACCGCCAGCAGTTCGAGATCGGCCAGCGCAGCCTGCTGGACCTGCTCAACGCCGAGAACGAGCTCTACACCGCCCGGCGGGCCTACGCCAATGCGCAGTACGACCTGGAGATCGCGCGCCTGCGCACGCTGGCCACGATGCACAAGCTCAGCGCCCAGCTGGGCCTGACCCGCGCCGACGTGGGCGCGGCGGTGCCCGAAGCCGAGCGCTGGGACGCCGGTGCCGACGTGCCGCAGCGCTGCCCGGTGCTGGTCGCCGACGTGCCCACCACGCCGCGCAGCGAGCTGGACGCGCGCGCGCAAGGCCTGATGAAGAACGCGCCGCAGCGCTAGCGATCACCGCCCTGCCGGCGCCACCAGCCTGCCCGCAAAGAACGCAAGGATCTCGTCGCGCGCTGCCAGCGTGGGATGGCCCGCTTCATCGACCAGGTGCGCGGTGACCACGCTGTGCGGGCAGCCCACCACCTGCTCGAAGAACGGCGCCGTCACCGGGTTGGCGGCGCTGGCCGGCAGCACGCGCGCCACGAAGCGCCGGCCCAGCGCCGCCTCGTAGGCCGCGAAACGCTGCGCGGTGCAGTAGCGGTCGCCATCGAAGCGATAGGCCATCACGGTGAGGTCTTCGCGCTCCAGCCGCTCGCGCACGGCGGCCAGCTCCCCGGGTGCGATCTCCAGCCCGGCCGGGTCGTCGAGCGGCAGGCTGGGCTGCGACAGCACCGGCGCCAGCATCGAGGGCTCGAGCATCATCGTGAGCGCGAAGTTGCCGGTGAAGCACATGCCGATCGCGCCCACGCCCGGGCCACCGCATTCGCCATGCGCCAGCCGGGCGAGCGCGCGCAGCCAGTGCGTCACCGGGCTCGACCGGCCGGACCCGAAGGCGCGGAACTCCGCGCTCACGCAAGCCCGCCTGAACACCGCCACGCCTTCCTCCGCCTGCGGCACGGCGCCGTCGCGGCCGAACAGCGAGGGCATGTACACGGTGAAGCCGGCGTCGCGCACCCAGCGGGCGAAGCGCGCCACCTGCGGGCTGATGCCCGGCATCTCGGTCACCACGATCACCGCCGGGCCGCGGCCGGCCACGTGCACCCGTCTGGTCGCGTCTTCCAGCGTGAGGCTGCGATGTTCGAAGTCGTCGAGCGCATCGTCTTCGGTGAGCGGGCGGCCGGTCATCCAAGGTCTCCTTGCGAGGGTTGAAGCCGCGCCAGTCTAGGCAGCGCCGCCTGCCCGGGTCAGTGGCGGAAAAGACTGCTTTCGGGCCAAACCAGCCAGCTATGATGGGCCGATGAAGCACGTGTGGATCCTGGCGCTCGACGGGCTCATGGACTCCAGCCTCGCCATCACGCTGGATCTGTTGCGTGCGGCCCAGGCCGTCGTCGATCGATCCGCGTCACCCGAGAAGCTCGAATACCGCGTGCTCGGCTTGCGGCCCCAGGTGCGCACCGCCTGCGGCCTGACCCTGCGCACCGACGTCAGCTTCCAGGGCGCCGCTGCGCGCGAGGACCTGCCGCAATGGGCCATCGTGCCGGCCATGGGCGAATACGGCCCGGCGCTGGCGGCGCACCTGCGCCGGCCCGACGCGCTGCGGGCAGGCGAGCTCCTGCACCGGCTGCACGCGGCCAAGGTGCGCATCGCGGCCTCGTGCGCCTCGGTGTTCCTGCTCGCCGAAGCGGGGCTGCTGGCGCGGCGCCACGCCACCACCACCTGGTGGCTGGCGGGCGACTTCCGCCAGCGCTACCCCGGCGTGGCGCTGGACGAGCGGCACATGGTGGTGCGCGACGGCCCGCTGCTCACCGCCGGCTCGGCGTTTTCGCAGCTCGACCTGATGCTGGCGGTACTGACCGACCTGGCGGGCGCGCGCGTGGCCGACCTGTGCGCGCGCTACCTGCTGATCGACCGCCGCCCCTCGCAGGCGCGCTACATGATGGCCTCGCACGCGCTGCACCACGACCCCGTGGTGGCCGCGGCCGAGCGCTGGATCGACGAGCACCTGGCCGAGCACTTGAGCGTGCAGGCGCTGGCCCGCCACCTGGCGATGAGCGAGCGGTCGCTCGCGCGCAAGGTGCAGGCCGCCACCGGCCAGCCGCCCATCAAGCTGATCCAGCGCCGGCGCCTGATGATGGCCACCCACCTGATCGAGACGACCAAGCTGCCGATCGAGCAGGTGGCCGAGCGCGTGGGCTACCAGGACAGCACCACGCTGCGCCGCCTGATGCGGCGCGAGATGGCGATCAGCCCGTCGGGCTTGCGCTGAGCTTTTCTAGCGGTACACGCGGATCAGCCGGCCGCTGTCGGTGAGCAGGTAGATCCAGCCGTCGGGGCCCTGCCGCACGTCGCGGATGCGCTGGCCCAGGCTGGCCAGCAGCCGCTCGCGGCCGGTTTCGGCGTTGCCGCTCAGGGCGATGCGCCACAGCGCGGTGCCGGCCAGCGCGCCCACGAAGGCATGGCCTTGCCACTCGGGGAACTTGTCGCCGGTGTAGAACATGAGGCCGCACGGCGCGATCGACGGGCTGGGCGTCGGCGTGCCCGGCGCAGGCCAGCGGCTGACCGGCTCCACGTAGCTGGGCGCATGCGTGCCGCCGCCGATCTCGCAGTTGGGCGTGCTGACACCGTAGTCGCAGCCGTAGCTCACCAGCGGCCAGCCGTGGTTGCCGCCGGCCGGCACACGGTTGAGCTCGTCGCCGCCTTGCGGGCCGTGCTCGGTGAGCCACAGCTCGCCGGTGGCCGGGTGCAGGGCCGCGCCCTGCGGGTTGCGATGGCCGTAGCTCCAAAGCTGGTCGAGGCCGCCGCCCTTGAGGCTGGCGGGGTTGTCCGGCGGCACCGTGCCGTCGCGGCGGATGCGCACGACCTTGCCCAGGTGGCCGGCGAGGTCCTGCGCGGGGGTCTTCTTGTCCCGTTCGCCGAGCGTGACGAACAGTGTCTTGTCTGCGCGGAAGACCAGCCGCGAGCCGTAGTGGGCGCCGCCGCTCACCTTGGGCAGCTGCTGGAAGATGCGCTCGAAGCCTTGCAGCGTGTTGCCCACCAGTCGCGCGCGGCCCACCGCGGTGCCGGCGGCGCTGGCGTCGCCTTCGGCGTAGGAGAAATAGATCCAGGGATCGGTGGCGAAATCCGGGTCGAGCGCCACGTCGAGCAGGCCGCCCTGGCCCGCGACGTGGGCCGCCGGCACGCCGCTCACCGGGGTCTTGCTCGCCCCGTCGGCGCTGAGGATGACCATGCCGCCGCCGCGCTGCGTGATCAGCATGCGGCCGTCGGGCAGGAAGGCCAGCGCCCAGGGGCTGGACAGGGTGTCGTTGAGCATGGCCACCTGCAGCGGCCCGGCCGGCGGTGGTGCGGGCGCCGGCGGCGGTGGGGCTGGCGGCGAAGGAACAGGCGGTGGCGGCGCCGGCGCGGGGCCTGGCGCGTCACCCCCGCTGCCGCCACCACAAGCGGCCATGCCGAAACCGGCAAACAGCGCCGCCAGCCGGCGCATCGCCTCGCGCCGCGAGGCGGCGCTCGCGGCTGGCGCCTCAAGGGGGTTGCGGTCCATGGCGTGCGGCTTTCAGTTCGCGTGGCGCCAGTAGACCGCGACTTCCGCGCCTGCCGCAAGCCCGGCGGCCCGCGACATGCAACGCGACGCTACCGGACCGGAAGTCCAGGCTCAGGGCAGGAAGCCCAGGTCCTCCGGCAGGCTGGCCGCCGGCACCTCGAACAGCGAGCCCGGGCCGTCGGGGTCGATCACCGTGCCGCCGTGGCTGGCGAAGAACACGGCGATCTGCGTCTGCGCGCCCACCGCGATCGGCGCGGCCGCGGGCAGGCCGATGTTGGTGAGGAAGGTGTGCGCGTTCTTCGGCAGCGCGGGGTTGGCGGCATGCGCCAGGTCGTTGCGGAACAGCACCGCGCGGTCTTGCAACGCGCCGGCGCGCACGATGGCGCTGGTGGTCGGATTCGGCACGGTGACGTCGCCGCGCGCAAACTGCAGCAGCACAGGCTTGGCCGCCTGGCCTGGCAGCGGCTGGCGGCGGATGAACGGCGCGTAGCTCACCGGGTTGCCGGCCTGCTGCGCCCATTCATGCGCGTCGAGCACGGCCTGTATCGCCATCGCACCCGTCACGCTGTTGACCCGTGCAGGCTCGCCGCGCAAGGGGATGTTCTCGTTGAACGCAATGCCGCTCGGGTGGGCCACGTTGATCAGCGACGGCGTGCGCGTGGCCAGCGAGATGCCGGTGAGCGGACGGAACGCCCCCAGCCGCGCCACCTCGGTGATCGAGCCGCCCGGCACGTTGGGCACGCCGGCCCTGAGCGCCGGCTCCACGCCGAGGAAGATGGTGCCGTAGATGCCGCCGAAGGATTGGCCCGCGTAGTAGATACGTTGCGCATCGAGGTCGACATTGCCGTCGCCTTCGAGGTCCACGCCCACCTGGATCTGGCGCACCAGTTGCATCAGGTCCACCACCGTCTGGCGCAGCCCGTCGCGGTTGCCGAGCAGCGTGCGCGGCGGCGCGGCATTGACGCCTTCGGTGCTGTCGATGCTGCCGTTGCCGTCCTGGTCGATGCCGCGGCCGCCGGCCGGCACGGTGACCACCGCTTGCCCGGCGGGCTTCACCGCCAGCGTGCCCTGCGCGCCGCCGCCGTGCCCCACCACGTTGATCGACACCGTGGCGATGCCGTGCGCGGCGAACACCGAGGCCACCGTCCACGGCGCGCCGTACATGCTGTCGGTGAAGCCGTGGCCGAAGATGGCCACCGGCCAGCCCGCCGCCGGCTTGGGCGTGTTCGGCACGAACACCTGCACAACCAGCGTGTTGTGGCCTTGCGGCTGCGGCAGGCCGGTGAGCGTGGGCGTGGCGGGGATGTATTTCGCCGCGGTCTGGTAGTCGGGCGAGCCGAAGCGGCCGTAGGCCACACGCGCCACCGCGCCGGGCACCACCTGCAGCGCGCTCACAGGCAACGGCACGGGCGTGAATGCCGGCGCCGCGCCGGTCTGGCGGTTGAACTGGATCGTGGTGCCCGCCACCGGGAACACTGCCCGCACCGGCGCGCCGCCACCTGCGGCGCTGCCGATCATGAAATCGATCGGCGCCGGCGTCTGCGCGCGCAACTGGTGGCCGATCTTCACCAGGTCGGCGCTGATCGACTGCGTGGTGAACAGCGTGGCCGCCACCGGCCGCACGCCAACCCCCAGCAGCCGCGACTGCAGCGCATCGCGCAGCTCGCGCGCGTGGCCTTGCGCCTGGGCGAGCAAGGCCCGCATCTGCCTCGCCGGTTGCAGCGGCTGGCCGTGCACGTCGCGCACGCGGTCCGTCACCACCAGCAGGTAGCGCGCATGCTGGCGCAACAGCTGGTCCGACTCGAAGGCGAGCGTGCGCGTGGCCGGATCCCACACCGCCTGGTCGATGCCCACGCGTTCACCCAGCCCCTGGAAGCTCCACACATCGCCCAGGCAGAGCAGGAACACCGACTCGCTGTTCACGGTGGAGGGATCGATGTGGCCGTCGAAGGGCACCGTGATGCGCGGCTGCGTGGAGAAGCCGTCGAGCGTGTTGAGCACGTCGATGTCGGCGCAGTCGCTGGGCCGCAAGGCGCAATCGGGCTTTGGCAGGTGCACCCGGCGCAGCGTAAGGTTGCCACCGTCGTGCACCGTGTAGCGGTCGCTGGGGAAAGGAGCACCGTCAGGTCGCGAGAGATCGAAGCGGACCGAGACGCCGCCGCCAGCCCACGCGGCAGCCGAAAGACCGAAGAGCAGGGCGGCGGCTGCGCCGCGCTGCCACAGGGTTGCGCGCATGGGTTGTCTCCTTGGGCGTGGAATTGTTCACGGCCAGTGTAGGAGCCGGCAGCGCGGCGGAACAGGTGGCGCGGATCGGTGTTTGTGGGGAGCCGGGCTGTAACCTCAGCGACAGGCGCATCCACCTCGCGCCATCGCGCGAGCGAACCCGGCTGGCGGGGCGCTCGACATCGTGCTCGTGCCACGCATCGGAACCGAATGGCGGGGCACACCCTGGAGCCGCGCCCTCTCCCTGGACTGCGGGATCAGTCGCTCAAAAAATTAGGCGCCAGAGGCGCCTAATTCATTTGGTCTAAAAGAGAAATTCTTGGCGGAGTGGACGGGACTCGAACCCGCGACCCCCGGCGTGACAGGCCGGTATTCTAACCGACTGAACTACCACTCCGCGTCGGTAGCGGCGTTCCAGCTTTCGCTGCAAGTGCCGCCAAACTTGGCGTCCCCTAGGGGATTCGAACCCCTGTTACAACCGTGAAAGGGTCGTGTCCTAGGCCTCTAGACGAAGGGGACTTTGTTCCTTCACCAACTTGAACTGCGCGCCACCTTCATCGTTCCTTTTCGGGAATCTTGGTGGAGGTAAGCGGGATCGAACCGCTGACCTCTTGCATGCCATGCAAGCGCTCTCCCAGCTGAGCTATACCCCCAATCGAAACCCCGTTCTTTTTGGGTGCCACGCTGTTCAAGCGAGACCGCGATTATAGGCAGACTTTCAGATCTGCTGCAAGCGATAGAGAACTTCATCGCGCGAGAAGAGCTCGAGCACCGCATCGATCGACGGCGTCTGCGCGCGGCCGCAGACCAGCACGCGCAGGGGCACGGCGAGTTGCGGCATCTTCAACCCGTGCTCGACGATCGTGTCCTTGATGCACTGGCTGATCGCAGCCTTGTTCCATTCGACGCCCTGAAGGCGCGCGCGCAGCGATTGCAGTGCCGGCTTGATCCCGTCGGTGACATGCGCAGCACGATCGGCGTCGCTGGGCGTCACCGGCACAAAGTACATCGAGATCCAATCGGCCAGTTCCACCGTCGTGGAGCAGCGGTCCTTGAACAGGCCGCACAGCCTGAGCAGTCGTTCGTCCACCGGCGCGGTGATGCCGCGCTTGTCGAGCTGCAATGCAACCAGCGGCGCCAGCTTGGCATCGTCGCTGGCCTTCAGGTGCTGTGCATTCACCCAGCGCAACTTCGCTTCGTCGAACTGCGCCGCGCTCTTGCCCAGGTGGTCGAGGTTGAACCACGCGACCAACTGCTCGCGGCTGAAGATCTCGTCGTCGCCATGGCTCCAGCCCAGGCGCGCGAGATAGTTCACCACCGCGTCGGCCAGGAAGCCGTCATCGCGGTACTGCGTCACCGGCTTCGCGCCGTGGCGCTTGCTCATCTTCTCGCCCTGCTCGTTCAGCACGGTGGGCAGATGGGCATACACCGGCGGCTCCTTCCCCAGCGCACGGAAGATGTGGATCTGGCGCGGCGTGTTGTTCACATGGTCGTCGCCGCGGATCACGTGGGTGATGCCCATGTCGATGTCATCGACCACGACGCAGAAGTTGTAGGTGGGCGTGCCGTCGGGCCGCGCGATCACCAGGTCGTCGAGTTCGTCGTTGCTGAACTCGACCCGGCCCTTGACCTTGTCGTCCCAGCTCACGCTGCCGCCGATGGGAGACTTGAAGCGGATCACAGGCTGCACGCCAGCAGGCACCGGCGGCAGCGTCTTGCCCGGCTCGGGGCGCCAGGTGCCGTCGTAGCGCGGCTTCTGCTTGGCCGCCATCTGGCGCTCGCGCAATGCGTCGAGCTCGGCCGTGCTCATGTAGCAGTGATAGGCCTTGCCTTCGCTGAGCAGCTGCTGCAGCACCGCCTTGTAGCGGTCCATGCGCTGCATCTGGTAGTACGGGCCCTCGTCGTGGTCCAGGCCCAGCCACTGCATGCTTTCGAGGATGACGTCCACCGCCGCCTGCGTGGAGCGCTCCAGGTCGGTGTCTTCGATGCGCAGGATGAACACGCCCTGGTTGGCACGCGCAAAGGCCCAGGGGTACAGGGCCGAGCGGATGTTGCCCAGGTGGATGAAGCCCGTGGGGCTGGGGGCGAACCGGGTGCGGACTTGGGTCATGCCTGTTGTTCTCTACAGCGTTTGCAGGCCGCGCGCGAGATCGGCCTTGAGGTCTTCCACGTCTTCCAGCCCCACGGCGACGCGGATCATGCCCTGCGTGATGCCGGCGGCCAGGCGCTGCTCTTCGGTGAGCCGGCCGTGCGAGGTGCTGGCCGGATGGGTGATGGTGGTCTTGGTGTCGCCGAGGTTGGCCGTGATGGAGCAGATGCGGGTGGCGTCGATCACCGCGAAGGCATTGTTCCGTCCTTCGGCCGGGCCGTCGCCCCTGACGATGAACGACACCACCGCGCCGCCCACGCCGCCTTGCTGCGACATCGCCAGCGCGTGCTGCGGATGCGAAGGCAGGCCCGGGTAGTACACGCGCTGCACCTGCGCTTGCGCTTCGAGCCAGCGCGCGAGCTCCAGCGCGCGCTGGCTCTGGGCGTGCATGCGGATCGACAGCGTCTCCAGGCCTTTGAGCACCACCCAGGCGTTGAAGGGCGACAGGCTCATGCCGGCGCTGCGCATCACGGGCACGAACTTGTCGTTGACTATCGCCTCCGGCCCGCAAAGGGCACCGGCGATCACGCGCCCTTGCCCGTCGAGGTACTTCGTGCCCGAATGGACGATGAGGTCGGCCCCCAGCTTCACCGGCTGCTGCAGCGACGGCGAGCAAAAGCAGTTGTCCACTGCGAGCAGCGCGCCGTTGGCATGCGCAATCTCGGCCAGGGCGCGGATGTCGCACACCTCGGTGAGCGGGTTGCTCGGCGTCTCGGCGAACAGCAGCTTGGTGTTCGGCTGCAAGGCCTGGGCCCAGGCGGCGGTATCGGTCTGCGAAACGAAGGTGGTCTGCACGCCGAACTTGCCGAACTCGCCTTGCAGCAGCTTGATCGTGGAGCCGAACACGCTTTGCGAGCAGATCACGTGGTCGCCGGCCTTCAGCAGCCCCATCACCATCAGCAAGATGGCAGCCATGCCGCTGGAGGTGGCGATGCAGGCCTCGGTGCCTTCCATCGCCGCCAGCCGCCGCTCCATCATGGTGACGGTGGGGTTGGAGAAGCGGCTGTAGACGAAGGCCTCTTCCTCGTTGGCAAAGCGTGCGGCCGCGGTGGCCGCGTCCGGGTGCACGAAGCTGCTGGTGAGGAACAGTGCCTCCGAGTTCTCGCCCCAAGGCGACGCGGGCAGGCCCTCACGCACCGCGATCGTGTCGAGCCGCACGCCGGGCGGCAGGTCGACGCGCGGCAGCTTTCTTGCCGGCCCGGCCATCAGCGGCCCTCCGCTGCGCTTTGCAGCGCCAGGCGCGAGCGCTCGGCCCCTTCTTCGTCTTCGGGTTGCGACCTGCGCTGCGTCTCGAGCGCCGCGAAATCTGCGGGGCTCACGTCGCCGGTGATGTACACGCCGTCGAAACACGAGGCCTCGAAACCGTCGAGCTTGGGGTTGAGCGCCTTCACCACGCGCTTCATCGCGTCCACGTCCTGGTAGATCAGCGCGTCGGCGCCGATGAACTGGCGGATCTCTTCCGCGTTGCGGTCGTGCGCGATCAGCTCGCTCTTGGTCGGCATGTCGATGCCGTACACGTTGGGAAAGCGCACCGGCGGCGCGGCGGAGGCCAGGTACACCTTGCGCGCGCCGGCTTCGCGCGCCATCTGAACGATTTCCTTGCTCGTCGTGCCGCGCACGATGGAGTCGTCGACCAGCAGTACGTTGCGGCCCTTGAACTCGGAGGCGATCGCGTTGAGCTTCTGGCGCACCGACTTCTTGCGCACGCTCTGGCCCGGCATGATGAAGGTGCGGCCCACGTAGCGGTTCTTCACGAAGCCCTCGCGGTAGGGCTTGCCGATCTTGTGCGCGAGCTGCATCGCCGAGGGGCGGCTCGACTCGGGGATCGGGATCACCACGTCGATGTCGCTCGGCGGCATGGTCGAGATCACGCGCTGTGCCAAGGTCTCGCCCATGTTGAGCCGTGCCTGGTACACCGAGATGCCGTCCATCACCGAGTCAGGCCGCGCCAGGTACACGAACTCGAACATGCAGGGGTTGAGCGTGGGCCTGTCGGCGCACTGCTTCGCGTGGATCTGACCCTCCATGTCGATGAAGATCGCCTCGCCGGGCGACACGTCGCGGATCACCTTGTGGCCGGTGCCTTCGAGCGCGACCGTCTCGCTGGCCACCATGACTTCCATGCCGTCTTCGGTCTGCGTCTCGCCGAAACACAGGGGGCGGATGCCGAACGGGTCGCGGAAGGCCAGCAGGCCGTGGCCTGCGATCAGCGCCACCACAGCGTAGGAGCCCTTGATGCGCCGGTGCACCGCACTCACCGCCTTGAAGATCGCGTCCGGCGTGAGCGGCAGGTCGCGTGCCGAGCGCTCCAGCTCGTGCGCCAGCACGTTGATCAGCACCTCGGTGTCGCTCTCGGTGTTGATGTGCCGGCGGTCGATGTCGAACAGCTCTTGCTTGAGCGCTTGCGCATTGGTGAGGTTGCCGTTGTGCACCAGCACGATGCCGAAAGGCGCGTTAACGTAGAACGGTTGCGCTTCTTCTTCGCTGTAGGCGTTGCCTGCCGTCGGGTAGCGCACCTGGCCCAGGCCCACCGTGCCCGGCAACGCGCGCATGTTGCGCGTGCGGAACACGTCGCGCACCATGCCGCGCGCCTTGTGCATGAAGCACTTGGTACCCTGCATCGTGACGATGCCCGCGGCGTCCTGGCCGCGGTGCTGCAGCAGCAGCAGCGCGTCGTAGATCAGCTGGTTGACCGGCGTCTTTGAAATCACACCGACGATGCCACACATGGTCAAGTCCTTGAAAAGAATCTCAGGCAGGCAGGTGCTGCGCGATCTCGACGGGCAGCACGGGCTTCAATCCTTGCAACATCGCGGCAAGCCATGCGGCCCCGTGCGACTGGCTCCAGGCCGGCGAACGCGCCGCGGGGGTCATCGACACCACGGTCGCGATCACCAGCAGCAAGACAAGCCCGCGCAGCAGGCCGAAGCCGGCCCCCAGCACGCGGTCGATCAGGCTCAGCGGCGACGCGGTGATCAGCCACCGCACGAGCCGGGCCGCCAGCGCCCAGCCCACGAGCACCAGCACGAAGGTGGCCACGAAAGCGGCCGCATGGTTGAGCGCCGACCCGGGCGTGCCCACCGGCAGATGCGGTGCCACCTCGGGGGCGAACCACTGCGCCGCGAAGTACGCCACCACCCACCCCAGCAGGGACAGCACCTCGAAGACCAGCCCGCGCCACAGACCGATCAGCACCGACAGGCCCAGGATCGACAGCAGGATCCAGTCGACAGTGCCCAGGGACTGCATCTCCCACCCTCTACAGCGTGAGCACGGCCGAAGCGAGACCCGCCGCCTTGAGCTTGGCCGCGGCCTTGTCCGCCTCGTCGCGCGACGCAAACGGCCCCACGCGCACGCGGATGCGCTTGCCGGCGTCGGTCTCCACCACCTGCGTATAGCTCTTCAGGCCGAGCTTCTCGACCTTCTGGCGGGTGTCGCGCGCCGCCTGGCTCTCGGCGAACGCGCCCACCTGCACGATGTAGCGGCTGCTCTGCGCCGCTGTGGGCTTGCCTTCGAGCAGCGCTTTCGCGCGCTGGCCATCGTCTGCCGCCGGTGCGGGCCGGACGGCGAGCTGCGGCTCTGCAGCGGCCGGTTTGGGCGCGCCCGGCTTCGAAGCGGCCTTCGCCACCGGGCGCGCAGCCGATGCCGGCGATGGCGCTGCGGCCACGGCGGGGGCCGACGCCGGTGTCGCCACCTCCCGCCCTGCGTCGGCGGGCGTCTCCACGATCACCGGCGCACTGTCGCGCGCCACGGCGCCGTCCACCGGCCTGGGCGCGGCCGCCGGCGCACGCGGCGCCGGCAACTGCAGCGGCGGCGCGCCTTCCTTGCGCGGGATCTCGATCGGCAGGTCCACCGGTATCGGCCGCGGCTGGGTCTCGAACAGCAGCGGAAAGCCGATGATGCCCACACCCAGCAGCACCACCGCGCCGATCAGGCGCTGGCGCGCCTTCACGCGCGCCTGCTGCACCGCCTCGACCGCATCGCCGGCGCTGGCGTTGCGGCGGCTGCGCGCGGGCGCCGCGGCGTCTTTGTCTTTGCGTTGGAAGAAGGACTTCAGACCCATGCGTGGCGCGGAGCTCGGGGAGTGTGAGCGGCCCAGGGCACTGAAAGCGGCCGGTCAGCCGATATGTCGGGCACCCAACCGGGGCAGACCGTCCTTCAGCACGCCGCCCACGGTGTAGAACGAACCGAAGACGATGATTCTATCAGCGGGGTCTGCTGCGGCGAGGGCCGCACGCAGTGCTGCGCCGGGGTCGGCATGCGTGCTTGCCGGCACGTCGCGCCCGGGGGACGCTGCCCGGGCCACGGGCAACAGCGCCTGCGCCGTGGCGGCACGCGGCAGCGGCAGGTCCGTCAGATACCAGGCGTCGATCAGCGGCGCAATCGGTCTCAGCACGCCGGCGAGGTCCTTGTCCCGCATGGCGCCGAACACCGCGTGCGTGCGCGGATAAAAACCCATCTGGTCGAGGTTTTGCGCCAGCACCGCCACGGCCTGTGGGTTGTGGCCCACGTCCAGCACCAGGGTGGGCTGGCCGGCCATGATCTGAAATCGACCCGGCAGCTCCACCAGCGCCAGCCCCGTGCGCACAGCCTGTGCGCTGATGGGCAAGCGAGTGTGCAAGGCCTCCAGTGCCGCGAGCGCGCCGGCAGCGTTGAGCAGCTGGTTGGCCCCGCGCAGCGCCGGGTAGGCCAGCCCGGCGTAGCGTCGGTCGCGGCCCGTCCACGACCATTGCTGGCGGTCGCCGGCGAAGTGGAAGTCGCGGCCGCTCACCCGCAAGTCGGCGCCGATCTCGCGCGCGCGGTCCAGCACGCTCCGCGGAGGTTGCGGATCGCTGCAGATGGCCGGCCGCCCCGTGCGCAGGATGCCCGCCTTTTCATGTCCAATGCTTTCGCGGTCGGGCCCCAGGTATTCCATGTGGTCCAGCGCGATGCTGGTGATCACCGCGCAGTCGGCGTCGATGGCGTTCACCGCATCGAGCCGTCCGCCCATGCCCACCTCGAGGATCACGAGGTCCAGACCGGCCTGCGACAGTGCGCGCATGATGACCAGCGTGGTGAACTCGAAGTAGGTCAGCGTGATGCCTTCGCGCGCCGCCTCCACCGCTGCGAAATGCGGCAGCAACGCCTGCGCCTCGATGGGCGCGCCGTTGATGCGGCAGCGCTCCTCGAAGTGCACGAGGTGCGGCTTGATGTACAGCCCCACGCGGTAGCCGGCCTGCAGCGCGATCGACTCCAGCATCGCGCACGTGGAACCCTTGCCGTTGGTACCCGCCACGCTGATCACCGGCGCCTCGAAGCGCAGCCCCAGCCGGTCGCGCACGGCCGCCACGCGGTCCAGCGTCATGTCGATGGACTTGGGATGCAGGCGCTCGCAGTGGGCCAGCCAGTCGTCAAGCGATTGCGGCGTTGGATTCATCAGTCCTTCTGGGACAGGCCGCAAAGCGGCCAGGGCAGCGCCTCTTGGCGCCCGACTCGCGATCCGGGTTTCCCGGTCGCGAATCGACGCCCCTCGGGGGCGGCCGCCAGGCGGCCGGGGCGTACAGTCAAGCCACGGCGTCGGCGCTTTGCCGCTGCAGCATCGCCAGGCAGTGCGCCACCGTCTTCCGCAGCTCGCGGCGGTCGACGATCATGTCGAGCGCGCCCTTTTGCAGGAGGAATTCCGAGCGCTGGAAGCCCTCGGGCAGCTTCTCGCGCACCGTGTTCTCGATCACGCGCGGCCCGGCAAAGCCGATCAAGGCCTTGGGCTCCGCGATCACGATGTCGCCCACGAACGCGAAGCTGGCCGACACGCCGCCCATCGTGGGGTCGGTGAGCACGCTGATGTAAGGCAGCCGGGCCTTGGCCAGGCGCGTGAGCGCCGCGTTGGTCTTGGCCATCTGCATCAGCGACAACAGCCCTTCCTGCATGCGTGCTCCGCCGGTGGCGGTGAAGCAGACGAACGGCACCTTCTGCTCGATCGCGGTTTCGACGCCGCGCACGAAGCGTTCACCCACCACCGAGCCCATCGACCCGCCCATGAAGTCGAACTCGAAGCAGGCGGCCACCAGCGGCACGCTCATCACCGCGCCGCCCATCACGATGAGCGCGTCGGTTTCACCGGTGGACTCGATCGCGTCCTTCAGCCGGTCGGGGTATTTCTTGCTGTCCTTGAACTTCAGCGCGTCGACAGGAATCACTTCCTGGCCGATCTCGTAGCGTCCTTCGGGGTCGAGGAAGGCATCGAGCCTGGCACGCGCGGCGATGCGGTGGTGATGGCTGCACTTGGGGCAGACGTTGAGGTTCTGCTCCAGGTCGGTCTTGTACAGCACCGTCTCGCACGACGGGCACTTGATCCACAGGCCCTCGGGCACCGAGCGGCGCTCGCTCGGGTCGGTCTGCTGGATCTTGGGCGGGAGGAGTTTTTCGAGCCAGCTCATTGAGGTTGTCCTTCCTTGAGGCTGTCCAGGGCTTGCCGGATCTCGGCCATGAACAGCCGGCCGGCCGGGGCGACATTGTCGCGCGTTTGGGTTTCGAGGATCTGCACGAGGCGCGAACCGATCACCACCGCATCGGAGACCGCCGCAACGGCGCGCGCCGAGGCGGCATCGCGGATGCCGAAGCCCACGCCCACCGGCACCTTCACGTGCTGCCGGATGCGCGGCAGCATCTGCGCCACGGCCGCGGTGTCGAGGTGGCCTGCGCCGGTCACACCCTTGAGCGACACGTAGTACACGTACCCGCTGGCGATGCGGCCCACGTCCTTCATGCGCTGCTCGGTCGAGGTGGGTGCGAGCAGGAAGATCGGGTCCAGCCCGGCGGCCTGCAGCCGGCGTGCGAAGGCCTCGCATTCCTCAGGTGGGTAGTCCACGATCAGCACACCGTCGACCCCGGCCGCGGCCGCGTCGCGGATGAAGGCGCCTTCGCCCAGGCGCTGGTCGTAGCGCTCCACGGGGTTGGCGTAACCCATCAGCACGACCGGCGTGCGGTCGTTGCCGGCGCGAAAGGCCTTCACGTACGCCAGCACCTGGCCCATGCCGACTCCCTTGGCGAGCGCGCGCTCCGAGGCCTTCTGGATCACCGGGCCGTCGGCCATCGGGTCCGAGAACGGCACGCCGAGCTCGATGATGTCGGCGCCGCCATCGGCCAGCGCCTGCAGGATCTCGGCCGTGGCATCGGGAAACGGGTCACCCGCCGTCACGTACGGGATCAAGGCCTTGCGGCCGGACGCCTTCAGCGCATGGAGCGTGGCGGTGATGCGGCTCATTGCGCCCCCCCCTTCACGCTCTGGCCTTGACACGAAGGGCGGCAGAAGAAGCTCGCACCCGAAAGGTCGGCCACCGTGCCGATGTCCTTGTCGCCGCGGCCCGACAGGTTGACGAGCAGGTGCTGGTCGGGCCGCATCGTCTTCGCCAGCTTCATCGCGTAAGCGACGGCATGGCTCGACTCCAGCGCGGGGATGATGCCTTCCGTGCGGCACAGCCGGTGGAACGCCTCCAGCGCCTCGCTGTCGGTGATGCCCACGTATTCGGCGCGGCCGAGGTCCTTCAGGTACGCATGCTCGGGGCCTACGCCCGGGTAGTCGAGCCCCGCCGAGATCGAGTGCGTCTCGATGATCTGGCCGTTGTCGTCCTGCAGCAGGTAGGTGCGGTTGCCGTGCAGCACGCCCGGCGAGCCGGCCGACAGCGACGCCGCATGCTTGCCGGACTGCAGGCCCTGCCCCGCCGCCTCCACGCCGATCAGGCGCGTGTCCTCGTGCGGAATGTAGGGATAGAAGATGCCCATCGCGTTGCTGCCGCCGCCCACGCAGGCGATCACCGCATCGGGCTGGCGTCCGATCATCTCGGGCATCTGCTGCAGGCATTCTTCGCCGATCACGCTCTGGAAGTCGCGCACCATCGCCGGATACGGCGCGGGACCGGCCACCGTGCCGATGATGTAGAAGGTGTTCTCGACGTTGGTGACCCAGTCGCGCAGGGCTTCGTTGAGCGCGTCCTTCAGCGTCTTGCTGCCCGACTCCACCGGCACGACCTTCGCGCCCAGCAGGTGCATGCGGTAAACGTTGGGCGACTGGCGCTTGACGTCCTCGCTGCCCATGTACACCACGCACTCCATGCCGAAGCGCGCGCAGATGGTGGCGGTGGCCACGCCGTGCTGGCCGGCGCCGGTCTCGGCGATCACGCGCGGCTTGCCCATGCGCTTGGCCAGCAGCGCCTGGCCGATCACGTTGTTGATCTTGTGCGCGCCGGTGTGGTTCAGGTCCTCGCGCTTCAAGTAGATCTGCGCGCCGCCCATCTCGCGGCTCAGGCGGGCGGCGTGGTAGATCGGGCTGGGCCGGCCGACAAAGTGCTTGAGTTCGTGGCGGAATTCGGCCTGGAACTCCGGGTCGGCGCGGTACTTCTCGTACGCGGCCTTCAGTTCGTCCAGGGCATGGATCAGCGTCTCGGCGACGAAGGTGCCGCCGTAAGGTCCGAAATGCCCGCTCGCGTCGGGCTGCTGGTAGGAAGACATGGCAATCGATCCGATTCAGGTGCTGGCGTCGGCGATGCGGGCATCGGCCTCGCGCACCGCTTCGCAAAACCGGCGTATCAGCGCGACATCCTTGATGCCCTTGGTCGCGCCTTCGACGCCGGAGCTCACGTCAACGGCCCACGGCCGGACGCGAAGCACCCCATCGATCACGTTTGCAGGATTCAACCCACCAGACAAAACGACCGGAGTGGGCACGTTTGGTGGAATGAGAGACCAATCGAAGACCTTTCCGCCGCCGCCATAACCCTCGACAAAGGCGTCGAGCAACAAGCCGGCGGCGCCGGCATGCCGAGCCGCAAAGTCTAACAAATCGAGGTCCGGCGTCACGCGCGCCGCCCGCAGATAGGGCCGGCCGGCCGCCTGGCATTGCTCGGGCGTCTCGTCGCCGTGGAACTGCAGCAAGGCCTGCGGCAGCGCCTGCACGGCGGCCTGGACAGCGGCGGCTTCGGCGTTCACCAGCAGGCACACCGGTGTCACGAAAGGCGGCAGCCGCCGCGCCAGCTCGGCCGCGCGCCCCAGGCTCACATGCCGCGGGCTGCGCTCGTACAGCACGAAGCCCACCGCATCGGCGCCGGCAGCCACCGCCTCGTCGAGGTCGGCCTCGCGGGTGATGCCGCAGATCTTGATGCGGGTGCGTTGCGAGGGGGAGTGGTTCATGGCAGCCAGTCCATCGCCGGCGTGTGTTCCGGCAGGGCAAGGTGCGCATCGTAGTACGGCCCGGCGAAGTAAAGCCCCTCGGCAGCGAAGGTCGACGCCGCCGCGTCCCGGTCGCGCGCCGCGAGCACCTCGCCCACCCAGCCCGGCGGCTTGTGGCCGGCCCCCACGGCCACCAGGCAGCCCATGATGTTGCGCACCATGTGGTGCAGGAAGGCGTTGCCGTCGAAGTCGAACCGCCAGTAGGCGCCGCGCCGCCGGATCTCGATGCTGCGCAGCGTCTTCACCGGCGTGGGCGACTGGCACTCCGAGGAACGGAAGCTGGAGAAGTCGTGTTCGCCGATCAACTGCGCGGCGGCTTCGCGCATCGCCTCGCCGTCCAAGGGGCGGAAGCTCCAGCCGCAGCCCGCTTGCTCGATCGCCGGGCGCACCGGCGACTCCAGCAGCAGGTAGCGGTAACGCCGGCCGCGCGCACTGTTGCGAGCATGAAAGCCCTGGGGCACTGGCTGGCACCACTGCACAGCGATGTCGCCCGGCAGGTAGCGGTTGGTGCCCCGCACCCAGGAAAAGGCCTCGCGCTGCACCGGTGCATCGAAGTGCACCACCTGGTTCAGCGCATGCACGCCGCTGTCGGTACGGCCGGCGCAGATGGTGGAAACGGGCGCCGCCGCAAACTGCGACAGCGCCCGTTCCAACACGTCTTGTACGGTGCAGCCATCCGGCTGGCTCTGCCAGCCGTGGTAGCGCTCGCCGCGGTACGCGACCCCCAGCGCGATGCGTGTCACCTAGGCCAGGGTCTCCAGCATGCCCTGCGCCTTGGCCTTGAGCGAGCCGTTGGCCTTGGCGATCACTTCCTCGATCAGGTCGCGCGCACCTTCCATGTCGCCGATCTGGCGGAACTCTTCGGCCAGCTCGAGCTTGCGCATCAGCGGATCGGCTTCACCGCCGCCCGCATCCACGTCCGGCAGTTCCAGGTCCGCCAGTTCCGGTGCAGGCTCCGCTGCAGCCGACTTCGACGGGCGCTGCGTGTCCAGATCGAGCGACAGCGAGTCGAGGTCGAACTCCATCGGCGCAGACGCCGCCGGGGCGGACGCCCGGGCCGGCGGCGCTTCGACTTCCGGCAGTTCGAAGTCGAGGCTGCTGTCCGGGCCGGACGCAGCCAGCGGTTGCGTGGCCTCGGGCAGCGTCACGGGCTGCGGTTCGGCTGCGGGCGCGTCGAGATCGAGATCCAGCTCGCTCGGCGTGGGCTCCTCGGGCGCTGCCGGCGCAAAGGCGCTCGGCGCGGAAGGCAGCACCGAGCGCGGCATCGTGCTCGCGTCCATCGGCTCCACCGGCAGCTCGGCGCCCTCGGCCATCACGGGGGCACCGCCCGGCTGGTACAACGGGTTCTCCGGGTCGATGGAGCGGCCCAGCTCCTGGGCCTTCAGCCAATCTTCACCCTCGCCTCGCGTCAAGCCATAGAGCTGGGTGGCCAGTTGCTCGAAGCCCTTGGTGTCGCGGCGCTTGGCATACACCTCCAGCAGCTTGGTGCGAATCGCCAGGCGGTCTGGATTGCCGCGCATGGCTTCCTTCAGGATCTCTTCGGCCTGCAGGTCCCGGCCATAGGCGAGATACACGTCGGCCTCGGCCACCGGGTCCACGTCGCCGATGGCGTCGAGCTGGCTCAGCGAGTAGCTCATCGACGAAGAGACGCCGCTCGCATCGCGCGTGTCGATGCGCTGGCCACCGCTGACGCCGAAGAAGGAGTCGGGCTGCAGCCGGCTTTCGAGGAAGGAGGTTTCGCCGCTGTCCTTGCGGGCGCGGTTGCGCCAGCGGTAGTAGCCCAGCCCACCCAGGCCGAGCAGCAGCACGGCGGCCGCCGGCAGCATGAACGGGCTGTCGAACAGGCTCGGCTCTTCCACCGGCATGGGCGCGGGCGCCGGACGCGGACGCGGGGCAGCGGCGCGCGGCGCGGAAGCCAGCGCGGGCACCGAGGCAGCCGCCACAGGCGCCGAGGCGCCAGGCATCACGGCCGAGGCCGCAGGCGCCTGGGCCACCACAGGCGCCGGCGCAGAAGCGGCCACCACCGGTGCTGACGCCGGCATCGGCGGCTTGGCAGGAACGGCCACCGTGGCGGCCGGCGCGGGTGTCGGCGTCGCGGGCTTGGCCGGCGCGGGCACCGGCGCGGCAGCCACCGCCGCCGAGGCCGGCTTGGCGCTGGCACTGGCCGCGCCCGACAAGCGCTTCAGCTCTTCGACGTTGCGCGACAGCTCGGCCACGCGCGTGGTGGCTTCCTTGCGCTCTGCCTCCTTGGAGATGCGAGCCTCCGGCGACGACGCCTTCATCGAGCCCTGCGACAGCGTCAGCTTGTCGGGTGAAGGCTGCGCAGCCTGCTTGCGGTCTTCCACCGCGGCCTGCACCTTGCCTGCGGCTTGGCGGCCCGGCTCTTCGGTCTTGGCCACGGGGGCGGCGCTGGCCAGGCGCTGGCGGTAGGCACCGAAATCGGCGCTCTGGGCCTGGATCAGCTCGCGCGCCTCGGTGGGCGAGACCTGCTGCGCCGTCTCGGCCGCAGGCACCGACAGCACCACGCCGGCCTTCAGCCGGTTCATGTTGTCGCCGATGAACGCCTGCGGGTTGCCGCGGTACAGGGACACCAGCATCTGGTCGAGCGACACGCCCGGGTGCTGGGTCTTGCTGGCAATGCGGTACAGCGTGTCGCCCTGCTTCACCTTGTATTCATCGGCAGCCGGCGAAGGCGCGGCCGGGGCCTTGATGGCAGGCGCCTGCGCGACCGGGGCAGGGGCCGGCGCGGGCCGTGGCGCGCGGGGCACTGCGGAGGCTGGCGCAGCCGCACGCGGCGCGGGCGCCTGGGCCACGGGGGCGGGGGCCGGCGCGGGCACCGGCGCCGGTGAAATGCTGGGAGCGACGGGCGCCGCTGCCACGGCCGGCGGCGCGACGACGCGCGACGGCGGATCGAACAGCAGCGTGTATTCGCGCACGAGACGTCCGGTGGCCCAGGACACCTCGAGGATCACATCGACAAAGGGTTCCTGCACCGCGCGGTCGCTGGACAGGCGCAGCACCTGCCGGCCATCGGGGCTGCGCTGCAGCGTGACCTGCGTGCCGGTCAGCACGGGGTTGTAGTCCACGCCGGCGCTGCGATACGAATCAGGCGACGCGATGCGGACCTTGATGGTGGAGGCTTCTTCGGGCGTCAAGCTGGTGACGTCGATCTCTGCCTTCAGGGTTTCGCCCAGCGCCGATTGCACCGACAGCCGGCCCAGCCCCAGCGCCCAGGCGTTCGCGGCTGCAATGGACAAGGCGGCCGCGGCCACCGCCGACAGGGCAAAACGCCCTGTGTTGAACGAGCTGTCTTTCAAGGCGTCTCCCACAAATGCAATCGGCGGACTGGCCTTCTGAGTCCGCCGCCAACGACGTCGTATGAGCTGTTCCGCACTCGCCTGCTCCAGGCTGAAACGGCAGAAACCACAATAACATCAAGCATATAGGCTGACAAGCTCACGCAAAACCTGATGTTGGGCTTCTCAGTGCATTTCCCCACGGTTTTGGCATCGCACAAATTGTTGCGGGGAGGCAACGACCGTCGCCTCCCCGCGCCGAGTTCCGGGCGCCGCTCAAGCGTCGAGCAGGATGCGCAGCATGCGGCGCAGGGGCTCCGCCGCGCCCCACAACAGCTGGTCGCCGATGGTGAAAGCGCCGAGGTACTCAGGCCCCATCGCCAACTTGCGCAGCCGGCCCACGGGGATGGTGAGCGTGCCTGTCACGGCCACGGGCGTGAGCTCGCGGATGGTGGCTTCCCTGTTGTTGGGCACCACCTTCACCCACTCGTTGTCGGCCGCGATCATGGCCTCGATGTCGGCCAGCGGCACTTCCTTCTTGAGCTTGAAGGTCAGCGCCTGGCTGTGGCAGCGCATCGCACCGATGCGCACGCAAAAGCCATCGACCGGCACGGGCTTCGTGCCGAAACCTTCGCCCTGGCCAAGGATCTTGTTGGTCTCGGCCATGCCCTTCCACTCTTCACGCGACACGCCGTTGCCCAGGTCCTTGTCGATCCACGGGATCAGCGAGCCGCCCAGCGGCACGCCGAAGTTGGCGGTCTCGGCCTCGGTGAGCGAACGCTGCTTCTCGACGATCTTGCGATCGATCTCGAGGATGGCGCTCTTGGGGTCGGCCAGCAGCGCCTTCACTTCGGCGTTGAGCGTGCCGAACTGGGTGAGCAGCTCGCGCATGTGCTGGGCACCGCCGCCCGACGCGGCCTGGTAGGTCTGGGTGCTCATCCACTCGACCAGCCCGGCCTTGTAGAGCGCGCCCACGCCCATCAGCATGCAGCTCACGGTGCAGTTGCCGCCGATCCAGTTGCGGCCGCCCTTGGCCAGTGCGGCCTTGATCACCGGCATGTTGACCGGATCGAGGATGATGACCGCGTCGTCCTTCATGCGCAGCGTGGAGGCGGCGTCGATCCAGTGGCCGTTCCAGCCCGCGGCGCGCAGCTTGGGGAACACTTCGGTGGTGTAGTCGCCGCCCTGGGCGGTGATGACGATCTCGCAGCGCTTGAGCGCCTCGATGTCGTAGGCGTCCTTCAGCTTGGTTTCGTTCTTCGCCTGCGCGGGCGCGGCGCCGCCGGCGTTGCTGGCGCTGAAGAACACCGGCTCGATGAGGGCGAAGTCGCCCTCTTGCTGCATGCGGTCCATCAGCACGGAACCGACCATTCCGCGCCATCCGACCAGACCTACGACCTTCATCTCTCGCCCTTTCTCATCCGCTGTGGTTGGAAACCTTGGGTATCCCCGGCTCGTTCGCCGGGACCTGGGGGTTTCTTCAGGGCGAGACGAACCGGAGCTTGCTAGCTCTTGGTAATGGTTTTGGTAATGCTGGCGACAACGGCGTCGCCCATCTCGCGCGTGCCCACCTTGGTCGTGCCTTCCGACCAGATATCTCCCGTGCGAAGGCCGGACGCGAGCACGTCCTGCACCGCGGCTTCGATGCGCGCGGCGGCTTCGGGTTGGTTGAGGGAGAAACGGAGCATCATGGCAGCGGACAGGATTGTAGCCAAAGGATTGGCGATTCCCTTGCCTGCGATGTCGGGCGCGGAGCCGTGGCTGGGCTCGTACAGGCCTTTGTTCTCGGCATTGAGCGATGCCGACGGCAACATGCCGATCGAGCCGGTGAGCATGGCCGCTTCGTCGGACAGGATGTCGCCGAACATGTTGCCGGTGACGATGACGTCGAACTTCTTCGGCGCCTTCACCAGCTGCATCGCGGCGTTGTCCACGTACATGTGCTCCAGCTCCACGTCGGGGTACTGCGCATGTACCTCGGTGACCACGTCCTTCCAGAACTGGAAGGTCTCCAGCACGTTGGCCTTGTCCACGCTGGTGACCTTCTTGCCCCGCTTGCGCGCCGCCTGGAAGGCCACGTGGGCGATGCGCTCGATCTCGGGCCGCGAGTAGCGCATGGTGTCGAAGGCCTCGGGCGCGCCTTTGAACGCACCATCAGGTGCTTCGCGCCGGCCGCGCGGCTGGCCGAAGTAGATGTCGCCGGTGAGCTCGCGGATGATCAGGATGTCCAGGCCCGCCACCAGCTCGGGCTTGAGGCTGGACGCATGCGTGAGCTGCGGGTAGCACACCGCCGGGCGGAAGTTGGCGAACAGCTGCAGGTGCTTGCGCAGGCCCAGGATCGCCTGCTCGGGGCGCAAGGCGCGCTCCAGCTTGTCGTACTTCCAGTCGCCCACGGCCCCGAACAGCACCGCGTCGGCTTCCTTGGCAAGCTTGAGCGTCGATTCGGGCAGCGGGTGGCCATGGGCCTCGTAAGCGGCGCCGCCGACCAGCGCGGATTCGGTCTCGAACTTCAGGTCGAGCACGTTGAGCACCTTCACCGCTTCGGCGACGATTTCGGTGCCGATGCCGTCGCCCGGCAGGATCGCGATCTTCATTCAGGGTTCCTTGTGGGGTTCAGCCGGGCAGGCGGTGGTTGAGCCAGGGCTTTTGCGCCAGACGCTGGGCCTCGAACGCGCGGATCTTGTCAGCATGGCGCAGCGTGAGGCCGATGTCGTCGAAGCCGTTGAGCAAGCAGTACTTGCGGAAGGGCTGCACGTCAAACGGGATGCGGCTGCCGTCGGGCTTGACCACCACCTGCTGCTCCAGGTCGATCGTGAGCTGGTAGCCGGGAAAGGCCGCGACCTCGTCGAACAACTGCCCCACCACGCTGTCGGGCAGCACGATGGGCAACAGCCCGTTCTTGAAGCAGTTGTTGAAAAAGATGTCGGCATAACTGGGCGCGATGAGGGCGCGAAAGCCGTACTGCTGGATCGCCCAGGGCGCATGCTCGCGGCTGGAGCCGCAGCCGAAGTTCTTGCGCGCCAGCAGGATCGAGGCGCCCTGGTAGCGCGGCTGGTTCAGCACGAATTCGGGGTTGGGCTTGCGCTTGGCCGGGTCCTGGCCGGGCTCGCCGTGGTCGAGGTAGCGCCACTCGTCGAACAGGTTGGGGCCGAAGCCCGAACGCTGGATCGACTTGAGGAACTGCTTGGGGATGATCGCGTCGGTATCGACGTTCTCGCGGTCGATCGGCGCGACCAGGCCTTGGTGAACGGTGAACTTGTCCATGTTTTGTTCCCTCAGGCGATGCGGCGCACGTCGACGAAATGGCCCTGCATCGCAGCGGCCGCGGCCATGGCCGGGCTCACGAGGTGGGTGCGCCCGCCCGCGCCCTGGCGGCCTTCGAAATTGCGGTTGCTGGTGGAGGCGCAGCGTTCGCCCGGCTCCAGCCGGTCGGCGTTCATCGCCAGGCACATCGAGCAGCCGGGCTCGCGCCATTCGAAGCCCGCGGCCTTGAACACCTGGTCCAGGCCTTCCTTCTCGGCCTGCTGCTTGACCAGCCCGGAGCCGGGCACCACCAGCGCCAGCTTCACGTTGGAGGCGATGCGCCCGCCCACGCGGCGCACCACCGCCGCGGCTTCGCGCAGGTCTTCGATGCGGCTGTTGGTGCAGGAGCCGATGAACACCTTGTCGATGCGGATGTCGGCCAGCGCCTTGTTGGGCTCCAGCGCCATGTACTGCAACGCGCGTTCGATCGCGTTGCGCTTGTTCGGGTCTTTCTCCTTCTCGGGATCGGGCACGCGGTCTTCGATGGAGGCCACCATCTCCGGCGAGGTGCCCCAGGTCACCTGCGGGCGGATATGCGCGGCGTCGAGCTCGACGATCGCGTCCCACTTCGCGTCGGGGTCGGAGTGCAGCGTGCGCCAGTAGGCCGCGGCCTGGTCCCACTCGACGCCGCTGGGGGCGAAGGGGCGGCCCTTCACGTAGTGGAGCGTGATGTCGTCCACCGCCACCAGGCCGGCTCGCGCGCCGGCTTCGATGGCCATGTTGCACACGGTCATGCGGCCTTCCATGCTCAAGGCGCGGATGGCGCTGCCGCCGAACTCGATGGTGTAGCCGGTGCCGCCGGCGGTGCCGATCTTGCCGATGATGGCCAGCACGATGTCCTTGGCGCTGCAACCCTTGTGCAGCTGTCCTTCGACACGCACCAGCATGTTCTTGGCCTTCTTGGCCAGCAGCGTCTGCGTGGCGAGCACGTGCTCCACCTCGCTGGTGCCGATGCCATGGGCCAGCGCACCGAAGGCGCCGTGGGTGGAGGTGTGCGAGTCGCCGCACACCACCGTCATGCCCGGCAGCGTGGCGCCCTGCTCCGGGCCGATCACGTGCACGATGCCCTGGCGCTTGTCGAGGAAGGGAAAGTAGGCCGCGGCGCCGAAGCTCTTGATGTTGGCGTCGAGCGTGGTGATCTGCTGCTTGCTGATGGGATCGGCGATACCGTCATAGCCGCGGTCCCAGTCCTTCGTGGGCGTGTTGTGGTCGGCGGTGGCCACCACCGAACTCACGCGCCACACCCTGCGGCCGGCCAAGCGCAGACCCTCGAAGGCCTGCGGGCTGGTGACCTCGTGCACCAGGTGGCGGTCGATGTAGAGGATGGACGTGCCGTCCTCTTCGGTGTGGACGACATGTTCGTCCCAGATCTTGTCGTAGAGGGTGCGTCCGCTCATGGGAGTGCCTTCCGGGAAGGGGTGGAATTGTCGCGCGATTCGTCGAAAGCACTGGGGCACAACGCCTCGACAAAACGCCTGACCACGGTGGGCAGCTTCTCCTGCGTGCGCACCGCGAGAAGGTAGTTGCGAACCGCCCAGTCTTCGTTCAAGGGCAGGCGCTTGACTTTGAAGAGCTTGCTGAAGCGCTCGATCGCCGCCGTGGGCAGCACCGCCACGCCCAGGCCAGCTTCGACCAGCTGCGCGATCGCGTCGAAGCCGCGCACCTGCAGCCGCGCCTTGAGCGTGCGCCCGCGCGCCGCCGCCAGCTGTTGCAGCTGCTCTTGCACCGCCGCGCCGCTTTGCAGGCCCACGACGTCGTAGTCGAGCAGGTCGTCGAAGCTCACGCCGCCGTCATGCCCGGCCAGCGGGTGCTGCGCCGGCACCATCACCGAGAGCTCGCCGCTGGCGTAGTGCCAGGTGGTCAGCCGCGTCTCCAGCAGGGGCGGCACGAAGATGCCCACGTCGGCCCTGCCTTCGGCCACTGCGGCCTGCACCTCGGCGCTGGTCAGGTCTTCCAGGCTGATGCGGATCAGCGGATGGGCCTGGGAGAACGCCGCCAGGTCGGGGGGCAGGCAATCGGCGATCGCCGACACGTTGGCGACGATGCGCAGGTGGCCTTTGACCCCGCGCGAAAACTCCACCACTTCGCTCTCCAGTGCGTGCAGCGAGGCATTGAGCGAGCGGATGTGGCGCACCAGCGCACGGCCGGCCTCGGTGGGTTCTACACCGCGGGCGCGGCGTTCGAACAGGGTCACGCCGAGACGCGTTTCCAGGTCGGACAGGCGCTTGCTCGCGGCGGCCAAGGCCAAGTGCTCGCGCTCCGCGCCCCGCGTGATGCTGCGGGTCTCGGCAATGGCGAGCACGAGGTTGAGGGTGATGAGGTCGAAGCGCATCGCAGGCAATGGGTGCGAAACGCCCTTGCCGGCCGCCGCCTCTCACATCGGTGAACGTGGAGACCGCTCCGTGCGGTCCAGGCCGGTAAGCCCGCCCCGCGAGCGTTTCGCAGCCGCTAAGGTAGCCTTCGCCAACAAGGCCGTGTTTGGGCGATTGTGAACCTAGGCTTCGTAATGCGCGAAATCACCCCAACGCAGCCACCACTTCCGGCGGCGCCTGCACCAGCTCGATCAGCACGCCCTCACCGCCCACGGGGAACTCCTCGTTGCCCTTGGGATGGATGAAGCAGATGTCGTGGCCCGCGGCGCCCTTGCGGATGCCGCCCGGCGCGAAACGCACGCCGTGCGCCGTCATCCACTCCACCGCCATGGGCAAGTCATCGACCCACAGGCCCACGTGGTTGAGCGGCGTGGCATGCACGGCCGGCTTCTTGTCGGGGTCGAGCGGCTGCATCAGGTCCACCTCCACCGCATGCGGCCCCTGGCCGAGGGCGCAGATGTCCTCGTCGACGTTCTCGCGTTCGGAAACGAAGGTGCTCTTGACGGTGAGGCCCAGCACATCGACCCACAGCGACTTGAGCTTTTGCTTGTCAGGGCCGCCGATGGCGATTTGCTGGATGCCGAGGATGCGGAACGGCTTGGGTTGCGCGCTCATTCGAAGCTCATGATCGGTTGATCGACCGCCAGGCTTTCGCCCTTGTTGGCCAGGATCTGCTTCACCACACCATCTTGCGTGGCGGTGAGGATGTTCTCCATCTTCATCGCCTCCACCACCGCCAGGCGCTCGCCCGCCTGCACCTGCTGCCCGGGCGTGACTGCCACGTCCACCAGCAGCCCCGGCATCGGCGACAGCAGCAGCTTGCTGGTGTCGGGCGGCGCCTTGTAGGGCATCAGCTTGGCCAGCTCGGCCGCGCGCGGCGACAGCACCATCGCGTCGATGCGCGCGCCGTTGTGGGCCACGCGGATCCACACGCCGTGGCGCTCGATCTGGGCGGTGAAGGGCCGGCCGTTGCAGCTGCCGGTGGCGCGGATGCTGCCGAAGCGCCAGTCCTTGGCAAGCTCGTAGCGCCGGTCGGCCACCGCCACCACGACACCGCCGTTGGTGCTGACCTTCACCCGGTGCGGGCGGTGCTGCCCGGCCTCGCCCTTGACCAGCACCACGTAGTCCTCGCCAATCTGCACGCCGTGCCCGGGCAGTTGCCCACTGATGCCGGCGGCACGCTCCAGGAAGCGCCGGTTGGCCGCCGCTGCCAGGGCCACCAGGAACATCGGATCCTCGTGCGGCACGTCCTCGGGCCGGAAACCCTTGCCGTAGTGCTCGGCGATGAAGCCGGTGTTGAACTGCCCCGACACGAACTTCGGGTGCGCCAGCAGCGCCGACTGGAACGGGATGTTGCTCGAGATGCCACGGATCACGAAGGCGTTGAGCGCCTCGCGCATCTTGGCGATCGCGTCGTTGCGGTCCAGGCCGTGCACGATGAGCTTGGCGATCATCGAGTCGTAGTACATCGGGATCTCGCCGCCCTCGTACACGCCGGTGTCCACCCGCACCCCACCGCCTTCGGGCACGGGCAGTGCCGCTTCCATCGTGGTGTGCGGCGGGATGTAGCGCACCAGCCGGCCGGTGGAGGGCAGGAAATTGCGAAACGGATCCTCGGCGTTGATGCGGCACTCGATCGCCCAGCCCTTGCGCGGTATCTGGTCCTGCGTGAACGGCAGCTTCTCGCCCGCGGCCACGCGGATCATCAGCTCCACCAGGTCGAGCCCGGTGATGCACTCGGTGACCGGGTGCTCCACCTGCAGCCGGGTGTTCATCTCCAGGAAGTAAAAGCTCTGGTCCTTGCCGACCACGAACTCCACCGTGCCCGCGCTCTGGTACTTCACGGCCTTGGCCAGCGCCACCGCCTGTTCGCCCATGGCCTTGCGCGTGGCCTCGCTGATGAAGGGCGACGGCGCCTCCTCGATCACCTTCTGGTGGCGGCGCTGGATCGAGCACTCGCGCTCATGCAGGTACACGACGTTGCCGTGTGCATCACCCAGCACCTGGATCTCGATGTGGCGCGGCTCCTCGACGAACTTCTCGATGAACACGCGGTCGTCGCCGAAGCTCGATCGCGCTTCGTTGCGGCAGGAGCTGAAGCCCTCGTGGGCCTCCTTGTCGTTCCAGGCCACGCGCAGACCCTTGCCGCCGCCGCCGGCGCTGGCCTTGATCATCACCGGGTAGCCGATCTCCTTGGCGATGCCCACCGCCTGCTCGGGCGTCTCGATCGCCTCGTTGTAGCCGGGGATGGTGTTGACCTTCGCTTCGTTGGCGAGCTTCTTGGAGGCGATCTTGTCGCCCATGGCCGCGATGGAGTAGTGCTTGGGGCCGATGAAGACGATGCCCTCTTCTTCCACGCGCCTGGCGAAGCCTTCGTTCTCGGAGAGGAAGCCGTAGCCGGGGTGCACGGCCTCGGCGCCCGTCTGCTTGCAAGCGGCGATGATCTTGTCGGCCTGCAGATAGCTTTCGCGGCTGGGCGCCGGGCCGATGCACACGGCCTCGTCGGCCAGCTCGACATGGCGCGCGTCGCGGTCGGCCTCGGAATACACCGCCACCGTGGCGATGCCCAGCTTCTTGGCCGTCTTGATCACGCGGCAGGCGATCTCCCCGCGGTTGGCAATGAGGATCTTCTTGAACATGGCGCAACCTCTTAT
>JBFLWE010000037.1:0-49662 GCA_040758375.1 Pseudomonadota bacterium
TGGGGGGCCTGGAAAGCGGGCGGGGAGGGAAAACCCCGGATTTTAAGGCGGCCCTACACTCCCGGCCCATGCACGGCCTGCACCTCACCGCCGACCTGCGCGGCTGCCCCGGCGGGCAGCCGCTGCTCACCGATGTGGAGGCCTTGCGCGCGCTGTGCCTGGGCCAGGTCGCGCGGGCCGGGCTGCAGGCGGTGAACACGCTGTTCCACCGCTTCGACGCCGGCGCCGAGCCGGCCGGCATCACCGGCGTGGTGCTGCTGGCCGAGTCGCACCTGGCGGTGCACACCTGGCCCGAGCTGGGCGCGGTGACGCTGGACGTGTACGTGTGCAACTTCAGCGCCGACCACGGCGCGGCCGCCCATGCGCTGATGGACACGTTGATCGCCGCCTTCGGGCCCACCGAGGTGCAGCGCCATGCGCTGCAGCGTGGCACCCTTTCACCCCAAGCTGCATGAAAGCCCTCATCCTGGCTGCCGGCCGCGGCGAACGCATGCGGCCGCTGACCGACACCACGCCGAAGCCGCTGCTGCCGGTGCGCGGCAAGCCGCTGATCGAATGGCACCTGGAGGCGCTGGCACGGGCCGGCGTGCGCGAGGTGGTCGTCAACACCGCCTGGCTGGAAGATCGCTTCCCCGCGGCGCTGGGCGATGGCGAACGCTGGGGCCTTTCGATCCGCTATTCGATGGAAGGCCGCGAGCACGGCGGCGCGCTCGACATCGCCGGCGGCGTGGCCAAGGCGCTGCCCTGGCTGGGCGATGCGTTCTGGGTGGTGTCGGGCGACATCTTCGCGCCCGACTTCGTGTTCGACCCGCGCACTGCCGAGGCGTTTGCGCGCAGCGATCGCCTGGCCCACCTGTGGCTGGTGCCCAACCCGCCCTACCACCCGGCCGGCGACTTCGGCATCGACGCGCAAGGCCTGGCGGTGCGCGACACGCCCGAGCGGCTCACCTGGGCCAGTGTAGGGCTGTACCGCGCCGCGCTGTTCGAGGGCATCGTGCCGGGCACGGTGGCGCCGCTGCTGCCGCAGCTGCTGCGGGGCATTGCGCAAGGCCGCGTGACCGCCGAGCGCTACCTCGGGCGCTGGGAGAACGTGGGCACCAAAGCGCAGTGGGAAGCGTTGAACAGCGGCACTTCGTTGTAGCGATAACTTGCCTCCTGTGCTGTGTCAATAGAAAGCGGCCCTGCGTCTGATCGCGGGGTCGCGATCGCGTAGCACCGTCATTACGATTCGTCACAAGCGGGCAATGCCCGCTGCGTCGTCTGCGTCGTTACTGTGACCTTCGGAGGGAACCTTGACATCACGTAGTACTCCGCGTCTTTGGAGTCTGGCCGCTGCAGCGGCCTGCGCTCTTGCCGCTTGCGGCGGCGGCGGCAGCGCCAATAGTTCAACAACAGACAATGGCGGCCAAACGCCGGCGCCGTCCGCCCAAGGTGCATATGTCGGGACACTGACTGGGTCGGCCAGCAACGCATTTCAGTTGCTCGTTCGGAGCGACGGCACGTATTGGGCTCTCTATGGTTCACAGCTCAGCACCGTGTTCTACGTCGCGGGCTTCGTCCAAGGAACCGGATCTTCCAGCGGCAGCAACTTCACGTCGACAAACCTTCGTGACTTCGGCTTCGCACCTGCGGTTGGCGGATCACTGTCGGCCACCGTATCTGCCACCGGCATCTCGGGCACGCTCTCAGAGACGGGCCGGAGTAGCGTCACGTTTGCAGGCGGCCCCGCCGACGTGGCGAACTACAACTACAACACGCCCGCGAATCTGATCGACATCGCGGGCAATTGGACTTTCAGCCTTTTGACTGGAGAGACTGCCACCGTGACGGTCTCAGCCGGCGGAGCCGCTGGGGGAATTTCATCCAGCGGCTGCCAGTTCTCAGGTACGTTCACGCCGAGCAGCGACAACAAGAACGTCTTCGACTTGACGTTGACATTCGGCCCCTCCCCTTGCTTGCTTGCAGGCCAGTCGGCGACAGGCATCGCGCTCTACACGACCATTGCAGGCGGTCAACATCAATTGATCGTTGCGGCTGTAGACGGCACGCGAGCCTACGGTACCGCCGGTTTCGGCACCCGTTGATCTGCCAGGCATGAACGTTCAAGGCATGCGGTCGGCCGCATGCCGATGAGTCATGAAGGCGACGCACACTTCACTGTCACCGAGGTGATTGCCGCATCGCCGCGTGGTCTGCATGCTGGAATTCATGCCGCAGATCCACCTCGTGCGCCACGGCCAGGCCTCCTTCGAGGCCGACGACTACGACTGCCTCTCGCCGCTGGGCGAGCGGCAGTCGCGGCTGCTGGGCGATTGGTTCGGGCGCTGCGGACAGGCGGTGCAGGCGCTGCACCGCGGCACGCTCAAGCGCCACCGGCAGACCGCCGACGGCCTGGTCGAGGGCCTGCCCGCGGCGCTGCGGCCCGCGGCCGCGTCGGGCATCGATCCCGGCTTCGACGAGTTCGACCACGAAGCGATGATGCTGGCGCACCGCCCCGAGTTCGCGACGCCGGGCGCGATGAAGGCCTGGCTGGCGCAGCAGGCGCAGCCGCGCCGCGCATTCCAGCAGCTCTTTGCGCAGGCCATGGGCCGCTGGATGAGCGGCGAGCACGATGCCGACTACGCCGAGACCTGGTCCGACTTCGGCGCGCGCTGCATGCAGGCGTTGCAGCGCGCGCTGCAAGCTTCGCAGGGCGCCCAGACGCTGGTGATCGTGAGCTCCGGCGGACCGATCAGCGCCATCTGCCAGCAGGTGCTGGGCCTGCCCGACGACAGCACCGCGCGCGTGTGCTTCGGCCTGGCCAACAGCGGCGTGACCCGCCTGGCCGGCAGCGGCTCGCGGCTGCACCTGGCGCAACTGAACAGCGTCGCCCACCTCGAAATCGCCGGCGATGCCTCGCTGATCACGTATCGCTGAGCCGCCGGCCGAAAGCCCGGCGCCTACGGCGAAGCTAGGTCCCCCGCTTGGAAGGGGGCTCCGGGAAGCTGCGAATACTGCGCTTTGCGCAGTGAGCGCTGTCTGGCAGCCTCACTGCGCCAGCGGCGCCGTGATCTCGTCGATGCGCGCCATCACCTCGGGCGAGAGCTTCTCCACCAGCGCCGCCGCACCGAGGTTGCTCTGCAGCTGCGACAGCTTCGACGCACCGGTGATCACCGTGCTCACGCGCGGGTTCTTCAGCACCCACGCGATCGCCAGCTGCGCCAGCGTGCCGCCCAGCTCGGCGGCGATGGGCTCCAGTTGCGCCACCGCGGCGTTCTTGCGCGCATCGGTCAGGCCGTCGCGCAGGAAGGCCATGTTCTCCAGGGCGCCGCGGCTGCCTTCGGGCACGCCCTGGCGGTACTTGCCGGTGAGCAGCCCCGAGGCGAGCGGGCTCCAGGTCGTGAGGCCCAGGCCGATGTCTTCGTACAACCGCGCATACTCCTCCTCCACGCGCTTGCGGTGGAACAGGTGGTACTGCGGCTGCTCCATCACGGGCTTGTGCAGGTGGTGGCGTTCGGCAATCTCCCAGGCCGCGCGGATGTCGGCGGCGGACCACTCGCTGGTGCCCCAGTACAGCGCCTTGCCCTGGCGCACCATGTCGCTCATCGCCCACACGGTTTCCTCGATCGGCGTGTTGGGGTCGGGGCGGTGGCAGTAGACCAGGTCGATGTGGTCCAGGCCGAAGCGCTGCAGCGAGCCGTCGATGGCCTGCATCAGGTACTTGCGGTTGAGCGTGTTCTTGCGGTTGACCGCCTGCGGCGAGCGGTCCAAACCCCAGTAGAACTTGGTGGAGACCACGTAGTTCAGGCGCGGCCACTTGAGCGCGCGGATCGCCTCGCCCATCACCACCTCGCTTTGGCCGAGCGCATAAGCCTCGGCGTTGTCGAAGAAGTTGACGCCGGCGTCCAGCGCGGCGGCCATCATCTCGATGGCCGCCTTGGTATCGACCTGGTTGTGATACGTCACCCAGGAGCCGAGCGAAAGCTCGCTCACCTGCAGGCCGCTGCGGCCGAGACGCCGGTAGTTCATGTGGATCGCCCCTTGTCTATGCGTCGAGTCAGCGGCCGATATTAGTGCGATGGGAGAATCCTGCGCGTCACCCGGGGAGAAGCGCATGGACTTGTATGCCGAGATGTTCGAGCTGGCGCCGGTGTCCTTGTGGCTCGAGGACTACAGCGCATTGAAGCGGCTGTTCGAACGCTGGCGCGCCGAAGGCGTGAGCGACCTGCGCGCCCACCTCCACGAAGACCGGGCTCGCGTGGGCGAATGTTCGCGCTGCCTGCAGGTGCTGCGCGTCAACCGGCGCACGCTGCAGCTGTATGGCGCGCAGTCGCAGGACGAGCTGATCACCAACCTGGACGCGGTGTTCCGCGACGACATGTTCGAGCAGCACGTCGAAGAGCTGGCGCAGCTGTGGGACGGCCACCTGCATTTCAGCAGCCAGACCGTCAACTACAACCTCTTCGGCAAGCGCATGGAGATCCTGCTCAGGGCCAACGTGCTGCCCGGCCACGAGCACGACTGGAGCCGCGTGCTGCTGGCGATCGAGGACATCACCGAGCGTGCCCGCGCCGAACGCGCGCTGCGCGCCAGCGAACGCTACGCCAAGGGCCTGTTCGAGCACTCGCCGGTGTCGCTGTGGGTGGAGGATTTCAGCAGCATCAAGGCGCTGCTGGAGGAGGTGCGCGCCCGCGGGGTGGACGACTTCCGCGTGTTCCTCGACGTGCACCCCGAGTTCGTCGCGCGCTGCATGCAGGAGATCCGCGTGATCGACGTGAACCGGCAGACGCTGGCGATGTTCCGCGCGCCGGACAAGCCGGTGCTGCTGGCCAACCTGGACCGGGTGTTCCGCGACGAGATGCGGCCGCACTTCGCCGACCAGTTGGCCGACCTGTGGAACGGCAAGCTGTTCCAGCAGCGCGAGGTGGTGAACCACGCGCTCGACGGCGAGAAGGTGCACGTGTACCTGCAGTTCTCGGTGCTGCCGGGGCATGAGGAACGCTGGGACCAGGTGCTGGTGTCGCTGACCGACATCACCGCACGCAAGAAGGCCGAGGCCTATCTCGAATACCTCGGCAAGCACGACGTGCTGACCGGGCTGCGCAACCGCGCCTTCTTCACCGAGGAACTCAACCGCCTGGAGCGCAAGGGCCCTTGGCCGGTGACCGTGGTGATGGCGGACCTGAACGGCCTGAAGGCCGCCAACGACGAAGGCGGCCACGCCGCGGGCGACGCGCTGTTGCGCCGCGTGGGCGAGATCCTGGGCAAGCTGGTGGAGAACGAAGAGCGCGCCACCGCCAGCCGCATCGGCGGCGACGAGTTCGCCGTGCTGCTGCCCGGCGGCGACGGCCGGCGCGGCGAGCAGATGGTGGAGCAGCTGCTGGAGCTGCTGGCGCTGAACAACCAGTTCCACGGCGGCACGCCGATGACGCTGTCCATCGGCGTGGCCACCGGCTTCGAGGGCGAACGCCTCGAAGCCGTGTCGCACCGCGCCGACCAGCAGATGTACCGCGCCAAGCGCGCCCACTACGCCGAGCGCGGGCGCGACCGGCGCCGCTGATCACACCGGTATGCGCGCGGTGTTCTTCACCTCGTCGATCACCGCATACGCGCGCACCTCGCGCACGCCCGGCAGGCGCCACACCACCGACGCCATGAATTCACGATAGCCGTGCATGTCGGCCACGCGGGTCTTGAGCAGGTAGTCGAAGTTGCCGGCCACCTCGTGGCACTCGATCACCTCGTCGCAGGCCTGCACCGCGGCCTTGAGCGCGCGCCCGGTGCAGGGCGTCGAGTCGCCCACGCGGATCTCGGCAAACACCAGCAGGCCGCTGCTGAGCTTGGCGGGGTTGAGCACCGCCTCGTAGCCGAGGATGTAGCCCTCGCGCTTCAGGCGCGCCACGCGCTCGTGCACCGTGGCCGGCGCCAGGCCCACTTCTTCGGCCAGCTTGGTGATGCTGATGCGGCCGTCGGCCTGCAGCAGGCGCAGCAGGCAGGCGTCGATGGCGTCGATGGACTCGCAGCCCGAGCGCCGAGCCGCCTCGTGCCCGGGCTGGCCCGCCCGGGGGGCTGCCGCACCCTGCGGCCCAAGGCCTTGTTCAAAGTGCGATGGCGCTGCCATGTTTCACCTCGTCCATCACCACGTAGCTGCGCGTCTCGCGCACGCCGGGCAGCGAGCCCACCACCGAGGCCACCAGGTCGCGGTAGTCGTGCGTGTGCGCCACGCGCATCTTCAGCAGGTAGTCGAAGCCGCCGGCGATCAGGTGGCATTCGAGGATCTCGTGCCGCGCCTGCACCGCGGCGCGAAACCGCTCCATCACGTCGGCCGCGGTGCGGTCGAGCATCACCTCGACGAACGCCACCAGCCCCATGCCCAGCTTCTCGGGGTTGAGGCGGGCGCGGTAGCCGAGGATGTAGCCGTCGCGCTGCAGGCGCTTCACGCGCTCGATCACCGCGGTGGGCGACAGGTGCACCTCTTCCGCGAGCTTCAGGTTGGAGATGCGTCCGTCGCGCTGCAGCACGCGCAGGATGCGGGCGTCGATCTTGTCGGTGGTGGCGCGTCTGGCCGCGCGTTCGGGTGCGAGAGCTTGCATGGTCGAAGTTGGCTAAAGCAAACGGTTCCGTACCGATGGGAGGCGCCCTCCAATGCAGCCGGCGTGCCAGCCGCGGCGCCGCCCCGGGAAAACGCTGAGCCCCGCTGGGCAGATGCACGCCCTTTCGGGGGAGCACAAGACGGCCCTGTGTGGACCTCCACACAGCACACCTTCGGCCGGTGTATCGAACGCCAGCCACGCCGAATGGCTGCATTGACCGGGCCGCGGATCCTGGTCGAAGATGCACCGTTTTCGGCCGCATGGCATGCCTTTTTTCGAGGACTGATTGCTCGACTCTGCCCCCTCTCTTCGGCGCGCCAGCCCCTGGCTGGGCGGGCTGGTGATGCTCGGCTCGGTGGCGCTGGCGGCCGCGCTGGCCTTCGCGTGGAGCGAGCGGCGCGAGTTCACGCGCCTGGCCGACGCGGCGGCGCACCAGCTCGACCTGTATGCCGCGGTGCTCGACATCGAGCTGGGCAAGCAGGCCGACCTGCCCGGGCTGATCGACGCCGACGGCGAGATCGAGGCGCTGCTGCGCACGCCCGGCGATGCGGCGATGCGCGCCACCGTGAACCGCAAGCTCACGCGCTTTGTCGCGCGCGCCGGCGCGCTGGCCGCCAGCGTGGTCGACGCGCGCGGGCGCGTGCTGGCCAGCAGCGACTGGTACCGCGCCGGCAACCGCATCGACCACATCGTGTCCAACGAGCCTTGCATCGGCGAGGCGCTGGCCGGACAGGAGTCGCGCCGCTTCGCGCCCGACCGCGCCACCGGCGCGCCCGAGGTGTGCTTCGCGCGGCCGCTGATGCACGAAGGCGCCACCCTGGGCGCCGTGGCGGTGCACATCAGCCTGGAGCCGATCGAGGCCACCTGGGTCGATTCGGCCTTCCGCGCCGACACCGAGAAGCCGCTGGTGGTGGACGCGCAAGGCATCGTGATCATGTCCTCGGTGCCGGCCTGGAAGCAGCAGCCGCTGACCGCGCTGGCCACGCCCGAGCGCACGCTGGAACAGGGCACGGAGCTGGTGCGCATGCGGTCTTCGGCGGCCGACGTGCGCGGGCTGCAGGTGGTGCACGAGCGCCCGCTGGCGCGCTTCGGCTGGCGCCTGCTGATCCTGTCGAGTGCGCGCAACGTGTGGCGCGACGCGCGCGCGGCCGCGTGGAGTGCCGGCGCCGCAACGGCCTGCCTGGGCCTGCTCGTGCTGCTATTGCAGCAGCGGCGCCGCGTGATCGCGCACAAGCTGGCCACGCGCGCGGCGCTGCAAAGGGCCAACGACGAGCTCGAGGCCAAGGTCTGGCAGCGCACCAACGAGCTGGAGGTCTCCAACCGCGAGCTGCGCCACGAGGTGCAGGAGCGCCAGCATGCCGAGCAGGTGCTGCGCCAGGCGCAGGAAGAGCTGGTGCAGGCCGGCAAGCTGGCCCTGCTGGGCCAGCTCTCGGCCGGCATCTCGCACGAGCTGGGGCAGCCGCTGACCGCCTTGCGCGCGCTGGCCGACAACGGCCGCCTGCTGCTCGAGCGCGGCAAGACCGAGCTGGCGCGCGAGAACTTCAGCGCCATCACCGGCCTGGCCGAGCGCATGGGCCGCATCACCTCGCAGCTGAAGTCGTTTGCGCGCAAGGCACCGGCGAGCAGCCGCTCGATGCCCTTGATGGAGGCGATCGACCATGCGCGGCAGTTGATGGCGCCGCGCCTGAAGGCCGAGCAGGTGACGCTGCAGATCGAGGTGCCGCAGGCGCTGGCGGTCGAATGCGACGGTTACCGGCTGGAGCAGGTGCTGCTGAACCTGATGGCCAATGCGGCCGACGCGATGCGCAGCTGCGAGCGCAGATGCCTCACGGTGAGCGCGTTCGAAAGCGGCGAGCGGGTGGTGGTGCGCGTGACCGACAGCGGCCCGGGCATCCCGCCGGCGTTCAGCGAGCGGCTGTTCGAACCCTTCTTCACCACCAAGCCGCCCGGCGAAGGCCTGGGGCTGGGGCTGGTGATCTCGTCGCACATCGTGCGCGAGTTCGGCGGCACGCTGCGCAGCGTGCCCAGCTCGGCCGGTGCCGTGTTCGAATTCGACGTGGCCCGCGCAGAGGCCACGCAGGTCGAGGAGCACCATGTTTGACGGATTTGCGGTCGCGCTGATCGACGACGACCCGCCGGTGCGCTCCAGCCTCTCGCAGACGCTGGAGCTGGCCGGCTTCGAGGTGCAGGCCTTCGAGTCGGCCGAGGCCGCGCTGGCGCGACTGGGGCCCGGTTTCCTGGGCGTGGTGGTCACCGACGTGCGCCTGCCGCGCATGGACGGCGTGGCGCTGCTTCAGCACCTGCGGCAGCTCGACGCCTCGATTCCCGTGATCCTGATCACCGCGCACGGCGACGTGAGCATGGCGGTGCAGGCCATGCGCGCCGGCGCCTACGACTTCATCGAGAAGCCCTTTGCGCCCGAGCGGCTGGTGGAGGTGACCTCGCGTGCGATGGAAAAGCGCGCGCTCAGCGCCGAGGTGCAATTGCTGCGGCGGCAGCTCGCGGCGCAGCGCGGCATCGAGGCCACGCTGCTGGGGCGCTCGGCAGCCATGCAGGCGCTGCAGCGCCAGGTGCAGCAGCTGGCGGCGACTTCAGCCGACGTGATGGTGATCGGCGAAACCGGCACCGGCAAGGAGCTCGTCGCGCGCTGCCTGCATGACTACAGCGCGCGGCGCGACAAGCACTTCGTCGCCATCAACTGCGGCGGCCTGCCGGAGACGCTGCTGGAAAGCGAGCTCTTCGGCCACGAGATGGGCGCCTTCACCACCGCGGCCAAGCGCCGCATCGGCAAGATCGAGCACGCCGACGGCGGCACCTTGCTGCTCGACGAGATCGAGAGCATGCCGCTGGCCTTCCAGGTGAAGCTGCTGCGCGTGCTGCAGGAGCGCAAGCTCGAACGCCTGGGCTCCAACGAGGAGATTCCGGTGGACGTGCGCGTGATCGCGGCCACCAAGGCCGACCTGCGGCGCCTGAGCGACGAAGGCAAGTTCCGCAGCGACCTGTACTACCGGCTCAACGTGGCGGTGCTCAAGCTGCCGCCGCTGCGCGAGCGGCGCGAGGACATCCCGCTGCTGTTCGAGCACTTCGTCTCGCAGGCGGCGGCGCGCCACGGGCGCGTGGCCGAGCCGCCGAGCGGCGCCTTGTCGCAGCGGCTGATGGGCCACGACTGGCCCGGCAACGTGCGCGAGCTGCGCAACGCCGCCGAGCGCTATGTGCTGGGCCTGGGCGGCGATCAACTGCTGGCTGCGGGCGACGGCGCCTCGCTCACGCTGGCGCAGCAGATGGACCAGGTGGAAAAGGTGCTGATCGAGCAGGCCCTCAAGGCCCAGCGCGGCAACGTCAGCGCCGCCTGCGAGGCGCTGGGCATCGGGCGCAAGACGCTCTACGACAAGATCGCGCGCCACGGGATCGTGGCCGACGATTTCCGCTGAAATGAAGCCCCAGGCTGCGGAGTACCGCAGCCCCCCCCCGCGGGAGTCCAGCCCGCGCTTGGGAGCGGCCCGGCGCCCGGGCTGGGCGCCCGGCACGCCGCTTGCGACATCACGCACCGGAGCCGCACATGCACGACTGGATCGCCGACCCCAACGCCTGGATCGCGCTGGCCACGCTGACCGCGCTGGAGGTCGTGCTGGGCATCGACAACATCATCTTCATCTCCATCCTCGTCAGCCGCCTGCCGGAAGCGCAGCGCAACACGGCGCGGCGCCTCGGGCTGGCGGCGGCCATGCTCACGCGCATCCTGCTGCTGCTGTCGCTGGCGTGGATCATGCGGCTGACCGAGCCGCTGTTCACGCTGGTGCAGGAGATCTCGGGGCGCGACCTCATCCTGATCGGCGGGGGCCTGTTCCTGCTGTGGAAGAGCGTGCACGAGATCCATGACGCGCTCGAGGGCGCCGGCGACGGCGACGACGGGGCCGCAGCCGTGGCCACGCGCAGCTTCGGCGGCACGCTGGTGCAGATTGCGCTGATCGACATCGTGTTCTCGCTCGACTCGGTGATCACCGCGGTGGGCCTGGCCGACGAGGTGGCGGTGATGGTGATCGCGATCATGCTGGCGGTGGCGGTGATGATGTTCGCCGCACGGCCGATCGGCGAGTTCGTGGACCGGCATCCGACGGTGAAGATGCTGGCGCTGTCGTTCCTGGTGCTGGTGGGCGTGACGCTGATCGCCGAGGGTTTCGACACCCACGTGCCCAAGGGCTACATCTATTTCGCGATGGCCTTCTCGGTGGCGGTGGAGATGGTCAACATCCGGCTGCGCAAGAAGTTGAGGGAGCCGGTGAGGCTGCGGCGCGACCTGCCGTAGCGGCCTCGAAGCCCCAGCGGCACCGGGGCTTCGCCCTTTGCCCACAATCGCGGCCCATGACCGACCTCACCCGCTTTGCCATCACGCGCAAATGGCCCGCGCAGCACCCCGACCGCATCCAGCTGTATTCGCTGCCCACGCCCAACGGCGTGAAGGTGTCGATCATGCTCGAAGAGACGGGCCTGCCCTACGAGGCGCACCGCGTGAGCTTCGACACGCAGGACCAGCTGTCGCCGGAGTTCCTGTCGCTCAACCCGAACAACAAGATCCCGGCCATCCTCGACCCCCACGGGCCCGAAGGCCGGCCGCTGCCGCTGTTCGAGTCGGGCGCGATCCTGTGGTACCTGGCCGAGAAGACCGGCCGCTTCATCCCGCGCTCAGCCGATGCGCGCTACGAGACGCTGCAGTGGCTGATGTTCCAGATGGGCGGCGTGGGGCCGATGTTCGGGCAGGTGGGGTTCTTCCACAAGTTCGCCGGCCGCGACTACGAAGACAAGCGCCCGCGCGACCGCTACGTGGCCGAAGCCAGGCGCCTGCTCGGGGTGCTGGAGCAGCGCCTGTCGGGCCGCGAGTGGATCATGGGCGACGAGTACACGGTCGCCGACATCGCCGTCTTTCCCTGGGTCAACAACCTCGTGGGCTTTTATGAAGCCGGCGAGCTGGTGGGCATCGGCGACTTCGCGCAGGTGCAGCGGGCGCTGAAGTCGTTCCTCGCGCGCCCGGCGGTGGCGCGCGGGCTCGTCATCCCGTCGCGCAGCTGAGCGGCTTCAGGCGGCGCCCAGCGCCTGGCGCATCTGGCGCGCGGCCGTGTCGCCCTGCTGCTCGGCCACCATCGCCAGGAAGCGCTGCGCCAGGCTGCGCAGCTCTTCGATGCTGGCGCACTTCTCCACGTCGAGGATCAGCTTGTAGCCGCGGATCAGGCCCACACGGTCGCGCGCCTGGCTGGTGATGAGGCCGTAGATCTGGTCGTAGCTCAGGCGTTCGAGCGCCTGCGCGAGCGACATCGACGGCCGGGCGGCAGGCCTGGGCGCAGCCGCTTCGGCCCGCGCGGCGATCAGGCCCGCGGCCACCAGCTGTTGCGCATCAGCCTCGGTGGCGCCCTGCACGAGCTGCACCCAGTTCTCCAGCGGATGTGTCTCGTCCACGATCAACAACAGGTTGCGGGCATGGCGCGACAGCTTGCGCGACTTGCTCTTGATTTCGTCGCGGCCGGCATCGGTCTTGGCATAGCGCTGGCTCATTCGGAAAGCCCCTCTGCAGAAGTGACAAAGCGTTACTGTCCGCAGTGTGCGGCGTGGCGGCGCCGTGCGCATCGGGGGCGGCAGCCCAGCTCAGCGCAGTAGTTCACGCCTGCGCACTGCGCATCGGGTTGCGGGCTCAATGACCCACGAGCAAAGGCTCCAGCGCCTGCAGGAACGCCGCCGGCTGCTCCACCTGCGGCAGGTGGCCGGCCTGCTCGATGACCGCCAGGCGCGAGCCGGGCAGGCGCTCGTGGAGCTGACGGCCGGCTGACACGTCGCACTGCGGCAGGCGGTCCTGCGCGCCCCACACCACCAACGCCGGCTGCTGCGGCAGCGCCTGCGGCACCGCGCTGCGCAGGTACACGCGCAGCAGGTGGGCCACCAGGCCCTGGTCGGGCGAGCCCAGCGCATAGCGCACCGCATCGGGCGCACGCTGCGCATCGGCAAAGCCGGTGGCCAGGGCCTCGCGGCCGAACACGCGCCGCACCATCTGCGCCCGCACCAGGCGCTGCAGCAGCATCGAGTGCGCGAGCACCCAGCGCAGCGCATGCGGCATCGGCGGCGGCGGGCCGCCATCGGCCAGCACCAGGGCCCGGCAGCGCGCGGCATGCCGCAGCGCCAGGTACCAGGCGATGCAGGCGCCGAAGGAGTTGCCCACCACCAGCGCAGGACCGCACTGCAAGGTGTCGAGCACCTCGGCCACCCAGTCGGCGTAGTCGGCATAGGAGGACTTTCGCTCCCCGCTGCCTTCGAAGAAGCCGGGCAGCTCGGGCGCGATCACCGTGTGGCGCTGCGCCAGCGCGTCCCACACCGGCGACCAGTGCGCGCGCGCGCCGGCCCAGGCGCCGTGCAACAGCAGCACCGGCGTGCCGCTGCCGCCGCGCCACACCTGCGCCGTCATGCCGCGTTCGCGGTGCCCGAGGATGATGGTCTCGCGTTGCAAAGCTTCTCCTGCGGATGCGGGGCGCCAGTATCGCGGCGGCGCCCGCCTGTTTCAGCGGTAGACCGCCGGATCGGGCGAATCGGTGGGCCTGGCGATCACGCGCTGCATCGCCGGGTGCATGGGCAGCTGCAGGTTGATGCCGTGCGGCGGTATCGGCGACTGGAACCATCGCCGGTACAGCGCATGGATCTCGCCGCTTCTGAACAGCGCGACGATCGCCTGGTCGGCCAGGCGCTTGAACTCGGGGTCGTCCTTGCTGAGCATGATGCCGTAGGGCTCCACCGAGAGCGCCTCGTCGGAGATCACGTAGTCGCCGGGGTTGCGCGCCAGCGCCACCGTGCTGCGCAGCAGCACATCGTCCATCGCGTAGGCCGCGGCGCGCCCGGTCTGCACCATGCGGAAGGCGTCGGGGTCGTCGCGCGAGGCCACGATGCTCATGTCGAGCCGGCGCGTGGTGTACAGGTCCTGCAGGTGCTTCAGGCTGGTGGTGCCCACGGTGGAGGTGACCACCTTGCCACGCAGGTCGTCGAGCTTCATCACCGGCTCGTCCTTCTTCGACACCAGCCGGCTCGCGGCCACGAAGGTGGTGACGGTGAAGGCCACCTGGCGCTGGCGTTCGACGTTGTTGGTGGTCACGCCGCATTCCAGGTCCACCGTACCGTTGGCCACCATCGGCACGCGGGTGGCGGAGGTCACGGCGACGTAGCGGCGCTCAAGGTCGCGCAAGCCCAGCCGCGCCTTCACCGCCTCGACGATGCGGTCGCAGATCGCCATCGAGTAGCCGATCGGGCGCTGCGAGGTATCGAGGTAGGAAAAGGGTACCGAAGACTCGCGGTGCCCGATGCTGATGACACCCGCTTCCCTGATCTTGCGCAGCGTGGGCGACTCGGCCGCGCGGCCCAGCACCGGCAGCGATGCGATGCACAACAGGACGAGCAGCGGGCGGGCTTTCATCGCGGCGCGACGATAGCACGCGCGCTCTCCACGCCCGCGGTGTACGCCTCCTCGAACACCGAGTAGCCCGCCAGGTCGGCATGCGCGAAATGCAGCCGGCCTTGCGGACGGCGCAGCGCCTGCAGCGCTGCGCTGCCGCGCAGGCCCGGCAGCGGGATGCTCATCCCATGGCCGTAGCGCATCAGCTCGGCACGGCGCAGCTTGGCCGGCAGGTCGGGGTGCACCTGCGCCAGGTCGGCCACCACCTGCTGTGCCCAGTGCTGCCAGGGCTGCTCCCACAGTGCGCGGCGCTGCGACAGCGGCAGCGCCCAGTACACCGTGAGCACCGTGGGCCCGGGATGCGCACGCGTGTGCTGGTGCATCGCATCCACGTAGCCGAGCGCCCGCGCATCGGCGCCGAACACCACGTTGTCCCACGAAGGCGGGGCGCCGTTGGGGCGGTCGAGCAGCGGCTCGTCGATCTGCAGGTTGGCCACCAGCCACGGAGCGTGGCGCTGCAGCCTCGCCGCTTCGCGCAAGGCCGGCGGCGGCGCGGCCAGCAGGCGCGCCGCCACGAACAGCGGCACCGCGAGCACGACCTGGCGCGCCAACCAGGCTTCGGCGCGGCCCAGGGCCTCGTCCCAGGCCAGCACGCGCACCTCGTGGCGGCCCTCCTCGACGCGCAGCACCGTGCGCGCTGCATGCAACCGGCCGGCCAGTGGCGCCGCCAGCCGCTGCGCAAGCCAGGCGTTGCCCTCCGGCCAGGTAAGCACCGGCTCGCGCTCGGCTTCCTCGTCGCCCGGCGCATGAAAGCCGTGGCGGCTGGCAAAGTAGTGCAGCCCCGCCCAGGCCGACACCTGCTGCGGGCCGGCGCCGTAGTCATCGCGGCAGCAGTAGTCGAGGTACCAGCGCAGGCGCGCATCGTGCAGGCCTTCGCGCTGCAGCCACTGCACGAAGCTCATGCGGTCCAGCGCGTCGTGGCCCGGGGTCCAGCGCGCACGGTGCGTAGGCAGCGCAAAGCCCAGCGCGCGCTGCGCCTGGCGCACCCGCTGTGCGAAGCGGCGGTACTGCGCCAGCGTGCCCGAGCCGGGCGCCGCCGGCGGCAGCAGGCCCTCGGCCCACGCGCCGTCGATGAACAAGCGCTCCTGCGGGCTGTGGCACAGGTGCCGCTCGTCGTAGACCATGCGGCCCAGCTCCCAGCGCGCCAGCCCCAGCGCCTGCAACAGCTCGCTGACCTCGTGCGCCTGCGGGCCCGGCAGCGGCAGGTAGTGCGCCCCCAGCGGACAGCGCATGCCCGCCATCGCATGGCCGCGACTGTTGCCGCCGGGCTGGTCTTCCAGCTCCAGCAGGTGCACGTCGTCGAGGCCCGATTGCGCCAGCTGCCGCGCCGCGGCCAGCCCGGCGATGCCGCCGCCGATCACCAGCACCTGCGCACGCCGCGCGACCGCCGCCACGGGCAACGGCATGCCGGCCGCGCGCAGCCGGTGGCCACGCGTACCCTCGGCCCCGACCCAGCCGCCGCGCCACTCGGCAGGCCCTTCGCGCGAGCAGCTGGCGAGCGACGCCGCCGCCCAGCCCAGCAAGGACCGACGCTTCACCCCAACGCCCCCTCAGCCCAGCGGACGCGGCAGATCCGGCTCCGGCGCTCCGGGGGTGGGCCCATCACTCCCGCCCCCACTCGCGCTCGAACTCCTGCACCAGCACCTGGTTCGACAGCCGGTTCGGCTCGGCCGGCACACGCGCCATGTCGGGCGGGAAGTCCATCAAGGCCGGCAGCCCCTGCAGCGTGAGGAAGCGCAGGCCCGGCGGCAGCGCCGGCGGCATGCGCCAGGGCCGGCGGCTCGCGATGATGAAGCCCCATTCGCCGAAGCTCGGCACATGGGCGTGGTACGGCGTGACCTGCAGCCCCGCCGCCTCGAGCGTGGCGGCCACGGTCCAGAAGCTCTTGCGCGCCACCAGCGGCGAGGTGGTCTGCACCGCCGCATAGCCGCTGGCGGACAGGTGTTGGTCGAGCATCTGGTAGAAGCTGGTGGTGTAGAGCTTGCCGAGCGAGTAGTTGCTGGGGTCGGGGAAGTCCACCACGATCACGTCGAAGCGGTCTTGCGAGCGCTCCAGCCACTGGAACGCATCGGCGTTCACCACCTTCGCCTTCGGCGAGCGCAGCGCGTCGGCATTCAGCGCGCGCAGCATCGGCTGCTCGGCGAACAGCCGCGTGACGTGCGGGTCCAGGTCGACCAGCGTCACCTGCTCCACGCTGGGGTACTTGAGCACCTCGCGCAAGGCCAGCCCGTCGCCGCCACCCAGCACCAGCACGCGCCTGGGCGCGCCGTGGGCCGCCATCGCCGGATGCACCAGCGCCTCGTGGTAGCGGTATTCGTCGCGCGAGTGGAACTGCAGGTTGCCATTGAGGTACAGGCGCACGCCCGCCGGCCCCGCGGTGACGACCACGCGCTGGTAGGGGCTGGACTCGCGCAGCACCACGCGGTCGCCGTAGAAGCGGTCCTCGCTCCATTGCGTCATCGGCTCGGCGCCGGCCATCGCCGCGGCCAGCACCACCGCCACCGCGGCGCAGGCCGCCGCATGCGCCCACAGCCGGCGCAGCTCGCCGCGAAACAGCCACAGGGCCCACACCGCCACCGCGGTGTTCAGCAGCCCGAAGAACACGCCGGTGCGCACCAGTCCCAGGTGCGGCACCAGCAGCAGCGGAAACGCCAGCGCCACCGCCAGCGCGCCCAGGTAGTCGAAGGTGAGCACCTGCGACACCAGCTCCTTCAGCGCATAGCGCTCGCTGAAGTGGCGCTTGAGGATGCGCATCACCAGCGGGATCTCCAGCCCCACGAGCGTGCCCACCAGCAGCACCAGCCCGTACAGCAGCACGCGGAACGCGCCCAGCGCACCCGGCGGCAGCAGGTTGTGCGCGAGGAACAGCGCCGCCGGCATCAGCCCGCCCACCAGGCCCACCAGCAGCTCGATGCGCAGGAACTGCGCCACCAGCTGGCGCTCGACGAAGCGCGACAGCCAGGAGCCCAACCCCATCGCGAACAGGTAGCAGCCGATGATGGTGGAGAACTGCAGCACCGAGTCGCCCAGCAGGTAGCTCGCCAGGGCGCCCGCGGCCAGCTCGTAGACCAGGCCGCAGGCGGCGATGACGAACACCGAGGCGAGCAGCGCCACCTCGCCGGGGCTGATGCGCGCCGCCATGCCGGCGGCCCCGGGACCGGAGGACACTAGCCCTGGATCGCCGCCGCCACGATCAGCCCGATCGCGATGCACATGGCGGCCACCACGATGGCCAGCGGCTGGTTCTTCTTTTCGACGATCTCGGCCCACAGGTCGTAGGGCGTGAGCTTGTCGATCACCAGGAAGCAGATCCAGAACGCGCCCACGCCGATCAGCGCGTAGAGCATGGAGCCGAAGAAAGCGCTCGGCTTCAGCCATTCGATGCCCATCATCTCGGCACTCCTTGGGGTTGGGGTAGTGGTTTCACTTGTGGCTGCCTCCGCTGCCGAAGCCGCCGAAGGAGCCGCCGGTGGAGCGCCAGCCGCCGCTGCCGCGGGTGCGCTTGCACTGCTGGTACTCGTTGCTGTATTCGCCGAAGGTGCGGCGCAGCTCGTCGCAGTCGTCGCGGCTGCAGCGCGAAGCCATCAGCAGCAGCAGCACGATGACGATCACCGCGAACACCAGCTTCAGCGGCAGCTTCATGCCCGCGGCCGGTGTCACGTCGCGCCTGAACGCGGCGCGCGCGGCCTGCGGCAGGCCGAAGGCCGCGGCCACGGTCTGCGCGTCGAGGGTCTCGCCGGCCGACCAGGTGACCTCGCCGCGCACCTCCTCGCGGTTCAGCCGATGGTGCGCGTGGCGGCCGGTGCCTTCGTAGTCGGTGTTGCGGCTGCGCTGGTCGCGCGTGACCCGCCAGTAGAACTCGCCCAGCACATATGTCGTCTTGGCGTTGTAGGTGTAGCGCTTGCGGTAGTCCACGCCCTGGTAGCGGGCCTTGTCGCCGCGCACCTGCGGCGCGCCGGTGGCCGGCACCACCCAGCTCCAGCCGTCCTCGGCATCGACCAGGAAGGCGAAGCCGGCCGTGCGGTGGTAAAGCAGGTATTCGCGCCAGAAGGTCTGCTCGTCTTCGCCGTCTTCGGGGAGGTCGCAGCGCTCCATGTAGCCGACCACCTGCCACTTCAGCGCCTGCCCGGAGCCCAGCGCAAGCGAGCCCACTGCGCCCAGCGGCAGCAACGGCTCCAGCCCGCTGTCGCCCGACACGTTTTGCTTGAAGTGCGTGAGGTCGGCGCCCACGCCCTTGGAAATGTCCACCACTGCATGGCACTGCGGGCACACGATGGACTGCGTGGTCGCGAGCCTGGGCTCCAGCGCATTGCCGCAGCCCGGGCACTGCAGGCCCTTGGCGGCCAGCGACTTCTCGCTGGTGTCGGCCAGCCCGCTCATCGCCAGCTCGCCCAAGGCCACCGAGCGGCCCACCGACCACTGCGGCGCGGTGGGCTCCGAGTAGTCGAGCGTGCCGACCTCGCCGTGTTCGTTGCGCAGGTCGGCGACGACGAACTCGCCCTGCAACTGCGGCGGGCGCGGCAGTTCGCCTTCGGCGGCCAGCAGCTTCGCCCGCGTGACCGAGGCCACGCTCCAGGGACGCCCGTCGACCAGCCGGCGCTCGCCGGCCGTCAGCTCGTCGGCCGGCGGCACCTCGCCCCTGGGCGGCGCATCGAACGCAAAGACGTAGCGGCCGTTGTCTTCGCTCAGCCAGCCGGAGCGGCCGTTGTCGAAGAGGGCGTGCCACTCGTTCCAGGTGCCGCCTTCGTAGCCGTACTGCAGCCGGCCCACCAGCGTGAAGGCGGCGCCCTCGGGGGACCGGCCGACGTACTCGTCGGCCGAGGGGTCCCGGTAGCGTCCGCCGGCGCCCAGGCGCAGCGGCGAGTGGTCGTCGAACAGCTCGGCGCTCACGCCGATGCGGCGCAGCGCCTCGCCCTCGCGCACCAGCGTGCTGCGGCAGAAGCTGCACACGGCGCTGGCCGAGGCCGCCGAGCGGAACTCGACGGGCGCGCCGCAGTTGGGACACAGCGCGCGATACGCGCGCTGCGGCTGTGGGGGATCGGTCGCCAAGGCCGGCCGGCTACACGAGCTTCTTCAGCAGCTCGGCCTTCTTGGCGGCGAACTCCTCGTCGGTGAGGAGGCCCTTGGCCTTGAGCTCGCCCAGCTTCTCGATGGTGGCCATCACGTCCTCGGGCTTCACCGCTTGCACGCCGGCCTGCGGCGCGGCGCCCGCGCCCTGCAGGCCCTGGCCGAGCTGCTGCGCCATCACCTGGCCCAGCGCCAAGCCGGCGCCCAGGCCCATGGCGTCGCCGGCGACGCTGCCGCCGCCGCCCGAGCCCACACCTTTGGCCATCTCGGGAATGGCCTGCGCGGTCTGGTACTGCATGAACTTGCCCATGTCGCCGCCGACCATGCCCATGCCGATCTTCTGGTCGAGGATCTTCTGCAGCTCCTCGGGCAGCGAGACGTTCTGCACCGTCACCGCTTCCAGTCGCAGGCCCAGCTTTTCGAAGGCCGGCCCGGTGGCCTCCTGCAGCTGCCTGGCGAACTCGACCTGGTTGGCCGCCAGGTCCAGGAACGGGATGCCGCTGGACGCGACCGCATCGGAGATGTGCTGCAGCATCGTCGCGCGCAGCTGGCCGTCGAGGTCATCGACGGTGTAGGTGTCGCGCGTGCCCGAGATCTCGGTGTGGAACAGCTTGGGATCGGCGATGCGGTAGGCGTAGTTGCCGAAGGCGCGCAGCCGCACGGCGCCGAAGTCCTTGTCGCGGATGGTCACCGGCTGGGTGGTGCCCCAGCGGCGGTCGACCTGCTGGCGCGTGCTGAAGAAGTACACATCGCTCTTGAACGGCGACTCGAACAGCTTGTCCCAGTTTTTCAGGTACGTGAGCACCGGCAGCGTCTGCGTGGTGAGCTTGTGGCGGCCCGGGCCGAACACGTCGGCCACCTGGCCCTCGTTGACGAACACCGCCAGCTGCGACTCGCGCACCGTGAGCTGCGCGCCGTACTGGATCTCGCGGTCGGCGATCGGGAAGCGCCAGGCCAGCACGCCGTCGCCGCTCTCGGTCCATTCGATGATGTCGATGAACTGTTTCTTGATGAAATCCATCAGTGCCATGACGACCTCGCTCCTGTTGCCCGGTGCACCGGGGTGCGGCGAATAATACGCGCCGCAGGGCCGGCAGCGCCGGCCGCTCGAGAAGGGGAGTGCTGGGATGGAAACGACCTCGCTTGAACTCGCCGTGGTGGGCGCCGGGCCCGTGGGGCTGGCGCTGGCGCTGCAGGCCGCGCGCGCGCTGCCCGCGGCCCGCATCACGGTGTTCGACGCCCGCCCGCTGGACAAGGACGTGTCCGGCGACCCGCGCACGCTGGCGCTGTCGCTGGGCAGCGTGCAGCTGCTCAAGCGCCTGGGCGCCTGGGACGGCGCGCGCGCGCAGCCCATCGCCGAGGTGCACGTGTCGCAGGCGCCGCCCTCGCTGGTGCTGGGCCTGGGCGAGCCCGAGGTGCGCATCCGCGCGGTGGACGAGGCGGTGCCGATGCTGGGCGCGGTGCTGAGCTACGGCGCGGTGGTGGCGCCGCTGCAGCGCGCCTGGCTGGACGAGGCGGCGCGGCAGCCGCGGCGGCGGCAGGCGCGCTTCGGCAGCGCGGTGCAGGCGCTCAAGCCGCTGGCCGACGGCGTGGAGGTGGACGGCGGCATCGCCGAGCGCTTCGACCTGGTGGTGGTGGCCGAGGGTGGCGTGTTCGCCGAGCAGGCGCGCAAGGCCCTGGCCTCGCCCTACCACCAGACTGCCTGGGTGGGCCAGGTTACGCTCTCGGGCGGCCAGCCGGGCGTGGCCTTCGAGCGCTTCACGCGCCACGGCCCGGTGGCCTTGCTGCCGCTGCAGCCCACCGACGACGGCCTGCTGCGCGCGGCGCTGGTGTGGTGCGTGCCGAGCGCCGACGACCCCGTGCGCGAGCTCGGCGACACGCAGCGGCTGGCGGTGCTGAACACCATCGTGCCCGAGGCTGCGGGCCGGCTGGTGGGCATCAGCGCGCTGAAGGACTTTCCGTTGGGGCTCAACGCCGAGCGCACGCTGGTCTCGGGCCGCACGGTGCGCATCGGCAATGCGGCGCAGACGCTGCACCCGGTGGCCGGCCAGGGCCTGAACCTCGGCCTGCGCGACGCCCATGAGCTGGTGGAGGCGCTGCGCAAGTCGCCCACGATCGAGGCCGCGCTGCGCCGGCTCGAATGGCGCCGCGCACCCGACCGCTGGAGCATGATCGCGGCCACCGACTTCCTCGCGCGCAGCTTCACCTGGAAGGCCCCGGGCCTGGCCACCGCGCGCGGGCTGGGGCTGGCAGCGCTGCAGTTCGCCAAGCCGGTGAAGTCGCTGCTGGCGCGGCAGATGATGTTCGGGCGGCGCTAAGGGCCGCGTGCCCGCGGCCGGGCCCTCAAACCTTCAGGAACAAGTCCCGGTCCGGCGCGAAGTTGGCATACAGCGGCAGCAGCGCCCCGCCCAGCGCGCGCGCGTCCGAGCCGATGGTGCCGGCGCGCAGCACCGGCCGCGTGACGCCTTCCCAGTTGTAGCCGTTCATCACCTCGTCCACGCTGGCCAGCAGCGCGGCCAGCAGGTCGCGGCCGAAGGAGCCGTCGAGGATCACGCCGTCCAGGTCGAGCAGGCAGGCGGCGTTGTTCACCGCCAGCGCGATCGCCGGGCTGGCTTCGCGCAGCCAGCGCAGCGTGTGCGTGCGCCACGGCGCCTGCAGTGCGCGGTCGTCCAGCGTGGCACCGGGCTCCAGCCCGGCCTCGCGGTACAGCGTCTCCAGGTTGAGCAGCGAGGCCACGCTGAGCAATTGCGCGGGCAGCGCCGGATCGCCCTGCGTGGCCCGGGCCAAGGCCATCGAGCCGACCGCGCCGGCGTTGCCGTGCAGGCCGGCGCGCAGGTGGCTGTCGATCACCAGCCCGCCGCCGATGAAGGTGTCGACGAAGACGTAGAGGAAGCTGCGCACGCTGCGGCCCACGCCGGCCACCAGCTCGGCCACGCAGGCGGCCGCCGTGTCCTTGACGAAATGCACCGGCAGCCCGGTCGCCCTGGACACGCGCTCCGACAGGTCGACGTGGTTCCACTTGTCGGCCACCGCCGGGTCCACGTGCAGCAGCTTGTGCCAGCCGCCCAGCGACAAGGGCGCCGCGATGCCGATGCCTTGCAGCCGCTCGCGCCGCGCCGGCGCGAGCAGCTTGCGGAAGGCCTTCACGCGCTGGGTGATCTCGGGCAGCAGCATGTCGGGGTCGGCGAACTCGTAGCCCATGGATGCGCGCTCGCGCACCGCGCCCGCGAAGTCGAGCAGCAGCAGGTCCATGCTGCGGCGGCCCACCTTGATGCCGATGGAGTAGGCGCCATCGGGGTCCAGCGCCAGCGGCACCGAGGGCTGGCCCACCTTGCCGCGCACCGGCGCGCCCTTGATGAGCAGGCCGTCGTCGAGCAGGCGCTTGGTGATGAGCGAGACGGTCTGCGCGCTCAGGCGCGTGAGGCGGGCGATGTCGGCGCCGGCCAATGCGCCGTGCTGGCGGATCGCCTGCAGCACCACGCGCTCGTTGTACTGGCGCACGCCGCCCTGGCTGGAGCCGTGGGGCCGCAGGTGCTGATCGGCCGCAGCGCTCATATCGACCATGGCGTCATGCCAAGCACTCGGCCGGGATGTCCTCCGGCCGCATCGCGCCGGTCATCACGGCCACGGTATCGCTCATGCTGATCTTCTTGGGGTTCACCACCGCTGCCCGCTTGCCGAGCCGCGCAATGTGGATGCGGTCGGCGATCTCGAACACATGCGGCATGTTATGGCTGATCAGGATCACCGGCAGCCCGCGGTCGCGCACGCGGCGTATCAGCTCCAGCACCATGTTGCCTTCCTTCACGCCCAATGCCGCCGTGGGCTCATCCATGATGACCACGTGGCGCGCAAAGGCCGCGCTGCGCGCCACCGCCACGCCCTGGCGCTGGCCGCCGGAGAGAGTTTCCACCGGCTGCGCCATCGAGCGGATGCCGATCTTGAGATCCGCCATCGCCGCCTTGGCTTCTTCGAGCATGCGTTTCTTGTCAAGGATGCGCAGCAGCCTGCCGATGACGCCGAAGCGCGTGAGCTCGCGGCCGAGGAACAGGTTCTCGGCGATGCTCATCGCGGGCGCCACCGCCAGCTCCTGGTACACGGTCTCTATGCCGGCGCGGCGCGCGTCGATCGGGCTCCTGAAGTGCACGGGCCGGCCGTCGAGCCGGATCTCGCCGGCATCGGGCACCACCGCGCCCGACAGCGCCTTGATCAGCGAGGACTTGCCGGCGCCGTTGTCGCCGATCACCGCCAGGATCTCGCCGGCGCACAGCTCGAAGTCCGCGCCGTCGAGCGCGGTGACCTGGCCGTAGCGCTTCACCAGGCCCTTGGCCTGCATCACGACCTGAGGGTTCATGCGCGGCCTCCGCGACGCGAAAGCTGGTCGGTGGCCACCGCCAGGATCACCAGGATGCCGGTGATCAGGATCTGGTAGACCGAGGACACGCCCATCAGCGTGAGCCCGTTGCGGAACACGCCGACGATGAGCGCCCCCACCAGCGTGCCGAGGATCACGCCGCGCCCGCCGAACAGGCTGGTGCCGCCCAGCACCACCGCGGTGATGCTGTCCAGGTTCTCGGTCTGGCCGGCGTTGGGGTCGCCCACCCCGGTGCGCGCCACGCTGAGCAGCGAGGCGATGCCATAGAACAAGCCCGCCATCGCGTACACGCCCAGCAGCACGCGCTGCGTGGAGATGCCGGTCAGGCGCGCGGCCTCGGCGTTGTTGCCCACCGCATAGACATGCCGGCCCGGCGCGGTCTCACGCAGCCACAGCCACACCAGCCCATACAGCGCCAGCATCAGCAGCACGCCCCAGCTCACCTGCGTGTCACCCACGCCGAAGGTGTCGCCCAGCGAGGTCAGGCCCTCGGGCAGGCCGGTGATCGTCTGCGAAGACGAATACAGCTGCGTGATCGCGAACGCGATGTTCATCGTGCCCAGCGTCACGATGAACGAAGGCAGCTTGATGCGCGTGACCAGCAGGCCGTTGAGCAGGCCGAAGCCGGTGGTCACCGCCAGCCCGGCCAGCAGCCCCCAGCCCGGCGGCAGCCCGGCTTCCACCGCCAGCTTGCTCATCACGATGCCGCCCAGCGCCATCACCATGCCGCAGGACAGGTCGATGCCGGCGGTGAGGATCACCAGCGTCTGGCCGATGGCGATGACGCCCACCACCATCACCTGCTGCGCGATCAGCGCGAAGTTCTGCGCCGAGAGGAAGCGGTCGCTTTGCGTCGAGAAGAAGATGCAGGCGGCCAGCAGCGCGATGAAGGGCCCCAGCGCGACCAGCGAGGGCAGATGGAAAGCCCAGTGCCGCCGCGGATCCGGCTTTGCCGGTCCGCTGGTGGCGCCGCCTTGAGAGGGACGCGCCGAAGGCGCTGTGGGGGTGAGCCCCATCATTTTCCCCAGCAGAGTTCGAGGCCGGTCTTGGTGTCCTTGCTCTGCACGCCCGGCACCGCCTTGTCGGCGATCAGCGTGACCCCGGTGTCGGTGTAGCCGCTGACCTTCTTGCCGGTCTTGGCGTATTCGACGCCGGCCTCCACGCCCATGGCCGCCATCTTCAGCGGGTACTGCTGCGAGGTCGCCGCGATGATGCCGGCCTTCACGTTGCGCACGCCGGCGCAGCCGCCATCGACCGACACGATCGTCACGCCCTTGTCCTTGCCGGCCTTCTTCAGCGCCTGGTACGCGCCCGCCGCGGCGGGCTCGTTGATCGTGTAGACGAGGTTGATGTCGGGGTTCTTCTGCAGGCAGTTCTCCATCGCGGTCTGGCCCTTGGCCTGGTCGCCGTAGCTGTCGGCCATGCACACGATCTCGGGCGCGGTGCCGAGCTGGTTGCTCTTGGCATCGGGCGCCGCAAGGCCGAAGCCCTTGAGGAAGCCGTTGTGGCGCTGCGCGCCCACCGGATGGCCGGGGAACAGGTCCAAGGTCGCGATCCTGGCCGGCTTGCCGCCCATTGCGGCCCTCGCGTACTCGCCGATCAGCACGCCGGCCTTGTAGTTGTCGGTGGCAAAGAGCGCATCGGTGGCGTCGGTCGGGTCGGCCGGCGAATCGAGCGCAATCACCTGCACGCCCTTGGCGCGCGCCTTCTGGATCGCCGGCACGATGGCCTTGGAGTCGCTGGGCGTGATGAGGATGGTCTTGGCGCCCGCGCCGATCATGTTTTCCATCGCGGTCACCTGGCCTGCGTTGTCGCCGTCGGTCCTGCCGGCGCCGGCGATCAGCTTCGCGCCCTTGGCCTGCGCCGCCTGCTGCGCGCCCTCTTTCATCTTCACGAAGAACGGGTTTGTCTCGGTCTTCGTGATCAGGCCGATCACCGGCTGGTCGGCCGCCGAGGCGGCGGCGAAGAAGCCGCCCGCGGCGGCCAGCGCGATCCAGGTCTTGCAGCGCATGGCAGAGGTCTCCTTGCTGTGTCGGTCGAGCGAATTCTGGGCGGCGTCGTTTAATAAATCAAGTTGATTGATTAATGGATAACCCGCATGCGCGGTGCGCCGCGCGCGGGCATGCTGGCGGGCAGCGCAAAGGAGGATCGAGATGTTCGTGGTGTGCGGCGAAGCCTTGATGGACGTGTTCGCGGCGGGCGACACACCCACCGGCATGGTGCTGGACGCGCGCATTGGCGGCTCGCCATTCAACGTGGCGGTGGGCTTGGCGCGGCTGCAGCAGCCGGTGGCGTTCCTGGGCGGCGTGTCGCGCGGCTTCCTGGGCGAGCGGCTGCTGCGCGCGCTGCGCGACGAAGGCGTGGACCTGCGCGCGGTGGAGTTGCACGACGCGCCCACCACGCTGGGCCTGGTGGGGCTGGACGCGCGCGGCGTGCCCTCGTATGCCTTCTACGGCGAGGGCGCGGCCGACCGGCGCCTGAGCCCGGCCGCGCTGCAAGGTGTGCCGGCGCAGGCGCGCGCCTTCCAGTTCGGCTCCTACGCGATGGTGGTGGAACCGGTGGCCTCCACCTTGCGTCTGCTGGTCGAGCGCGAGCGTCGGCAGCGCCTGATCGCCTACGACCCCAACGTGCGGCTCAACGTCGAACCTTCGGTGCCGCGCTGGCGCGACACGCTGGCCTGGATGCTGCCGCGCACCCACCTGCTGAAGATCAGCGACGAGGACGTGTCACTGCTGTTTCCCGGCGAGGCGGTGGACACGCTCGCGCGCGCGTGGCTGCAGCAGGGCGTGTCGATGGTGGTGGTGACGCGCGGCGCGCAAGGCGCCAGCGCCTGGACCGCCGCCGCGTCGGCGCAGGCCGCGGCCGTGCCCGTGCAGCTGGTGGACACGGTCGGCGCCGGCGACACCTTCCAGGCCGCGCTGCTCGCCTGGCTGGCCGAGCACGACGCGCTGAACGCGCAGGCGCTGCGCGCGCTGGACGCGGCTGCGCTGCAGCAGGCGCTGGCCTTCGCCGCGCGCGCAGCCGCCCTCACCTGCTCGCGCCGCGGCGCCGACCTGCCGCGACGCGACGAACTGCGCTGAGCCCAGCCGCAGGGTCTCAGCACCGCCGGTGGCTCAACGCGGGCAGCTGGCGGCGCACTTCGTCGATGCGCTCGCGCCGCATCTCGGCCATCGCCACGCCTTCACCCTCGGCACACACCGCCAGCACCTCGCCCCAGGGGTCGACCACCATGCTGTGGCCCCAGGTGCGGCGGCCGTTCTCATGCCTGCCGCCTTGGGCGGCCGCGATCACGTAGCACTGGTTTTCCACCGCGCGCGCGCGCAGCAGCAGCTCCCAGTGCGCGCGGCCGGTCGTGTGGGTGAAGGCGGCCGGCACGCTGAGCAGGTCGCAGGGCGGGACCATCATCGCGCGGTACAGCTCGGGAAAGCGCAGGTCGTAGCAGATCGAGAAGCCGGCGCGCCACCCGCCCAGCTGCGCCGTCACCGGCTGCTCGCCGGCCTGCAGCACGCGGCCTTCGTCGTAGTCCTCGCCCGCGTCGTTGCGGTAGCGGAACAGGTGCAGCTTGTCGTAGCGCGCCACCAGGCGGCCGTCGGGCCCCATCACGCAGCAGCTGTTGCGCACGCGCGCCGCGTCGCCGCAGCGCATGGGCAGCGTGCCGCCGATGATCCACAGCCCATGGGCGCGGGCCTGCTCGGCCAGGAACTGCTGGATCGGCCCGCCGCCGTCGTCTTCGGCCAGCGCGAGCTTGTCGCGGTCGTCATGGCCCATGAAGCAGAAGTACTCGGGCAGCGCCACCAGCTGCGCGCCCGCCTCGACGGCCTGTGCGATCAGCCGGGCGGCGCTGGCCAGGTTGCGCTGCACGTCGGGCGTGGACACCATCTGCAAGGCGGCGACCTTCATCGGCGTGTTCCTTCTATCGCGTGGCCGGCGGGGCTGCGGGCGGCGGCGTGGCCGCCACGGTGGGAGCGCTGTCCACGTTGGGCAGCGGGTCGGTGGGCTTGCGCTCCACGCGCTCGACCTTGGGGTCGTCCCAGGGGCCGGTGACGCGGAACTCGCGCGTGCTGGCCTGCATCAGCGGCTTGCGCAGGAACATCTGCGCGAGAAAGGTGCCCAGCCCGATCGCCGGGTTGATCGCCGCATAGGCCAGCGAGGCCGTGCCGGCGTTGATCTCGGGCACCACGAACACGCGCAGGTCCTGCGTCTCGGCGGCGATGCTGGCCCGGCCCTCCATCAGCACCACGGCCTGCACGCCGCGCATGCGCAGGTTGTTGGTGCTGGCCACGCCCTCTTGGATCTGCACGTCGCCGCTGGCGTTGTCGAAGGCGAAGCCGTCCTCGAACAGGTCGCGGAAGTCGAGCACCAGCCGCCGCGGCAGCGACTGCAGGCTCAGCACGCTCAGCAGCCGCGCCGCCCCGGTGCCCGCCTTGAGGAACTGGCCCTTGTCGAGCGTCAGGTTGAGCTGGCCGCTCAAGGAGGGATAGTCCAGCGCCATCGGCGAGCCGGCCCATGCCACCTGGCCCTGCAAGCGGCCCTTGCCGCCCTTGAGCGCGCCGGGCGTGCCCAGGCGCTGCAGCAGCGCACCGGCGTCGGCCACGTCGAGCTTGAAGTCCAGCACCATGCGCCGCCTGGCGTCGGCGGCACCCGACGGCCCCCAGCGGCCGCTGGCCTGCAGGCGCGCGTCGGCGTTGGCGAGGTTCAACTTGGCCAGCTGCCAGACGCGCGCACCGCCTTCGCCCAGGTTGACCGCCTCCACCTCCAGGCGACCGAGCCGCTTGCCGCGCAGTTCGAAGTCTTCGACCACGATGTCCAGCGCCGGTACGCTCGAAGGCGCCTGCTCGAGCAGGTCTTCCACCGACGCTTCGTCCGTGCGCGGCAGCGCCAGGCGTGACAGCCGCGCCTGCACGCGCCCGGCGCTGGCGGCCGTGGGCGCGCGCACTTCCACATCACCGGCAAGCTGGGCCGCCACCACATTGACATGCCAGCCGGGATCGGCCCCGCGCAGCGCCGACAGCGTGGCCACTACCTGGTCGAGCCGGCGCCCGCCCAGGCGCAACTCCTTGGCCTGCAACGCAATGCGCTCCGGCACATAGCCGCCGCCGGCGGCGCCCACCGCCTGGCCGTTGGCGAACCAGCGCGCGACGAGCAGCCGCCAGGCGTCCGCGTCGAACACGCCCAGGTTGAGCCGGGCCACGCCGCCGGCCACCGGCGCGGGTAGCGGCTCGCCCAAGGCCAGCGCGCTGCCCAGCACCTTGGGCTCGTCCTGCGACACGTCGCGCTGGTAGTGCGCCTGCAGCACCTGGCCCAGCTCCACGCGCAACTGGTCGCGCTGCACGTCCTGCTGATTCCGCTGCGTCTGCACGCGCAAGGGCAGCGGCGTTTCGGCACTCTTGCGCAGCGGCGCCGGCAGGTCCAGGGCCAGGCCGGTGAGCGGGCTGGTGATCGCGATCTCCGAGCGCCCGCCGTCCAGGCCCACCGCCACGCGATAGGGCGTCTGCCCGCTGAACGAAGCGGCCATGCGCGCCAGCCAGGGCAGCTCGGCGGCGCGCCGCAGGCCTTCGGCCGTGGCGGTACCGCTGGCGGTCACGCGCGTGCTGCCGTCGGCCAGCGTGCCGCCTTCCAGCGTGGTGTCGCCGCCCAGGGCGCGTGCGCTCACGCCGCGCAGGTTGAAGCCCTTGTGCGTGAAGTCGATGCGCCCCCTGGCCTGCGCCAGCCCCGGGATGTCGGGACGCAGCCGCAGCTCGTTGCCCTGCAGCGCCACCGAGCCCTTCACGGTCGAGTGCGACAGGTCGTCCAGCGGCAACTCCAGCGCCAGCTTCAGGTCGGCGGCACCCGCTGCGCCGGCGCCCGCCAGGCCCTGCTCCAGCCAAGCGCCCACCGGCGAGGTGTTCACATAGCGCAGCAGGTCCGCCAGCGGACCGCGGCCCTGCCCCTCGATCAGCAGCGTGGGCTTGTGGCCCAGGTCGGCGATGCGCCCCTGCACCTGCGTCAGCCCATAACCGAACACCCGCGCCTGCCCGCCGCGGATCTCCATCGAGCTGCGCTCGAACACCAGCTCCGCCGAGGTCTGCGTGAATGCCGGCCACGCGGAGGCCGCTTCACCCTCCGGCGGCACATAGGCGAACTCCACGCCAGACACATGACCGGCAATGCGGAACTCACCCTCGCGCGCGCTGTGGAACGGGAACTGCCACAGGTCCCCCTTCACCTTGAACTCGGCGTCCTCGACCTGGCCGCTGCGCACTGCGGCGGCCACGTACTGTCGCGTGCCGGCCGGGATGCTCAACGGCAGGTAGCGCGCCACGCTGGTGGCCTCGCCGCGCGACAGCTGCCCGCTCATTTCCAGCAGCCCCGGGAAGCGGCCACCAACGCCGAAGCCGCTGCCGGCGCCGGTGCGCCAGGTGGCCTGTAGCGTGCCCTCGGCATCGGCGTTTGCGAAGCGCACATCGCGCAGCTTCAGCTCGATCGCGGGCAGCGCGCCGGGCGTGCCCCGGCGCGCCGGCGCGATGCGCCAGGCCAGCTGGGCCTGCAAGCGCTGCAGCGGCAGCACCGGATCTTCGAACACGCCGGGGAATTCCAGCGCGCCGTCTTCCAGCGCCAACGTCGCCTCGCCGCCGCTTTCGTTGGCGCGCAGGTCGATCTGCGCGTTGCGCAGGCCCGGCCGGCCCACGGCCTCGGGCTGCGGCGCCGCTGCGGAAGCCAGGCTCAGGCCGAGGAACCGGGCCTTCACCTGGTAGTGCGTGGGCGCATCCAGCGGCCCGTTCCAGCGCGCGGCCACGGCTTGCACTTCGCCTTGCGGCTGCAGCTGCGCCAGCAGCGCGCGCACCGCCTGGCCCAGCGGCAGGCGCTCGGCGATGTCGGCGGTCAGCTGCAGGTCCAGGCGATCGGCGCCGAACTCGCCACCGGTCACCGGTGCTGCGGGCTGGTCTTGCCGCTGCGTCCAGGCGGCGTAGAGCTTGCCGCGAGGCCAGCTGCGCCCGTCGTCCATCGTGAAGCCGAAGTTCTCGGCCGAAAGATGCATGCCCTGGTCGTCACGGCGCGCGACGAGCCGGCCCTGCACCTGTTGCAACGCCAGCGGCTGCAGCGCAGCCCCCAGCTTCAGCGCCACCGCGTTCAGGGCCACGTCCACCGTGACGCCGCGCGGCTCGCCCTTTTCCAGGTCGAACCAGGCGCGCAGCGCGCCTTCGCCTTCGCTCAGCTCGAACGGCAGCTGCACATGGCGGCGCAGGTGGTGCAGGTCCACCTGCGGCAGGTCGGCATGGGCGGTCCCGCTCCAGCGCCGCCAGTTGCCGCTGGCGGCCAGCAGCGGCTGGCTGAAGCGGCCCTGCAGCGAGAAGCGCCGGCCCCACTCGGCCGGCGGCGTGGCGTCGAGCCGGATCGCGTGGCGCTTCAGGCCGTTGCGCACCACCAGGTCCACGTCGGTCAGCTCCAGCGGGGGCGCCTGCAGGCGCTCGTCGGTCCAGCGCACGCTGCCGTGCCGGATCACGAACTCGTGCTGCTCGAAGAACCAGTCGGCGGCCGCATCGCTGCCTTCGCCTGCAGCGCCTTGCATCGGCAGGCCGGCCACGAACACCCGCCCCTGCGCGTCGCGCCGCACATCGAGGTGCGCACCCTCGATCAGCAACTGCTCGAAGCGCAGCGAAAAAGCCAGCAAGGAGCGCGGCGACACAGCCGCGGCCACCTGCGGCAGCTTCAAGGCCTCACGCCCTTGCGCATCGACCAGCGCCACGTCGGTCAGCTTCAACGCCGGCACCCAGCCGCGCGACTGCACCTCGATGCGCCCGATGCGCACCGGCACCCCCAGCGCCTTGGAGGCCTGCTGCTGGATCTGGGGACGCCACTCGTCGAGGTGGGGCAAAATCCCCCAGTGCAGAGTCAGCCAAGCCGCCAGCAATAAGCTCCAGGCCACCAGCACCAACCAGAGCCCGACGCGCGCGACCGCGCGCCAATCGACCACCCGGCGTGACATATGCCGCAGCTCGAAGCGCTCGAAGGAAGGGGGAGCCGTGTCAGGCGAGGATGAAGGCATCAGGATGTTGGGACGCCGGCCTCAAACCGGCACCGCGGCGCCCGCGTGTGCGGTGCCCTCGATGACGACGTGCACGGCACGGTGAGTGGGAATTATCAAGCACTGCATGGGCTCACACAGCAGCAACGCACTGCCTGCGGCAGCGGCCGACTCCGAAGCGGATGGGGCTGCGCCGCCGGGCCTGCACCCGACGGCACCGGCAGCGTCCTTCGCCGGCGCCGAGCACAGCCGTTTCGTGCAGCGCGTGCGGCGCCGCTACGCGGCGGAGCTGGCGCTGCTGCCCGAGGGGCTGCCCGGCGCGCAGCAGATCGAAGCGCTGATCGCGCGCCTGCAGCAAGACGGCCGGGCGCTGCCCTCGGCGCTGCGCGTGGCGCGGCAGGTGGTGCTCGAACGCCTGGCCGTGCTGGACATCGAGCAGGCCGCGGCGCTGCACGACGTGTGCGGCGCGATGACCGCGCTGGCCGAGGTGACGCTGGAGCAGGCGCTGGCCGCCGCCCGGGCCGAGGCAGACGCACGCCACGGCGCCCCGCTCGACGCCCAGGGCCAGCGCATCGATTTCTGGATCGTCGGCATGGGCAAGCTGGGCGCACGCGAGCTCAACGTGTCGTCCGACATCGACCTGATCTATGTGTACGAGGAAGAGGGGCATACGTCCGGGCCGGAGCCGATTTCCGCACACGAATATTTCTCCAAGGTTGCGCGCAGGCTTTACGCCCTGATCGGTGAGACCACCGACGACGGCTTGGTGTTCCGCGTCGACCTGGCCTTGCGCCCCAACGGCAACTCCGGCCCGCCGGTGGTGAGCCTGGCGATGCTGGAGGAGTACTTCCAGGTCCAGGGCCGTGAGTGGGAGCGCTTTGCGTGGCTCAAGAGCCGCGTGGTGGCGCCGCGCAGCGCGGTGCAAAGCGGCCGGGCCCTGGCGCTGCGCTCGCTGGTCACGCCCTTCGTCTACCGGCGCTACCTCGACTACGGCGTGTTCGAGGGCCTGCGCCAGCTGCATCGCAAGATCCGCGAGGAAGCGCAACGCCGCGCCGCCGGCCGGCCCGAGCGCGCCAACGACGTGAAACTGTCGCGCGGCGGCATCCGCGAGATCGAGTTCATCGTGCAGCTGCTGCTGGTCGTGCGCGGCGGCCAGTTTCCCGAGATCCGCACCCGCTCCACGCTCAAGGGCCTGGAGCGCCTGGTGGCGCACGGGTTGATGAAGGCGGCCACCGCCGCCCGCCTGGCCGAGGCCTACAGCTTCCTGCGCTGCGTCGAGCACCGCATCCAGTACCTCGACGACCAGCAGACCCACCAGCTGCCCACGGCCGACGGCGACCTCGGCTGGATCGCGCGCAGCCTGCACCTGGCATGCAACGCGGACGCCTGCGAGCTGCTGGACAAGCTGTGCGACATCCGCGAGTTCGTCGCAACCGAGTTCGACGCGCTGCTGCACGACGGCCAGGCGCCCACGCCCGCCAACGGCAAGAGCAGCTGCCGCAGCTGCAACGGCCCGCCGCTGCCGATCGACAGCGAGACCTTCATCGAACGCCTGCCGCCCGAGCTGGGCCAGCGCGTGCGCGCCTGGTGCCAGCAGCCGCGCATCCAGCGCCTGCGCGACGACAGCAAGATCCGGCTGGCCAAGCTGATGAAGCGCGTGGCCGAATGCGTGGGCTGTGGCGACTGCCCGATGGACGCGGCGCTGCGCTTCATCGACTGGGTGGAGCCACTGCTGCGCCGCGAAAGCTACCTCGCGCTGCTGGTCGAGCGCCACGAAGTGCTGCGCCGGCTGCTGCGCCTGCTGGGCCTGGCACGCTGGCCGATGCGCTACCTGATGCTGCACCCCGGCGTGATCGACGAGCTGGCCGACGAGCGCCTGGTGCACAGCCGCTTCGAGCGCGAGAGCTTCATCGCCGACCTGCAGGCGCGCCACGCCGCCTGGCAGCGCGCCGGCGAGGCCGACGAGGAATCGCTGCTCGACACCCTGCGCCGCGCCCACCATGCCGAGGTGTTCCGCACGCTGGTACGCGACGTCGAGGGCCACATCACGGTGGAGCAGGTGGCCGATGACCTGTCGGCGCTGGCCGACGCGCTGCTCGACTGCACGCTGCGCTGGTGCTGGCAGCGCTTGAAGGCGCACCACCGCGACGCGCCGCGCTTCGCCGTCATCGCCTACGGCAAGCTGGGCGGCAAGGAGCTGGGCTACGGCAGCGACCTGGACCTGGTGTTCCTCTACGACGACGACGATGAGCGCGCACCCGAGGTGTACGGTGCCTTCGTGCGCAAGCTGATCCCCTGGCTCACGCTACGCACCTCGGCCGGCGAGCTGTTCGACATCGACACCGCCTTGCGCCCCAACGGCAACTCCGGCCTGCTGGTGACCTCGCTCGATTCGTTCGAGAAGTACCAGGTCGGCCGCGGCAGCAACACCGCATGGACCTGGGAACACCAGGCCATCACGCGCGCCCGCTTCTGCGCCGGCCTGCCCGAACTGGCCGATCGCTTCGAGCAGGTGCGCCGCGCCGTGCTGTGCGCCCCGCGCGACGCCGACGCGCTGCGCGACGAGATCCGCGCGATGCGCGAAAAGGTGCGTGCGGCACGGCCGGTGCCCGAGGGCCGGTTCGACGTGAAGCACAGCCCCGGCGGCATGATGGACGCCGAGTTCGCAGTGCAGATGCTGGTGCTCTCGCGCTCGGCCTCGCATCCCGAGCTGCAGGACAACGTGGGCAACATCGCCTTGCTGTGCCGCGCGGAAGCCGCGGGCCTGCTGCCGGCCGGCGTGGGCAGCGCCGCGGCGGACGCCTACCGCGAGCTGCGCCGCGCCCAGCACCGCGCGCGCCTGGACGAGCAGCCCACGCAGTTCGCGCCCGACACGCTGGCGGCCCAGCGCGACGCCGTGCTCGCGCTGTGGCGCGCGGTCTTTGGCTGAGCAGTGCCCGCCGCTGGCACCCGGTGGCCCACCAGGCCGGGTTGGCGCCGGCCTGGCCCCGACCCGACCGACGCTGAACCGATGACCGAACGCAAGACCCACCTGGATACCGTGGCCGTCGCCTCCTTGCTGTTGTGCTGTGCGCTCTGGGGACTGAACCAGGTGGCGGCCAAGGTGGCGCTGGCCGAGATACCGCCGCTGCTGCAGGCGGGGGCGCGCTCGGTGGTGGCAGCGCTGCTCGTCGCGCTGTGGGCGCGGCTGCGCGGCATCGGGCTGTTCGCGCGCGATGGCACCGGCTGGGCCGGCCTGGCCGCGGGGGCCTTGTTCGCCGCCGAGTTCGCCTGCATCTTCATCGGCCTGCAGTTCACCACGGCCTCGCGCATGGTGGTGTTCATCTACCTATCGCCCTTCGTGGTGGCGCTGGGCATGCATTTCATCGCCCACAACGAGCGCCTGCACCCGGGCCAGTGGCTGGGCCTGGCGGCCGCGTTCAGCGGGGTGGCCTGGGCCTTCGCCGAGGGCTTCACCCAGCCGGCCGCCGGGCCGCGCCAATGGATGGGCGACGCGTTGGGCGTGCTGGCCGCGGTGTTGTGGGCGGCCACCACGCTGGTGATCCGCGCCACCCGCCTCACCAGCGCGGTGCCGGAAAAGACCTTGCTCTACCAGCTCGGCATCTCGGGGGCGCTGCTCGGCGCTGCAGGCTGGGCCGCCGGCGAGCATTGGCCCGCGGCCCTGACCCCCGTCACCTGGGCGGCCTTCGGCTTCCAGGCGGTGATCGTCACCTTCGCGAGCTACCTGCTGTGGTTCTGGCTGGTGCGCCACTACCCGGCGACGCGGCTGGCTGCGTTCACGCTGCTGACGCCCATCTTCGGTCTGCTGGCCGGCGTCACGTTGCTGGGCGAGCCGCTGACCTTGCGGCTGATGGTGGCGCTGATCGCAGTGACCGGCGGGATTGCGCTGGTCAACCGCCGAGCTTGAGCCCGACCAGGCCGATCGTGATGAGCGCAAGGCTGGCTGCCTTCAGCGGCGTCATCGCCTCGCCCAGTAACAGCACGCCCAGCACCGCCGTGCCCACGGCGCCGATGCCCGTCCACACGGCGTAGGCGGTGCTGATCGGCAGCTGCTTCACCGCCAAGCCGAGCAGCCCCACGCTGGCGATCATGGCGGCCACGGTCAGCGCCGTAGGCCAAGGCCGGGTGAAACCGTCGGTGGTCTTCAGGCCCAGCGCCCAGCCCACCTCGAACAGGCCGGCGGCCAGCAGCAGCCACCAGGACAGGCCGGAGCCCACACCCTCAGGCGGGTTGCGCGCCGCCTTGCTGCGCGGCAGCGGCCAGCCGGGCGGCCATTTCCTTGCGGAAGCGGTTGAGCTCCTGCACGCTGGCGAAGCTGCGTTCCATCAGCAGGCTCATGTTGTGCAGGATGCGCTCGACCACCTTGTTCTCCCACACGGCGTCGAACTGGATCTGCTTGTCCAGCCACTTCTCCAGCCAGCTCGGGTCGGGCAGGCGGCTTTGCACGGTGTCGCGCGGGAACAGCCTTTCGTTCACGTGCAGGTTGGTCGGGTGCAGCGCCTGGGCCGTGCGGCGGGCGCTGGCCATCAGCACGCCCACCTTGGCGAAGGCCGCCTTGGCCTCGTCGCCGAACTTCTGCATCGCGCGCTTCATGTAGCGCAGGTAGGCGCCGCCATGGCGGGCTTCGTCGCGTGCCAGCGTCTCGTAAATCGCCTTGATCACCGGCTCGGTGTGCCACTCGGAAGCGCGGCGGTACCAGTGGTTCAGCCGGATCTCGCCGCAGAAGTGCAGCATCAGGGTTTCCAGCGCCGGGGCGGGGTCGAACTCGAAGCGCACCTCGTGCAGCTCGGCCTCGGTGGGCACCAGGTCGGGCCGGAAGCGGCGCAGGTACTCCATCAGCACCAGCGAGTGCTTTTGCTCCTCGAAGAACCAAACGCTCATGAACGCCGAAAAATCGCTGTCGTCGCGGTTGTCGCGCAGGAACATCTCGGTGGCCGGCAGCGCCGCCCACTCGGTGATGGCGTTCATCTTGATGGTCTGCGCCTGCTCCTCCGACAGCCGGCTGGCGTCGAACCGGTCCCAAGGAATGTCCTTGTCCATGTTCCAGCGCACGGCTTCGAGTTGCTTGAAGAGTTCAGGGTAGAGCATCATCAAAAGAGTCCTGGCAAGCGCGACCCGGCATTCTAGAGTGCCGGCTCCACGGGGGTATGACAGGCGGGTTACGCCCGCAGAGAACGCGGGGCTTGGGCGGTGCGCCGGCGCCGTTTGAAGCGATCGGTTGCAATTCGGCGGAACTCGGCCCCCCGCAAGGGGTCACATTGGCGTGCGGCACGGCTCTTGCCTTGCTCGCATTGCGGGTGGAGGACCCGAACCATCGATTACCTGCTGCGCAGCCTTCCAGGTTCACTGGCTGAAATCCCGGAGCGCTTCTCCTCCTCCTCCCTCCCTCCCTCCTTCGCTCAGGGGCGCTGCGCAGCTTTCTTTATTCCCCGAAAGGCACCGCAGGGCGGTGCCTTTTCGTTTTGGGCACCACCAGGCAAACGGCCGCCGGGTTCGACCCCGGCGGCCGCTGCCACCTCCGGCGCTTCCGCAAAGAATGCCGCGCACGGTAGTTTTTACCGGCGCGGCTGGAGCATCAGCGCTGCCCTTCCGTGAGCGTGTCGAGCTGGAACTTGCCGGTCTTGTCCACCAGCCACACGTCGGTGTACTTCACGCGGCCCATCTTGGTCGGCTTCGGGAAGGGGCCGGCCTTGCGGATCATGGCCAGCACCCAAGGCCCCACCTCCTTGGCGGCGGCGGGCTCCCGCACCATCACCGCATTGACGACGTTGCCGTCCTGGTCGATTTCGGTCTCGGTGATCGCGATCGCGTACATCAGCGGGGGCAGCTTGCCTTTGTGGATGTGGCCGGGATAGCTGGCGTAGATGTGGCGCGCGCCGTCTTTGCGGTAGCTGCGGTCGTTGTCGGCCTCCGACAGCTTGGCCGCGGCCGCCTGCACCGGCGACGGAACGAGGTTGAACTGCGCCTGGGCGGGCTTCCAGGCCAGCAAGGCGCCAAGGGCCAGCCCGGCCAGCACGACGGCCGACCGCCAGCGCAGGCGCTGCGTGGCTTCCCGTTGCACGGCGTAGGTATGGCGACGATCCATGAGTGCTTCTCCTCGCGGACGGTTCCCTCCGCGTCGAAGCAACTCTAGGAAAAGCCGCCGCACCGCGCATCGTCAAAAGTCGCGCTTCGCCACACCCGCGTGCCAACAAGCGCACGCCGACCCGATGTTCAATTCGTTACGGGCAGCAGGGCGTCGACAAGTTCACCCAAATGGCGGATCACCCACACGTGCGCCGGCACAGCGGCGAGGCCGTCCGCCCGGCACAGCCAGGCCGCATGCAGCCCGGCCGCACGTGCACCTTGCACGTCGAGCGCCCAGTCGTCGCCCACGTGCAGCACCTGGTGCGGCGCGACGCCGAGCCGGCGGCAGGCCTCGTCGAAGATGCGTGCGTCAGGCTTGCCCACCCCCAGGCTGCGAGCCGATACCACGCCTGCGAAGTGATGTGCCACGCCGGCCAGCGCCAGGTCGGCGTTGCCGTTGGTCACCGCCAGCAGCGGATAGTGGGCGGCCAGCGCGGTGAGCGCCTCCTCCACCTCATCAAAGAGCTGCAGCTCGTTGCGGACGCGAAAGAACACCTCGAAGGCCGCATCGGCCAGCGCTGCATCGTGGCCGCAGTGTTGCAGCGCCAGCACGAGGCTGTGGTGCCGGATGCGCGTGAAGTCGTGCGACCAGTCGGGGTGCTCGCCTGCCACCCGGTCGCGCAGCGCGCGCAAGGCCTGCACGTCGTAGCGGTGCGCCACCTCGGGTGCATGCGCGACGAACCAGGCGTGCAGTGCCGCTTCGGCGCGCTCGATCGCCGGCGCAATCGGCCACAGCGTGTCGTCCAGGTCGAGCGTGATCGCGCGCAGACCTTCGATCACCGCAGCCATCCCTTGCGGCGAAAGTAGATGAAGGGCGCCGCCACCGACAGCAGCATCAGCCCCAGCGCGAACGGGTAGCCTAAGCTCCAGTCGAGCTCGGGCATGGCCCTGAAGTTCATGCCGTAGATGCTGGCGATCAGGGTGGGCGGCAGCAACGCCACCGAAGCCACCGAGAAGATCTTGATGATCTTGTTCTGGTTGATGTTGATGAAGCCGACCGTTGCGTCCATCAGGAAGTTGATCTTGTCGAACAGGAACGCGGTGTGCGAGTCGAGAGAGTCGATGTCGCGCAGGATCTGCCGCGCCTCCTCGAACTGCTCGGCGTTGAGCATGCGGCTGCGCATCATGAAGCTCACGGCGCGCCGGGTATCCATCACGTTGCGGCGGATGCGGCCGTTGAGGTCTTCTTCCTTGGCCACGGCCGACAGCACCTCGCCGGCTTCCTGGTCGGTCACCTGCTGACTCAGCACACGGTTGCTCACCTTCTCCAGCGCGAGGTAGATGCCTTCGAGCGCATCGGCCGAATACTCCGCGTCGGCGTCGTAGAGCTTGAGCAGCACGTCCTTGGCGTCTTCGATCAGCGCCGGGATGCGCCGCGCCCGCAGCCGCAGCAGGCGGAATACAGGCAGGTCCTCTTCGTGCACCGAGAACAGCACCTTGTCGTGCAGGATGAAGGCCACGCGCACGTTGCGCGGGGTCACGTCGTCGTCGATCAGGAAGTCGGAGCGGATGTGCAGCTCGCCGTTGTCTTCCTCGTAGAAGCGCGCCGACTCCTCCAGGTCCTCGTCGACGATGTCGTCGGGGATCGTCAGGCCGAACCGGCTGGCGATCCAGCGCTTTTCCTGGGCGGTGGGCGCCTCCAGGTCCACCCATACCGGCCGCACGTCGGCCAGCGCATCGGGGTTGTCCAGATCCTCGTCCTGGAGCGGGCGGCCCGAGAGTCGGCCGTTGTCCAGGGTGAACACATTCAGCATTGCAGTCTCCAGCGCCGGCCCTCGCGCCTGGCAGCTCGTCGGGCTGCAGCTTCGGACGTCGGGATGATCGGGGTAATGGTGTTGTCGATGAAACCGCCTCACCCCGCTGCAGTGATGGCTCGCATCACCCGCTGGAGTGGACGGTCACCGAGGGTGACTCTGGTCCAAGTGGGTCTCCACGAAGGGAATGGGCGAATTATGTCTCATTGGGCCGCTCTATGACCTCGGCGGGCGCCTTGTCCACCGCGGCTTTTCAAGGCATTGCCGCACGGAAATCAGCGGCGCTTTGGCGCTGTATCAAACCCCAGAGCGGACGAACCCTGACACCGGCTTGTCACGGCTGCGCGATAGCGGCACACTGGTTTCGAACGACCCCGCCCTCACCTGCTACCTGGAAGTCTCCCCTTCCCCCTCTTGTTCGATCTTCCCCGTCTTTGTCAACCGTCCTGAAAGGAGGACCTGATGAACCTGACGATCAGCGGACATCACTTGGAAGTGACGCCTGCCCTGCGCGAGTATGTGGTCAACAAGCTGGATCGCGTGACGCGTCACTTCGACCAGGTGGTCGACATCAACGTGCTGCTGACAGTGGAGAAGCTCAAGGAAAAGGAACGCCGCCAACGCGCCGAAGTGACCCTGCACGTGAAGGGCCGGGACATCTTCGTCGAACAGTCGCACGAAGACCTGTACGCCGCGATCGATCAGCTGATGGACAAGCTGGACCGCCAGGTCTGCCGCCACAAAGACCGCGTGCAAGACCATCACCACGCGAGCGCCAAGCGGCTGGACGTCAGCCCGGTGTAAGCCAATCGCCTCAACGGCAGGGCGGCCCAAGGGCCGCCCTTCTTCTTGCCTCGGCCCGAGGGGCTGCATGTATGCCGGAATGCGCAATCGGGCGTTGAAGCACCATGAGGCACGACGGCAACACCCCCAACCTTGCGGGATCGTGCACGCTTCCCCCGGAAGGGGGGATTCCTATAATGAGTTCCCTCCTACGAGCCGATCGTTGCGCCCCACCAGGGTGATAGCGATGCGGGGGAATCCATTCATGAACCGTCTCGCCGCCATCCTGCCCGCCAGCAACGTTCTGGTGAATGTGGACGCCACCAGCAAGAAGCGGGCTTTCGAGCATGCCGGCCTGCTGTTCGAGAACCAGCACTCGATCGCCCGGGCCACGGTCACCGACAACCTGTTCGCACGCGAGCGCCTGGGCTCCACCGGGCTGGGCCATGGCGTGGCCATTCCCCACGGGCGCATCAAGGGCCTGAAGAACCCGCTGGCGGCGGTGTTGCGCGTGCAGCAGCCGATCCCGTTCGACGCGCCCGACGACGAGCCGGTGAGCCTGTTGATCTTTTTGCTCGTGCCCGAGGCCGCCACCCAGCGGCACCTCGAAATCCTGTCCGAGATCGCCGAGCTGCTGTCCGACCGCGAGCTGCGCGAGCGGCTGAAGACCGAGACCGAAGCGGCCACGGTGCACAAACTCATTTCCGATTGGGAACCGCTGAAGTCGGTGGCCTGAGCGCCGCATGAAGCCGACCTCGATCAGCGCGGAAGCCCTCTTCGAAGCCCACCGCCCGGCCCTGCGCTGGGAATGGATCGCCGGCCATGCCCACCCGGAGCGTCGCTTCGACGAGGCCGCGGTGCGCGACGCCCGCTCGGCTGCCGACCTGGTCGGCTACCTCAACTACATCCACCCCTACCGCGTACAGATCGTGGGCCATCGCGAGGTGGCCTACCTGAGCCGCGACTCGCGCGACGACCAGGAGCGACGCATCGCGCGCATCGTGGGCCTGGAGCCCCCGGTGATCATCGTGGCCGACGGCCAGACCCCGCCAGACCGACTGGTGGCGATCTGCGACCGCGCCGACATCCCCTTGTTCGTCACCGCGCAGACCGCAGGCCACGTGATCGACGTGGTGCGCGACTACTTGAGCCTGCTGTTCGCCGACCGCACCACGCGTCACGGCGTGTTCATGGACATCCTGGGCCTGGGCGTGCTGCTCACCGGCGAGTCCGGCCTGGGCAAGAGCGAACTGGGGCTGGAGCTCATCTCGCGCGGCCATGGCCTGGTGGCCGACGATGCGGTGGACCTCTACCGCATCTCGCAAACCGCGCTCGAGGGCCGCTGCCCCGAGCTGCTGATGAACCTGCTCGAGGTGCGGGGCATCGGCCTGCTCGACATCAAGGCGATCTTCGGCGAGACCGCGGTGCGGCGGAAGATGCGGCTCAAGCTCATCGTGCACCTGGTGCGCAAGGAGACGATGGAGCGCGAGTTCGAGCGCCTGCCCTACGAGCCGCTGTACGAAGACATCCTCGGTGTGCCGGTGCGCAAGGTGGTGATCGCGGTGGACGCGGGCCGCAACCTGGCGGTACTGGTCGAAGCCGCGGTGCGCAATACCATCTTGCAGCTGCGCGGCATCGACACCTACAACGAGTTCATCCAGCGCCACCAGCGCGCCATGGAGCGCGGCAGCACGGAATAGGGTGCGGGAGTCCCTCCGGGACAGGCCGCGCCAGCAGCCAGGGGAGCGCGCTGCGCTCCCCTTCGGGGTGAAATGGAGCCCCACCCCTGCCCGCCCCCAGGGGGCGGGAGTCCCTCTGGGACAGGCCGCGTCAGCGGCCAGGGGAGCGCGCTGCGCTCCCCTTCGGGGTGAAATGGAGCGCCACCCCTGCCCGCCCCAGGGGGCGGGAGTCCCTCTGGGACAGGCCGCGTCAGCGGCCAGGGGCGGTGCCTCTCAGCGCCCAATCCGCGATCCGGGTTTCCCGGTCGCGGATTGCAGCCCCCTCGGGGGGCGGCCGCCCTAGCGGCCGGGGGCTCACATCACCTCGGCCGGTGCGGGCAGTCCTTCTTCGTGCAGGCCGCGTACAGCGACAGCGCATGGTCGTGCAGCTCGAACCCGCGCGCATGCGCCACCGCGCGCTGGCGCTTCTCGATCTCGGGATCGTAGAACTCCTCGACCCGCCCGCAGGTCAGGCACACCAGGTGATCGTGATGCTGGCCCTCGTTGAGCTCGAATACCGACTTGCCCGACTCGAAGTGGCTGCGCGTCAGCAGACCCGCCTGCTCGAACTGCATCAGCACGCGGTACACCGTGGCCAGGCCGATTTCGGAGTTTTCGTTGAGCAGCGCCTTGAACACGTCTTCCGCGGTCATGTGCCGCTGCTCGGACTTCTGGAACACCTCGAGGATCTTGATGCGCGGCAGCGTGGCCTTGAGGCCGCTGCTCTTCAGGTCTTCGGCATGCGTGCCAGGGGACGAATGGGGCGGACGAGCAGGCATGGTCGGGGTGTTCAAGAACACCGGCGTCTGCAAAAAGGCGCCGGCTAGAATCGTTCGATCATAGCCTCAATACTCCATGTCACATCGCGTCAACGCCTCCATGCCGCAGCTCGCGGCGGCCCTCGCCGGGCTTGCATTGCTGGCGGGCTGCGCGTCGCTGCAGTCGAGCGACAACTTCCTGGGCGTCATCACGCCCTACCGCGTGGAGATCGTGCAGGGCAACGTGGTCACCAAGGAGATGCTGGCGCGCGTGAAGCCCGGCATGTCGCGCACCCAGGTGCGTGACCTGCTCGGTTCGCCGCTGCTGACCGACATCTTCCATGCCGACCGCTGGGACTACGTGTTCACCATCAAGCGCCAGGGCACCGAGCCGCAGGAGCGCCGCATCGTGCTGCTGTTCGAGGGTGAGCAATTGAAGTCGGTGCAGGCGCCCGAGCTGCCCACCGAGCAGGAGTTCGCCGCCTCCATCACGCGCAGCAAGGACGTCAAGCGCGGCCAGCCGCCGGTGCTCGAGCTCACCGAGGAGCAGCGCAAGGCGTTGCCGCTGCCGGCGCGCCAGGAGGCGGCCGCCTCGGCGCCGGCCCTCACCGGCCCCACGCGCGCCTATCCGCCGTTGGAGGCGGCGCCATGACCCTGCGCATCGCCGTGGCCGGCGCTTCCGGGCGCATGGGCCGCATGCTGATCGAAGCGGTGCAACAGGCGCCCGATTGCCAGCTCGCCGGCGCGCTGGACCGGCCCGACAACCCGGCGCTTGGGCAGGACGCGGCCGCGTTCCTCGGCCAGGCCAGCGGCGTGGCGATCACCAGCGACCTGCGGGCCGGGCTGGCCAACGCGCAGGTGCTGATCGACTTCACCCGCCCCGAGGGCACGCTGGCGCACCTGGCGGTGTGCCGGGCGCTCGGGATCAAGGCCGTCATCGGCACCACCGGCTTCAGCGACGCGCAGAAAGCCGAGATCGCGTCCTCCGCCCAGCAGGTGGCGATCGTGATGTCGCCCAACATGAGCGTGGGCGTCAACGTCGTGCTCAAGCTGCTGCAGACGGCCGCGCGGGCGCTGAGCGCGGGCTACGACATCGAGATCATCGAGGCGCACCACCGCCACAAGGTCGACGCGCCCAGCGGCACCGCACTGGCCATGGGCGAAACCATTGCCCACGCGCTGGGCCGCGACCTCAAGGCTTGCGCCGTGTACGGCCGCGAGGGCGTGACCGGCGAGCGCGATCCTTCCACCATCGGCTTCGCCACCGTGCGCGGCGGCGACATCGTCGGCGACCACACGGCGCTGTTCGCCGGCATCGGCGAGCGCATCGAGATCACGCACAAGAGTTCCAGCCGCGCGGTGTATGCCCAGGGCAGCCTGCGCGCGGCGCGCTTCCTGGCCGACAAGCCCAGCGGCCTGTTCGGCATGGCCGACGTGCTGGGGATCTAGGCTTCCATGGAAGGCTTCGCCCGTTTCTGGTCGGCCAGCGACGGCATCAGCCGCACGGTGGCCCTGTTGCTGCTGGGCATGTCCATCAGCGCCTGGGTGGTGATCCTGTGGAAGAGCTGGGTGCTGCACCGCGCCGGTCGCGACATCGAGCGCGGCATCGGCGCCTTCTGGAGCGCGGCCTCGCTCGACGAAGGCCGCGAACGGCTGGCCCGGCTCGACCGCGAGCAGGTCGTGCACCCGCTGCTGGCCGCCGCGACCAGCGAGCCCGGCGCCGGCACACTGGCCACCAGCAGCCACCTCGAATCGCAGCTCACGCGCCGCCTGCGCGACGCGCTGCACCGCTCGCTGCACCACCTGCAGTTCGGCCAGGTGCTGCTGGCCTCGATCGGCAGCACCGCGCCTTTCGTCGGCCTGTTCGGCACGGTCTGGGGCATCTACCACGCGCTGGTGGCCATCACCGGCACCGGCAGCCTGACCGTGGAGCGCATTGCCGGCCCGGTGGGCGAGGCGCTGATCATGACCGCCGCCGGCCTGGCGGTGGCGATCCCCGCGGTGCTGGCCTACAACGTGTTCGGCAAGTGGGTGGGCCGCTGTGAAGCCGAGCTGGAGGGGTTTGCGCACGACTTGCGCGAAATGATCTTGGCCCACCCCCGCAGCGCTTTCGGCGCTTCCCCCGCGAGGGGGCGACGCGAGCAGACCGGCGAAGCCGGATCTGCCGCGTCTGCTGGGCTGGACTGAAGTACGGCCATGGCCTTCGGTCGCCTCGAACGCAGCTCCGGCCCGCGGCCGATGAGCGACATCAACATGACGCCGTTGATCGACGTGATGCTGGTGCTGCTGGTGATCTTCATGGTCACGGCGCCGCTGATGACTTCGAGCTTGAAGCTCGACCTGCCGCAGTCCGAAGCCGCGCAACCCAGCGACGCGCCTCAGTTCCTGGCGCTGGCAATCGACTCGCAAGGGCGGCTGTTCCTCGCCGACGAGCCGCTGGGCCAGCAGGTGTTCATCGCCCGCCTCAACGCGGCCGGCAAGGCCAACCCGCAGACCGAAGTGCAGCTGCGCGCCGACAAGAACGTGCCCTACGGGCGCGTGGCCGAGGTGCTGGGCTGGGTGCAGCAGGCGGGCTTGTCGCGCATCGGCTTCATCACCGAAGTGCCACAGCCGCCACCGGCGCGCTGAGCCTTTCGACGCGACCTCGGCTTCTACAATCCGGGGCATGAATCCCAAGTACGTCCCCGCCGAAGTCGAGTCGGCCGCCCAGGCCGCCTGGACCGCCCGCGACGCCTACCGCGTCACCGAGGATCCGAAGAAGAAAAAGTTCTACGCCTGCTCGATGCTGCCCTACCCCAGCGGCAAGCTGCACATGGGGCATGTGCGCAACTACACGATCAACGACATGTTGACGCGTTACCTGCGCATGAACGGCTACAACGTGCTCATGCCCATGGGATGGGACGCCTTCGGCCTGCCGGCCGAGAACGCGGCGATGAAGAACAAGGTGCCGCCGGCGAAGTGGACCTACGACAACATCGCCACCATGAAGGGCCAGATGCAGGCGATGGGCCTGGCCATCGACTGGAGCCGCGAGGTCGCCACCTGCTCGCCCGAGTACTACAAGTGGAACCAGTGGCTGTTCCTGAAGATGCTGGAAGCCGGCATCGCCGAACGCCGCACGCAGGTGGTCAACTGGGACCCGGTGGACCAGACCGTGCTGGCCAACGAGCAGGTGATCGACGGCCGCGGCTGGCGCTCCGGCGCGCTGGTGGAAAAGCGCGAGATCCCCGGCTACTACCTCAAGATCACCGGCTACGCCGAAGAGCTGCTGGCGCATGTGCAGCAGCACCTGCCCGGTTGGCCCGAGCGCGTGAAGCTGATGCAGGAAAACTGGATCGGCAAGAGCGAGGGCGTGCGCTTCGCGTTCCCGCACGAGATCCGTGGCGACGACGGCCGGCTCATCGGCGACGGCAAGCTGTACGTGTTCACCACGCGCGCCGACACGATCATGGGCGTGACCTTCTGCGCCGTGGCGCCGGAGCACCCGATCGCGCTGCACGCGGCGCAGTCGAACCCGCAGCTGGCCGCCTTCATCGAGCAGTGCAAGCAAGGCGGCACCACCGAGGCCGAGCTGGCCACGAAGGAAAAGGAAGGCCTGCCCACGGGCCTGTTCGTCACGCACCCGCTGACGCAGGCGCAGGTGCCGGTGTGGGTGGGCAACTACGTGCTGATGGGCTATGGCGACGGCGCCGTGATGGGCGTGCCGGGACATGACGAGCGCGACTTCGCGTTCGCCAAGAAGTACGGCCTGGCCATCCGGCAGGTGATCGCGGTGCCAGGCGAAAGCTTCACGCTGCAGGGCTGGCAGGAGTGGTACGCCGACAAGCAGCGCGGCGTGACCGTCCACTCCGGCAAGTACGACGGTCTGGGCTACCAGGCCGCCGTGGATGCGGTGGCCGCCGACCTGATCGCGATGGGCCTGGGCGAGAAGAAGACCACCTGGCGCCTGCGCGACTGGGGCATCAGCCGCCAGCGCTACTGGGGCACGCCCATCCCCATCATCCACTGCGACGACTGCGGCAGCGTGCCGGTGCCCGAAAAGGACTTGCCGGTGGTGCTGCCCGAGGACCTGATCCCCGACGGCTCGGGCAACCCGCTGAACAAGTGCCAGGCCTTCCTGAAGGTCGATTGCCCCCGATGCGGCAAGCCGGCGCAGCGCGAGACCGACACGATGGACACCTTCGTGGATTCGTCGTGGTACTTCATGCGCTACTGCGACCCCAAGCGCGACGACGCGATGGTGGCCGAGGGCACACGGTACTGGATGCCGATGGACCAGTACATCGGCGGCATCGAACACGCCATCCTGCACCTGCTGTACGCGCGCTTCTGGACCAAGGTGATGCGCGACCTGAAGCTGGTGCAGGTGGACGAGCCCTTCGTGAAGCTGCTCACGCAGGGCATGGTGCTGAACCACATCTACTCGCGCCGCACGCCGCAAGGCGGCATCGAGTACTTCTGGCCGCAGGACGTGGACAACGTGTTCGACGAACACGGCAAGATCGTCGGCGCCAAGTTGAAGAGCGACGGCTCGGCCGTGACCTACGAAGGCGTGGGCACGATGTCGAAGTCGAAGAACAACGGCGTCGATCCGCAAACCCTGATCGAGCAGTACGGCGCCGACACCGCGCGCCTGTTCGTGATGTTCGCCTCGCCGCCGGAGCAGACGCTGGAGTGGAACGACGCCGGCGTGGAGGGTGCCCACCGCTTCCTGCGCCGCGTGTGGGGTTTCGCGCAGAAGCACGAGGCCGCGCTGCGTGCGGCCGGCGCGGTCGAAGGCGGCCTGAACGCCGAAGCCAAGGCGCTGCGCCGCGAAGTGCACAGCGTGCTGAGGCAGGTGAGCTACGACTACGAGCGCATGCAGTACAACACCGTGGTCTCCGGTGCGATGAAGCTGCTCAACGCGCTGGAAGACTTCAAGCCCGACGGCAGCGCCGGCGCCGACGCGGTGCTGCGCGAAGGCTTCTCGGTGCTGCTGCGCGCGCTGTACCCGGCCTGCCCGCACATCGGCTGCGTGCTGTGGCGCGAGCTCGGCTACGCCGCGCAGCACGGCGACCTGCTCGACGCGCCCTGGCCGCAGGTGGACGAGGCCGCGCTGCAGCAAGACGAGATCGAGCTGGTGCTGCAGGTCAACGGCAAGCACCGCGGCGCGATCAAGGTGCCGGCGGCAGCCGACAAGGCAGCGATCGAGGCGGCCGCGCTGGCGGCGCCGGAGTTCGCCAAGTTCGCCGAGGGCAAGGCGGCGAAGAAGGTCATCGTCGTGCCCGGGCGGCTGGTGAATGTGGTCGTCTGATCGCTCCGCGCGCCGGCTGCTGCTCGCCGCCGGTGGCGCGGCGCTGCTCGCCGGCTGTGGCTTCGAGCTGCGCAAGCCGCCGCAGATGGCCTTTCGCGCCGTGCTGCTGCAAGGCTTCGACGCACGATCGCCCATGGCCGAGGAGCTGCGGCGCTCGCTGGCCAGCGTGACGCAGGTGGTCACGAACCCTGCCGACGCACAGGTGGTGCTGGAGTCGCTGGCCGACACGCGCGAGCGCTCGGTCGTGGCCTCCACCGCCGCCGGCCAGGTGCGCGAGCTGCAACTGCGCGTGCGCTTCCGTTTTCGGGTGATCACGCCGTCCGGGCGTGAACTGCTGCCGCCCGACGAGTTGGTGCAGTCGCGTGACATGAGCTACAACGAGACCAATGCGCTGGCCAAGGAGCACGAGGAGAGCCAGCTCTACCGCGCGATGCAAAGCGACATCGTCGCGCAGGTGATGCGGCGCCTGTCCGCCGCCAAACCCTGAGGACCGTTCCGCCGATGCAACTGCGCCCCGACCAGCTCAGCGCTCATCTGGCCAAGGGCCTGAAGCCCGTGTACACGATCCATGGCGACGAGCCGCTGCTGGCGCAGGAGGCGGCCGATGCCTTGCGCGCCGCAGCGCGCGCGGCCGGCTATGCCGAGCGCAAGGTGTTCACGGTCAGCGGCGCCCATTTCGACTGGAGTTCGCTGCTCGGCGCCGCGCAGGCCATGAGCCTGTTCGCCGACCGGCAGCTGATCGAGATCCGCATCCCTTCGGGCAAGCCGGGCAAGGAAGGCTCGGACGCGCTGCAGCGCTATTGCGAGGCGCTGTCGGAGGACACGATCACGCTCGTCCAGTGCCCCAAGCTCGACCGGCAGCAGCAGTCCAGCGCCTGGTTTGCCGCGCTCGACGCCGCCGGCGTCTCGCTGCGCATCGACCCGGTGGAGCGGCGTGCGCTGCCGCAGTGGATCGCGCAGCGCCTGGCGGCCCAAGGCCAGCGGGTCGCGGAGGGCGAGGCCGGACAGCAGACGCTGGCCTTCTTCGCCGACCGGGTGGAAGGCAACCTGCTGGCCGCGCACCAGGAGCTGCAGAAGCTGGCGCTGCTGTACCCGGCCGGCACGCTGAGCTTCGAACAGGTGGAGTCGGCCGTGCTCAACGTGGCGCGCTACGACGTGTTCCGCTTCGGCGAGGCGGTGCTGGCAGGCCAGGTGGCGCGCGCGCTGCGCATGCTCGACGGCCTGAAGGCCGAAGGCGAGGCGCCGGTGCTGGTGCACTGGACGCTGGCCGAAGACATCCGCACGCTCAAGCGCGTGAAAGACGCGGTGGACGGCGGCAAGCCGCTGCCGATGGCGCTGCGCGAGCAGCGCGTGTGGGGCGTGAAGGAAAAGCTCTTCGAACGCGTGCTGCCGGCCTTTCCCGACCATGCGCTGGCGCACCTGGTGGAAGCAGCACAAGTGTGTGACGGGCTGGTCAAGGGCCTGAAGCATCCCGGCTGGCCGCTCGATGCCTGGGAAGGCCTGAAACGGCTGGCGCTGCTGGTGATGCAGCACACCGCGCCCACCAGCGGGGTGCGCGGGACGCGCACGCTGGCGCTGAGCGCCTGACCTGGTGTTGTTTCAGCCTAAATCCGGCAGTTGCCGCGAAGCGATGAGCTGATTCGCGAGCACTGGCGGGGACTTGCGCGGTCTTGGCACACTCACCCGATGGGTGAAGCAAGACGCAAGGCGCTGGCGGCGCGGCAA
>JBFLWE010000038.1:0-42285 GCA_040758375.1 Pseudomonadota bacterium
CGCGATCTCGTCGAGGTGTAACTCGGTTACCAATCCGCGATGCTACCAAACCACCTCGGGGCTTTCTGCGCCGCGTTCAGCGGCCGCAGCCCAGGTCTTGCGCGGATCCGGCTTAGCCGGTCCGCTGCAAGCAAGGGCCCCAGGGCGCAGGTTTGCCCTGCGCTTGCCCGCGCCTGGGGCAGCGACCAGGGGGAGCGTGGGGGCCTATCATCCCCGGATGCCGATTCCAACCCTCACCATCGCCACCCGCGAGAGCCGCCTGGCGCTGTGGCAGGCCGAGCACGTGCGCGAGCTGCTGCACAGCCGTTTCGGCGCCGACGTGCAGCTGCTGGGCATGACCACCCGCGGCGACCAGATCCTCGACCGCACGCTGTCCAAGGTGGGCGGCAAGGGCCTGTTCGTCAAGGAGCTCGAAACCGCGCTGGAGGAGGGCCGTGCCCACCTGGCGGTGCACTCGCTGAAGGACGTGCCGATGGAGCTGCCGGCGGGTTTTGCGCTGGCGGCCGTGCTGCAGCGCGAGGACCCGCGCGACGCGCTGGTATCTGGGCGCTACGAGACCCTGGCTGCGCTGCCGCAGGGTGCCTGCGTGGGCACTTCGAGCCTGCGCCGCGTGGTGCAGCTCAAGGCCTTGCGCCCCGACCTGCGCGTGGAGCCGCTGCGCGGCAACCTCGACACCCGCCTGCGCAAGCTCGACGACGGCCAGTACGACGCGATCGTGCTGGCCGCGGCCGGCCTCAAGCGGCTGGGCCTGGGCGAGCGCATCCGCAGCCTGTTCGACGAGGACCAGATGATCCCTGCCGCCGGCCAGGGGGCACTGGGCATCGAGGTGCGCGAAGACGCCGCCGCGCTGCGCGCGCAGTTGGCGCACCTGATCCATTCGCCCACCTGGCTGGCCGTGCATGCCGAACGCGCGGTGTCGCGGGCGCTGGGCGGCAGCTGCAGCATGCCCCTGGCGGCGCATGCCCGCTTCGAAGGCGGCGTGCTGCGGCTTCGCGCCGCGCTGGGCGACGGCGAGCGCGTGGAGCGTCCGCTGCTGAAGGTGGCGGTGGAGGCCGTGGTGGCCGACGAGGCCGCAGCGGCCGCGCTGGGCATGCGTGCTGCCGAGGCCCTGCGGGCCGCCGGGGCGGCCGGCTACCTGCCTGCCGCGTCCTGAAGGCATGGCCGCGATGCGCGTGCTCGTCACCCGGCCGCAGCCGCAAGCCGACGAATGGGTGGCGCGGCTGCAGGCCGCCGGCGTGGACGCCTGCGCGCTGCCGCTGATCCACATCGGCGCGCCGGCGGACGACGGCGCCGTGGCCGCGGCCTGGCAGACGCTGGCCGGCCATGCACTCGTGATGTTCGTGAGCCCGAACGCGGGGACGCGGTTCTTCGAGCGCCGGCCCGCCGGCATGGCGTGGCCCGCCGGCGTGTGGGCCGGTGCCACCGGGCCGGGCACTGCCGCGGCGCTGCGCGCCTGCGGGGTGCCGCAAGACTGCGTGGTGGAGCCGCAGGCCTCTGCGGGTGTCTTCGATTCGGAGGCCTTGTGGACGCGCATCGCTGCCTGGCGCGACTGGCGCGGCGCGTGTGTGCTCGTGGTGCGCGGCGAGGGCGGCCGCGACTGGCTGGCGCAGACCCTGCAGCAGCAGGGCGCCGAAGTGCACTTCGTCGAGGCGTACCGGCGCCTGCCGCCGCAACTCGACGAGGCGCAGCAGGCCCGGCTGCAGCGGGCGCTGGCCGAGCCCTCGGCCCATGTGTGGTGGTTCAGCAGCTCCGAGGCCATCGGCTACCTGGAGCAGCTGGCGCCGCGCGCGCGCTGGAGCCCCGCCTGTGCGGTGGCCTCGCACCCGCGCATCGCGGCGCGGGCGCAGGCCGCCGGCTTCGGGCGCGTGCTCCAAGCCGGTCCGGCGCTGCACGAGCTGTTGCGCGCGCTTGCCTCAATACAATCGCCCGCACCGTGAACGACGCCCTGCCGCCTTCTCCTTCGCCCTCCACGCCCGCCGATGCAGTCCAGGTCGCGCCGGTGCCGCCGGGCAGGCCCGTGGCCTCACGCGGCCCTTCGCGCTGGCGCGCGGCGCTCGCGGTGCTGTTCGCCCTGCTGCTGGCCGTCAGCCTGGGCCTGGCGCTGAGCACCCAGCAGCGCGTGCGGCTGCTGGAGCGCGAGCTCGTCAAGCGCCAGCAGGCCTCGCAAGGCGAGGCTGCCGAGGCGCGCATGCTGTCGAAGCAGGCGCAGGACATGGCGCGCGATGCGGCGGCCAAGGCAGCGCTGCTCGACGCCCGCGTCAGCGAGGCCGCGCTGCAGCGCTCGCAGCTCGAAGACCTGATCCAGTCGCTCTCGCGCTCGCGCGACGAGAACGTGGTGGCCGACGTGGAATCGGCGATCCGCGTGGCCCTGCAGCAGACGGCGATCACCGGCAGCGCCGAGCCGATGGTGGCCACGCTGCGCCAGGCCGAGGAGCGTCTGGCGCGCTACAACCAGCCGCGGCTGGAACGCGTGCGCCGAGCGATCGCACGCGACCTCGACCGCGTCAAGGCCGTGGGCGTGGTCGACATCTCCACGCTGACGCTGCGGCTCGACGAAGTGGTGCGCCTGGTCGACGAGCTGCCCTTGCTGGCGGTGGCCGAATCGCGGCGGCCGGCAGCATCGGCCGCCGCGGCGGCCTCTTCGGCACGCGCGGCATCTCGGCGTGCGTCGCCGGCTGCGTCCGCACCGGCCAGCAGCGCGGCTCCGGCGCGCGAACCCAGGTGGACCGAGGTGCTGGCCGATGCGTGGCGGGCAGCCACCGGCCGCGTGTGGGAAGAGACACGCGCGCTGGTGCGCGTGACGCAGATCGACACGCCCGAGGCGGCGCTGCTGGCACCGGAGCAGCAGTTCTTCGTGCGCGAAAACCTCAAGCTGCGCCTGCTCAATGCGCGGCTGGCCGTGCTGAGCCGCCAGTTCGACATTGCCCAGTCCGACCTGCGCGAAGTGCAGACCTCGATCGACCGCTACTTCGACCGCAGCTCGCGCCGCGTGCAGACCGCCACCGAGTTGCTGCGCCAGGTGTCGCAGCAGGCGCGGCTGGTCAGCGTGCCGCGGCCCGACGAAACCCTGGCCGCGCTCGCGGCCGCCGGCGCCGGCCGCTGAAACAATGCGCGGCGTCATCTGGCTGATCCTGTTGTTCGTGGCCGCGGTGGTGGCCGCGTCCACGCTCGGCCGCAACGACGGGCTGGTGAGTTTCTACTGGGGCGGCTGGCGGCTCGACGTGTCGCTCAACCTGTTCCTGCTCGGGCTGCTGCTCACCTGCTTCGTGCTGGTGTCGGTGATCCAGGCGGTCAACGCGCTGGTCACATTGCCGGCGCGCGCGCGCGAGTGGCGCGTGCTCAAGCGCGAGCGCGCCGCGCAGGCCGCGCTGCGCGAGGCGCTGGCCGAGCTGTACGCCGCGCGCTACAGCCGCGCCGAGAAGGCCGCGCAGCGCGCCCTGGCCATCCAGGACAGCACGCCCGAACTGCACGCCGACCACGACCTGCGCATGCTGGGCCACCTGCTCGCCGCCGCGAGCCTGCACCGCATGCAGGACCGCGCGAGGCGCGACGAGCAGATGCGGCAGGTGTTCCACGGCGCGCGCCGCGGCCTCCGGGCCCGGGCCGCCGACGACGGCGCTCGCCTGCTGGCCGCCGAGTGGGCGCTCGAAGAGCGCGATGCGGCGCGCGCGCTCGCGATGCTCGCCGAGCTGCCCGCGGGCGCGGCGCGGCGCACGCAGGCGCTGCGCCTGAAGCTGCAGGCCGCGCGTCTGGACCACCAGCCGCAGGAGGCGCTGCGCACCGCGCGTCTGCTGGCCAAGCACCAGGGCTTCTCTCCCGTGGCCGCGCAGGGGCTGCTGCGCTCGCTGGCCTGCGAAGCGCTCGATGCCGCGCACGATGCCGACCAGTTGCGGCGCGTGTGGCAGCAGTTCGACGCCGCCGATCGGCGCGACGCGTGGGTCAGCGCACGCGCTGCACGCCGTGCCGGCGCGTTGCAGGCGCATGAAGAAGCCCGCGGCTGGCTGCGCCCGTTCTGGGACCGCATGGGCGAGCTGTCGGCCGAAGAGCGCGAGCAGGTCGCCTTGGCGCTGCTCGAAGTGCTGCCTGGGCTGGGGGCCGACTGGCTGCCGCGGCTGGAGGCGGCGCTGCAGGCCTTTCCCGGCGAGCCGGCGGTGCTGGTGGCGGTGGGCTCGGCGTTCGCCGAGCGGCAGCTTTGGGGCAAGGCGCGCAGGCTGCTGGAGGACGCGGCCGCGTCCGACGCGCTCGCGCCGCGCGCCCGTCGTCATGCGTGGCGCACCCTGGCGCGCCTGGCGCGGCAGGAAGGCGACTCGGCGCGTGCCGCCCAGTGCGACCAGGCTGCGGCGCAAATCGACTGAGCCCGACTGCGCGGCGAAGCCGCATGCCAAACGCCGGCTCGAAAATTTGCTGCTATACTGCGAGGCTTCGCGGCTGTAGCTCAGTTGGATAGAGTACTTGGCTACGAACCAAGGGGTCGTGGGTTCGAATCCTGCCAGCCGCGCCAGAATTTCGGTTCTAGATCAACGGGTTAGATGCTTCGGCATCTGACCCGTTTTTCTTTGCTGCGCGACTTTTGCGCGACTCCGCGCAACCTGCCTGATACCTACCCGTTGACCACGCGCAGGAGCGTGGTGCGGTCGCGCGTCTCGTTCGCCTTGTTCGCCGCCTCCACCAGACGCGCGATGGTGGCGGTGGCGTAGTGCTGAGGCATGCCAGCGATGGCGTGCCCGAGCAGCAAGGCGCGGTCCTCTTCTGCCACGCCGGCGTCCCGCAGCCGCTGGCCGAAGGTGTGGCGCAGGTCGTGCACGCGGACACGTTCGAGCCCAGCAGCCCGCCTGGCCTTTTGAAACCCGTTGTTGTTCATCGTCTCGATCGGCCGGTACGGCATGGCCGGCTCATCGTCGATGTTCTTCACGCGTTCCCGACGCCAGACAAACACGAACTCGTCGTGCTGCCTGCGGCATTCTTCGACGACCCGCCACGCGACGTCGTTCAGCACCAGGACGTGGGGCCGCCCTGACTTGAAGTCCGCCGCAGGGATCACGAAGACGCTGCGCTTCAACTCCGGCACCTTGCGCTCCCACGCCCACCGCAGCTTGCAGACGTTCTCGTCCCGCGCGCCGCAGTTGACCGCGAAGAGCACCATGCGCTGCAGGTGCGCCGGCAGGTGCTTCAACAACGCTGCCTGCTCCGACCAGGTGATCGGATAGGGCAGCCGTCTCTGCGCGCGCTCGTCGAGCATTTCGATCAGCGGCGGAGTCGATAGCCATGGCTTTCCGTCGGTCCGCCAGACACGCGCCGCACGGTTCAGCACCGTGCGCACGACCTCCAAGCTGTGGTTGATCGTGGACGCCTTCACCCCGTCGGCCACGCGCTGCTTCTTGAACCCCTCCAGGGCGTCGTTGCAGACGTCCCGCAGTGGCAGCCTGCCGATGTGGGGCAGCAGCAGGTTCACGTGGCCGGCGATGAGGTCCAGCGTCCGGACCTCCCGCTGCTTGCATTCGATCAGGTACTTCTGTGCAGCAGCTGCGAACAGCTGCTCATCGCCCTTTCGAAGTTCGTCTTCGCGTCTGGCATCGATTTCGGCCTGCCGCGCCCTGAGCCATGTCTCGGCGTCGTCCTGGCTGACGCGTCCGAGGCGGGCAAAGATGCGCTCGCCCTTGTACTCCTTGTTGACCGTTCGCTTGTTCGATCGATCGCAGAGGATGCCTGGTGTCCGAGTTCGCATGGAACTGCTCCTTTCGTCGTGTTGCGACTCGGGCGCCCTCGCGCACGAATATGCGCGTCGGCCCATTCGTCGAGTTCAAGGCGGTCGAAGGCGATGCAGCGGCCGCCGATCGGGATCTCGGTCAATGCCGGCCGGATCTCGGCGTCAAAGCGGTTGCGATCGACGCCGAGGTAGCCGGGTGCATCACGGTGGCGGATCAGGCGGGGCTGCATGGCGCGCCGCCTTCATCGTTGCCGCCGTCTTCGCCACCGTTCTTCTTGGGTGCGAGTACGCTGTGGCGCGAGCCGATGTAGAACGCCGCCGCGCGCTCACGCGCATGGCCTAACAGGCGAGCGACGCGGTAGCGCGCATCCGCCATCACCTCCGCCGGCACGTCGCCACCACGAACCGGCGACGGCACGCCGGCGTCTTGTTCGAACTTGTCGTTCGCCACCTGGTGGCGCAGACCGTGCGCGACAACGCCGAGGTCCTTCCGGCTGATGCCATGCCGTCGGACCACGTAGTAGAAGCGGTGCTGGTTCTGCTTCGCCGTCTTGTCGGGCCGGCCGACGTAGCCCCCGGGCGGCACCAAGGACTTCAGCCGTGCCAGCAACTCGCGCTGCGCGTCCGTCGTCACGGGCACATCCCTCGGCCGTCCACCCTTCGTGCCCTGCTGGAAGCGGACGAAGGTGTCGCATTCGGGGTGTGCCGCAGCGTCGGCGGGCATGGCTTGCGCCCGCGTCCTTTCGGCGTCATGCGGCCGGAAATGCCGTGCCTCCTTCGGGCGCATGCCGAACCGATGGCACAGCTCCAGCTGCAGCCCCACCCACTTATCCGACTGCGCCACCTTCTGAATCGTCGCCTCGATGTCGACGCCTTTCGCGGACCAGCTCTGATCCACTGTGGCGACCTGGTGCCGGTTGGCATGCGGCGAGTCCGGGCCGACGTAGAACGCGGGTTCGCGCACCATGCCGTTCTTGCCGAGCCATTCGGCGAAGGTGCGGATGAAGCTGAGGTAGTTGTGGATCGTTGCGGTGGCCAAGCCACGCTCGACCCAGCGCTCGACCATCATCTCGACATGCCGGCCTCGCAGCTGACGCGGCTCGACCTTGAAGCGAGTCTCGCGGCGCAGTTCGATGAAGAAGCTGAAGTAGAAGCGGCGGCGATCCTCCATGGTCTTGATCGAGACGCCCTTGTCCTTGGTGCTGTGCTTCGCGTTGTGCAGCTTGATCAGCGACATGAGCACGGCCTTCCAGTTCTTGGTGCCGTACGGCAAGGACGCCAGGATTTCCTCCGGCGTCGCTGGGGTGCGCCGTCCTGCCGATCCGGCGGCTGCGTTGAATCGGTCGGGCTCGGGACGGTCATTGACTCTCGAAGACATGCGGTTCTCCGGTTTGCAGTTGGGCCGCTTGAGTCAGGGCAGCTCGGTGTTGGCGCGATGGCGACAGCCGCGTCGTGCGCCATGAACGCGGCCGGTGGAGATCGAGCATTCACACGGCGACGGATCTCCGGCGTCGTCGCGTGCTTCCAGGTGACGGCGCACTGAGGCCGTCTCGCGGTCGTAAAAAATCAGTCCCCTGGGTCCGTGCAGTGCGTTTCCGCGTTGCATGGCCACCCCCAAGGCATACGCCCAGGCTGGCGCGGACTTTTCGCGCTGGTGCGGTCGGCTCGGAATCCCCGATGTGCGTTCGGTCGAGCCCGTGCACGTCGCCGCCTACATCGAGCAGCTGAGCCTGGCACCGCAGACCGTGAAGCAGCGGCTCGCCGCGCTGCGCGCCCTGTTCGACTGGCTCGTGGTCGGCCAGGTGCTGCGGGTCAACCCGGCGGCGTCGGTGCGCGGCCCGAGGCACTCGGTCAAGGTCGGCAAGACGCCGGTGCTGTCGGCGCAAGAGGTGCGCGATCTCATCGCCGCGATACCGTCATCGGCCTGCGCGATCGGGCGATCATCGGCGTGATGGTCTACACGTTCGCTCGCGTCGGCGCGGTGACGCGCATGCAGCTGGAGGACGTGTACGTGCAGCGCCGCCGCCTGTGGGTCCGCCTGCACGAGAAAGGCGGCAAGCTCCATGACATGCCTTGCCATCACAACCTGGAGGACTGGCTCCATGACTACATCGATGGCGCCGACCTGGCCGGTGCGACCGGCATCCTCTTTCGCTCTGCGAAGGGGCCGACCGCCACACTGTCGGACCGACCGATGTCGCAGGCCGACGTGTACCGGATGATCGGGCGGCGTGCGAACGCGGCCGGCATCGAGACCCGGATCGGCTGCCACAGTTTCCGCGCCACGGGCATCACCGAGTACCTGCGCAACGGCGGCAAGCTGGAGATCGCGCAGCAGATGGCCAACCACGAGTCGGCCCGGACGACGGGCCTGTATGACCGTCGAGGCGACCAGATCAAGCTGGACGAGGTCGAACGGATCGCGATCTGACGTGCCTTGACGACGGCAGGTCGTCCTGCATGGTCCGGCGTGACGCTGTCACTGCCAATCGCCATGCAAGATTCCGAAGTGTTCAGCGGCCGGGTCGTGGAGATTCGCCGCTTTGTCGTGCCCCTTGAGCCCTACGCGCCGACCGACAACCGAGAGCGGTGGGATCTGTGGGTCAAGACCGCGGACGGTTCCGAACGGCAGTTCGTGATCACCAGTCGATCGATGCCGGCGCGGCGGGGACATCGTGTCGCGCTGGCGCTCGATGGTCCCGAGCCGGTGGGCATCGTGAACCTCAGGACTGGCGGTCGCCTCAACTTCGCCCGATCGAGCCCATCCGCGCTGTTCCAGCCCAGGGATGTCATCGGCCCGGTCGCGCTGCTGTTCGTGTCGGTGTTCATCGCCGCGGCGAACGACGCATCGGGCGTGTTCCTTCTGGCCGTGCCGCTGGCGATCCTCTACATCCCGCTGCTGATGATGGCCCGCGGGATGACGAACGCCGCCACGGGCACACGCGCCGAGGCTATCCTCGATCGGATCGAACGGGAACTCGGCGGGACGTCGGACCGCGGTCGTTGAACCCAGAAGCCGGAGCGCTGGATGCTGCGAGGAACCTCGACGTTGCGCCTGACCCGCCGCGAACTCGCTCGCTGGACGAAGATCACCGGCTTCACGCCGGCCAACGTTCGCAGCGAAGCAGACCTCGCGCGGTTCGCTTTGCGTTGCAAGCGGCACTTCTGGGGAACCAGCGAGGACACGCGCTTCGTGCACTTCCTGATCGATGAGGAACTGGAGCGCAATCTGTCCGGTCTGCCGATCGACACTTCCGGGGTGACTTCCAGGGTCACTTCCGGGGTACATCCTGGGTGGAGCACCCACGTGGAAGCGCGTCGTGACTGACAGCAACAAGCCGGTGCAATTGACCGTCGTGCCCGGCGACCGCGAAGCGCTCGAACGCGAGCTGCTCTGGAACATTGCGCTGGACGGCGACCTTGTGCGCCGGGCGCAGCTCTACCGAATGCTCACGCCGGCCGCCAACACCGAACTGACGGTCGCACCGGAGGTCGATCCCGACCGCGAACAGCCCCCCGAGTGAGCCGACCAGCGCTTGGCAATTGGGCCGGCGTGCTGATGCCGTCGATGAACGGGACTACCGTTTCGCTCGGCGGGAGCGCAGGCCGAGCGCCGCCAGGTCGTCCGTCCATGCGCGTCGCTGGGCACCGCGGCGCACGGCCAAGTCGGGCGGCTTGCGAATGACCAGCTTGTGCGGCGAGCCTTGCTTCACCGTTTCGGTGTCAAGCGTGACGCCGGTCTCCTGCAAGCGTGACTGCACATGCTGGCGTCGCGGCTCGGCCATTGCCATGGTCAGAGGCTGCCCGTTGGCCGATTCCGCCCAGGCGATGACTTCGCCGCAGTCCTTGCACCGGCAGGTCCACTCAATGTCGCGCAGGCCGCAGTCGCCCGCAGGCAGCGCGGGCTCATCGAGCGCCTGCTGCAATGCCTGGATCACCGCGGCGCGCAAGCCCTGCACTGGCTGCAACACGACCGCCTCGGGCGGCCAGGCCTGCAGCAGCGGCCGCAGCTGGCGCAAGGGGTAGAGGCCCGGGTGGGCCTGCACGTGATGCACCAGGGCAGCTTGGTGCTGCGGGGCCGTCGTGGATCGCTGCAGAGCGGCAGCCAAGTCGCCCAGCGCTTGCAGGCGCCGTTCGAGCGTGGCGCTGCGAAGGGCCGGCGCACGCGCGGCGAACGACTTGTCGGCGGCGATCAACGCGGCGTGGCATCGATCCAGGATGGCGTCGATGACGGCCGCCTGCAATCCGGCCGACTCACCCTTGAGAACGAACGCCGCCAGCGACTGCGGCCAGGGTGCGACGCCGCCGTCCTGCTTGTCGGTCCACTCGCTGAAGCGCCAGGTCATCGAGCGCGCGGTCAAGGTCTGCAGCAGCGCCTGCATCCACGGTGCGCCCCATCGGCGGGCGAGGCGCGCCAATGCCGCAGCGTCGCCGGGCACGAGATCGGTCCACGCAAACCCCTCGCACAGTGCATGGGCCTGCACCGCATCGGGCAGTGCAGCCGCCAATTCCGCGTAGCGGCTCAGCAGTTTCCGACCTCGTGTCTGGCGCTGCATGCGAAGCGCCTTGCCCGCCGCCTGCAAGCGCTGCGACAACTCATCGCCGCGGCCTTTACGCGCTAGGTTGAGTGCATCGGCCAGCGCCGCATCGAAGTCGGTCGTGAAGCGGCTCGCTTCGGCAGCCAGCGGCGTCTGGATCACCAGCGCGGCACGGCGGTACCAATAGTCCAGCGTCTCGCCGTAGTTGCCCATGTAGCCTTCGTATTCCTCGTCCACGAGGAAGTCCTCGCCGGTTTCCGTGAAGCTGACGGTGTCCGCCGGCGCCACGTGCAAGGCATCTCGACGCAGCGGCCGGTCGTCGGCATCGACCCAGAAGTCCAGCACCATGTCCTCGTCGATCAATTCGTCGGGCTCAGGGTCGCCGCCGCCGCCGCGCCGCCCGCCATAGCCTTCGATCGCGGTCCACTGCTCGTGGATCGCCGCCAGCGCCAGGTGCACGGTCAGCTCCAGCGGCTCGCAGGCCGCGCGCAGTGCGGCCACACGTGCACGGTCCTCGCCCTTCAGCAGCCGCCAGCGCAGCCCGCGCTCGGTGTACTCATGGTCGAGCAGCAGCACCCAGGGCCGCAGGCACGGCTCGCCGCCATCGGGATGGAAGTGCGTGCGCAGCGCGGCCAGCAGGGGCGGATGCACGGGCGTGCGCGGGTGCGCGGGCTCGGCCGGCAGGACCAGGTCGAACGTGAGCACGATCCGCCAACCTTCGGACACCGGCGCCACCTCGTGCCGGCAGTCGGCGTAGAAGGCGAACCAGCGGATCGCGCTGGCCCGCAGGTGCTGCGAGGCAAAGCAGACCTCGGTGTCGCGGTGGCACACGCGCAACTCGCCGCCGATGTGCGCCGAGGGCCAAACCAGCACCAGCGTGGCGATCATGCCGGGGTGCTTTTCAGTGTCCTGATGCGGCTTGAAGAACTGGCCCGGGCCGTAGACCAGCAGGTTGTGCAACCGCGCCTCCAGGCCAGCAACGCCCAGGGCCTGCGCGACCTCGGCCTGCAGCGAAGGCAGCGCTTCGGCGGCCCATTCCAGCGACAGCGCGCCGGCATCGATCTCTCCGGTGTCCCGCACGCGCTTGTCCAGCAGCGTGGCCTCGCGTCGGCCATGGCGTGCGGGAGCGCTGGCCGCGTGCAGGGCTGCTGCGGACTCGGAGGTGACGGGACGGTCCAGCGTGCCTACGTTGCGCACCGTCACGGCAACGGCGTCCAGGGCCAACCGGCCTTCCGCGCTGAAGCGGCTGGCTGGCTCGCGGGCGGCGTTCTTGCCAGGCTTCGCTCGCCCTCCGAGGGTCGGCAAGGCCTGCAGGATGGGTGAGGCAGGTGGTGAATCGGGTTGCATGGGTGTCGGTGCAGCGAGTGACAGCGTGCGAGTATCGCGACGACTTCAGGCCCGGTCGCGGAGCCTCGCTCTGAGCTTGCAGATTGTGTACACATTGATGCACAATACCGGCCTCGTCACAGGAGCCCGTCATGGAAACGGCCAAGGTTGGCATTCGCGAGTTCCGGGCAGGGTTGGCTGAATACATCGCCTCTGAGACCCCTGTCGCCATCACCCGTCACGGGCAAACCGTCGGCTACTTCATCCCGGCGCACGGCCAGGCCGATGCCGACCTGGCTGCCCTAAAGAAGGCGTCAGCCGAACTGGACCGCTTGCTCGCCGCCAAGTCCGTCGATGTCGACGAGGTGGCCGCCGAGTTCAAGGCCGCTCGCAAGCGCAAGGCTCCCGGCCACGCGAAGCGGTCATGAGCGGCAAGTTCAGGTTGGCCAGCCGATGACGCGCTGGGCGATCGTGCTCGATGCGAACATCCTCGTTCGCGCGGTCCTCGGTGAACGCGTCCGACGGCTGATCATGGATCATGCGAAGGACGTCAGCTTCTTCGCGCCCGATGCCGCGTTTGCGGAGGCACGCGAGCATCTGCCGGGGCTGCTTGAACGGCGCGGCGTGAGCGGTGCCGCCGTGCTCGCAACACTGGACGCCGTGGAGGCCGTCGTGCGGCCGATCGATTCAGAGGCCTATCGTTCATTTGAGCGGGCAGCGCTTGCCCGCATCGGCGACCGCGACCCGGACGACTGGCCGGCCTTGGCGTGCGCCTTGATGCTCGACTGCCCGGTGTGGACCGAAGACGCCGACTTCTTCGGCACCGGCGTGGCGACCTGGACCACGGGTCGAGTGAAGCTGTACCTGGCACCGGAAGACCCGATGGACACCGGCGACTCCGAGCCGCAGAACCACGTTCGAATCCTGCCAGCCGCGCCAAAACACAATCAGATCAACGGGTCAGCTTCGCAAGAGCTGGCCCGTTTTTGTTTCCGATGCTGTTGTGCCGGGCATACACGCTGCTTCCCGGCGGGCCGGTGCGATCACGCGCCGAGGGCCCAGCCCGCCAGGGCGGCGAGTGCGACCACCAGCGCCGGCGACAGCCGCGCGTGGACGAGCAACCCGAAGGCCGCCAGGGCCAGGCCGAAGTCGGCCCGCGAATGGATCGCGCTCGTCCACACCGGGTCGTACAGCGCCGCCGCCAGCACGCCCACGACGGCGGCGTTGATGCCGCCCATCGCACGCTGCACGCCGTCGCGCTGGCGCATCGCTTCCCAGAAGGGCAGCGCGCCGGCCAGCAGCAAAAAGGCCGGCAGGAAGATCACCCCCAGCAGCGCCAGGCCGCCGGCCCAGCCACCCAGGGGCGCCGGCATCACGGCGCCCAGGTAGGCCGCGAAGCTGAACAGCGGCCCCGGTACCGCCTGCGCCGCGCCGTAGCCCGCGAGGAAGGCGTCGTTGCCGACCCAGCCGGGGGGCACCACGCCTGCCTGCAGCAGCGGCAGCACGACATGGCCACCGCCGAACACCAGCGAACCCGCCTGGTAGAACACCGCAACCGCTGCGAGCGCCGGTGACGGCCAGGCGGCGGCCAGGGCGGGCAGCAGAAGCAGCAGCGCGCCGCACAGCGCGAGCAGCAGCGTGCCGGTGCGGCGGCCAATGCCGTAGTCGTGGTGCGGGGCCGGGGGCAGGTGTTCGAGCTTCAGGGCCCAGTGCCCCGCCAGCCCGCCCAGCACGATGGCAGCCACCTGCCCCGCCGCCGTGGGCATGGCGAGCACCAGCAGCGCCGCGGCGATCGCGATGCCGGCGCGCAGCCGGTCCGGGCACAGCGATCTGGACATGCCCCACACCGCCTGGGCGACCACGGCCACGGCCACCACCTTCAGTCCGTGCACCGCACCCGACGAGGCCAGGCCGGACCCTGGGGCCAACCCGTAGGCGAAGAGCATCAGCGCCAGCGCCGACGGCAGCGTGAACCCCAGCCAGGCCGCCAGCGCGCCCGCCCAACCCGCGCGCCTGAGGCCCAGCGCCATGCCCACCTGGCTGCTGGCCGGGCCGGGCAGAAACTGGCACAGCGCCACCAGGTCGCCATAGCTCTGGTCGTCGAGCCAGCGCCGGCGCTCGACGAATTCGGCGCGGAAGTAGCCGAGGTGGGCCACCGGGCCGCCGAACGAGGTGAGGCCGAGCCTGAGGAAGACCCGCAGCACTTCGAAGGCCGAGCCGCGCGCCGGCCCTTCGGCGCGGGGGGCGTCTGGGTCGGGTGCGTGTCGCGGCATCGGGCGGGTTCTCGGCATGGTGTCGCTGCGCGGGCCCCTGGGGGTGCGGCTGAAGTCCCCGGGCCCTGGAGTCTAGGGCCCGGCTCACTCGCTCGTGAGCTGCACGTTGCGCAGCGCGCGCCACAGCGCCAGGTCGTAGGCGACCTTCAGCACGCCGCAGGCCACGAGCGGCATGGCGACGAAGCCCGCTGCCAGCCAGGCGGCGCTGAGCGAAGGGCTGACGGCCGCCGCCAGGCTGCGGGGCACCGCGGTGAAGCTGGCGGCCGCGGGCCGCTCGGCCGGCGTCACGACCGCCATCACGTAGGCCGTGCGCGTGGGCACGTCCATCTGCGACAGGGCGCTGCGCACGAACAGCAGCGCCAGTGCCGTCGGCAAGCTGGGCGCGAACGCCGCGAGCACGAGGCAGACGTTGGCCGGCAGGTGCGTGAACACCATCGTGTTGAGCAGGCCGACGCGCCGCGCCACCCAGGGCGCCACGAGCTGCGACGCCGCGCTCAGCAGCCCCGCCCAGAAGAAGAACACGCCCGCCTGCGCCAGCGAGAGCCCGAAGCGCTGCAGCAGCCACAGCGCCAGCAGCGAGTTCGCCACCAGCCCGCCGGCGAAGGCGTCCACGCTGAACAGCGCGGCCAGTCGCACGACGATGCGCCGCGAGGGCCCGAGCGCTGCGCTCGTGACGGCCGTGGCCTGTGGTGGCGCCTCTGGCGGCGCCTGGCGGTACAGCAGCCACACCAGCACGCCGGCCAGCGCATAGAGCACGATCATGGCCCGCAGTGCGGCCAAGTGGGACACGCCGGCCTGGGCGGCGATCCATGCCGGTGCGGCGGCGCCGAGCGCGCCGACCGCGGCACACAGCGCGCCGACCACGCTGTAGCGCGCGAACAGCGCCGTGCGCGCCGGACCGCCGGCGGTGTCGGCAAGGCGCGCATGCTCCAGCGGCAGGAACACGCTGACGTCGCCCGAGCTCGGGTTCAGCGTGCCGACGAAGGCCACGAGCAGCAGCGGCCAGAACGACGAGAACCCTGCAAACGCGACGCCGGTGGCCGCCATCAGCAGCGCGGCCCACTGCAGCAGCCGCCGCGACGGCAGGCGGTGCGCCCACGCACCGACGGCCACCGTCGCGAGCGCCGACCCGAGCAGGGTGGCCGTCGCGACGAGGCCGACGTCGAGCGTGTCCAGCCCCAGCGCCAGCAGGTACGCCGGCAGCAGCACGGCCATGTAGCCGTCGACCAAGGCGCGCACGGCGCGCGCCAGCAGCACCGGCCGTGCGCCCGCGTGCGTGCCGGCCGGCAGCAGCCGTGGCAGCGAGCGTTGTAGAGATCGAGACACGAACGTATTATTCGCTACATGCATTCTGAAGACCAGCCCGACTGGCTGCTGCTGGTGGTGTCATTGCCCACCGAGGGCGCGACCGCGCGCATGCGGATCTGGCGCGCACTCAAGGCGCTGGGCTGCGCAGGGCTGCGTGACGGTGCCTACCTGCTGCCGGCCGACAGGCAGCGGGAACAGTCGCTGCTGGCGCTGGCCGACGAGTGCAGCCGCGGCGGCGGCAATGCCTGGCTGATGGCGGTGCAGCCCCGGTCCGAGGCCGAGCTGGCGGCCTACCGGCAGCTGTTCGACCGCAGCGCCGAGTACGCCGAGCTGCGCAGGAGCTGGCGCGAAGCGAACCGCACGCTCGGCTCGCTGGTGCCGGCCGAGGCCGCCCGGCTGCAGCGGCGGCTGCAGCGCGAGTTCGACGCGCTGCGCGCGATCGACTTCTTTCCCGGCGACGCGAGCGCCGAAGCGCAAGCCGCCTGGGCCGACTTCGACAAGCGCATCGCGCGGGTGGTGTCGCCCGACGAGCCGCGCCAGGCCCGGCGCGGCATCGCGCGGCTCGACGTGGCGCGCTACCGGGGCCGCACCTGGGCCACGCGGCGCCGCCTGTGGGTGGATCGCGTGGCGAGCGCCTGGCTGATCCGCCGCTTCATCGACCCGGACGCGCGCTTCCGGTGGCTGGCCAGGCCGTCAGACTGCCCGAAAAGCGCGCTCGGCTTCGATTTCGACGGCGCCACCTTCACCCACGTCGGCGATCGCGTGACCTTCGAGACGCTGACGGCCAGCTTCGGGCTCGACGGCGACCCGGCGCTCACGCGCATCGCCGCGCTCGTGCACCAGCTCGACGTGGGCGGCGATCCGGTGCCCGAGGCCGCGGGCTTCGAAGCCGTGATGGCCGGCGCGCGGGAGCGCCTCGACGACGACGACGCGCTGCTGGCCGAGATGAGCGCGGTGCTCGACTCGCTGTATGCGCACTTCCAGCGCGAAGCCGCGCGCACGGCCGCCTGAGGGCGGTGCCCGCCGGAGCGCGGCGGCCGGCCTTCAGCCTTGCGGCTGCGCCGCCTGCATCGCCTTGCCCACTTCGTTGTGGCCCTGGGCCATGCCGCTGTCCGGCACCGTTTCGCCCCGTGCGCGGCTGGAGATGCGGTCGAACTGCGCGGCCACCTGCTCGGCGGCGTCGGGCGCCGTGCCGATGTGCACGCCTTCGGTGAGCGTGATGTAGGCGCGCTCGAACGTGCCCGCGCCGGCGCACAGGATCGCGCGCGAGGGCGCCGCGTCGCTGGCCAGGTACAGCAGCCCCGGCGTCACCGCCTCGGGCTTCAGCGCGGCCAGCGCCTGCTGCGGCATCAGGCCTTCGGTCATGCGCGTGTGCGCGGTGGGGGCCAGGCAGTTGACGCGGATGCCGTACTTCTCGCCTTCGAGCGCCAGCGTCTGCATCAGGCCCACCAGCGCCATCTTGGCCGCGCCGTAGTTCGACTGGCCGAAGTTGCCGTACAGGCCCGATGAGGAGGTGGTCATCACGATGCGGCCGTACTGCTGGCCGCGCATGAGCTCCCACACGGCCTTGGTGCAGTTCACCGCGCCCATCAGGTGCACGTCGAGCACCAGGCGGAAGTCGGCCAGGTCCATCTTGGCGAAGGTCTTGTCGCGCAGGATGCCGGCGTTGTTGACCAGGATGTCCACCCGGCCCCAGGTGTCCACCGCCTGCTGCACCATCTGGCTCACGCTGTCGAAGTCGGTGACCGAGGCGCCGTTGGCGATGGCTTCGCCGCCGGCCGCCCGGATCTGCTGCACCACCGCCTCGGCCGGGGCGGCGCCGCCGTGCGCGGGCGCGAAGTCGTTCACCACCACCTTGGCGCCGCGCGCGGCCAGGGCCAATGCATGCTGGCGGCCCAGTCCGCCGCCGGCGCCGGTCACGATCGCGACGCGGCCGTCAAATCGAAGTGCCATCGAAAGTCCTTGGATCGAGGGTGAGAAGCCGCCCACGCAGGGGCCTGCAGGCGGCGAGGGCTATGCTTGCAAGGGCCCGAGTCTGCGTCCCCCTCGGGCCAGGCCGGCGGTCCAAACCCGTCTTCCAGAGAAAAAGTGCACGCCATGAGGCCGAATTCCAGCGTCAGCTTCTTCGAGGAACAGTTCCAGCGCCAGGTGCGCGAATCGGACCTGCAGCTCAACCCCTTCGAGCGCACGGCCCTGCCATACCTGCGTGGCCGTGTGCTCGACCACGGCTGCGGCCTGGGCAACCTGGCGGTGGCTGCGGCTCGCCAGGGCTGCAGCGTGCTGGCGCTGGACGCCAGCGCGACGGCCATCGCCCATTTGCGGCAGGTCGCCCAGGCCGGTGCGCTGCCGATCGAGGCGTGCGAGGCCGACCTGCGCAGCCACGAGCTGCGCGAAGAGTTCGACACGGTGGTAAGCATCGGCCTGCTGATGTTCTTCGATTGCCCGACGGCGTTTGCTCAGCTGAGCGCGCTGCAGGCCCACGTGCGGCCCGGCGGGACGGCCGTGGTCAACGTGCTGGTCGAAGGCACCACCTACCTCGGCATGTTCGATCCCGCGGGCCACTGCCTGCTCGCGCGCGGCGAGCTCGAGCGCCGCTTCGACGGCTGGGAGATCCTGCAGGCCGAGCACAGCGAGTTCCCGGCGCCGGAGGCCACGGTGAAGTGCTTCGCGACGGTGGTGGCGAAAAAGCCTGGGCCTTGAATCGGCCGCGTCTCGAAGGATCGGCAGCACCTCGGGGCCGCAGCGGCTCGGCTGCGGCCCCGGCTTCATTTGTGACGCTGCGATGTCAGGCGGCGACGGGGCCTGCGCTTTCACGGAACCGTCACGAGCCGTCCCTACAGTGCCGGTCGGGCCTGAGCGTCCATCCATCCTTCGAAAGGCTGCTGACCATGCGTTTTAGTTCCTTGCGTGCCACTTTGCTGGTGGCTTCGCTGCTGTCCGGGGCCGGCCTCGCCCTTGCACAAGACATCACCGGCGCCGGCGCTTCGTTTCCCGCGCCCATCTACGCCAAGTGGGCCGATGCGTACCACAAGTCCACGGGCGCCAAGGTCAACTACCAGTCGGTGGGCTCGGGCGCCGGCATCAAGCAGATCAACGCCAAGACGGTGGACTTCGGCGCTTCCGACATGCCGCTGAAGGACGAAGAGCTGGCCAAGAACGGCCTGCTGCAGTTCCCCACCGTGATCGGCGGCGTGGTGCCGGTGGTCAACATCCAGGGTGTCCAGGCTGGCCAGCTCAAGCTCACCGGCCAGGTGCTGGGGGACATCTACCTCGGCAAGATCACCAAATGGAACGACGCGGCCATCACGGCGCTGAACCCCGGGCTCGCGCTGCCCGATGCCGCGATCTCGCCGGTGCGCCGCGCCGACGGCTCCGGCACCACCTTCATCTTCACCAACTACCTGTCGAAGGCCAACGCCGACTGGAAGGCCAAGGTGGGCGAGGGCACGGCGGTGAACTGGCCGGTGGGCGCCGGCGGCAAGGGCAACGAGGGCGTGTCGTCGTACGTGCAGCGCCTGCCCAACGCGATCGGCTACGTCGAGTACGCCTACGCCAAGCAAAACAAGCTGGCCCACGTGCAGCTGAAGAACAAGGACGGCCACTTCGTCGCGCCCACCGACAGCGCCTTCAAGGCCGCGGCCGCCGGCGCTGACTGGGCCAGAAGCTTCTACCAGATCCTCACCGAGCAGCCGGGCAAGGACGCCTGGCCGATCACCGGCGCCACCTTCATCCTGATGCACAAGGCGCAGGACAAGCCGGCGCAAGCCGCCGGTTCGCTGAAGTTCTTCGACTGGTCGTATGCCAACGGCGACAAGATGGCCGACGAGCTCGACTACGTGCCGTTGCCCGACTCGGTGAAGACCTTGATCCGCAGCCAATGGGCGCAGATCAAGGACGCTTCGGGCAAGGTCGTCGCGTTCAAGTAAAGCACCAACGCCCACTCGACGGCGGGCGTTCCGGCACTCGGGGCGCCCGCCGAGCCACGTCTGCAACATGTCTTTCTGCAATGTTCTCCTCGGCGCCGTGCTGCTGGCCGCCGCCTTGCCGGCCCATGCCCAGGTGCAGGGCGCCGGCGCCACCTTTCCCTCCAAGGTCTACGAACGCTGGGCCCACACCTATGAGAAGACCAGCGGCGTCAGGATCGCCTACCAACCCACCGGATCGGGCGACGGCCTGAAGCAGATTTCCTCGCGCGCCGTGCAGTTCGCCGGCAGCGACACGCCGCTGCCGGCGCAAGAGCTGGCCCGGCGCAAGCTGGTGCAGGTGCCCACGCTGGTGGGTGGCATCGTGCCGGTGGTGCACCTGCCGGGCATCGGCGACGGCCAGTTGCAGCTCACCGGCGAGCTGCTGGCCGACATCATGGCCGGCCGCGTGCCGAGCTGGAGCGATGCGCGCATCGCCGCGCTCAACCCCTCGCTCAAGCTGCCCTCGCTGCCCATCAAGCGCGTGGTGCGCGCCGACAAGTCAGGCACCACCGAAGGCTTCACGCGCTATCTGGCGGGCGCCTCTCCTGCCTTCAAGGCCGCGGTGGGTGCGGGCCAACTGCCCGCATGGCCAGGCGAGGTGATGCGGGCCGAGGGCAACGACGGCGTCGTGCAGGCGCTGCGCAAGGCGCAAGGGGCGATCGCCTACGTGAGCTACGACCGCGTGGAGCGCGACCGCCTGGCGGGCGTGAAGCTGCGCAACCGCGCCGGCAATTTCGTCGCGGCCAGCGAGCAGGGCTTCCGCGCCGCCATCCTGCAAAGCGACCTGAGCCGGCGCGGCGAAGACACCGCCAGCCTGATGGACCTGCCCGGCCCCGTGACCTGGCCGATCACCATGACCACCTTCGTGCTGATCGATGCCGAGCCGGCCGACGGCGACAGCGCTGGCCCGGTGATGCGCTACCTGTACTGGTGTTTCATGCACGGCGACGACCTGACGCGCGGCACCGGCTTTGCGCCGCTGCCGGTGAGCCTGCAGTCGCGCCTGGCCGCGCGCTTTGCCAGCGTGAAGGCCAGGAGCGGCGGGATGATCGCGTACTTGTCGATGTGACCGTGCCGGGCCGCTGCCGGCCGCAGGCAACCTCTACGGGATGTAGCCGAGGTTCTTCATGAAGACTTCGTCGCGGTCGGGCACTTCGGCCACGGTCACGCTGTCGTAGATGCGGCGCAGGTCGCGGTCGAATTCGGCCGCGTCCTTCAGCCACTCCTGGTAGATGTCGTACCAGGCATAGGCGATGGCCGCGGCCATCAGCGCCGGCACCAGCCGGCCGCCCAGCCCGGCGAGGAAGCGGATCGCGCCGAAGCGGCCGTAGCGCTTGACGAGCTTCTCCCACAGCTTGGGTTTGGACAGCAGCCGCACGATCAGCGCCAGCAGCTCGATGCTGCCCAGCACCCACTCGCTGATGATGTAGAAGTTGAGGATCTTGTCCAGCGCGTCCTGGTCTTCCTCGTCGAGCAGGAAGTCGAGGCCGAACACGGCGAGCAGGCCTTGCGCGAGCTTGAGGTTGCGCGCCCGCGCGCGGCGGCCCAGCACGAAGGCCTTTTGCTGCAGCATCAGGCGGCGGCGCTCGCTCTGCTGCTTGAGCACCTCACCGGCGGCGGCGCCTTGCACTTCGAAATAGAAACCGCCCAGCACCTGCAGCTGCGCAAACTCGGCCAGGCGCACCGGCTCGGCGAGCTGGAAGGCACGTTCGCGCTGCAGCGTGGCCGCCGGCACGCGGGCGGTGAGCTCGATCGCCTCGGCCATCAGCTCGCGCACCAGCGGCGCCGCAAACGCGCTGCCGCCGGCCAGGTCTCGCGCCAGCTCGAAGCGCGTGAGTCCCGGTGCCACCGCACCGTAGAACACGCGCGCCGGCAGGGTGAGCTTGCAGTCCATCTCCGAGGGCGAAGGCATGCCGATGCTGCGCGCGAAGCGGTCGAGCCCCGTGTCCGAGAGCAGCAAGGCCAGCGCGTCGAGGTCGATTGCCGGGCGTGCGTCGCGCACGAGGTCGAGGTCCGCTGCGCTGGCAAAGGGCGGGCACGGGTCGCGGGCCTCCACGGGGTCCTGGCGCGGCGGCTTGCCGAACCGGGCCTCCAGCAGCGCCAGGATGCGGGTGCTGGCCTCTTCGAACGAGCGGTCGCGGAACTCGCCGTCGCGCTCGTCCAGCATGGCAAAGGCTTCGTCGATGGACCGCTTGCCGCGGTCGTAGGCGCTGGCGACTTCACCAAGTTTTCGCAACGCTTCGACGGCTTCGCGCAGTTCCTTCTCGTAGTCTTCCAGCAGCTCTTCCAGCGCCTTGCGCATCTCTTCCTGGATCTCGGTGCCTTGCCCCTTGGGCGGTAGCTCGTCCAGCGCCTTCTTGGTGTCATCGACCTTGCGCTTGGCGGCGTCGCGTGCGGCGCGCGCTGCGCGTCGGGCGCGGCGGGCGGCCTCTTCGCCTTCTTCCAGTGCGTCGTCGATCAGCCGCTTGGCGGCTCTGCACAAACGTCCCATGGCACTCTCCTTCCACTGTTTCAGGCGCGGCTGCCCGCGCGTTCCACGTGCTCCTCCCCGCCTTCGTTGTTCATCAGCTGCGCCAGCGTGTCGGCATTCAGGCTCGGCACCTCAAAGCGCACCTGCTGGGGATCGAACACCACGCCGCGCCCGTCGCTGTAGTAGTCCACCGGCGCGTGCAAGCGCAGCGCGAGGTTGCTGCCGACTTCGCGATGGGCCAGGTTCCAGTCCTTGCGCCAGAGCGTGAAGGTGGTGACCAGCGCGTTGGCCACCACCTCGGCATAGCCGTTCACGTCGAAGGCCAGGCGCGGCGTGAGCGAGGCGTCGAGTGCGGCATGCAGGTGCAGGCCCGCGCTCGGCCGCCAATCGAGGTTGACGTGCGGCCGGGCCTCGGCCACCAGCGAGGCGCCGGCGCTCACGTTGATGCCCGCGGTGGCGCTGATCACCGCCGCACCCAGGCTCACACCGGCATCCAGACCCGCGGCCACGCCGGCCTCGGCCGGCAGGTGGAATTCGGCATCGCCGGTCACGTGCAGCGAGTCGGGCTGCGCAGGGTTGAAGTCTTGCACCCGCACTTCGGTCTGCGTGAGGCGGCCGGGGCCGATCTGCGCGTAGCCGGTGATGCGGCCGTTGATCGTGAGCGCCACGCCCACCACCGTGCTGCCCACCGACAAGCCCACCAGCGGCACCGAGACCGTGGGCATCGAGAACAGCGTGCGCCGTGCGCGCTCGGGCGACGGGTAGGCATCGAACACGGTCACGGGCGCCGGGATGCCGATGCGCCCGCTCACCAGCAGCTGGCCGTTGGGCCGCACCTTCAGCCCCACGCCGCCTTGCAGCCAGTCGGTGATGCGCACGTTGACCGTGCCGTTGCCGAAAGGCCGCAGCTCGGTGCCGGCGCCGCCCGAGGCCGGCGCGCTGCCTTCGACCAGGCGGCCTTCGTCATCGACCTGGCCGTTGGTCACGCCCACGCGCACGTTGCCGCTCACGCGCTCGCCCACCGCAAACGGCGCGTCGGCGGCAAACATGAACAGGCCGTCGTCGTAGCTGGCCTGCAGGCGCGCGCTGATGCCGGCGAAGGCCGCGTCGGCGCCGCCCGTAGCGCTCATGTGCCAGCCGTCGGCCGCCTCGCTGAGCGTGGCGCTGATCTGGCCGTTGCGCAGGCCGGGCCGGTCGCGGAAGCGCGCGCTGCCGCTGATCTGCGTGCCGCCCTCGGGCGTGAACTCCACGCCCAGCGTGGCCGACTCCACGCCCGGCACGTCGAGCTCGGCGGTGCCGGTCACCGAGCGCTGCTCGCCGTCGAAGGCGGCCTGCACGGTGGCGCGCCGGATGCCGCGCACCTTGCCGGGGCCGATGGTCACGGTGCCGCTGCCCGAGAGTTTGCCGTTGGGCGCATCGGGGCCGCGCCGGTAGCCCAGCGTGATGTTGGCGTCGGCGTCGAACAGGCGCCGGTCGAAGTCAAACCGCCCGTCGATCGAGAACTCGCCCAGGCGGCCCGCGCCGCGCAGCGTGCCCTGTCCCAGGCGCTCGATGCTGAAGGCCACGCCGCCTTCGACGAACAGGCCCGTGCGCGTGCCCAAGCCTACCGTGAGGTCGCTGCCGTCGATGCGGAAGGGGCCGCCCAGGTTCAGGTCGCCGCCGTAGAAGGTTTTCGACACGCGCAGCTCGTCGCCGCGGATCTCGAAGTCGAGGCTGGCGTTGCGGATCAGCTCGATGCTCGGCTCCACACGGCCGGCCACGTACAGGCCGATGCCGGGCCGCACATCGACCTCATCAACCACGATCGGGCTCAAGGCGGTGACGCCGCCTTCGCGCAGCAGGTTGCGCAGGCGGCCCACCACCGCGTCGGTGTTCAGAACGCCGGCATTGGCCAGGCCGCGCCGCCGCGCGATCGGTATATCGACCGGGATGCGTGCATCGGGGCCAAGCTGTTCGTGCACCAGCGCGCCCTGGATGCGGCCGATCGGTCCCTCGCCGGTCGTGCCCAGCGTGAGCGAGAGCTGTTCGGTGCGCAGGCCCGGCAACAGGTTGGCCACCGCTTCTTCGGGGTTGGCAGGTTGGCCGTCGCGCAGCGGCACCTGGCGCGGCTCGCCGCCGCGCGCGCTGGCATACACCACCAGCACGCTGGGCGAGCCGGTGAAGCGCGTGGCGTCCACACCGGCCGGCCAGGGGTGGAGGATCGCGTTGGGCTCGGCCGGCGCGCCGCCTGTGAGGTTGGCCGGGTCGTAGATGCGCAGGCCCTCGGCCGGATCGCCGGCCTGCACTTCGGCCAAGGTCCAGCGCTTGCCGGTGGCCGGCACGCCTTGCACGGTGAAGCCGCCATAGCGCACGCGGTACTGGCGCTTCAACACCTCGGCCGTGCGGTCGGCCTCGGGCAGCGCGGCGGCCGCGCTGGAGGCGGCGTACTGCGTGAAGGCCTCGTCCATGAACGCGTCGATCGCGCGGCCCGAGGCACCGTTGGCGCTGCGCTCCAGCAGCTCGAGGTTGCTCAGGCGGTCGTAAGCGGGCCCGCCGATCTGCAGCTCGACGATGTGGTCGATCTCGAAGGGGTGCTCGTCGGCCGCGCCCTGCCGGTCCCAGCGCGGCTGGCGCAACGCCAGGGCCAGCTCGTTGGGCGCGCCCACGATCACCTGCGAGCCCGCACTGCCGAGCGAGCGGCTGCGCGGCACGGCCACGTACACGCGGCTGGGCTCCAGGCCCGGCACTTTGGTGCTGAGCGCATTGCGCAGCGTGGCCGCGGGCGTGGCCTGCGTCCACAGGCGCGCTTGGCGCGAGTCGATGTCGGCGCGGCGGTAGCCGGCGGGGCGCTCCACCGTGGCGGCCAGCGCGGCGTCGTAGGCCGTCTTGCGATGGCTGTTCAGCACGTCGGCGCCGTACTTCAGCTCGGGTAGCTTGAGGCTGGGCAGGGTGATCGGTCCGCGGCCGGCGGCGGCCGGCGTGGCGGCGCCGGGGGCTGTGGGCGTGGCGCCGGCCACCGTGCCGGCCGCGGGCGGTGTTTCGGGGGAGGTGGTGGGGGTGGGAGTTGAAGCGCCCGCGGGCGTTTCATCCGGTACGCGCATCAGCGCGCGCGCCGCCCCTTGCTGTTGCTGCACCACGTGGGCCAACTCGTGGGCGATCAGTTCGCGGCCTTCGGGCGTGTCGGGCCGGTATTCGTTGGCCGCGAACGCGATGTGCTGGCCCACGGTGAACGCGCGCGCCGACAAGGCCTCGGCCTCCTGTTGCGCGCCGGGCCCGTTGTGCACGCGCACGTCGGCCAGGTTGGTCTTCAGCCGCTGTTCGAAGAAGCCGCGCGTGGCCAGGTCCAGCGGCGCGCCGCTGCCCAGCCGCTCGACGATGCCTTCGTCCACGCCGGCGGGCGTGCGCGCGGCGGCGCCGGGCTCGCGCTGTGGCATCACCGATTGGTTGGGCTCGTCGGTGAAGAACGAGGCGTTCGGCTCCTCCGGCGCGATGCACACCAGCTCGCTGGGGTCGATCTCCTTGCCGCGCTTGTCGGTGGTCTTGATGCTGGGGGGCGCGGGGCTGCCATCGACCACACCCTTGAGCGCATCGCCCTTGCTCAGGTCGGGCTTGTTGACGGTGATCGCGTCCTTGGGATCGGCCCTGAACTTGCCGGTCTTGCTGTTGTAGCCCAGCTCGCCGTGGGCGCTGATGCCGATGGGCAGCTTGTAGTTCGCTTCGGCGATCGTGAAGTTCTTGCTCCACACCGTGATGGTGTCGATCAGCACGTTGAGCTTGGCCGCCACCGTGCCCGTGAGTGCAAACTTCAGCTCCGGCGAGATGTCCAAGTCCAGCATGCCCTGCAGGTCCAAGCCCTTGTCGGCGCTGTACACGAAGCTGGTCTTGGCGCTCAGGACCGGCTTGTCGGCGGGGATGCCGACCTTGGCGCTCACGCCGATGCTGCCGTCCAGCTCCACGATCACGGCGCTCAGGTTCAGGTGCACCGCGCCGCCCACTTCCAGGCCGGCATCGGCCATCACGCTGAAGCCGGCCTTGCCGCGGATGGTGAGCGTGTTGAAGTCGATCTTGGCCGGATCGAACTCATCGACCGTGATCTCGATACCCGTCATCTTGCCCGGGCCGATGGCCGCGCGGGCGGCGACAAAGGCGCTGGCGTAGAACGTGAGGCCCACGCTCACGCTGCCCACCGAGAAACCCAGGCCCGGCAGCGGCACCTTGGGTGTCTTGATCTCCTGGCGCAGGAACTCGGCCTTTTCGGGAATCTGCGGGAACACCTGGAAGTCGGGCACCGCCAGCCCGCCGCCCACACGCACGCTGCCATCGGGCAGCAGGCGCAGCTTGAGCTTGCCGGTGAGCTTGTCCTTGATGAACACGGCGTTGATGTCGGCCGCGCCGAACACCTTGAAGCTCTTGCCGCCGCCGCCGGCCGAGCGCTGGCCCTTGTCGTCCACCGCGGCATTGGTGACGCCGGCGGTCACCTTGCCGTCCAGCGGACCCTTCTTGATCGTGAACTCGCCTTCCACCAGCACCAGGCCGTCGTCGTAGCTGAACTTGAGGTTCGCGCCCGAGAGCCCCGGCAGCTTGGGCTTGACCTCGCCGCTGGCGCCCACCTTCCAGGCGTCGTTGGCTTTTTTCACATCGACCGTGATGTCGGCCGACTCGATGCCCGGCACGCGCTCGTCGATGCCCAGCTTGCCGGTGATGGCCAGCGTGTTGTTGCCGTAGCTCACGCTGAGCGAGGCGCTCTTCAGGCCCGGGATGTCGGGCTGCACCTCGCCGGTGGCGCTGAACACGCCTTCGGCATAGCCCGCGGTGAGCTTGGCCGACTTGATGCCCTTGACCTTGTTCGGGCTGGTGATGCCCAGCGTGCCCTTGCCTGAGAAGCCCTTGCTGCTGGAGTAGCCCACTTCCAGCGTGGCCAGGTCGAACAGTTTGCGGTCGGCGGTGAACTGGCCCTTGGCGCTGAAATCCGGGCCCTTGGCGCCTTGCTGGATGGTGGCCGAGAGCATGCCCGAGCCCAGGCCTGCGATCGTGAAGTTGAGGTTGCCGTCGGCGCCCAGGCCCTTGGTGCCGAAGAACAGCGTGATGCTCGCGTCGTCGATCGTGAGCCCCGGCACCGGCAGCTTGAAGCTGCCCACGGGGATGGTGTATTCGAAGGCGAAATCGTCGCCGCGCCAGCGCACGGGAATGTCGATGCCGGGGAACAGCGGGTGCGAAGTCTTGAGCTGGCCCTCGGCCGAGAGCTTGCCGCGCACGAAATCCACTTGCTGGAAGCTCACCGGGCTGGCGCCCTCCACGTCCAGCTCGGGTGGCGTGAGGCTGGCGATGGCGCCTGCATAGGGCTTGCCCGCCACCGCATTGAGCGCGCTCTCGAAGGTCTTTCCCTTGCTGGCCTTCACACTCTTGGGCAAGTCCCACGTGCCCTTGATCTGGCCGATGCTGCCGCCGGTGGCTTTGTCAAAGTCTGCCTGCAGCGTGATGCCCGTGAGCTTGATGCCGGCCAAGCGGCCGGTGTCCATCACCGTGACCTTGTTCTTGCTCAGCGGAAACGCGTCGATGAAGCCGGCGCCGGTGTAGGAGTACAGCGCGAAGCGCGTCTTGTCGGTGCCGTCGTCCTTTTTCGGGCGGTCTTCGTCCTTCAGCCACACCAGGTGTTTGCCTTCGGTGATTTCCTTGCGCGACCAGAACTGCGAGGTCTTCTCCAGGTTCTTGCCTTCGCCGCCGCCTTCGACCTTCTTGAACTCGACGTCGTTCTCGTCGAGGTATTTCTTCACCAGCGCGTCGCCGGTGTTCTTGTCGGTGGCGGCCAGGTAGCCCTTGACACCGGCGTAGATGGAGGCGCGCAGCAGCGAACCCACGTTGACGTTGTGCGCGCCGGTGAGCAGCTCGTAGTTCTCGAACGCGTCTTCACCGCTCACCTGCACTTCGACGATGTGGTCCACCTGCAGCGCACTGTTCAGCCAGCTGCCGTCGGGTGTCCAGGTGGGCACCTTCAGGCGATCGGTCACCTCGCCTTCGGTGCCGCTGATCTTTTGCTGCTTGGCGCCGTAGAAGGTGAGCGCGTGCGGCGGCGAGCCGGGGGTGAAGCCGATGCCGGCGTAGTGGGCGGCGAGGTCCACTTTCTCCTTCCACTTTTTCACCTGCTCGGTCTGGAAGGGCGGCTGCTTGCGGTCATAACCCGCGGGGCGCTTGAGCGACTTGCCGGCGCGCTTTTTGTACACGTCGGCATGGCGGGCCTTGATGGCGGGCAGTTTCAAGGTCTCCATGCCCGGCCGCGCGGCCTTGTCCTTGGCGGGGTCGAAGGCCTCCTTGCCGATGTCGTTGGGATCCTTGTAGCGTGGGTTGTCGTCTTTCTTGCGCGCGATCACGTGGTTCAGGCCGGCCGAGTCGTTTTGCAGCACGTGGGCCAGCTCGTGCGCCAGCAGCTCGCGCCCGCGTTCGGCGCCGGGCTGGTATTCGCCGCTGGCGAAGGCGACGTGGTTGCCCCAGGTGAAGGCGCGTGCCTGCAGAGAGCGGGCCGCATCGGCGGCGTTTTCGTCGGTGTGGACGCGCACGTCGGACAGGTCGCGGCCCAAGCGCTGCTCGAAGAAGGCGCGGGCCTCGGCATCGAGCGGCGCGCCGCCGCCCAGGCGGGCGATCAGGTCAGTCGAAGTGGTCGGCGTGTTGCCTTCGGCGGCGGGCGGCGAGGGGCGGCTGACCGGCGGCGAGACCTGGCGCTGGATGGGCTTGTTGCCCGCCGCTGCGGCTGGCGCTTTGGGTGCCGTGGCGGCCGGCGCTGCAGCAGGCGCTGGCGGCTTGGCAGCGGCCTGCGGCGCGGCAGGCGCCTTCTTGTCTGCCGCCGCGCCAGGCGCTGGTGCGCGCATCACCTTGGTCGCAATGGCATCGGCCTCGCGTTCCACCGCATCGCCCGGTTCGCTCACCGCCAGCTTGGCGCGCACGGCCATGCGGTCGAAGCGCTGCTGGCTGGCGCCGGCTGCTTTGTTGTCGGCGGCGGGCTTCTGCGGTGCGGCGGGCGCCTTGGCCTTCTCGTCCTTGCCGCCGGCGGCAGCCTTGCCCTTGTCCGCCGGCGCCTTGGCCGGCGGCGGGGTGGCGGGCTTCTTGGTGTCCGCGGCGGGCGGCGCGGCGGGCATGGTGCTTCAGCCTCCGGCGTTGAGCTCGAAGAAGATGATCTCGTCGTAGGCGCTGGGGTCGATGTTGAGTCGGGCGCACTCCTGCTGGTCGTGGTCGTTCAGCGTCGAGACCTTCTGGCGCCCCACCGGCACGTCGGGCTTGCCGGCCTCCTTGAGCGCGGCGATCACCGCGTCCAGGCGTGTCTTGGCATCGGCATCCGGCGCGGCCTTGGTGGTGGCCAGCGTGACGCCGCGCACCGGCATCTCGGCGGTGAGGCCGGCGATGAAGTTCTTCAACGCGTCGCCTTGCGGCACGTTGTTGTCGAACTGCATCGGGCTCTGTGGGAAATCAGGGTCCAGGAAGTGGTTCGGCGTGTCGTAGCGGCCGTAGATCAGCAGCGCATTGCGCGAGCTCAGGTCGGGCAGCGTGACCACCAGCATGCCGCCGTCGAGCGCCTTGTCGTCCAGCACACCCGGCGGCGGCGCAATGGCCGCCAGCGCGCCGTCGCCACGCAGCGGGGGCTTGGTGAGGCTGGCAATCTGCTCCAGCATGTTGCGCAGGCGGAAGTGGTTTTGCCAACCTTGGCCGGCCTCGGGCGCTGATTCCCAGATGCGGCCCAGGGCCACGCGGGTGGCCGGTTGCGCGGCCTCCCACATCGCGAGCACGCGCGCGGGCGACTCTTCGGAGAACGCGCTCTCGTCGCGGTAGCGCAGCAGGCCCACACGCTTGAAGTCGAACTGCGCCAGCGCGGCCGCGTCGCCGCCGTCCAGCGCCTTGGCCAACTGCCCGAGGTTCTTTTCGTTCTCCAACTTCAGGTGCCAGACCTGGAAGGCTTCGAGTACCAGGGCCGGCGGCGTGGTGCAGGCCGGGCCGCACAAGTGCGTGCGTGCGCGGCGGAACATCAGCCAGTCGTGCTTGGCATGCACCTGCTGCGTCTTGGGCGCGTCGAGCGAGGGGAACAGGCGCTTGCGCGAGCGCACCAGCAAGGCGGCATCGTCGGCCGCGTCGGCCAGCGCCACGAGTGCATTCATCGCATTCGTGCCCACGGTGGAGGCGGGCTCCGGCATCGCGGGCAGTGCGCTCATCGCCAGCAGCTTGCGGCGCTGCGCGGCGGCCAGCGCCTGGGTCTCCTCGAAGGCGGCGTAGGGTTCGGCCGCCTCCATCATCTCGGTGTCGGAGAGCGCGCGCAGCGCGGCCATGCGCTTGATCAGACCGCCGGTGGCGTCGGTGGCCTGGATGAACATCGCAGCGCGGCGCGGCGCGTCGTCCCACTCGAAGATCACCGGGCTGCTGGTCGGGTCTTGCTTCTCGTCATCGACGATGAAGAAGCCCGTGTTGCCATCGCCATCGCGCTGCAGCAGCAGGCGTACGCGGCTGGCGCGGGTTTGCGTGTCCTCGCCGGGCTGCGATTCGGCCAGCACCAGGTCGAGCTGCACCAGCCGTTCTTCCTCGCCCGAGGGCTGCGCCCGCTGGGCCAGCACGGTGAGCGTGCCGTTGAACTGCAGCTGCTTGCCTTCGCTGGCAAACATCGAGGCGATCTCGCAGCTGACCGCCAAGCGCCCGCCCACGGCCTGCGTGAACGGATCGCCGGCGACGTCGGCGGCCACGTAGGTGGCCAGCCGCCCGCGTGCGGCGGTAATGGCGGAGGCCTTGTACTTGAGATCGATCCAGGGCGTCTTGCCTGTCGCGTCTTGGCCGTTCCGGTCGGGCTCGCCAGGCTGCAGCACGTCGCTGGAGGCCACCAGCGCAAAGCCGTAGCTGCCATCCTCGCGCTGCCCTTCGGTGCGCGCCAGCCCGTCGAGCGTACTGTTGAACAGGGTGGAGAGGCGCTGTTTTTCGAGTGCTTCGAGATTGGTGTTGATGGTCAGCGCCTTCGCGTTGCCGCGCCGCTTGGCCGCGGCCGGCGCGGCCGCGGCAACGGCTTCGGGTGCGGGCACCACCCGCTTGGATTCGCCTTTCGAAGGCAAGAAGATGCCCAGCGCCCGCGTGGCCGCGGTCAGCATCTCCACCCGCCACCAGGTGCCGGCGGCTGGGGTTTGCGCATCGGAGATCTTGCCGTCGGGCACGAAGATCTCTACCTGCTCGATCTCTTTGGGGTTGTCGAGCCCGCGCGTGAGCGAGATGCGCTCCATGTGCTGCGCCTCTTCGACCAGGTGCGCGATCTCGTCGCTGCGCACCGCGTGGAAGTGCAGGTTCACGCCTTCGCCGAACATGCGGCGTGTTTGCTCCTGCACGTCGGACGACAGCGACACCGGCAGGTAGCCGGCCGGCGGCAGCTCGAAGAAGCCGGCGTTGAGCAGCATGCGCTGCTGCGGCAGCGCGCCCTTGCCGGCATCGACCTTTGCGAGCTGCAGCGACAGGCCGTCCAAATCGGCGAAGGAGGCCTTCACCTCGGTGGCCACCGACTGGTATTCCTTGACCGTGGGCCGCCCTTCGGCGCGCAGCAGGATCTTCTTGGCGCTGCTGCCGTAGCGGTGCAACAGCGTCTCGATTTCTTTGCGCGCCTGGGCCAGCAGGCCGCGCAGCTGGTCGCAATCATCATCGGGCAGGATCACGGGATGGTCGGCATCGAACAGGCCCGACAGCTGGCACTGGAACTGCAGGATCTGCGCGACGAACACGTTCCACGGCCGCATCGCCATGCGGCCTTGCCAGTAGCCGCGCGCCTGCGTGTCCATGCGCTCGCGCCGGCCGCTCCAGGCATCGAGCACGCGCACCACGCCGCCTTCGCGCGCCAGCAGGCCGATCACGAGCTCATTGCGGCCGTACAGCTGCGCCGGCTGGCACCACACGCCGCTGGCCAGGCCCGCGGCCGACAGCGCACTCGGCGTGAGCCAGGGCTCGTAGTCGAAGTAGGCCGAGGCCACGCGGTTGCGCAAGTGCACGTTGGCCGGCTTGACGCTGCTGCTGGTGGGCAGGGCCAGCGTCACCGGCCGCAGGCGCAGCACCACGCCTTCGCGCCAGTAGGGGCGGCGCGAGTCGGTGGCGCAGGCGGTTTCGCACAGCTTGCCGTACACCGGCTCGTTGCCGCACAGGCCCTCGATCGGGCCGACGGTGATCTCGTACACCTGCAGCCCTGCGGTGGCCTTCACGCCCGGCTTCTTGGCCTCCAGGCATTCGGCGAACGCGGCCTTGCCCTCGGGTGCGGGCGGCGCGGCCACCTGCAGCAGGTCGGCGAGCTTGGCGTGCATGTCGCCATTGGCCAGCACGAAGTGGCCCGCGGCCGTGATGCCAAGGCCCGCGGTCACCTGCAGCTCGCTGCCTGCCAATGCGATGCCGAAGCCGTGCACCGCGCCCCAGCCACCGGCCAGGTTGGCCAGCTGCAGCGCATGGCGGTGGTACTCCTGCTCGGTGGTGAGCGCGGCGGCACGCAGGTACTGGCCGTCGAAGTAGTGCAGCCGCGTCAGCGGACTGGACTGCTCGATGAAGGCCACGCCGTCGGTGGAGCTCAGTTCGACGATCTCGTCGTTGGTGTCGTGGTCGTTCGCCATGGCTAGCCCCTGGGGATGGTGGTGGAGAGGTTGCGGCCCTCGCTGTCGGGCGAGAGCGCGCCAGCCGGGAGCAGCGATGCGCCGAGCAGCGGCGTGTTGCCGCTGCCGATGACGGTGATGCGCACCCGCTGGCCGGTGGGCGTGCGGTCGAGCTTGAGGCGCACGCTGGGTTTCGTGATGTCCGTTTCGTCATAGGTGGGCGTGGGCGCCACCAGCGTGAACGGCTTCCAGCCCTGGCCTTCAACGAACTCGCTCACCGCAAAGGCCGTTGCACTCACGCTGGCGGCGGCCAGCGGCTGGCTGAAGACCAAGGTGATTGCGTCGCCCGCCAGCGTGGCGCCATCGCGCACCACCACCGGGCCCGCCAGCGGTGGCTGCGCGGCCGGCTCGGCCAGCAGCAGCGCCTGCAGCAGCGAGGTGGGCAGCAGTGTGTCGCGCACGCCCATCTCGATGGCGGCGATGTCCACCTGCCAGCCGTCGGCGTCGAGCTTCAGGTGCAGGCCGCGCAGGCGGGCGATGCGCAGGCACAGGTCGGACTCGTCGGCTTCGTGCTCGGGCGCTGCCACGCTTTCCTCGGCCACCGCGCGCGCCAGCACCTCGCGCATCAGCTTGGGCCGCTCGGCGCTTTGCTCGGCGGGGCTCATCGCCTTCAGCGCATTCCAGCGCTCGATCAGCCACTGGTCGGCGGGCAGCGGCTGGCCGTCGGCGTCGGTGCGCGGCGGCGCCATCGAGAGCCACATGCGCAGCAGGTGGAAGGGCTGGGGCTTCGGCGATGCCTCGTCGTCTTCATCATCATCGGGCGCGCGCACCAGCGAGAGCTTCACCGTCTCGCAGATGCGCGAATAGGCCACGTCGGCCGCGTCGCCCGCGCAGGGCTCGGCGATGGCCGGCACCGGGCTGCCCAGGCAACACGAGTAGCAGGCCATCACGTCGAGGTCGAAGGTGGCGTCGTCGGGGTTCTCGACGTCGTGGAACGCATCGTCGCCGCGGTGCGCCAGCCACCACAGCGGCAGGCTCACGCACTGCGCGGTGTCGAGCTGCAGGTCGCGGCCCAGCGCATCCACTGCGAGGCCGGGGCCCACGCGCAGCTCTTGCGGGCGGTCCTTCGGCTGGCTCACCGCGTAGCCCGCGACCACGCCGGCGCCGTGCAGCAGCCGCTGGTGGCGGCGCAGGCGGCCGAGGTGGAAGCCCTGCTCGGCGCGGAAATCTTCCACGCCGAGCAGCATGCCGAAGTGGTAGTTGGGCGCGCACTGCGGGTTGTCGGGCAGCTCGGCGTCGCAGCGCTCCATGGCGGGCAGGGCGCTGCAGCCGGGCAGGTCGTCGGGTTTCATGTGGGGTCTCCCATCGGAGGGCTACAGCAGCGCCGCACTGTGCTCATAAGCCAGCGCCCGCTGATTCACCGTCTCCCGCTCCGCGGCCAGCAACCCCGCCGCCCGCAGCAGCGCATCGCTGGAGGCCATCAGCTTGCGCTGCGCCAGCCGCTCGGCCTCGAGCGCCGCCGCCAGCGTGGCCTCTGCCGCCGTCATCGTGCTGATCAGGTTCGCCGGCGTGGGCGGCCCGGCCAGCGCCTGCAGCCGCGCCACGGCCGTGTCGAGCTTGTCCAGCGCCTGCCACAGCGTGTCGGGCACCGCCGCGAACCACGCTTTCACGGTGGCCAGGTCGTCGGCCGTGAGCAGCCCGCGTGCGGTGGCCACGTCGGCCAGCTTGGTGTTGAGCGTGCCACGCTCGGTGGCCACCGGGCCGGCGTCGAGCTCGGCCTGGGTCTTGTCGGGGTCGGCCTTCATCGCCGCATGCAAGGCGGTGTCGTAGGCCTGCTGCGCGGTGCGCGCGGCCACCACCGCGTTGTCCACGTCGGTGAGCTTGGCCAGCGCGTTCTCGCGCGCGGTCTTCTTGGTGGCGTCGTGCAGCCGGTCGTGCTGCCAGCGGGTGACGATGGGGTAGCTGGTGGGCGGGTTGGGCGCGGGCAGCTCGGCCAGCTTCTTCAGCACGGCGCGGTCGGCCTCCAGCCGCGGCGCGGCGTCGGCCGCCATGCGCACCGCGGCCGCGGCGATGTCGAAGGCGCGCTGGGCCTGCGCGAGCGCGCTGGTGTCGGCGGTGAAGGCTGCGCCTTCGACCGCCAGCGCCGACTTGTGCGAATCGACCACGAGGCCGCGCCGGGCGCGCGCGCGCTTGAGGAAGTGCTTGCTGTTGGTGCCGCTGCTGGGGAACTCGCCTTCGACGCGCGCACGCGCGGTGGCCTCGTGGCTGGCGAGCGCGGCGCCCGCGTCGGCCGCCAGCGTGGCGAGGTCGCCGCTGGTCAGCGTGTCGATCCACTTCTGCCGCGTGGCGGTGTCCTTGGTGGCCGCATCGAGCTTGCGCTTGGCGTCGGCCAGCGCGGCTTCCATCGTCGCGGCCAGCGCTTCCTTGCGCGCCAGCTCGGCGTTGAGCGTCTGCACCGCCATCTCGGCGGAGGCCAGGTCGGCCTGTGCATCGGCCAGGCCCACCAGCGCCAGCTCCATCGCCACCAGCAGCGGGTCGCCGTCGGCCGGCATCGGGATGCCGGCCAGCGCCTTGCGCGCCGCGTCCACCGCGGCGGCCTGCGTCTTCACCGCGGCGCTGGCGCTCAGCTGCAGCGCCTGCGACGCGGTGAGCGTGCTGCGCTGGGCGCTCACCTCGGCGCGCTGCGCGGCCAGGCGGTTGGTGAGCCGGGTGACCTCATCGGTCCAGTACTGTTTGAGCGTGGTGGCAGCCATGGTGAAGTCCTCCGTTCAACGGGCGGTGGTGTCGGTCGGGTCGGCGGTGGCCGTTTCGTCGGCCGGCCAGTGGTGGTGCGACGGAAAGCCGGGATGGGCGCGCCCGGCCTTGTCGTATTCGCGTTCGATCGCGGCGAGGAAGTGGCGCTGGTGGAGGCGCGTGCCGGCCGCGGCCGCGAGAAAGGCCGCGGCCAGCGCGGCGTTCTTGATCTGCGCGCCGGAGATCGCGTACCACGCGGCCAGCTCGGCCAGGTCCACGTCCTCGCCCAGCGGCGCGGCGGCGGGCAGGTGCAGCCGCCACAGCGCCTGGCGCGCGGCGGCGTCGGGCTCGGGAAACTCCACGATGAACTCGAAGCGGCGCGAGAACGCGGTGTCGAGGTTGGCGCGCAGGTTGGTGGTGAGCACCGCGATGCCCTCGTAGCGCTCCAGCCGCTGCAGCAGGTAGGCGGTCTCGAGGTTGGCGTAGCGGTCGTGCGCGTCGTGCGCCTCGGTGCGGCGCGCGAACAGCGCATCGGCCTCGTCGAACAGCAGCAGCGCGCGCGAGCGCTCGGCCAGCTCGAACACCGCGGCCAGGTTCTTCTCGGTCTCGCCGATCCACTTGGACACCAGGCTGGCCAGGTCCACCGCCAGCAGGTCCACGCCCAGCGCATGCGCCATCACTTCAGCCGCCAGCGTCTTGCCCGTGCCCGGCGGGCCGAAGAACAGCAGGCGCACGCCGCGCCGCTCGGCCCGGCCTTGGGCGAAGCCCCAGTCGTCGAGCACGGTGATCTGCTGCAGCACGCGGCGCACAGCGGCTTGAAGCTGGTGCCGCGCGCTGTCGGGCAGCAGCAGCGCAGGCCAGTCGCTGCGCGGCACCAGGCGCCGCACGCCGGGGCGTGCGCTCCAGGGCGTGCGGGCGCGAATGCAGTCGTTGATGTGTTCGATGGCCAGTGGCTCGCTCGGCCTGAGCGCCTGGCGCAAGCCGAGGTCGCGCACCACCTCGCGCGCGTCGTCGGGCTCGATGGGGTAGCGCGCGGCCAGCAGGCCGGCCTGCTCGCCCAGTTGCGGCAGCAGCGACTGCCACAGCGTGCGCCGCGCCAGCGGCGCCAGCGGCTGCACCTCCAGCCGCAGCAAGGGCAGGCCCAGCGCCGGCAGCTGGCGCTCCGAGTGCGCGCTGGCGATCACCGCCAGCGGCCATTCGATGCCGGGCGCGCAGGGCGACGCCGGCTCGGGGCCGGGCTCGTCGCGCCGCGATTCGAGCCACAGCGCGGCCTGTTGCAGCAGCGCGAGGCCACGTGCGCGGTCGGCGGTGTCGGCCGCGGCGTCGTCGAGCTCCACGCGCATCGCGGCCTGGTGCGCCTGGCCGAGCAGCGCGCGCACGCGCGTCGTGCGCATCGCAGCGTCGCCGCCCAGCACGAGGATCTGGCAGGGCAGGCCCTGGCGCAGCGCGGCCACGGCCTGCGTGGCAACTGGCGAGGCAAGCCAGTCGTCCAGCCCCGGCACTTGGGCATAGCCGCCCAGCAGCTCGGCCTGCGGCATGCGAGGCGCGCGTGCCATCAAGGCCTCCCACACGCCGGCGCCCGGCTGCAGGCTGCGGTGGTGCCATGGGCCTTCGCCCTGCAGTTGCACGAGGCCCAGCGACGACGCGGGCGAGTGGAACAGCAGGTCTTCCATCTGCTCACGCAGTGCGAACGGCTCGCTGCGTTGCGCGTCGAGTTCCTGCTCCAGCCAATGCAGCGCCAGCGCGGCGGTGGGCTGCGGCAAGGCTTGCGGATGCAGCAGCCGCAGCAGCGTGCCGAAGCCCTCGTGTGCTTCGGGCAGGCAGGCCAGCAGCAGCAGGTCGCGCAGCAACCCAGCCGCGGCCGGCGAAGGCGCCAGCGCTTCGAGCCGCGCCAGCGGATGAAAGCCGGGCAGGGGCGAAGCCAGCGGCGAGGCCTCGCTCGCAAAGCGCTCGGCAAAATGAATCGCCTGCGCCAGCGTCTCGCGCGAGGCCGCTGTTTCCTGGGCCAGGCGGGGTTGCAGGCTGGCGGCCAGGCGGCGGCCTGCCTGCGCGAGCGCATGGCGGGTGTGGCGCCGCACCTCGGCCACCAGGGGTTGGGGCTCATGCGTCGTCATAGCAAATCCTCAAGGCGCAGCCCAGCCAGGGCAGCCAGCCGGGGTCGAGGTCCAGCCCCAGGCGGCGGATGGCGGTGTCCACTTCCGACAGCGGCAGGTGCAGCTCGATCCAGCCGGGCTCGATGCGCAGGCGGCCGGCGCGCTGGCACACGGTGGCGATGCGCGGTTCGGCCAGCGTGGGCGCGGCTTGGTCCAGCCAGGTGCTCCAGGCTTGCACCAGCGCGGCGGCTTGTGCGGCCAGGCCCGGCGGCGCTTCGGCGGCCGGCACCTCGCCGCCGCAGAAGGCCGACATTGCCGGGTCGTCGGCCGGCACGCCGAGTGCGAGCGCGGTTTCGCACAACAGCAGGCGCAGCGCATCGGCGGGTGCTTGATCGTCCTGCGCCAGTGTGTCGAGCACGCCGCTGGTGCCGAAGCGTCCCAGCCAGAACAGCGCACCGCCAAAGCGCGTGGGCTGCCACTCGTCGGGCTCGGGCAGCTCGGGCGGTTGTGGCGCCGCTGCTTCGCGTGCGGGCTGCCTGGCGAGTTCATGCGGCGGCGCGGCCGGGGCTTGCGGCGCCGGCGCGGTGGACCCGGTGCCTTGTGCGCGCGCGGGCGGTGCGAGCCGCGGCGCAACGGGCAGCGCTTTCGCGAGGTGCTGTCGCGCGGCGGCCAGGCGCTGGCGCAGCACGCGCTGCGGCGTGGCGTGCGCCGGCCAGGCCAACGCGGCGAGCAACACGGCCAGCGTCTGCCGGTGGGTCTGGGCCAGATAGGGCCGGGCTGCGGCCCACTGCAGCAGCGCCAGCGCAGACTGCGGCAGTGGGTGTTCAGCCGCATCGGGCGCCGCGGGCGCCGGGTCTGTGCGTGGCGCGGCGCGTTCCTCCGCCAGCGCCACATACGGCGCACTGCGCGGCGCGGCCTGCAGCAAGCGCGTCCACAGCAACACTGGCATGCCGCGCAGCACCGCGGTGAACGAAGCGCTTTGCGCTTCGCCGCGCACCAGGCGCATCAGCACCGGCCACACCAGCGCGGGCTCATGCAGCAGCTGCTCGGCACCCGCGCGCAGCACCTCTTCGCAGGCCATCTGCGCGCGCGGGATCAGGCCCATGCGCTGCCAGGCCCATTGGCGGCGGGCATCACGCAAGGCGCTGCGGTAGAGCAAGTCGGCGAGCGCCGCGCGTCTATGGCGGTAGCGCACGCAGTTGCCATCGTCGTGCGCCAGCGCTTCTTGGATGGCGAGCGCCAGCGCATGGTGCCACTGGCGGCCTACGTCGGCGTCCACCGCGTCGGCGCGCCAGCGCAGCGCCATCGGCAGGCGCCGGATCAGCAGCCATTCGTCTTCATGGACCCAGCGCGAGGCAAGCGCGTCACCGTCTTGCGCCGCGATTTGTTCTTCCCACGCGGCCAGGCGCTCGGGTGCGATCGGCGTGGTGCTGCGCACGCGGGTGTGGAGGCGGGCGATGGTGAACATCACGTCGTCTCCTCCAGCGCTGGCCGGCCGAGGATGAAGCCGGCGCCCAGCGCCGCGTCGCCGGCGATCGCCGGCTCGAAGCCGCCCGACTTGCCGATCACCGACGAGATGCCCACGTGCGAGCCCACGCCCGCGCGCACGCCGGTCTCGGCGGTGCACAAGATGAAGTCGGTGTGCGCCGGCTTGTGCTGTTCGATCAGGCGGCGCACGCAGGTGAGTTGCTCGTCGGTGAGCGCAGCGACGACGGTGACGGTGAAGCGGTGCGCGAAGTCGTCGAAGTCGGGCGGCGTTTCGTCGGCAATCGTCTCGGTGCCTTGCGTGCCGATGCGCCCGCCCACGCGGTAGCCGCCGCCCAGCACCGCCTGCGAAGCCACCGATTGCGGATTGCCCACCACGCCGCCGCCGCGCAGGCGGAACTGCTCGATGATGATCACCTGCGAGTCGGTCAGCAGCTCCAGCATGCGCTGCAGGCTGGCCAGCGTGCCGCGCGTGCGGAACAACGCAGCGGCCTCCAGGATCAGGCGGCGCTGCACCGCCTCGGGCCAGCAGGGATCAAGCACCAGGCCGATGAACTGCGCCAGCCAGGGCAGCGCGATGGCGGGGGCGATGCGCGCGTCGAGCAGGCGTTGGCGCTGGCTGCCCACCGATTCCCACTCGTCGAGCGTCGCGGCCAGCGGCGCGAGGTAGCGGAACAAGAACTCGCGCGCCGCCGCCTCGCGCCACAAGGTGCGCGGCAGCAGGCCCAGCAGCGCATGACCGGGAAACTCCACGCGTGCCGAACGCAGGCGAGGGCTCTTGCTGCGCGTGCCTTCGAGCGAGAACACCAGCCAGAGGTAGCGGCCGGGCGGCGCGATCACCGGCGCGTCATAGAGCGCAAAGCCTTCGGCTGGCGACGGCGACAGCGGCCGTTGCGAGGGGTCGCGGTACAGCGCCTGCGGCTCGGCGGTGGTGGCGTCCCACACGTGCTGCGACAGCACCGGTGGCGTGCCGGCGGTTGCGGCGCCGCCGATGGGGTCGTCGAAATCAAGCTCGTCGCGCGTGAAGGCCCAGAAGCGGATGCGCGTGCCCTGCGGCATGCAGGCTTCCACGACGATGCGGCCCCAGCGCGACTGGTCGTGTTCGGCGTCGAGCGCAATGCCGAACAAGCGCCCGTCTTGCACATAGCGCCCACGCGCCGGTGCGGCGTGGCGCAGGCCGCGGGCGGTCCAGTAGGCCACGCGGCCGTCGGGCGCCCATTCGATGCCGCGGCCGTCGTAGTGGGGGGCTACCAGGCCGGCCAGCGCGGTGGCGGTGGTGCCACTCAGCTGCAGGCGGCGCAGTTCTTCGCCGGGGCGTTGCGCGAGCACCAGCACGTGCGCGGTCTCAGGAGTGGCCGTGGGTTCGACGAGCAGATCGGTGCAAAACGCCGCGGGCAGCGTGATGGCGGCGTGCAGCGCGTGCAGCATGGCGCTGGAGCGGCCGGCGGCGACCAGCACCCAGGCGATGGGCCGGCCTTTGACCAGGGGGCCAAGGGCCAGCCGCTCGGCGCCGGCGACGGCCGGCCACGGCGTGCGTTCGGGGGACTCGCAGGGCGCAAGCTGCCAGGTGCTGCCGTCGGCCAGCAGGGCGAACACCGCGTCGCCGCTGGAGGCCAGGTCGATCGGCTCTGAATCAAACGCGAGCCGGCGCGCGACTTCCTGCTGCCAGGTATCGACCAGCCACACGGCCTTGTCGTCCGGGTCGGCGACGTAGAGGAAGTCGCTCCCATCGCAGGCCAGCGCGAGCGGGCGCTTGGGCAATGCGCCGCCGTTCACCGCGTCGGAGCCGGTGACCTCGAAGGGATGCGCTTCGGCTTCGTGCACGCCGCTGGCGTCGGTGCGGCCCCACAACACGAACTCCACGCTGCCTTGCTCCGGCTGGGCGTGGAAGAGGCGGCAATGGCGGTCGAAAGCCAGCCCCGCGAAGCCACCGGTGAAATCGTCTCCGCTGTCGGGGGCGGGCGAGATCGGGTCGGTGCTTTGCAGCATCACCACATCGCCGACCACGGCCGTGCCGTCGCGCGCGCAGAGCTGCCATTGCGAGCTGCCTTGCAGCACGCGGTGGCCGGCGTCGGGAATGAGCCTCATGTCAATGGACTCCCCGCGCTGTTCGGGATCCGAGCGCCCGAGCGGCTTGGGGTGCGGGCACGGCGGTCCGACCTCGGCGGTCGCCCTGGCGGGCGACTGCGCTGTGGTGCTCGCGCTGGGGGCGCGCCGTCCACTTAGCTCCGCGCGCTGAAGCGCGCTGCGCACGGCGCCGGCGAGTCAGTCTTGGAAGCGCGCTGCGCGCGCCGCCCCCAACACTGCGCTCCTCGCCGCCTCTCACGGCCCGCCGTGCCCGCACCCCAAGCCGCTCTCCTGCACCACCGTGCCCAGTCGCGGGTGGCACTGCGTTCTGCGCCGTGTCCAGCGGTCGCAGCCAAGCGGACATCGCGGATCCGGCTTCGCCGGTCCGCTGATGTCGTCCCCTTGAGGGGGAGGCGCCGCAGGCGCTACGGGGGTGGTTCATATCAGCACTCGTCCTTCATCACGGGTACCGGCACCGGCGGCTTCACAGGTGGCGGCTGCAGGCCAGTCCCCGGCGCCGGCAGCGCCGTGGTGTCGTCCACCACCGTGATCGCTGCCACCTCCGGCACCTGCCAGTCCGACAGCAGCAACACTTCGGTCGATGACCAGCTCTCGCTCTTGCCATCGGCACTGGGCGTCGCGAAGTCCAGCCGCAGCGACTCGATGTACTCCACGCCCTCGACCTGCATCGCCGCGCCTTCCAGCTCGCGTGCCAGCACGCGGCGGCCCAGCGGCCAGCCGTGGCCATCGGGGCCGTAGGGCGGCAGCGGCGCGAGGTACTGGCGCAGTAGCACATCGACCCAGTCGCGCACCGCATCGAGCCCGTAGCCTTCGCGCACCTTCACCGACACCGCGATCGCGATGCGGCGGTAGGTGGGCGGGATCACGTACAGCTCGGTCGTCACCAGGCGCCAGCGGTCGAGCCAGCTGCACACCTGCGCCAGCTCCCAGGCGTCGGGCAGCGGCGCGTTGGGATGCTGCGCATCGCGCGCCGGCCACACCACCACGCTCACGCAGCCGGGCTTCGGCGTCTTGCTGGGCGCGTGGAACAAGGGCATGCATTCGGCGCGGCCGAGTTCGACGCCCGGCGTTTCCATCGCCAGGCTCGCGAAGTCGTCGCGCGCCACCGCGCGGCGGTTGCGGCGCAGCTCGGTGGGAATGCGGCGCAGCGCCTCGTCGATGCTTTCGCTGTCGATGCCGCCATAGGCCGGCAGCGGGTTGCCCAGCTTGAGTCCCGACACCTGCGTGGGCCGGCGCAGCGGGTCGGCCGGCGTGGGGCTGCTCAAGCCGTCGCCCAGCTTGTCGATCGCCAGCGCCGGCACATTGCCGGCCGCGCCGCCGCCGGTGTGGTAAGCCGTGACGCGGATGCGTTCGCCCAGCTGCGGCACGCGCGCGCTGCCGGCCGTTCCGAAGCGCACCGTGCCGGCCTCGGCATCCACCGTGAAGTGCCGGTCGCCGGGGCCCGAGGCGTCGAGGTTTTCCACGCGCGACCAGTCGGTCCACGCGCCTTGTTCTTCCACCTGCAGCTTGACGGGGTAGCGCGCGTCCAGCAGCACCGGTGCGCTGGCCAGCGTGTACTGCTGGTCGGGCTGGCCCGTGCCGCTGCCCAGCATCTGCGCACTGGCCGCCACCACCTGCTCGCAGGGCACGGCGTTGAGCGTGAGCAGCTTCACCTCGCCGATGCGGCTGCCGTCGCCGCGCCACACGCGCAGCCAGAACCACAGGCGCTCGGCGCGGTCGTCGTCCAGCGTGGGCGGGAAG
>JBFLWE010000038.1:42385-49488 GCA_040758375.1 Pseudomonadota bacterium
CTGCTCGCAGGGCACGGCGTTGAGCGTGAGCAGCTTCACCTCGCCGATGCGGCTGCCGTCGCCGCGCCACACGCGCAGCCAGAACCACAGGCGCTCGGCGCGGTCGTCGTCCAGCGTGGGCGGGAAGTTGCCGGTACCTTCGAGCCCTTCGGGCGCAGCGGGCGCGCCCAGCACCGACAGGTCGGCCGGCAGCTCCAGCCGCACCACGCCTTCGCGCGTGAAGCCCTGCGTGGTGTCGCCGGCCACGCGCACCGGCATGTAGTCGGTGCTGCCGTCGGCCTTGGGCGCGGCCAGCGAGGCCTGCCATTGCAGCGAGGGTCCGTCCTCCTGCCCGCACACGGGGGCCTGGTCGATGGTGGGGAACCAATGCGCCGGTGAAAAGCCGATGGCCAGCGGCAGCGTGCGTCCGGCCACGCGCTTCAGGCCCTTCACCGGGTCGGGCAGGTCTTCCACCGGGACCTTCAGCTCCTCGGAGGCCAGCACCGCGATCCACATGCAGCCATCGACGGTGTTGGAGAAATCGACCGCATCGCCCAGCCCGTCAGACGCCAGCGTGACGGTCTCGTAGGGCGCCACGGTTTCTTCGGCGCCTTTTTGCTCGCGCACGGCATCCACGCTCGCTTGCACCGTGGTGCGCACGCCGGGGTCGAGCGCCTGGATGAACTCGCGCAGGCGCTCCGGCTTGGTGAGGTCTTCTTCGCTCAACAGGCTGCGCCGCGCCACGGCCACGCAGTCGAGCGGCCACACGGTGGTGTCTTGCGTCAGCGTGTAGAGCGTCTTGCCGGCCTTGGCCTGGTCGCCGGCATACAGCACCACGCCGTTGGCCACCTTGCTCTCGAAGCGCAGCAGCGCCTGAGCGGCGGCAGCCGGCCGCATGGGCATGTCGAGCAGCTTGAGGAAGGCGACGTAGGTGGCTTCGGGGATCTGGTTGAAGCGGAACTGCAGGCCTTCGCCCAGGTAGGCGAACAGCTGCAGCAGCGTGATGCCGACGTCGCTGTCGTGGTGGTCGGTCCACTCGGGGTTGTAAACCGGGATGCGGTTGCGCAGCTCGGCGAACAAGTCCTCGAAGCTGCGGTCGTCGAGAACGGGGGCGATCAGTGGCACGGTGCTCCTCCCACGTTCATAGAGCCCCCTTGGCGCTTCGCGCCGTCCCCCCGCGGGGGATTTCGCGCTTGGGGCGGCCCGGCGCGCTCACCGGTCTTGCTCCAGATAGAACGGATACACCAGCACGTCCTGCCGCGCGTCGAGCACGTGGGCGTAGTGGATCTCGATCAACACCATCGCGCGGTCGTCGGTGGGCGTGACGGCGATATCGAGCAGCTTGATGCGCGGCTCCCAGCGGCCCAGCGTCTGCGTGATTTCGCGCTCGATCGCGGCGCGCGTGGCGGGGTTGTTGGGCTGCATCAGGTAGCGGCGCAGGCCGCAGCCGAAGTCGGGCCGCATCACGCGTTCGCCGGGGTCGGTGTCGAGCAGCGTGAAGATGGCCTGGCGCACTTTTTCGGGGCCGGAGACCAGCGGCAGGCGGCCGCTGTCGTCGGGCGCGACCGGTTGGCCAAGGCCTTGGCCCAGGCGCTGGTAGCGGTTGAGGACGGCGCTCATGTTCCTGCCCTCACCGGCCACACCGGCGTGACCGGGTCTTCGTATTCCAGTGGCTCGCCGGTCTCGGGCGGCTGCAGGCTGCCGTCAGTAGCTTTCAGTGCCGCCGCGTCGGCGAACGACTGGTTCAGCGTGGCGAGCGCGTTGTTGTCCAGCCCGCTCAGGTTGACCGACTCTTCGGAGCCGGTGTCTTCGATGATGCGGTCGCCCAGGTCTTGCGGGTTGCTGCCGCTGCCCGCGGTGAGCAGCGTGTTGAGCTGCGCCGCGGTTTGCGCCACGCCGCTCACCTCCACCGCGAAGTCGGCTTCGAAGTCCACGCCCGGCGGCGTGACGGCCAGTGCGGCGTCCACGTCCATGGCGATCTTGATCTGCGGCGGGATGCAGAAGCGGAACACCAGCAGGAACCACAGCTGGAACAGGAACACCACCACCGGCAGGAACAGGTTCAGCACGAACAGCGCCACGATGGTGATCAGCGGGATCGAGAAGCTGCAGATCGCCTCGCCGCCCAGCTCCTTGGGCGACATGTGTTGCGGCTGCACGAAGTGCACCGGCGAGAGCTTGCCGCGCGGGCGCATCGCGGCTTGCGCGGCGAGGTCGCGCAGGTCGGGCATCTTGATCGTGATGGGGCGGTTGGCGCTGCCCAGCACGTCAAAGGCCGCGGCCAGGCGGAAGGCCTCGCTCGGCCGGCTCCAGGTGAGCGGGCCATTGCAGTCGGGCTGGCGGCCAGCCTTGGGCGGGCACTCGTGGTGCGCGCGCGCGAAGCAGCGCAGCTCGTAGGTGCTGAGGTCGTCGAAGTGCGGCTTGCCCGCCAGGTCGTGCTGCAGGTCTTGCGTGGGCACCACGCCGTAGTAGAGGGTGCGGCCGGCGGCATCGTGCGTGGTCTCGCGCGGATCCGGCACCAGCGGGTACAGCGGGTAGAACTGTTCGCCCGAGGTAATGTCTGCGGTCTGGGCGGCTTCGGTCGCCAGCGCGCGCCACTCACCCCGCTGCGACTGCGCCGTGCTGCCCGCGGCCTGCGGGAACCAGCCTTCGATCTGCACCGAGATGCCTTGCGACTTCTGCCAGGCGGCGAACGCGGAGCGCTTGTCGGCCAGTTCGGCGCGGCGGCGCTGCATCAGCGCGCTCCAGCTCGGCAGCCATTGCGCCGCGGCCAGCGCCTGCATGCGCTTCTTCGCGTTGTCGCGCAGGGCCTGGGCCAGCGTGGTGTCTTCCGACGTTTCCTGCAGCGTGAGCAGCTCGTACAGCTCGGCCTCGGTCTTGCGCACGATGGCCGCCTGGGCCTCGATGTCGGAGGCGTTCACGCCCTCGGGCACCACGCTCTTGCGCCGCCGCACCACGAAGCCCGCCTGGCACACGCGCTGCCTCGCCACGCGCGGAAAGCCGGGCTCGTCGCAATGCAGCTCGCAGCTCACGATGTAGTGGCGGTCGTGCGTGGGCTGGTAGAGCTTGCGCAGGCTGCCCGGCGCCAGCCGCGCGCGGAACGCATCGCCGGTGGCGCCCTTGGCCAGCGGCTCGCCCTTGGCGTTGAGCGCGAGCATGGTGCCCAGCTTGCCGGGCAGCGTGCCGGCCTTCACCAGGTCATGCGTCTGCACCACATCGATCACTTCGTCGTACTTCAGCGAGTGCTGCGGCTTGGCGAGGAACTGGGTGATGAAGTCGTTGCCGGCGAACTTTTGGATCGCGGGTGCGGCCACGCGGCCGTCGTCGGGCAGGCCGGGGTGCGGCCAGCGGTACCAGGGGCCTACCAGGCGCCACGTGTGGTTGAGGGGATGCAGCGCGCTCACCACACGTTCCCCGCACCCGGCGTGTAGCTGGGCGACACGACGCCGGCCGACGCGATCAGCGTGGTGCATTGCACGATGCCGTCGCACATGACCGTGGGCGCATGCACGTTCACCGCCGAGGCGGTGATCTCCACCGTGGCGTTGGCGGTGATGCTCACCTGGCCGGCGATGTTGAGGTTGATCTTGCAGCCGTTGCTGTGCTGCACGGTGATCTCTTGCGCCGCGTCGTCGAGCACGATCTTGTGGCCGCTTTGCATCGACACCGTGACCTTGGCCGCACCCTCGGTGTCGTCGAACTGCAGCAGGCTGCCGGCGCGCGATTTCCAGGTGCGCAGGTTGTTGGCCGACTGCGCGCTTTCGGGCAAGGCGCGACGCCCGTTCCAGCAGGCGCCCACGATGTAGGGCCGCGTGGGGTCGCCGGCCTCGAAGGCCACCACCACCTGCGAGTCCACCTCGGGCAGCACTTCGAAGCCCTGGTCGTCGTCGGCATAGGGCGTGAGCAGCGTGGCCCAGGCCGAGACGCTGCTGCCCGCGCTGCCGAACATCGGGAAGCTGACCTTGATGCGGCCCTTGCCGTCGGGATCGACCAGGTCGCTCACGGTGGCCGGGTACAGCCCGAACCAGCGCGGGCCTTCGCCGTCGCGGGGCATGGTTGGGCCGTTCATTGCGTTTGCTCCGCCAAAGCCCAGGAACGCCGCAGATCCGGCTTTGCCGGTCTGCTGGCGTTGCCCCCTTGAGGGGGGGCGCCGAAGGCGTTACGGGGGTGGGTCATCCCATCGTCCCCAGCCAAGCCCGCTCGGCCTCGAAGTGCGTGCGGTAGCCGGCCTGCAGGTCGAACTGGTGGCGCACGCGGGTGACGTAGAAGCCGTCGCCTTCGAACATGGGGCTCACACGCTCCAGCCGCAGCAGCGTGCCCACGCGCAGCGCGGTGTTGCCGTCGGCCACGCCGCTCACCGCCACGAAGCGCCGTGCGCGCGCCAGCAGCGCGGCCTTGGCCATCGCGGTGGCCTGCGCATCCTGCAGCGGCACCTCGCGCACGCGGTAGCTCGTGCGTTCGCCGAAGGCGCGCTCGAGCACCTGGGCGCCGTGGGTCTGGCCTTGGGCTTCGGCGGCGATGGCGTCGGCGCCGGCCTCTTCGTCGATCGCATCCTGGTCGGCGTCGTCGAAGCCGCCCACGACGACCTTGCTGCGCTGGTGCGCCAGGTCGGCGCGCAGGCGCACCTGCATCAAGCTGCTGCCCTGGATCAGCGTGAGCGTGTTGCCGCCGCGCCGGTCACGCGTGGCCATGTGCAGCGCGCCGTCGGCCACCCACACCTCGGCCGCAAGGCGGCGCGCGCGCTCGCGCAGGAAGGCGAGGTCGCTCTGGTTCCACTGCTGCACCATCGCCCACGTCGGGCCTTGCGCGTCGGCCTGGCCCGACAGGCCGTGCTGCGAGGCGATCTGCTGCACGAGGTCGGCGTCGCTCACGTTTTCATAGGTCTTGAAGCGGCGCGTGAGGCGAAGATCCATCAGCGCGTCTTCGGCGAAGCACATCACCTCGGGCGCGCGGCCTTGGTCCAGGCTCAGCTCCAGCGCGCTCACCTTGCCTTCGAACACTTGTTCGCGCGCATCGGTCGGGCCGAGCGAGACGATCAGCGTCTTGCCGAAGTCCAGCACGCGGCCGTCGAGCCAGTTCAGCTGTTCATGGCGCTCGCCCTCGCGCGGACCCACCGCCACGAAGCTGGCCTGCAGGCGCTTGAGGCCGTGCACGTCCTCCTCGACCTGCAGCAGTGCAAGGTCGCGCGCCAGATCGGGCTGCACCTGGCCATCGACCTTGAACTCGGGGATGGTCGAGGCTTGCAGCGGGGCGTTGCTCACCGGCATGCAGGGGCTCCTGGTTCAGTCATCGAAACCCCAGGCCTGGGTGCGGGCCTGGAGCTCGGCTTGTCTTGCGGCGAGTTGTTGCCAGCGCTGCAAGGCTTCAGCTGGCGGTTGGGTGCGGGGCGGCTCCGGGTTGGATTCGGAGGTCTGCACGTCAACTTGGGTGTCGAGTTCGTCGATGTGGATGGGCATGTGTGGTGCTCCGATCAGTGCCCTTTGCATCCGCCACGACCGCCGCAGCCGCATCCGCAGCTCCTGCGTCGCGCCAGCCTTGAGGCCGCCAGCGGCGCCGCGCTCGCCAGCGAAGCGCTGCGCCCCAACGGCGTGGCCGGCTTCAGCAGCCACCCGGCCTGCGTGGGGTCGCGCTGCGTCCCCGGTTCGCGACTGCCGAAGCGCGGGCGCAGCGGCACGCCCATGCCCCACGGTCTGTCGCTGGTGTCGGCAGTGGCAGACCCGTCGAGGCCGAACGACGCCAGGCTGTTGCCCGCGCCTTGCTGGTGGGCGGCGGCCTTCACTTCGGAGATCGCGCCTTTGAGGCCGCCGCGTTGCGCAACCGCCTGGCCTTGCTGCACTGGGTCGGTCGCGGTGCCGCGCTGGCTGCGGGCGGCTTCGGGGCTGGCGGTGCCGCTGGGGGTGGATTGCGCGGCGCTGACCAGCGGCATGGCGGCCGCGGTCTTGGCGGAGTCGCTACCCTGCCCGGCGCTGCCGGTGGCGGCGGACTTGCCGGCGGCGGCGGGCAAGGGGATCTCCTGCCCCAGCTGCAGCTTCAGCGGGTTGGCCAGGCCATCGGCCAGGGCGCGCCATGCGCCGGGGTCGAAGCCGGCGCGCGCGGCCAGTTGCGCCAGGCTTTCGCCGGGCATGGCCTGCACGATGCGGTCGGGCGAGAGGCCGCTGCCTTGCGTGCCCGGAGCGCCGGGTGCGAGGCCGGTACCGGTACCCGGGCGGGGTGCCGCGCCGGCGGCGGTGGCGGCGTTGCTGCCGGGCGGGGCCGCGGGCGCGGGCGTATAGGTCCAGCGCGGGTCCTGCCCCTTGATGCTCACCGACACCTTGGCGCGCAGCGGCACGCCGAGGGCATCGAACAGGTCCAGGTCGATGTTGGCGCTTTCCATCGTGCCTTGCACGAGGAAGTCACCCCACACGAACACGACGCGCGGCGGCGCTTCCTGGCCCGGCCGCGCGCCGCGCGGGCGCACGAAGCGCTCCACCGACTTGGTTTTGTCGAGCACGCTCACGCCGCTTTCAGTGGAGCCCTCGTCGGCGGTGTCGAACACGAGGTCGAAGCTCACCTGCATCTCGCCGGTGCCGGGGCGCTGGCGCGCCTGGGCGCCGGCCTGCTGGCCGCCCGCCGTGCGGTTGGAGATCTGCACGCGCAGCGAGGTGGGGTTGAACTGCACATCGACCTTGGTGCCGGACACCTCGGTCGGGCTGTTGCCCGACGTGATCTCGGCGAGATACGCTTTGGTGAGGGCCGTCATAAGGGCGCCTCCGCCGGCAGAAGGCGCAAGCCCTCGTGCGCGATCGTCAGCTCCTCGATCGCGATGTCGCCGGTCTTCGCGTTGAGCTCCGGCCCGCGGATCTTGGCGGGCAGGCCGCGGTCGAACATCCAAGTGGCGCGCAGCGTGTTGTCGGGGCCCATCACATGCACCAGCCCGTCGTAGCGCGGCACCGGGCGCTCGCCGTTGACGATGCGCTGCATCCAGTGCCACAGCTCGGTGTTGGCCTGGCCGTCGCCCTCGGTGCCGAAGAACATGCCGCGCTTGAGCAGCAGCGGCTGGTACTTGGCGCGGCCCACGCGGCGCACGGTGCCGTTGTTGCGCCCGCCTTCCACGTACTCCTGGATGTCCATCTCGATTTCCAGGC
>JBFLWE010000039.1:0-49348 GCA_040758375.1 Pseudomonadota bacterium
CGCGAGGCACGGACATTCAGTCCCCTTGGGACAGGCCGCGCCAGCGGCCAGGGGCGGACTTCGTTAGCGCTCGACCCGGGATCCGGGTTTCCCGGTCACGGGTCGCAGCCCCCTCGGGGGGCGGTCGCCAGGCGACCGGGGGCCCACTACACTCCCCCCATGCCCGTCATCGCCGTCCAGCATCCACTGGTCAAACACAAGGTCGGCCTGCTGCGCGACGCCGACATCTCCACCAAGAAGTTCCGCGAGCTCACCGGCGAGCTGGCGCGCCTGCTGGCCTATGAGGCCACGGCCGACTTTCCGCTGGAAAAGACCACCGTGCAGTGCTGGAGCGGCCCGGTCGAGGTGGACCAGATCAGCGGCAAGAAGGTCACCGTGGTGCCCATCCTGCGCGCCGGCCTGGGCATGCTCGATGGCGTGCTCGACATGATTCCCAACGCCAAGGTCAGCGTCGTGGGCCTGTCGCGCAACCACGAGACGCTGCAGCCCGAGCACTACTTCGAAAAGTTCGTCGGCCACCTCGACGAGCGCACCGCGCTGATCGTCGACCCGATGCTCGCCACGGCCGGCTCGATGATTGCCACGGTCGATCTGCTCAAGCGCCGCGGCTGCAAGGACATCCGCGCGCTGGTGCTGGTGGCCGCGCCCGAGGGCATGCGCGCGCTGGAAGCGGCCCACCCCGACGTGCGCTGCTGGGCCGCCGCGGTGGACAGCCACTTGAACGAGCTGGGCTACATCATCCCCGGCCTGGGCGACGCCGGCGACAAGATCTTCGGCACCAAATGAGGAAGGACGCCACGATGAACGGCTTGCGCTGGGCGCTCGGCGCCGCGGTGCTGCTGCTGGCCGCGGCCTGCACGCAGGAGAGCCAGAACGAGATCCGCCGCAGCATCCAGAACTGGACCGGCACCAATGGCGTGCTGGAGGTCTATGCCGGCGACAAGGTGGTCAAGCGCTGGCTGGCCATCGACAAGCTTTCCACCGCGCTGGGCACCAGCGACAACGAGGCGCGCCCGTACCGCTACGGCTACGGCGTGATGGACGAAAACCTCAACGGCGTGGCCGATGCCGGCGAGAAGCGCGTGTACTTCGAGATCGGCGGGTTCACCCAATACGTGTTCTTCGAAAATCCGCGCTGACCGCCATGCTCAGGACGCTGAAAGACCTGTTCCAGAGCCTGGCGCCGCCGGCCCCGGGCACCGACGCGCAAAGCGCCGAACACCTGCTGCAGCTGGCCACCGCCGTGATGCTGGTGGAGGTGATGCGCGCCGATGCCAGCTTGCACCCCGGCGAGCGTGAGGCGGTGCTGACCGCGTTGCGCGACAAGTTCTCGCTGGCCGACGACGAGGCCGCGCGCCTGGCCGAACTGGCCGAGGCCGCGGCGCGCGACGCCACCGACCTCTACGCCTTCACCTCGCGCATCGACGAATGCTTCGAGATGCCGCAGAAGCTGCGCATGATCGAGCACATGTGGCGCGTGGCCTATGCCGACGGCCACCTGAGCGAGCACGAGCGCCATGTGCTGTGGCGCGTGGCCGACCTGCTGCACGTCCCGCAGGGGGCTTACGTGCACGCCCGCATGCGGGCGCAGCAGGAACAGCAGCAAGGCTGATCAGCTGGCGCCCGCCCATTGCAAAGGAGCTGCCCTTGAAGTTGATCGGTATGCTGGATTCGCCCTATGTGCGGCGCGTGGCCGTGTCGCTGCAGTTGCTGGGGCTGCGTTTCGAGCACGAGCCGCTGTCGGTGTTCCGGACCTTCGAGCAGTTCCGCCGCATCAACCCGGTGGTCGAGGCACCCACGCTGGTGTGCGACGACGGCACGGTGCTGTTGGATTCCACGCTGATCCTCGAATACGCCGAGGCGTTGGTGCGGCCGCGCAGCCTGCTGCCGGCGAACCCGCAGGCGCTGGCGCGCGAACTGCGCCTGATCGGCCTGGCGCTGGCCGCCTGCGACAAGAGCGTGCAGATCGTCTACGAACACGAGCTGCGGCCGCGCGAGAAGCTCCATGCGCCGTGGCTGGAACGGGTGACCGGCCAGTTGCACGCAGCGTTCGATGCCCTCGAGCAGGAGCAGTCCCGCCAGGCGATCGCGGTGACGGGCGGCGCCATCACACAGGCCGGCGTGAGCACCGCCATCGCCTGGCACTTTGCGCAGCAGATGGTGCCTGAGGCGGTGCCGGCATCGGCCTACCCGCGGCTGGCGATGCTGTCGGCCGAGGCGGAGGCCTTGCCCGAATTCCGCGCCGCGCCGCACGGCGCCGGCATATGCGAGGCCCGGGGCTGAGCCGGCGGCCCTATCCCTTGGGCCCCTGCCACAGCACCTCGAGCTCGTAGCCCATCGAGCGCGCCAGGCCGTCCAGGTCGGGGAACAGCGTCGCATAGGTGATGTTCATGCGGTACAGCGCCTTCATCGCCTGCTCGCGCAGCCGTGCCGGCACCACGATCTTCACCAGCAGCGAGCCGTCGGGCTCGTATTCGCGCAGGATCTGGTCCAGCGTCATCTGCAGCACGCCGGGCACGAGGAACAGGCCCGACTGCGCGGTGAGGCGGCGGTCCATCTCCGCGGGCTCGCCGGCCCACAGCAGCGGCATGGTGTTGGGCGCGAAGTAGTGTTCGAAGTTGCCCGGCTGGCGCGGGTCGATGCGCTCGCGCGTGAGGCTGGGGTCGAAGCGCGGCGGCGTGCTCCACAGCCGCGGCGTGTCGAGCGCGAACACGGCGGCCTCGTCCTCGGCGTGCTCCAGCGCGAAGAAGGCGGCGACGAAGGGCGACTTGGTGAAGTCGAGCAGGCGCGTCGGCCCGCCGTGGTGCTGCATCATCGCCAGGGTGCGCAGGTCGTCTTCGAGCACGCGGTGGTCCTGCAGGTAGTTGTGCGCCTTGCGGCGGAAGATGCGCATCGCGCGCGCCTCGCGCTCGCGCCACTGCGCCGCGTCGGGGCAAAAGCGCATCAGCCGGCGCGACAGCGAGCTGAACAAGTCCCAGTCGGCCGACTGCTCGCCGCGGAAGGCCCAGCCGTCCAGCGACTCCAGCGTCTTGGCCAGTCCGTCCCAGCTGTCGATCTTGAGCAGCTTCATGCGCGCGACAGGCCGTGCGACCAGTCCATCAGTTGTTCGTGGGTGGCGCCGGCGCCGCCGCACACGATGACCAGCACGTCCTTGGCGCCGCGCAGCGCGGGCGCCTCGGGCTGCACGGCCACGGCCAGCGCCGCGCCGCAGGCGGGCTCCACGATCACCCGCTGTTCGCGCGCGAAGTCCAGGCAGGCCTGCACCGCCTGCGCATCGGAGACCACCACACTGCGCACGTCGTGCTCGCGCGTACAGGCCAGGGCACGGTCGCACACGCGGCGCGCGCCGAGCGTGGTGGCGATGCTGGTGATGGCCGGCAGCTCCACGGGCCGGCCCGCGGCCACTGCCTGCGCCAGCGAATCGGTGCCCTCGGTCTCCACCGCGACCACCGGCACGTCGCGCCAGCCGTGCGCATGCAGGCCCTGGATCACACCGCTCATCAGCCCGCCGCCGCCGACGGACAGCACCACCGCGTCGGGCCGGAGCCCCGCCGCGGCCACCTCGTCGATCATCGTGGCGTGGCCCTCCCACACCAGCCGGTCGTCGAAGGGGTGGATGAAGGCGTCGCCGGGCTGCAGCAGCGACTGCAGGTGCGCATTGGCCTCCATCCACGAGCGGCCGTGCACCAGCACCTCGGCGCCTTCGCGCCGGATCAGCGTCTTGGCACGCTCGAGGGTGCTCTCGGGCACCACCACGGTCACCGGCACGCCCAGCCGGCGGCCCGCGCAGGCGGTGGCCAGGCCCGCGTTGCCGCCCGAAGACGACATTAGCCGCTTCGCGCCGCGCTGCGCGTGCACTTCGCAGGCGTGGCCGATGCCGCGCATCTTGAACGAGCCGCCGGGCTGCAGCGCTTCCATCTTCAGCCACAGCCGGCGTTGTGGCGTGCCGAAGGCGCTGGATTCGAGCAGGGGCGTGGCAATGTGCAGCGGCATGGAGGCGGCTCGGCGTGGACGAAGCCGTAGTGTCCCGCCGCGCGCGGCAAACGTCAGGCCAGGGGCATTGGGCGCGCCTGCCGGCGTCCGGCCCACAGGCTCAAGCCCAGCGCCACCAGCACCCAGGCCAGCCCCACCCAGGGCAGCGCGCCGAAGCCGTGGCGGTCGAGCAGCCAGCCGCCACCGGCCGCGCCCACCGCCTGGCCGAGGTAGATGGCCGAGGTGTTCAGCGCCATCAGCGCGGGCGCCAGCGCCGGCGCCGCCAGCCCCAGCCGAGCCTGCTGGGCCGAGTTGGCCGCGAAGCAGCCCAGGGCCCAGGGCACGATCGCCAGCATCACCGCGGCCACGCTGGTGGCCAGTGGCCACGCCGCCAGCGACAAGCCGATGCACAGCAGCAGCCAGGCCACCGCGCGCCCCGCGCCCACCCGGTCGACCGTGCGCGACAGTGCCAGGTTGCCCAGCAGCCCGAACACGCCGAACCAGAAGAACAGCAGGCTCACCTGCGTGGCGTCGGCGTGCAGCACCTGCCGGTAGTACGGCGCGATGTACGAGAACAGCGTGAACTGCCCTGCGCCCTGCAGCGCCGTCACCGCCACGATGGCCAGCAGCACCGGATGCGTGAAGGCTTCCTTCCAGGCCGCCAGCGACATTGCCGGCGGCCGCACGCCGGCAGGCATCACACGCCACAGCCACACGGTGCCCAGAGCCGCCAGCAGGGCCACCAGCCCGAAGGCATAGCGCCAGCCGAAGGCCTCGCCGATGTAGGCATGCACCGGCATGCCCACCACCGAGGCCACCGACCAGCCGAGGAAGATGAAGGTGATGGCGCGGCCGCGCTGCTCCGGCGGCGTCATCACGCCGATGGCCGCGGCCGCCTGCGGCGTGAACACCGCCGCCCCGAGCACCGAGATGCCGCGCAGCGGCGCCAGCAGCGCGTAGCTGGGGCTGAACGCACAGACGGCGTGGCCCACGCCGTACCAGGCCAGCGCGAGCACCAGAAGCTGCCGCCGGTCGACGCGGCCCACGGCAGCGGCCAGCAGCGGGGCGCCAAAGCACATGACCGCCGCGGCGATCGTGATGAGCTGGCCGCCCAGCGCCACGCTCACGTCGAGCGAATGCGTCAGGTCGTTCAGCGAGCCGGCCACCACCATCACGCCGCAGCCGATGACGAAGTTGCCGTAGAGCAGGGCCCATCGCAGCCCGGCATTGCCCGCCCGGGCGGGCGGCGCGGCGCCGGAGACGAGCGCCTGCTGCGTCAACGCAGGACCTTCAAGGCTTCCGGGTTGACGATGTTCGTCGGCGTGTTGTTGACGAAGTTCACCACGTTGTCGAATGCCGCGCCGAAATAAAGCTCGTAGCTGTCCTGCTCCACGTAGCCGATGTGCGGCGTGCATACCGCGTTCTCCAGCCGCAGCAGCGGATGGCCTTGCAGGATGGGCTCGCTCTCGAACACGTCCACCGCCGCCATGCCGGGGCGGCCGCGGTTGAGCGCCGACACCAGTGCGTTGTCCTCCAGCAGCTCGGCGCGCGAGGTGTTGACGAACAGCGCGGTGGGCTTCATGCGCGACAGGTCTTCCAGGCGCACGATGCCGCGCGTGGCCTCCACCAGCCGCAGGTGCAGGCTCAACACGTCGGCCTGCTCGAAAAAGGCTTGTTTGGATTCGGCGGTGGCCAGCCCGGCGGCGCGCGCCCGCTCGCGCGAGGCCTCGCTGCCCCACACCAGCACCTGCATGCCGAAGGCCTGGCCATAGCCGGCCACGAGCTGGCCGATCTTGCCGTAGCCCCACACGCCCAGGGTGCGCCCTTTCAGCACCATGCCGATGCCGAAGTTGGGCGGCATCGACGCGGCCTTCAGGCCCGACTGCTGCCAGGCCCCGTGCTTGAGGTTGCCGATGTACTGCGGCAGCCGGCGCATCGCGGCCATGATCAGCGCCCAGGTCAGTTCGGCGGGCGCCACCGGCGAGCCACCGCCTTCGGCCACCGCGATGCCCAGCCGGGTGCAGGCCTCCACGTCGATGTGCGGCCCCACGCGCCCGGTCTGCGAGATCAGCTTCAGCTTGGGCAGCTTTTCCAGCAGCTGGCGCGGGAAGTGGGTGCGCTCGCGGATCAGCACCAGCACGTCGGCGTCGCGCAGGCGCACCGACAACTGACCGATGCCCTTGACCGTGTTGGTGAACACCTTGGCGTTCAGGTGCTCCAGCCTGGCGGCGCACTTGAGCTTGCGCACCGCATCCTGGTAGTCGTCGAGGATGATGATGTTCACCGGGCCGATTTTGATGCATGAAGGGAGCCCCCGGCCGCCTTGCGGCCGCCCCCCGAGGGGGCTGCAATCCGCGACCGGGCAACCCGGATCGCGGATTGGGCGCTATGTGCGATCGCCCCTGGCCGCTGTCGCGGCCTGTCCCAGGGGGACTCCCGCCCCTTGGGGGCGGGTGGGGGTGGGGCTCCATGACACCCCTGGGGGATGCGCCTGCGCATCCCCTGGCCGCTGTCGCGGCCTGTCCCAGGGGGACTCCCTCTCCCATGGGAAGAGGGTTGGGGTGAGGTTTCGATGACACCCGGCGGCAGCGGAAATTCGCGTGCGGCGATAGCATCGCGCGCTCCAACTTCCATAGCGTTCAAGGAGATTCCATGGCCCTCACGATGCATTCGGCCAGCGTGCCCGTCCTCGCCCGCATGCTGCGCAACATGAACAGCTGGCTCGACAAGGCGGTGGCGCATGCCGAGGCGAAGAAGTTCGACCCGGCGGTGTACCTCACGGCCCGCCTGGCGCCGGACATGCTGCCGTTCACGCGCCAGATCCAGATCGCCTCCGACAACGCCAAGGGCTGCGTGGCCCGGCTGGCGGGCGTGGAGATCCCGAAGTTCGAGGACAACGAGACCACGCTCGAGCAGCTGCGCGAGCGCATCGCAAAGACGCTGGCCTTCATCGAGTCGGTGCCGGTGTCGGCCTTCGAGGGCGCGGAAACCCGCGAGGTGCAGGTGCCGCGGCGCGACAAGGAGCCGCTGCGTTTTTCCGGAGAGGACTACCTGCGCTTTTTCGCGCTGCCCAACTTCTTCTTCCACGCGACCACCACCTATGCGCTGCTGCGCCACTGGGGGGTGGACCTGGGCAAGCCCGACTACCTGCGCGGAGGGGTCTGAGCCCCGGCCGGGAGCGCGGAACTCAGAAGTCGGCCGGCACGAAACCCGAGCGCGGCGAGCGCGTCGGGAAGTGCCGGTTCAGCGGCACCAGCCGCGCTTGTGCTTCCTGCTGGCTGTGGTGGCGCGCCACCAGGTAGAAGATCTCCGAGCGCAGGTGCCACAGCTCGCGCATCGAGCAGCAGTGCAGCAGGCGCTGCTGCAGGCCGTGTGCGTCGCAGTCGCCGATGTCGTCCAGCACCTGCGAGAACTCCTCGCGCACCGCCTTGAGCCGCTCGAAGGCCGGTGCCGCGCTCGGCGCCTCGCGTCCCGCCATGCTGTTCCACAGCCGCTTCATCAGGGGCTCGTCTTCGCCGAAGGGCCGGGGAGGGCACACTTCCAGCCTGACCGGCTGGGCGGAAGGCGCCGCCGCTGCGCGGTGGCGGTGGTCGATTCGAGGCAGACGCAAGGGCAACATACAACTGTGACTTTCGACCGGTTTGCCAAGGAGTTGAGGCATTTTTGGCGTTTCGCCCCGGCATCGAAGCGATGAAATGCGGCGTAAAAACCGCCCAGTTCCACCCGAGAGGCAGGCATGAGATGGATTCGCTATGGCGCGGTGGTCGCGCTGGTGCTGGTGTTGGCCGCGGGCGCGGCCTTCTGGGCGTACCGGCAGGCGGCGCTGCCGGTCACCGAGGGCACGCTGCAGCTGCCCGGCCTGCAGGCCGAGCTGCGCCTCGAGCGCGACGCCGACGGCGTGCCCACGGTGCGTGCCGGCAGCCTGGACGACCTGATGTTCGGCGTGGGCGTGGTGCACGCACAGGACCGGCTGTGGCAGATGGAAACCCATCGCCGCATCGGCGCCGGGCGCCTGGCCGAGGCTTTCGGCGAGCCGGCGCTGGAGACCGACCGCTTCCTGCGCGCACTGGGCGTGCGGCGCGCCGCGCAGGCGCAGTGGGAGCGCATGCCCGCGCAAACGCGGCAGCTGCTGCAGGCCTACACCCGCGGGGTCAATGCGGTGCTGCAGCACGCGCTGCACGCGCGGCCGCCGGAGTTCCTGATCCTCGGCGTGCCGGTGGAACCCTGGGAGCCGGTGGACAGCCTGGCCTGGGCGATCATGATGGCCTGGGACCTGGGCGGCAACTGGTCCACCGAGCTGCTGCGCCTGCGGCTGGCGCTGAAGCTGCCGGTGCAGCGCATCAACGAGCTGATCCCGCCGTATCCCGGCGAGCAGCCGCTGGCCTCGGCCGACTACGCCTCGCTGTTCCGCGGCCTGCAGCTCAGCGACACGCTCGCGCAGCAGGCGATGCTGGGCGCGCCGCCGTCCGGCGTGGAGGGCGTGGGCTCCAACAACTGGGTCGTGGCCGGCGCGCGCACGCAAAGCGGCAAGCCGCTGCTGGCCAACGACCCGCACCTCAAGCTCTCGGCGCCCGCGCTGTGGTACTTCGTGCGCCTGGAGGCCCCGGGCCTGAAGATGGCGGGCGCCACCATGCCGGGGCTGCCGCTGGTGGTGCTGGGCCAGAACGAACGCATCGCCTGGGGCTTCACCAACACCGGTCCCGATGTGCAGGACCTCTACCTCGAACAACTGCACCCCGACGACCCTGCGCAGTACCGCACGCCTGAGGGCTGGGCCCGCTTCGAGCTGCGCGAGGAGACGATCAAGGTCAAGGGCAAGCCGGACGTGAAGCAGGTCTTCCGCAGCACCCGCCACGGCCCGGTGATCTCCGACGCCGGCATCACCGCCGACCTGCTGGGCGCGGGCGAGCGCCGGCCCTATGCGATCGCGATGCGCTGGACCGCGCTGGATCCCGACGCCGAGATGGTGAGCGTGGCGCTGCAGAGCACGCGCGCGCAGAGCGTGCAAGCCTACATCGACGCGTCGCGCGGCTATGTGGCGCCGATGCAGAACATGGTGGTGGCCGATGCCGACGGCCATATCGGTTTCGTCGCGGCGGGCCGGGTGCCGCTGCGCAAACCCGACAACGACCTGAAGGGCCTGGTGCCCGCGCCCGGCTGGGACGCGCGCTATGACTGGGCCGGCTTCCTGCCTGCCGAGGCCACCCCTCGCGAGGTGAACCCGGCGCGCGGCTGGATCGCCACCGCCAACCAGCGCATCCACGGGCCGGACTATCCGCACTTCCTGACCAGCGAGTGGGCAGCGCCGTACCGCCAGCAGCGCATCGAGGCGCTGCTGCAGGCGCGGGGAAAGCACTCACTCGAAAGCCTGGCGGCGATGCAGGCCGACGTGCAGTCGCTGGCCGCGCCCAAGCTGCTGCCCTGGCTGCAGAAGGCGCGCACCCAGCATGCGCTGGCCGCCGAGGCACACCGCCACCTGCAGGGCTTCGACGGCACCATGGCGGTCGAGCGTGCGGCGCCGTTGATCTTCTGGTCGTGGTCGCGCCACCTCACGCGCCGGGTGTTCGCCGACGAGGTGGGCGAGCCCTTGTTCGAACGCTCGCTGGGCGGCCGCAGCTTCCGCGATGCGCTCGAAGGCGTGCTGCAGCGCGACGATGCCTGGTGGTGCGACGACAAGCGCAGCGCCGCGTCCGAGAGCTGCGCGATGCAGGCCGATGCGGCGTTCACCGATGCCTTGAACGAGCTGCAGGCCCGCCACGGCGGGGACGTCGCGCAATGGCGCTGGGGCGATGCGCACCAGGCGCGCGCCGAGCACCGACCCTTCAGCAAGGTGGGCGTGCTGGCCCGGTGGTTCGAGCTGCGGGCGCCGGTGGGCGGCGACACCTACACGCTCAACGTGTCGCGCGTGGGGCTGCGGCCCGACCCCAGCACCGGCGAGCTTTACCTCGACGAGCACGGCCCCTCGCTGCGCGCGATCTACGACCTGGGCGACCCGCGCCAGTCGCGGGTGATGCATTCCAGCGGCCAGTCGGGGCTGGTGTTCTCGCCGCTGTACCGCAACTTCGTGCAGCGCTGGGCCAATGTGGAATACGTGCCGCTGTGGGCCCAGGGGCCGGCGGCGCAGACGCTGGTAGTGCGGCCCCCGGTGGCGGACGGCTCAAATTGAACCGTACAAGGCCTTTCGTTGCGCGGTGTAGTTCCACCAGGGCGAGGGCTGGGCGCCGCGCATGAAGTCGGTGACGGCCATGAAGGTGTCGAGCACGCAGGGGTCGTGCCGCTGGCCGGTCTTGGCGCACAGCGTCTGGTAGAGCACGAAGGCGTCGCGGTTGGCCAGCTCGCGCGGATGGCGGATGCCGATCAGCCGCAGGTCGGCCGCCAGCGCAGGGCCTACGTTGGGCAGCTGCTCGAGCTGCACGCACTCTTCGGCACAACGTGCCTTGGGGCGCTTGAGCGCGGTTTTCATCGCGCTACATCAGCATGGTGTTGCGGATCAGCCCCACGGCGATGCCTTCGAGCTCGAAGCCCGGCTCCTCCGGCCCCACGACGATGGTCTTGAACTCGGGGTTCTCGGGGATCAGCTCGACCGTGCCCTTGGTGCGACGGAAGCGCTTGACCGTGACCTCGTCGCCCAGGCGGGCCACCACGATCTGGCCGTTCTTGGCCTCCGTGGCCTTTTGCACCGCGAGCAGGTCACCGTCCATGATGCCGGCGTCGCGCATGCTCATGCCGCGCACCTTGAGCAGGTAGTCGGGGCGGCGCGCGAACAGGCTGGCCTCCAGGAGGTAGGTCTGGTCGATGTGTTCCTGCGCGAGGATGGGGCTGCCGGCGGCCACGCGGCCCACCAGCGGCAGGCTCAGCTGCGCCAGGCTGGGCAGCGGCAGGCTGAACTGCTTGCCACGCGCCTCGTTGAGCGCGCGTAAAGTGTCGGCCTTCAGGCGGATGCCGCGCGAGGTGCCGCCCACCAGCTCGATGACGCCCTTGCGGGCCAGCGCCTGCAAGTGCTCCTCGGCGGCGTTGGCGGAGCGGAAGCCCAGCTCGGCGGCGATTTCCGCCCGCGTGGGCGGGGCGCCGGTGCGTTCGATGGCGCTTTGCACCAGATCGAGAATCTGCTGCTGGCGCTCGGTGAGTTTGGGGCGTTCGTCCATGGTGTTCGCGGCCACTGGGTGTCCATCCAGTGGCTGGATTTTTATCCAGATGGTCTAGAAATGCAAAGCACTGAAGGCTGGGTCGTGATCCTGGGCACCGGCGGCACGATCGCCGGCACTGCCGCCGAGAAGCTCGACAACGTGGGCTACACCGCAGCGCAGCTCGGCGTGGCGCAGCTGGTGCAGACGGTGCCGGCGCTGGCCGGCCAGGCGCTGCAGGCCGAGCAGGTGGCGCAGCTGGACAGCAAGGACATGGACCCTGCCACCTGGCTGGCGCTGGCGCGGCGCGTGGCGCACCATCTGGCGCGACCCGAGGTGCAGGGCGTGGTGGTCACGCACGGCACCGACACGCTGGAGGAAACCGCCTACTTCCTGCAGCGTGTGCTGGCGCCGCGCAAGCCGGTGGTGATGACCGCGGCGATGCGGCCGGCCACCGCGCTGCTGGCCGACGGGCCGCAGAACCTGCTGGACGCCGTGAGCGTGGCGCGCTGGGAGGGCGCGCAGGGCGTGCTGGTGGTGCTGGGCGGCCAGGTGCACGCGCCGGAAGACGTGCGCAAGCTGCACACCTACCGCGTCGAGGCCTTCGGCAGCGGCGACGCGGGGCCGATTGCGGCGGTCGAAGAGGGTCGCTTGCGTCTGTTCCGGCCCTGGCCCGCGGGCGAGGCACTGGGGCTGGAGCGTCTACCGGCCGATGCGCACGCATGGCCGCAGGTGGCGCTGCTGCTCAGCCACGCCGGCGTGTCGGGCGCGATCGTGCAGGCGCTGTGCGCACACGGCGTGCGCGGCATCGTGGTCGCGGGCACCGGCAACGGCACCGTGCACCGCGAGCTGTTGGCCGCCTTGAAGCGCGCGCAGCAGGCGGGGGTGACGGTGTGGCGGGCCTCGCGCTGCGCGTTCGGCGCGGTGGTGGGCGAGGCCGAGCTGCCCTCGGCCGGCGCCTTGCCCGCCGTGAAGGCGCGCATCGAGCTGATGCTGCGCCTCATGGCCTGATCCTCAGGCCAGGACGTTGAGCTTCACGTCGATGTTGCCGCGCGTGGCGTTCGAGTAGGGGCACACCTGGTGCGCAGCCTGCACCAGCTTCTCGGCCTGCTCGCGCGTGAAGCCGGGCACCGTGATGTCCATTTCCACTGCGATGCCGAAGCCGGGCGCGCCACCGGCCAGCGGACCGATGCTCACGGCGGCCGTGATCGACACGTCGTCGGGCACCTTCACGCCCATCTTGCCGCCCACGGCTTTCATCGCACCGATGAAGCAGGCGGAGTAGCCGGCCGCGAACAGCTGCTCCGGGTTGGTGCCCGGGCCGCCCGCGCCGCCCAGCCCCTTGGGGGTGGACAGCTGCAGGTCGAGCACGCCGTCATCGGTGCGCGAGCTGCCCTGGCGGCCACCGGTGGAGGTGGCGTGGGCGGTGTACAGCACTTTGTCGATCGCCATTGCGATGTTCCTTTCTTGGTGGAGCAGGCAGGGAATGCGGCGCTTTCACGCCGCGAGGGGAGAAGCATCGAGAAGCCGGTCGCGCAGGGCCTTCAGGCGCGCCGTCAGCGCGGCCAGCTCGTCGAGCGGGCAGCCGGCGGCGCAGGCCACGGCCGGCGGCACCTTCAGGGCCTTGGCCTTGAGCGTGCGGCCCGAGGGCGTGAGCTTGAGCAGCACGCGCCGCTCGTCGGCGCTGTCGCGCAGACGCTGCAGGTAGCCTGCCGACTCCAGGCGTTTGAGCAGCGGCGTGAGCGTGCCGGAATCGAGCATCAGCCGCTCGCCCAGGGCTGACACGGTGAGGCCGTCGCGCTCCCACAGCACCAGCATCACCAGGTACTGCGGATAGGTCAGGCCCAGCGGATCGAGCAGCGGCTTGTACAGCTTGGTCATGGCGAGCGAAGACGAATACAGCGCGAAGCACAGCTGGTGGTCCAGCTTGAGCCATTCGTCGGCCGGTGCGCGATGGGGGGCTGCGTTCTTGGCCATGCGGCGAATTGTATTGCACACAATTTAATTGTGCATGGCCGTTTTGCCGGCCGGGGATTGCGCCGTCGGACGGGTTGGGTATGGGGCTTGCTCGGGGTGCGGCATGACGCCCCCGATTCCCGCGGCCGTGCGGCGCTCGCTGCACGAGACCTTCGGCATCACCGAGTTGAGAGAGGGCCAGCAGGAAGTGATCTCGCGTGCGCTCAAGGGCGAGGACACCCTGGCCATCATGCCCACCGGCGCCGGCAAGTCGCTGTGCTACCAGCTGCCGGCGCTGCACCTCGACGGCACGACGCTGGTGGTGTCGCCGCTGATCTCGCTGATGAAGGACCAGGCCGAGAAGCTGGGCGAAGCGGGCGTGGCGTCCGAGCAGCTCAACAGCGCGCAGCCGCGGCGCGAGCAGGGCGCCTCGATGGAGCGCATCGCCGGGGCCGAGAGCGACATCGTGTTCGCCACGCCGGAGCGGCTGTCCGACCCGGCCTTCATCGCCGCGCTGGCGCGGCAGCGGGTGGCGCTGCTGGTGGTGGACGAGGCGCACTGCATCTCGCAGTGGGGCCATGACTTCCGGCCCGCCTACCTGGAGATCGGCGCGGCGGCGCAGGCGCTGGGCGAGCCGCCGGTGCTGGCGCTCACCGCCACCGCCACGCCTGACGTGGTGGACGACATACGCCACAAGCTGCGCCGTCCACGCATGCACGTGGTGAACACGGGCATCTACCGCGCCAACCTTCGGCTGCAGGTGGTGCAGGTGACCAACGAGGAAGAAAAGCTCGACCGCCTGCTGCAGGCCTTGCGCAAGGCCGAAGGCAGCGGCATCGTCTACACCGCCACCGTGAAGGCCTGCGCCGGGCTGTACGAGCGGCTGCATGCGCTGGGCGAATCGGTGTCGCTTTACCACGGCCGGCTCTCCGCGGCGGAGCGCCACGCGAACCAGGACCGCTTCATGAGCGGGGAGGTGCGCGTGATGGTGGCCACCAACGCCTTCGGCATGGGCATCGACAAGCGCGACATCCGCTTCGTGCTGCACTGGCAGATGCCGGGCAGCCCGGAGGCCTATTACCAGGAAGCCGGGCGTGCGGGCCGCGACGGCCAGCCGGCCGATTGCGCGCTGGTGTTCTACCGCAAGGACCGGCAGGTGCAGCAGTTCTTCCTTGCGCGCCGCTACCCGTCGGTGGACGAACTGCGGCAGGTGAGCAGCGTGCTCGAGCAGGCGCCACAGGGCTTGTCTTCCAAGGAGATCGACGGCCGCCTGCCCGCGCTGCCGGCCAACCGCGTGGCGGTGGCGCTCAACCTGCTGCGCGACGGCGCGTTGGTGGCCTGCGACCGCAGCCGCCGCTGGCGCCGCTGCACGGAGCGCCCCGCCGACGCCAAGGCGCTGGAGCGCCTGGCCCACGGCTACGAGGACAAGTCGGAACGCGACCACGCGGCGCTGGAGCGCATGGTGTTTTATGGGCAGACGGGCTTCTGCCGTTGGCGCGTGCTGCTCGAATACTTCGGTGAGCCGCTGCCTTTTGAGCAGCGCTGCGGGCACTGCGACAACTGCTTGAGGCCGCCGGTGCAACCCGAAGCGGTGGTGCACGCGCAGCGGCCCGAGGCACCGCGGCGCCCGGTGTCGGTGGCCAGCGCGTTCCAGCCCGGCGACGCCGTGCGCGTGCCGCGCTATGGCGAAGGGCGAGTGCTCAAGGCGAGCGGGGAAGACGTGACCGTGCTGTTCCCCGACCGCAGCCGGCGGCGCTTTCTCAAGCAGTTCGTGCGGCGCCTGTGAGTGCCGGGCGGCTGGTGCGTGCCGCGGACCAGGGGCGTCGTTTGCTTTTTATTGCGTGTGAGAACGATTCGTATTTAGAATCTGTCGGATGGCCGCTTCAGTTCTGCCCAGGCTGCCCGCTTCCAGCCCCGAGCCGCTGCCGCCCGTTGCGCGCGGCGCCGTGGTGCTGGGTGTGGTTGCCACGCAGGTGCTGGCCGGCTGGGCGCTGCTGCGCATGGTGCCGGCGCGCGCCGCGCTGGGCGAGGTGACCACGCTCAGCGTGGAGATGATCGCGCCGCCGGCGCCAGCGGCCGTGCCGGCACCACCGCCGCCACCACCCGCACCGCCCAAGCCGGTGCAGCGGCCGCGCCCGGTGCTCAGCGTGAACAAGCCCGCTGCGGCGCCGCAGGAGTTCGTGGCGCAGCCGGCCCCGGCGGAGCCACCGCCGGTGGTGGCCCTGGCGCCGGCGCCGCCGGCGCCTGCATCGGCCTTGCCCGCGCCGCCGCCCGCGCCGCGCACGCTGGCCATCACCGCGGTGGAGTACCTCGCGCCGCCGCAGCTCGACTACCCGCTGGCCTCGCGCCGCCTGCGCGAGCAGGGCCAGGTGCGCGTGCGCGTGCTGGTGGGCCCCGGCGGCGCGCCGCTGCAGATGCAGCTGGTGCAGGCCTCGGGCCACGCCCGCCTGGACGAGGCGGCGCTGGCCACCGTGCGCGCCACGCGCTTCAAGCCCTACACCGAGAACGGCGTGGCCCAGCCCTTCTGGGTGGTCATGCCGCTGGTCTTTGAACTGGAGAACTGACCGTGCAAGAACCGCAACTGGGCGTCGCCCACTTCCTGCAGCAGACCGACGCGGTCGGCATGACGCTGCTGGTGATCCTGCTGCTGATGTCGGCGCTGTCGTGGATCCTGATCGTCACCAAGGGCCTGGGCCACCTGGTGCGCGGCAAGCGTTCGGAGCGCTTCCTCAGCTTCTTCTGGAACGCGCGCTCGCTCGACGAAGTGGGCGCCGAGATCGCCACGCATGGCGCGCACGACCCGTTCTCGCACCTCGCCGCTCACGCGATGCATGCGCAGGCCCACCACGCGAAGTACGGCGCCGCCAAGCTCGAAGAGGCCGGCACCGCGCAGGACTTCGTCACCCGCACGATCAAGAAGGTGCTGGACGAAGAAAACACACGGCTGGAAAACGGCCTCACCACGCTGGCCACCATCGGCGCCACCGCGCCGTTCGTCGGCCTGTTCGGCACCGTGTGGGGCGTGTTCCATGCGCTGGTGGCCATCGGCCTGTCGGGCGCGGGCACGCTGGACAAGGTGGCCGGCCCGGTGGGCGAGGCGCTCATCATGACCGGCATCGGCCTCGCGGTGGCCGTGCCCGCGGTGGTGGGCTACAACGCCATCGCGCGCAGCAACCGCGTGCTCAACGCCAGGCTCGATGCGTTCGCTTTCGAGCTGCTCACGTTCCTTTCGATGGGCCAGTCGCTGAAGACCGGCCACGCCGGCGAGGGCGCCGCGGTGCTGCCGCTGCGCGGCGGGCCGGCGCACGCCTGAGGCAGCAGGGAGCCTTCAGCCATGGCCTTCGCCAGCTTCGACCGCAAGTCCGCCGCCGCGCCGGTGTCGGAGATCAACATGGTGCCGCTCATCGACGTGATGCTGGTGCTGCTGGTCATCTTCATCGTCACCGCGCCGCTGCTCACGCACGCGGTCAAGCTCGACCTGCCCAAGGCCGATGCGCAGGCCAACGTGCCCGGGACCGAGCGCATCGAGTTCGCGATCGACGCCGCCGGCACACGCTACTGGAACGGCGAGGCCGTGAGCCGCGACGAAGCCGCCCGCCGCTTCGCCGCCGAGGGTGCGAAGCAGCCGCAGCCCGAAGTGCACCTGCGCGCCGACCGGAGCGCGGCCTACCGCTTCGTCGCCGAGACGCTGGCCGATGCCTCCAAGGCCGGCCTGCATCGCGTGGGCTTCGTCAGCGAGCCTGAGACACGCTGAGTCTCCTTCTCACGCAAGCGCAGCCTCGACACGGTGAAGGCGTCGGGCGACGAGGGCGACCCGGGCTGATCAGCAGCCGGCACGCCGGGCGGCTGGGCCGGCGGAAGTACGTCAGCCCAGCTGCTCCAGCGCTTCGCTCACTTCCAGCCAACGCAGTTCCAGCGCTTCGATCTCCTCGTCCAAGGCCTTCAGCCGTTTGCCCTGCTCGGCGCGCAGCCCCGGTGCGGCATCGGGCGCCGACAGGGCGGCCAGCGCCGCTTCGCGCTCGGTGCCGGCCGCGGCCATGCGCTGCTCCAGCTTCTTGAGCTCGTTTTTCAGCGGCCGGGCCTGCTCGGTCAGCTTCTGGCGCTGCGCGGCCTGAGCCTTGCGCTCCTCGCGGCGGCTGGTGCCCTCGGGCGCGACCGCCTCGCGCGCGGCAGCGGCTTCCCTGGCCGCCGCGCGCGCCATTTCCTTGCTCTGCTCCAGCAACCAGCGCTGGTAGTCGTCGAGGTCGCCGTCGAAGGGCTGCACGCCGCCCGCGGCCACCAGCCAGAACTCATCGCACACCTCGCGCAGCAGCGCGCGGTCGTGGCTGACGAGCATCACCGTGCCCTCGAACTCGTTGAGCGCGAGCGACAGCGCCTCGCGGGTGTTGAGGTCCAGGTGGTTGGTGGGTTCGTCCAGCAGCAGCAGGTTGGGGCGCTGCCACACGATGGTGGCTAGCACCAGCCGCGCCTTCTCGCCGCCGGAGAGCGACCCCACCGGCTGGTGCACCATGTCGCCGACGAATCGGAACTGGCCGAGGAAGTCGCGCAGTTCCTGCTCGCGTGCATCGGGGCTGAACTGCCTGGCCAGCCGCACCATCTGCTGCAGCGGCGTGTCGTCGGCATGCAGCACGTCCATCTCCTGCTGCGCGAAGTAGCCGATGGCCAGGTCCTTGCCTTCGGTGAGCGTGCCGGCCAGCGGCGGCAAGGTGTGCGCGATGGTCTTGACCAGCGTCGACTTGCCCTGGCCGTTGGCGCCGAGGATGCCGATGCGCTGGCCGGCGAGCACCGTGCGGTTGACGTTGCGCACGATCGCTCGTTCACCGTAGCCGCACGAGACATCGCGCAGGCTGAGCATCGGGTTCGGCAGCCCCAGCGGCTCGCGGAACTGGAACGCGAAATCGCTCGCGGTGAGCACCGGCGCGATCTTCTCCATGCGCGCCAGCGCCTTCACGCGGCTTTGCGCCTGCTTGGCCTTGGTGGCCTTGGCCTTGAAGCGGTCGATGAAGCGCTGCAGCTGGGCGATCTTGTCCTGCTGGCGCTCGAAGGCCGATTGCTGCTGCGACAAACGCTCGGCGCGCATCTCCTCGAAGGCGCTGTAGTTGCCGCCGTAACGCGTGAGCTGTGCGTCTTCGAGATGCAGCGTCACGCGCGTGATCGCGTCGAGGAACTCGCGGTCGTGGCTGATCACGATCATGGTGCCGGCGTAACGCTGCAGCCAGGCTTCCAGCCACACCAGCGCATCCAGGTCGAGGTGGTTGGTGGGCTCGTCGAGCAGCAGCAGGTCGGCCGGGCACATGAGCGCGCGCGCGAGCTGCAGCCGCATGCGCCAGCCGCCCGAAAAGCTGTTGACCGGCGCATCGAGCTGCAGCGGCTTGAAGCCCAGGCCGAGCAGCAGGGCCTGGGCGCGTGAGCGGGCGTCGAAAGCGCCGGCTTCCTCGAGCTTCAGGTGGGCCTCGGCGATCGCGTGGCCGTCGCCGCGGCGTTCGGCTTCGGCCAATGCGTGCTGCGCCTCGACGAGCGGAATGTCGCCTTGCAGCACGAACGCCGTGGCGCCGTCCTCGGTTTCGGGCATGTTCTGCGCCACCTCGCCGATGCGCCAGCGCGGTGGTATCTCGAAGTCGCCGGCATCGGCATGCAGCCGGCCGGTGAGCAGCGCGAACAGCGAGGACTTGCCGGCGCCGTTGCGGCCCACCAGGCCGATCTTTTCGCCGGGGTTGAGGCTCACGCTGGCGTCCTGCAGCACGACCTTGGTGCCGCGGCGCAGCGTGAGGTTTCTGAGCGTGATCATGACGGCCGGCAGTGTAGCCATCCACCCCGGCACGCCCTCATTTCTTGCGCACGTACTTGCCGTCGAAGGCCACGTTCCAGGTCTTGCCGCCGTCGGCCGAGGTCTCCCAGAGCTGGCGCACGCTGCCGTCGGCGGCCGGCGTCCAGCTGATGCGGTGCTGCACCGTCTGGCCGGGCTTGTCCACGTTGGGCAGCGTGCCTTCCATCAGCATGCGGCCCTCGGCCCAGCGGCCGGCCAGCGTGAGGCGCAAGCCGCTGGAATCGACCCATTCCTGGTGCCAGCGGCGGTCGAGCCGGTCGAAGATGTTGACGCTCTTGCCACTGAAGCCGCTGCGGCCCTGCCAGTTTTCCAGCAGCGCGCAGCCGTTGGCGATGGCTTCGATGCGGTTCTCGCCGGCCACCTTGCCGTCGGGCGTGGTCACCTCCCAGGTGCCGATCCAGAAGTCGAACTGCCGATGTTCCGCGGCGGCGCAGGCGGGCTGCGGCTGGGCGAAGGCGCTGGCCGCGGCAGCGCAGAGACAGGCGGCTAAGGCGGTGTGGCGCATGGCGGGTCGGATAATCGCCCACCCCTTGATTCGCCGCAAGCCGCCATGACCCGAGGTCTCACCACGCGCATCCTGCATTCCGACCGTTCGGGCGGCGTCGAACACGGCGCGGTGCACAAGCCCATGCACCCCGGTGCGGCCTTCAGCTTCGGCTCGGCGAGCGAGCTGGTGGCGGTGTTCCAGGGGGCCAAGCCGGGCTCGGTGTATGCACGGCAGGGGAACCCCACCACGGCGGCGCTGGAAGCCAAGCTCTCGCTGCTCGAAGAAGCGCGCGCCACGACCTGCTTTTCCACCGGCATGGCGGCGATCAGCGCGGTGCTGCTGTCGCTGCTGCAGGCGGGCGACCATGTGGTGAGCAGCCGCCATCTTTTTGGCAACACCAACAGCCTGCTCGAGACCTTGCAGCGCCTGGGTATCACGGTGAGCTTCGTCGATGCGACGCAGGCAGTGCAGGTGGCCGCGGCGCTGACGCCGGCAACGCGCATGGTGTTCGTGGAGACCATTGCCAACCCGGGCACCCAGGTCGCCGACCTGGAGGGCATTGGCGCGCTGTGCGCCGAGCGTGGGCTGCTGTATGTGGTGGACAGCACGCTCACCACGCCGGTGCTGTTCCAGCCGCGCCGCGTGCAGGCCGGCCTGGTCGTGCATTCGCTCACCAAGGCCATCGGCGGCCATGGCAACGCGATGGGCGGCGCGGTGTGCGACACGGGGCTGTTCGACTGGTCGCGCTACCCCAGCATCCTGCCCGCTTACCGCCAGGGCCCGCCCGCCGCATGGGGCACGCTGCAGATCCGCAAGAAGGGCCTGCGCGACATGGGTGCGACCTTGCGGCCGGAAGACGCGCACCGCATCGCGGTGGGTGCCGAGACGCTGGCCCTGCGCGTGGAGCGCGCCTGCAGCAATGCACTGACCCTCGCCCGATGGCTGGCGCAGCAGCCGCAGGTGCGGGCGGTGCACTACCCGGGCCTGCCCAGCCACGCGCAGCACGCGCGCGCGGCGGCCCTCTTCGGCAGCCGTTTCGGCGCCTTGATGAGCTTCGAGCTGCGCGACGGGCTGGACCCGCTGGCGCTCCTGGACGCGCTGCAGCTCATCATCGTCTCCAGCCACCTGGCCGACAACCGCACGCTGGTGATCCCGGTGGCGCAGACGATCTTCTGGGAGATGGGGCCCGAGCGCCGCGCCGCGATGGGCATCGCCGACGGGCTGATCCGGCTGTCGGTGGGCATCGAGGACGTGGCCGATCTGCAGGCGGACCTGCAGCAGGCGCTGGCCAAGCAAACCCCGAGCGCCGAACACGCCGGGTGTTGACCCGGGTCAGGGCGGCGCACGCCGCCTGCGGGCATGGTTCGCGGTTTTCGAAAAGGAGACCGCCGCCGCCATGGGACTGCCAACCGTTCACCTCTTCCGCCGCCAGCCGGCACCGGGCGCTGCCGGCGACCCGGCCGGGCCGCCGATCGTCGGCAGCCGCGTCGAGCTGCAGCTGCTGACCACGCTGCGCTGCAACCTCAAGTGCAGCTACTGCTCGATCTCGGAAGGCGGGGTGCTCGGCTCGCAAGGCAACGTGAGCTACGCGTTCGAGGAGCTCGAGCGCTTCGTCGACACGCACCTGGGCGGCTACGACGTCTACGTCACTTTTTATGGCGGCGAGCCGACGCTGAACCTGGCGTTCATGCAGCAGGTGATGCGGCGCTACCCGATGTTCCGCTTCCAGCTGCAGACCAACGGCACGCTGCTCGACGACCTGCCCCCCGAGGTGCTGGCGCGGCTGTCGAACGTGCTGGTGTCCATCGATGGCGGCGAGAAGGTGACCGACGGCTACCGCGGCCGCGGCATCTACCGGCAGGTGATGAAGAACACGCGCGAGGTGCGCGACCGGCTGGCCGGCACGATGACCGCGCGCGTGACCTGGAGCGATGCCAGCACCAGTTTCGAGGAGATCGACGAACTCGCGCAGCGCTTCGACTACGTGTACTTCCAGTTCGTGGCCGGCGAGGCCTACACGCTCGAGGCGATGGAGGCGCGCCGCGCGGTGCTGCGCCGGCTGGTCGAGCGCTTCTTCGCGCACGAAGAGGACATCTACCCGGTGGTCCCGCTGATGGGCGTGGTGCGCAACAAGCTGTTCCCGCTGCGCGCGAAGGAGCTGTACGACGGGCTCACGCAGTGCCGGGTGTCCACGCACCTCCTCAACGTGATGCCCGACGGCAAGATCTACCCCTGCCCGGACATGATGCACCTGCCCGAGATGCAGCAGGGCGACCTGCGCGCCAACTGGTTGAAGCGCAGCCCGCTGCAGCCGCATGCGGCGATGCCCTGCGAGGGCTGCGAGGCGCTGCCGTTCTGCCGCCGCAACTGCATGAAGAACCTGTACCTGGCCTACGTGAAGGACCAGAAGGACTACCGCGAGAACGTCACCGAGCCGATCTGCGAGCTGATCCGCTTCCTCGGCCAGGAGGTCGAGCGCCACGACTACCGCGCGTGGTTCGCGGCGCTGCCCTTGCCGCAGCAGAAGGCGCTGCGCGATGCCGAGGTCTACGAGTACGTCGAAGTGATGCCCTGAGGCGCGCAGTTCCTCGCTATCCGACGGGTGCGTCCTCGCCGGGCATCAACTCCTGCCGATGCGCCAGCAAGGCTTCCAGCACCAGCGGCTTCAGCCCCTCGCCGCGGTGCAGGTCCACATGGTTGTACATCTCGCGCCGCATGCGCGGGTCCCAGAACTTGCGGATGTGGGTGGCGATGCCGCTGCGGGCTTCGGCCGCGTCGGGCATGGCGGCGAAGAAGTCGCCGATGTTGTTGGCCATGGTCACCAGGCGGTATGGGTTCATGGAGCGACCTTTGCGTCGGAGCCAAGACGCGCGGCATGACTGTAAGCCACCCAGTCGTCGCCGCGGGCGAATCCCACCAGGCACAGGCCGGCCTGGGTCGCGCGTTCGATGGCCAGCGTGGTGGGGGCGGAGATGGCGGCCAGCAGGCCCACGCCGGCGCGCGCGGTCTTCTGCACCATCTCGTGGCTGGCGCGGCTGGTCACCGCGATGAAGCCTTGCGGCGCCGGCAGGCCCTGGCGCGCCAGGGCGCCGATCAGCTTGTCGAGCGCGTTGTGGCGGCCCACGTCTTCGCGCAGCAGCACCAGCGTGCCGTCGGGCGTGCACCAGGCGGCCGCATGGGTGGCGCCGGTGGCCGACTGCAGCGGCTGCGCCTGCTGCAGCTGCCGCATCGCCTGGGCCAGCGCCGGCGCCTGCACCGGCGGGCCGGCCGCGACCTCGGGCACCGGAGGCAGCGCCTGCTCCAGGCTTTCCACGCCGCACAGCCCGCAGCCGGAGCGGCCTGCCAGCGTGCGGCGGCGTTCTTTCAGCCGTACCTCGCAGCGGGCCGCGACGCGGATCTCCAGCACGATGCCCTGGGTGGCGGGCTGCACCTCGACCTCGAAGAGATCGCCCGGGGCGTCGATCAGCCCCTCGCTGAGCGAGAAGCCCATCGCGAAGTCTTCCAGGTCCAGCGGCGAGGCCAGCATCACCGCGTGCGACAGCCCGTTGTACTGCAGCGCGACCGGCGCCTCCTGGGCCACCCAGTCGTGCGCGCACTGCAGCTCGCCACCGCGCGAGCTCAAGGTGCGGATGCGCTCGGCACCCGGAACTGCGTCATCGGGTTTCACTTGACCGGCGCCTCCTGCCCGGCCGTCCGGTGCACCAGCAGCTCGCGCTGCTGCTCGCTGAAGCGCCGGTGTCGCTGCTGCCAGGCCGACGGCTGCGCCACCTTGCTCACCTGCACCGCGGTCACCTTGTATTCGGGGCAGTTGGTGGCCCAGTCGGAGCTCTCGGTGGTGACCACGTTGGCGCCGCTTTCCGGGAAGTGGAAGGTGGTGTACACGACCCCGGGCGCCACGCGCTCGGTGAGCCGGGCGCGCATCACCGTTTCGCCGGCGCGGCTGGCAAGGCCCACCCAGTCGCCTTCGCGGATGCCGCGCTCCTCGGCGTCGTGCGGGTGGATCTCGAGCTCGTCTTCGTCGTGCCACAGCAGGTTGGGCGTGCGGCGGGTCTGCGCGCCCACGTTGTATTGGCTGAGGATGCGGCCGGTGGTCAGCAGCAGCGGAAAGCGGCGGTTGGCCTTTTCCTCGGTGGCCACGTACTGCGTGATCGCGAAACGGCCCTTGCCGCGCACGAAGCGGCCCACGTGCATGATGGGCGTGCCGGCCTCGTCGGTCTGCTCGTTGCAGGGCCATTGCACGCTGCCCAGCCGGTCGAGCTTGTCGTAGCTCACGCCGCGGAAGGTGGGCGTGAGCGCCGCGATCTCGGCCATGACCTCCGAGGGGTGGGCGTAGTGCATCGGATAGCCCAGCGCCTGCGCCAGCTTGAGCGTCACCTCCCAGTCGGCCAGTCCGGCCAGCGGCTGCATCACCTTGCGCACGCGCGAGATGCGGCGTTCGGCATTGGTGAAGGTGCCGTCCTTTTCGAGGAACGAGCTGCCGGGCAGGAACACGTGCGCGTACTGGGCCGTCTCGTTGAGGAAGATGTCCTGCACCACCAGGCATTCCAGGGACGTCAGCGCATCGGCCACATGCTGGATGTTGGGGTCGGACTGCGCGATGTCCTCGCCCTGGCAGTAAAGGCCCTTGAAGCTGCCGTCGAGCGCGGCGTCGAACATGTTGGGGATGCGCAGCCCGGGCTCGGCGTCGAGCTCGACGCCCCAGGCGGCCTCGAAATCGGCGCGCACGCTGCCGTCGCTGATGTGGCGGTAGCCGGGCAGCTCGTGCGGGAACGAGCCCATGTCGCACGAGCCCTGCACGTTGTTCTGGCCGCGCAGCGGGTTCACGCCCACGCCTTCGCGGCCCACGTTGCCGGTGGCCATGGCCAGGTTGGCGATGGCCATCACCGCGGTGGAGCCTTGCGCATGCTCGGTCACGCCCAGGCCGTAGTAGATGGCCGAGTTGGGACCGGCGGCATACAGGCGCGCGGCGGCGCGCAGCCCGGCCGCGGGCACGCCGGTGACGGTTTCCATCGCTTCGGGCGAGTTTTCGGGGCGTGAGACGAAATCGCGCCATTGCGCGAAGCTTTTGTCGTCGCAGCGCTCGGCCACGTAGGCCTGCTTCACCAGCCCCTCGGTCACGATCACGTGCGCCATCGCGTCCAGCACCGCGACGTTGGTGCCGGGCCGCAGCTGCAGGTGGTGCTGCGCCTGCACGTGCGGAGACTTCACCAGCTCGATGCGGCGCGGGTCGATCACGATCAGCTTCGCGCCCTGGCGCAGGCGCTTCTTCATGCGCGAGGCGAACACCGGGTGGGCGTCGGTCGGGTTGGCGCCGATGACCAGGATCACATCGGCCTTTTCCACCGACTTGAAGGTCTGCGTACCGGCCGAGGTGCCGTAGGTCTGGCCCAGGCCGTAGCCGGTGGGCGAGTGGCACACGCGGGCGCAGGTGTCCACGTTGTTGTTGCCGAAGGCCGCGCGCACGAGCTTCTGCACCAGGTAGGTTTCTTCGTTGGTGCAGCGCGAAGAGGTGATGCCGCCCACCGAGTCCTTGCCGTGTTTCGCCTGAATGCGCTTGAACTCGCGCGCGGCATGGGTGATGGCTTCGTCCCAGCTCACTTCCCGCCAGGGGTCGGTGATGCGCGCGCGAATCATCGGCTTGGTGATGCGCTCGGGGTGCGTGGCATAGCCCCAGGCGAAGCGGCCTTTCACGCAGGCATGGCCTTCGTTGGCCTGGCCGTCTTTCCAGGGCGTCATGCGGACGACTTCTTCTGCCTTCATTTCCGCCTTGAAGCCGCAGCCCACGCCGCAGTAGGCGCAGGTGGTGACCACGCTGCGCTCGGGCGCGCCGAGCTGCAGCACGCTTTTTTCGATGAGCGAGCCGGTGGGGCAGGCTTGCACGCAGGCGCCGCAGCTCACGCACTCGCTTTGCAGGAAAGGCTCATGCTGGCTGGCCGACACGCGCGAGTCGAAGCCGCGGCCCTCGATCGTGAGCGCGAAGGTGCCCTGCGTCTCCTCGCAGGCGCGCACGCAGCGGTTGCACACGATGCATTGCGCGGGGTCGTGCAGGAAGTAGGGGTTGGATTCGTCCTTCTTCGCGTCGAGGTGGTGGCGGCCTTGCAGCCCGTAGCGCACCGCCTGCACGCCGGTGGCGCGCACCATGTCGAGCATCTCGCTCGGCGGGCCGTCCAAGGCCTGGGGCGGAAAGTCCGACAGGTACAGCTCCATCACGTTGCGCCGCAGCGCCTGCAGCTTGTCGCTCTGGGTGCGCACCCGCATGCCCGCTTCGGCCGGCGTGGTGCACGAGGCCGGGTAGCCCTTGCGGCCTTCGATCTCCACCAGGCACAGGCGGCAGGAGCCCCAGGCCTCCAGGCTGTCGGTGGCGCAGAGCTTGGGCACGCCGATGCCGGCCTCGATGGCGGCGCGCATCACCGAGGTGCCCGCCGGCACGGTGATCTCGCGGCCGTCGATGTGCAGCGTGACCTGGCTGTCGGACTCGCGCTTCGGCGTGCCGTAGTCGATGTCGTCGTTCATAAGCCGAAGTCCCGAGGGTAGTGGTCCAGCGCCGAGAGCACGGGGTAGGGCGTCATGCCGCCCATCGCGCACAGGCTGCCGTGGACCATGGTGTCGCACAGCTCGCGCAACAGCTGCACCTGCTGCGCCTTGGCGTGGCCGTGCACGATGTGGTCTATGACCTCCACGCCGCGCGTGGAGCCGATGCGGCAGGGCGTGCACTTGCCGCAGGACTCGATGGCGCAGAACTCCATCGCAAAGCGCGCCAGCTGCGCCATGTCGGCCGTGTCGTCGTGCACCACCACGCCGCCGTGGCCCAGGACCAGGCCGGCGGCGGTGTAGGCGTCGTAGTCGAGCGGCAGGTCCCACTGCGCCTCGGGCACGTAGGCGCCCAGCGGGCCGCCCACCTGGATGGCCTTGACCGGGCGGCCGCTGGCCGTGCCGCCGCCCCAGTCGAACACCAGCTCGCGCAAGCTGAGGCCGAAGGGCAGCTCGAACAGCCCGCCGCGGCGCACGTTGCCGGCCAGCTGGAAGGCCAGGGTGCCGCGCGAGCGGCCCGCGCCGAAGCCGGCATAGTGCTCCGGCCCCTGCGCCAGGATGGTGGGCACGGCCGCGAAGGTGAGCACGTTGTTCACCACCGTGGGCCGGCCGAACAGCCCCTGCAGCGCGGGCAGCGGCGGCTTGGCGCGCACCATGCCGCGCTTGCCTTCCAGGCTTTCGAGCATGGCGGTCTCTTCGCCGCACACGTACGAGCCGGCGCCCATGCGCAGCTCGATGTCGAAGGCGCGGCCCGAACCGAGCACCGAAGCGCCCAGCGCGCCTGCCTGGCGCGCCAGCGCGAGCGCCTGCTGCATCGCGGCCATGGCGTGCGGGTACTCCGAGCGGATGTAGACGAAGCCCTGCTGCGCGCCCACCGCCAGGCCGGCGATGGCCATGCCCTCGATCAGCAGGAAGGGGTCGCCCTCCATCAGCATGCGGTCGGCGAAGGTGCCGGAGTCGCCTTCGTCGGCATTGCAGACCACGTACTTCCGGTCCCCGGGTGCCTGCGCCACCGTGCGCCACTTGATGCCGGCGGGAAAGGCGGCGCCGCCGCGCCCGCGCAGGCCCGAGTCGAGCACCTGCTGCACGATGGCGCCGGGCTCCAGCGCCAGGGCCCGGCGCAGGCCGGCCCAGCCACCGTGGGCCTGGTGGTCGGCCAGCGAGAGCGGGTCCACCCGGCCGCAGCGCGCGAAGCTCAGGCGCTGCTGGCGCCGGAACTCGGGGATCTGCTCGGTGAGGCCCAGGCACAGCGGGTGCGCGGCCGACCAGCCGGCCTCGAACAGCGAGGCCAAGTCGGCCGCCTGCACCGGCCCGAAGGCCATGCGCCCCTCGGGCGTTTCGCGCTCCACCAGCGGCTCCAGCCAGAGCAGCCCGCGCGAGCCGTTGCGCACCAGCTGCAGCGCCACGTCGCGGCGGCAGGCCTCGACCTGCAGCGCCGCGGCCACGGCGTCGGCGCCCACCGCGAGGGCCGCCGCATCGCGCGGCACGTGGAGCGTGAGCGCACTCATTTGCCAGCTCCGGCTTCCAGCAGTGCGGCCAGCTTGTCCGCGTCCATGCGCGCATGCGGCCGGCCTTCGAACATCACGGCCGGCGACATCGCGCACAAGCCCAGGCAGTACACCGGCTCGGCCTCGCAGCGGCCGCTGGCCTCGGCCTGCGCGAGCAAGGCCTCGCCGCCCATGGTGCGGCACGACTCGGCACGGCACACCTGCAGCACCGGCTTGCCGGCCGGCCGGCGCCGGAAGTGGTGGTAGTAGGTGAGCACGCCGTGCACCTCGGCACGCGAGAGGTTCAGCGCCTCGGCGATCGGCGGCACGGCCTCGTCGGGCACGTGGCCCAGCGCCTGCTGCACGCCGTGCAGGATGGGCAGCAGCGCGCCGGGCAGGTGGCGGCGCTCGGCGATGACGCGCGCGACGAGGTCGAGCGCGAGGGTGGGATCTGCAGTGCTCATCGTGTCAGGCGGGCAAGGGCGGGCGCATCCATCATCGGCCGCGCAGCCCCGTGCGGCATGGGCTGGATCAAACGCGGGGCCTGTGACGCCGGCCTTTATGTAGCGAATGGCATATGCACGCGGCCCGGCGATACTCGCACTCTATTGGGCTCCGCCCGCCGGTTCAATAGGCGCCGCCCAGCTCATTTCATATGCTGTGCAAAGCCTAAAGACCGAGGTCGCGATGCGCCATGCCGTGAGGATCAAGCCGCAGTGGACGATTCGCCATCCGGACGGCGCCACGCTGGTGCCGCGCCTGGTGGACTTGCTGGTGCAGGTGCATGAAGACGGCAGCCTGCTCGGCGCCTGCCAGCGCAGCGGCACCTCGTATCGCCACGCCTGGGGCCTGGTGCGGCAGGGCGAGGCGCTGTTCGGTGCGCCGCTGTTGCACATGGAGCGCGGCAAGGGCTCGCGCCTCACGCCGCTGGGCGAAAAGCTGGTGTGGGCCGACCGCCGCATCGCCGCGCGGCTGTCGCCGGTGCTCGACAGCCTGGCCTCGGAGCTGGAGCTCGAGATCGACAAGGTGCTGTCGCCGGTGCCCGCGCTGCTGTGCCTGCACGCCAACCATGGCTTTGCGGTGGAAAAGCTGCACGAGGCGCTGCACCGGGCCGAGCTGCCGGTGGACCTGAAGTACGTGGGCAGCGAGGAGGCGGTGATCGCGCTGCAGGGCGGCGAGTGCGACCTGGCGGGTTTTCCGGTGCCCATCGGCGAGTTCGAGCGCGCCGTGGCCGAACACTACCGACGCTGGCTGGCACCGCGCGAACACCACCTGATCCACGTGGCCACGCGGCGCCAGGGGCTGATGCTGGCCAGCGGCAACCCCAAGCGCATCCACGGCCTGCAGGACCTGGCGCGGCCCGGGCTGCGCTTCATCAACCGGCAGCCCGGCTCGGGCACGCGCCTGCTGCTCGACCTGATGCTCTCGCGCGCCGGCGTGCAGCCGCAGCGCATCAACGGCTACACGCAGTGCGAATACACGCATGCCGCGGTGGCGGCCTACGTGGCCAGCGGCATGGCCGACGCCGGCCTGGGCGTGGAGACGCCGGCGCGGCGCTTCCACCTGGAGTTCCTGCCGCTGCAGACCGAAAACTACTTCCTGCTGTGCCGCAGCGCCGCGCTGGCCACGCCGCTGGTGCAGGAACTGCTGCGCGTGCTGCGGGACGACGCGTTCCGGCAAGCGGTGAACGACCTGCCGGGCTATGACGCGGGCCGGGCGGGCGAGGTGCGGGCGGTGGAAGACCAGCTGCCCATGCTGGGCAAGAAGCCTGCGCGGCGCCGCGCGGAGACGCGCGCATGAAGCGCTGGTGGGCGGCGCTGGTGTTGCTGTGGCCGCTGGCGCTGGCGGCGCAAAGCCTGAGCCTGAGCTTCGAAGGCGGCCTGGACCCGCGCGCCCAGCCCGAGGCTGCGCAGTGGAATGCCGCCTTGCTGCGCGCGCTGGAACGCGCCGGCCTGCGCGCGATGCTGTTTCCCGCAGGCAAGCGGGTGGACAGCCCCGAGGGGCTCGCGCTGGTGCGGGCCTGGGGCGAGGCGGGGCATGCGATCGGCAACCACACCTACGCGCAGCGCAACTACGGCTCGCCGCGCGTGAGCTTCGCCGAGTTCAGCGCCGACGTGAAGGTGGCCGACGCGCTGCTGCGCGAGCTGCCCGGCTGGACGCCGCGGCTGCGATTCCCGTACCTGAAGGAAGGCGAGTCCGCCGACAAGCGCGACCGTATGCGCGACTGGATGCAACTGCATGGCTACGAGGACGCACCGGTGAGCATCGACACCGGCGACGCCTACTACGACGAGCGCCTGCGGGCCTGGCGCGAGCGGCATCCGGGCCGCAACGAGGCCCGCTTCAAGCAGGCCTACCTGGCGCACCTGTGGAACCGCGCGCAGTATTACGACGGCCTGGCCCGGCGGCTCATCGGCCGCAGCCCGCGCCATGTGCTGCGGCTGCACACCAACGCCCTCAACGCGGCCTACCTGCCCGACGTGATCGCGATGTTCCGCGCGCGCGGCTGGCGCTTCGTGCCACCGGAAGAAGCGCTCAAGGACCCGCTGTACCGCAAGCCGGTGGACACGGTGCCGGCCGGCGAGAGCGTGATCTGGGCGCGCGCCAAGCGGGCCGGCGTGCGCGGCCTGCGCGTGCCGCCGGAGGACCGCGCCTACGAGAAGCTCCGGCTGGACAAGCTGGGCCTGTGACGGGCTTTCAGCGCGCGGCCAGCGCCTCGCGCGTGAGCAGCAGCACCTGGTCGTCGCCGGCGCTGGTGGGCAGCCACACGGTGTCGAGCCGGGGGAAGGCGGCTTCGAAGTGCGGCCGCTCGTGGCCGATCTCCAGCACCAGCACCGCCTGTTCGTTCATCCTGGACGGCGCCTGCAGCAGCAGGCGGCGCACGAAGTCCATGCCGTCGGGCCCGCCGGCCAGCGCCAGCGCCGGCTCTGCGCGGTACTCGGCCGGCAGCGCCGCCATGGACCGCTCGTTGACGTAGGGCGGGTTGCACAGGATCAGGTCGTAGGCGCCGCTCACGGCCGAAAGCCCGTCGCCCTGGAACAGCGCGATGCGCTGCTGCAGGCCATGGCGCTGCACGTTGATGCGGGCCACGTCGAGCGCGTCGGCCGACAGGTCGGCTGCGTCCACCTGCACCTCGGGCCAGGACAGCGCGGCCAGCACGGCCAGGCTGCCGTTGCCGGTGCACAGGTCGAGCACACGGTGCGTGCGTTGCGAAAGCCAGGGGTCCAGCGTGCCGTCGGCCAGCGGCTCGGCGATCAGGCTGCGCGGCACGATGGCGCGCTCGTCCACGTAGAAGGGCACGCCCTGCAGCCAGGCCTCGTGCGTGAGGTAGGCGGCGGGTTTGCGCGTGACGATGCGCTGCGCGATCAGCGCCTCGATCTGCGCCTGCTCGTCGGCGGTGAGGTCCCGGTCGGCCACGCCCTCCAGGTCGTCCAGCGGCAGCTTCAGCTGCCACAGCGCCAGCCACACGGCCTCGTCGAAGGCGTTGGTGGTGCCATGGCCGAACGACACGCCCGCCTCGGCGAGGCGGGCGGCCTGGGATTCGATGTGGGTGATGAGTTTCATGGGGGCTGGCGCCGATTGTGCAGCGGCAAGGGGCGCCGGCGGCGGGCGCTAAGCAGGCACCCGCACCCAGCCTTCCATCAGCACGCGCGCGCTGCGGCTCATGAGGGCCTTGGTGACGGCCCAGCCGCCCTCGCGCTGCTGGGCCTCGGCGCCCACGCGCAGCGTGCCCGAGGGGTGGCCGAAGCGCACGGTGTGGCGCGTGCCGCCGCCGGCGGCCCGGTTGACCAGCGTGCCGGGGATCGCGGCCGCCACGCCGATGGCCACGGCGGCTGTGCCCATCATCGCGTGGTGCAGCCGGCCCATGGACAGCGCGCGCACCAGCAAGTCGATGTCGGCCGCCTTCACGGGCCTGCCGTTCGAGGCCACGTAGTCGGCCGGCGGCGCGACGAAGGCGATCTTGGGCGTGTGCTGGCGCTGCCGGGCTTCGTCGAGGTGCCGGATCAGCCCCATGCGCAGCGCGCCGTGGGCGCGGATGCTCTCGAACATCGCCAGCGCCTGGGCGTTGCCGTTGATCGCGTCCTGCAGCTCGGTGCCGGTGTGGCCGATCGCCTGGGCCTCGACGAAGACCGTCGGGATGCCGGCGTTGATCATCGTGGCCTGCAGCGTGCCGAGGCCTGGCACTTCCAGCTCGTCCACCAGGCGTCCGGTGGGGAACAGCGCGCCGCCGCTGCCTTCTTCGTCGGCGGCCGGGTCCATGAACTCCAGCTGCACCTCGGCGGCGGGAAAGGTCACGCCGTCGAGCTCGAAGTCGCCGGTTTCCTGCACGGCGCCGGCGGTGATGGGCACGTGGGCGACGATGGTCTTGCCGATGTTGGCCTGCCAGATGCGCACGGTGGCCGTGCCGTCGCGCGGGATGCGCGCGGGCTCGACCAGTCCCTGCGCGATCGCGAAGGGCCCCACGGCCGACGAGAGGTTGCCGCAGTTGCCGCTCCAGTCGACGAAGGGCTTGTCGATGCAGACCTGGCCGAACAGGTAGTCCACGTCATGGCCGGGCCGTATGCTCGGGGACACGATCACCGCCTTGCTGGTGCTGGAGGTGGCGCCGCCCATGCCGTCGATCTGCTTGCCGTAGGGGTCGGGGCTGCCGAGCACGCGCAGCAGCAGCGCGTCGCGCGCGGGCCCCGGCTGCTGCGCCTGCACGGGCAGGTCCTGCAGGCGAAAGAAGACGCCCTTGCTGGTGCCGCCGCGCATGTAGGTCGCGGGGATGCGGACTTGCGGTCGATGCGTCATCAGGCGGCCTTCGCTTTACCGGAATCAAGGAAGTCTTGCGCAAAGCGCTGCAGCACGCCACCGGCTTCGTAGATCGACACTTCCTCGGCGGTGTCGAGCCGGCAGCTCACCGGTACTTCGATGCGCTGTCCGCTCCTGGCGTGGATCACCAGCATCAGCTCGGCACGCGGCCGGCGCTCGCCGATCACGTCGAAGGTCTCGCTGCCGTCGATGCCCAGCGTGAGGCGCGTGGTGCCAGGCTTGAACTGCAGCGGCAGCACGCCCATGCCGATGAGGTTGGTGCGGTGGATGCGCTCGAAGCCCTCGGCCACGATGGCTTCCACGCCCGCCAGCCGCACCCCCTTGGCCGCCCAGTCGCGCGACGAGCCCTGGCCGTAGTCGGCACCGGCGATCACGATCAGCGGCTGCCGGCGCTGCATGTAGGCCTCGATCGCCTCCCACATGCGCATCACGCGGCCTTCGGGTTCCAGGCGCGTGAGAGAACCGCGCTTCACCTGGCCGTCCACCACGGCCATCTCGTTCTTCAGCGTGGGGTTGGCGAAGGTGGCGCGCAGCGCGGTGAGGTGGTCGCCGCGGTGGGTGGCGTAGGAGTTGAGGTCTTCTTCGGGCAGGCCCATCTGCGCCAGGTATTCGCCGGCCGCGCTGGTGGGCAGGATGGCGTTGGACGGCGAGATGTGGTCGGTGGTGATGTTGTCGCCCAGCACCGCCAGCGCCCGCATGCCGCGCAGGTGGCGCGGGCTGGCGGCCAGCGCGCCCATGCCTTCGCGGTCCCAGTAGGGCGGGCGGCGGATGTAGGTGCTGCGCGGCCGCCAGTCGTACAAGGGGCTCACGCGCGCCGCGGCTTCGCTGCGCCGGTCGAACATGGGGATGTAGACCTGTCGGAACTGCTCGGGCTTCACGCTGGCGCGCACGATGGCGTCGATCTCCTCGTCGGAGGGCCACAAGTCCTTCAGCGTGACCGGCTTGCCCTGCGCGTCGGTGCCGAAGGCGTCGCGCTCGATGTCGAAGCGGATCGTGCCGGCCAGCGCATAGGCCACCACCAGCGGCGGCGAGGCCAGGAAGGCCTGTTTGGCATGAGGGTGGATGCGGCCGTCGAAGTTGCGGTTGCCCGAGAGCACGGCCACCGCGTAGAGGTCGCGCTCGACGATCTCTTGCTGGATCCGCGGGTCGAGCGCGCCGCTCATGCCGTTGCAGGTGGTGCAGGCGAAGCCCACGATGCCGAAGCCCAGCCTTTCCAGCTCGGGCATCAGGCCGGCTTCCTGGAGGTACAGCTCCACCGCCTTGGAGCCTGGCGCCAGCGAGCTCTTGACCCAGGGCTTGCGGGTCAGCCCCAGCCGGTTGGCGTTGCGCGCCAGCAGCCCGGCGGCCACCACGTTGCGCGGGTTGCTGGTGTTGGTGCAGCTGGTGATCGCCGCGATGATCACGGCGCCGTCGGGCATCTGGCCAGGCCGGTCTTCCCAGGGGCCGGCGATGCCTTTGGCGGCCAGCTCGGCGGTGGCCACGCGGGCATGCGGGTTCGAGGGGCCGGCCATGTTGCGCACCACGCTGCAGAGGTCGAACTGCAGCACGCGCTCGTACTGCGCCTGTTGCAGTGCGGCCGACCACAGCCCGGTCGTCTTGGCATAGGTTTCCACCAGCTTGACCTGTTCGTCGCTGCGGCCGGTGAGCTGCAGGTAGTCCAGCGTCTGCTCGTCGATGGAGAACATGGCCGCGGTGGCGCCGTATTCGGGCGCCATGTTGGCGATGGTGGCGCGGTCGCCCAGCGTGAGCCGTGAGGCCCCTTCGCCGAAAAACTCCAGGTACGCGCCCACCACCTTCTGCTGGCGCAGGAACTCGGTGAGCGCCAGCACGATGTCGGTGGCGGTGATGCCCGGCTGGCGCTGGCCCGTGAGCTGCACGCCCACGATCTCGGGCAGCCGCATCCACGAGGCGCGGCCCAGCATCACGTTCTCGGCTTCGAGCCCGCCCACGCCGATGGCGACGACCCCCAGCGCATCGACATGCGGCGTGTGGCTGTCGGTGCCCACCAGCGTGTCGGGGAAGGCCACGCCGTCCTGCGCATGGATCACCGGCGACATCTTCTCCAGGTTGATCTGGTGCATGATGCCGTTGCCCGCGGGGATCACGTCGACGTTGTGGAACGCCTGCTTGGTCCATTCGATGAAGTGGAAGCGGTCTTCGTTGCGGCGGTCCTCGATCGCGCGGTTCTTCGCGAAGGCCTCGGGGTCGAAGCCGCCGCACTCCACGGCCAGCGAATGGTCGACGATCAGCTGCACCGGCACCACCGGGTTCACCTGCGAAGGGTCGCCGCCGGCGGCCGCGATGGCGTCGCGCAGGCCCGCCAGGTCGACCAGCGCGGTCTGGCCCAGGATGTCGTGGCACACCACCCGCGCCGGGAACCACGGGAAGTCGCGGTCGCGGCGGCGCTCGATCAGCTGCTGCAGCGACTCGCCGAGGATCGACGGCTCGCAGCGGCGCACCAGGTTCTCGGCCAGCACGCGCGAGGTGTAGGGCAGCTTGTCGTAGGCGCCCGGCTGCAGGGCTTCGACCGCGGCGCGTGCATCGAAGTAGTCGAGCGCGGTGCCGGGCAGGGGTTTGCGGTAGGCGGTGTTCATGAAGGGCGGCTCAGTTGCGGTCTTCGAGCGGCACGAAGGCCATGTCCTCGGGCCCCACGTAGTGGGCGCTCGGGCGGATGATCTTGCCGTCCTGGCGCTGCTCGATGATGTGGGCCGACCAGCCGCTGGTGCGCGCCAGCACGAACAGCGGCGTGAACATCGCCGTGGGCACGCCCATCATGTGGTAGCTCACCGCCGAGAACCAGTCGAGGTTGGGGAACATCTGCTTCACCTCCCACATCACCGACTCCAGCCGCTCGGCGATGTCGAACATGCGGGTGTTGCGGGCGTCGGCCGACAGCGTGCGCGCCACCTCCTTGATCACCTGGTTGCGCGGGTCGCTCACGGTGTAGACCGGGTGGCCGAAGCCGATGACCACCTCCTTGGCCTCGACGCGGCGGCGGATGTCGCGTTCCGCCTCGTCCGGCGATTCGTAGCGCTTCTGGATCTCGAAGGCCACCTCGTTGGCGCCGCCGTGCTTGGGGCCGCGCAGCGCGCCGATCGCGCCGGCGATGGCCGAGTACATGTCGGAGCCGGTGCCGGCGATCACGCGACCGGTGAAGGTGGAGGCGTTGAACTCGTGCTCGGCGTACAGGATGAGCGAGGTGTGCATGCTGCGCACCCACAGCGCGCCGGGCTGCTTGCCGTGCAGCAGGTGCAGGAAGTGGCCGCCGATGGAGTCGTCGTCGGTCTCCACCTCGATGCGCTTGCCGTTGTGGCTGAAGTGGTACCAGTACAGCAGCATCGAGCCCAGCGAGGCCATCAGCTTGTCGGCGATGTCGCGCGCGCCGGGCGTGCCGTGGTCCTCCTTCTCGGGCTGCAGGCAGCCCAGCGCCGACACCGCGGTGCGCATCACGTCCATCGGGTGCGTCGAAGGGGGCAGCTGCTCCAGCACCGCCTTCACGCCGGCCGGCATGCCGCGCAGGTCTTTCAGCTTGGCCTTGTAGGCGGCCAGCGTGGCCGCGTTGGGCAGCGTGCCGTGCACCAGCAGGTGGGCCACCTCCTCGAACTCGCAGGCGGTGGCCAGGTCGAGGATGTCGTAGCCGCGGTAGTGCAGGTCGTTGCCGGTGCGGCCCACCGTGCACAGCGCGGTGTTGCCCGCGGCGGTGCCGGACAGGGCGACGGATTTCTTCGGCTTGAAGCCGGCAATGGTGGTGGCCTCGCTCATGGGAAAAGCTTTCCTCGAAAAGATGTCAGGCGGGTTGCTTGCTGGCAAACAGCGCGTCGAGCTTCTGCTCGAACTGGTGGTAGCCGATGCGCTCGTACAGCTCCTCGCGCGTTTGCATCGCGTGCAGCACGTTGCGCTGGGTGCCGTCGCGGCGGATCGCCTGGTACACGCTCTCGGCGGCCTTGTTCATCGCGCGGAAGGCTGACAGCGGGTACAGCACCATGCCGACGCCGGCGCTGCGCAGCTCGTCCACCGTGAACAGCGGCGTCTTGCCGAACTCGGTGATGTTGGCCAGCACCGGCACCTTCACCGCCTCGACGAAGCGGCGGTAGGTGGGCAGGTCGTGGGCGGCCTCCGCGAAGATGCCGTCGGCGCCGGCCTCCACGCAGGCGATGGCGCGCTCGATCGCGGCGTCCACGCCCTGCACCGCGATCGCGTCGGTGCGCGCGACCAGGAAGAAGCTGCCGTCGGTCTTGGCGTCGGCGGCGGCCTTCACGCGGTCGGCCATCTCCTGCACCGAGACGACCTCCTTGCCCGGGCGGTGGCCGCAGCGCTTGGCGCCCACCTGGTCCTCGATGTGGCAGGCCGCGGCGCCGAACTTGATGAGGCTCTTGACGGTGCGCGCGATGTTGAAGGCGCTGGGGCCGAAGCCGGTGTCGATGTCCACCATCAGCGGCAGATCGCACACGTCGGTGATGCGGCGCACGTCGGTGAGCACGTCGTCCAGGTTGTTCAGCCCCAGGTCGGGCAGGCCCAGCGAGCCGGCGGCGACGCCGCCGCCGGAGAGGTAGATCGCGCGGTAGCCGGCGCGCCGGGCCAGCAGGGCGTGGTTGGCATTGATTGCGCCGACGATCTGCAGCGGCGATTCGGCTTCGAGGGCGGCGCGGAAGGCTGAGCCGGCGGAGGTCATGTCTTGGGCTTCCATGGGGTGATGAAGGTCGGGCAGCCCTGGTGCAAGCGATGTGCCACGCCGGCGGCGCACCGAGGGGCGGTGCCAAGCCCTTGTCGGACAAGGAGTTCTTGTGGCCTGCGGGGTCGCGTCTGTTTCATGAATCGGAACATTGATGTTCCAATGACGTTTCAATGGAACAAAAGTGCGCCACATGTCCCTTGTCATGACCCGCCCGGCCGCCGAACGGCAGCCCCGTATCGTGGCCGTGGGCTTTCACCGCCTCAAGGACTTGTTGCACGAGCTCGCGCCGGAGTACGCCGGGGCGGCGCGCGTGGAAGTGCTCGACCGCGGTTTCGAAGAGGCGGTGGCCGAGATCCAGGCCCTGCGCCGGCGGCAGCGGATCGACGTGCTGGTGGCCGCCGGCTCCAACGGGGCCTTCCTGCGCCAGCGGCTGGACCTGCCGGTCGTGCTGGTCAAGGTGGGCGGCTTCGACGTGATGCGCGCGCTCGGTCGGGCGCGGCGCATCGGCGCACGCATCGCGCTGGTGACCTATGGCGCGGTGCCGGCCGAGGTGCGCCAGTTCAACGACCTGTTCCAGCTCGGGCTGGAGCTGCGCAGCTACGCCACCGAGCCCGAGGCGCGCGACTGCGTGCGCGAGCTGCGGGCGCAGGGCGTGGAGGTGGTGGTGGCGCCCGGGCTGGTGGCCGACCTGGCCCAGGCCGCCGGCATGGAAGGCGTGTTCCTGTACTCCCAGGACGCCGTGCGCGAGGCGCTCGACGACGCGGTCGAAGTGGCGCGCGTGGCGCGCATCGAGGCCGCCCGGCACGAGCGGCTGAACGCCGTGCTCGGCGAGCTGCGCGACGGCGTGGCGGCGGTCGACCTGCAAGAGCGCATCCAGACGCTGAACCCGGCAATGGAGCGGCTGCTCGGGCGGCCCGCCTCGGAGCTGGTGGGGCTGAAGCTCGGCGAGGTGGCGCCGGCGCTCAGCCTGGCGGGCACGCTGCGCAGCGGGCAGGCGGAGCTGGAGGCGATCGAGCAGTACGGCGCCTTCACCCTGGTGACCAGCCGCATCCCGATCGTGGAGCAGGGCGCGCAGGCTGGCGCGGTGCTGATCTGCCAGGACCCGGCCTCGATCCAGCGCGTGGAGCGGCACCTGCGCGCGCAGCGCCAGCGCCCCGCCAGCGCGGCGCGCTACCGGCTGGACGAGATCGTGGGCGACAGCGAGCCGATCCGCCGCGCCAAGGCGCTGGCCGCGCAGTTTGCGCGCAGCGATGCCACCGTGCTGGTGGTGGGCGAAAGCGGCACCGGCAAGGAGCTGCTGGCCCAGGGCCTGCACCGCGCGAGCCGGCGCGCGCGCCAGCCCTTCGTGGCGGTGAACTGCGCGGCGTTTTCCGAGTCGCTGCTGGAAAGCGAGCTCTTCGGCTACGAGGAGGGCGCCTTCACCGGCGCGCGCAAGGGCGGCAAGCCGGGCCTGTTCGAGGCCGCGCACACCGGCACGATCTTCCTCGACGAGATCGGCGAGATGCCACTGCCGCTGCAGACGCGGCTGCTGCGCGTGCTGCAGGAGCGCGAGGTGCTGCGCATCGGCGCGGTCGAGCCCACGCCGGTGGACGTGCGCGTCATCGCGGCCACCCATCGCGACCTGCCGCAGCGCGTGGCCGCGGGGGAGTTCCGGCGCGACCTGTACTACCGGCTCAACATCCTGCGCGTCGAGCTGCCGAGCCTGCGCGAACGGCGCGAGGACCTGCCGGCGCTGGCCGCGCACCTGCTGCGCAAGATCGCCGCGCGCCTGCGCATCCCGCTGGAGCCGGCGCAGCGCCTGGTGGAGGCGCTGCTGCAGGCCGCGGTGGGCTACGACTGGCCGGGCAACGTGCGCGAGCTCGAAAACCTGATCGAACGCCTGGCCAGCGTGGCGCAGGACGACGGCGCCGCCGGCCGGTTGCACGAACTGGTGCCCGAGGTGCTGGGCGGCGCCGCGGCGGCGCCGGCCCGCCAGGGCCAGGAGACCGAACTGCAGCGCATCGAGCGCGTGCTGCACGAATGCGGGGGCGACCGCCAGGCGGCTTGCCGGCGGCTGGGCATCGGGCGTACCACGCTGTGGCGCAAGCTGGCGAAGGGGCGTGCCGCGGCGTGAAATCTTCGCGGCCGGTGGTTGACGCGGATCCGAACGCGCGCGCGAGACCCGTGGACAATGCGGCGAGGCGCCGACGCTGGCGTCGGGGAGGGCATTGTGAGCGACAGACTCGCAGTCAACGAGCACTATCTGAACCGGGTGGTCGCCGTGGCCGAGACGGCCACCGTGGAGGCCACCGAAGACATCTTGTCCGGCAGCGGCCTCAAGCTGGTGGCCAAGGGTGCGCGCATCGACGCGCGCTTTCGCGAACGCCTGCTCGAGCACAAGCTGCGCAAGCCACTGGAGACTTCGGTCCGCGTGGTCGATGGCGTGGCCTCGCGGCCCATCGACAAGGTGGCGCAGGCGCTGCTCGACCAGCACGCGCTGCTGGCCGGGGTGTGCGGCCGTTCGACCGCACGGCTGGTGCTCGGCGAGCTGCGCTCGATGCGCCTGTCCACGCCGGTGGAGTCGCTGCTCAGCCTCTATGCCGCGCAGGCACCCCACAAGCTGGAGCATGCGGTGGGCATCGGCCTGATCAGCGCGGCCAGCTACTACGACCTGCCCGAAGGCGGCGCCGCAGGGCTGCAGAAGCTGCTGCTGGCCGGCCTGGTGCACGACATCGGCGAGCTCTACATCGATCCGGCGATCGTGCAGTCGAGCACACGGCTCAGCGCCGAGCAGTGGCGCCACATCGCGGCGCACCCCATCATCGGCTCGCATGTGCTGGCCGAAATGCCCGGCGCGGGCCCCAAGGTGGCCGAGGCGGTGCTCTATCACCACGAGCGGCTCGACGGCTTCGGCTATCCCCACGGCCTGCGCAACGACAGCGTGCCGGTGTCGGGGCAGGTGCTGGCGCTGGCCGAGATGCTGATGGGGCTGATGGAGTCACGTTGCGGATCGGGCGAGCACGCCTCGGTCGCGGTGAAGCTGATTCCCGGCGAGTTCCATCGGCTGCTGCTGGACCGCGTGGCCCGTGCGGCGCAGGCGGTCGCCGCGGCGGACGCGGCCGACGAAGACCGGCCGTTCAACGACGATCCGGCCAGGCTCGCGGCGCAGGCGGTGGCGCAGGGCGCCACGCTGCAACGCCTGCACGAGCTGCTGATGGCGGCGCAGGACCGCATCCACCGCGGCAGCCCGGCGCTCAGGGATCTGATGACGCACGTGACCGAGCGCTGCCTGCGTATCCGGTCGGCGTTTTCCAGCACCGGGCTGGACACCCACGGCATCGAGGCGCTGCGCGAGCACCTGGCCGCGGTGGAGCCGGCGGTGCGCTTCGAGGTGACCATCGTGCTGCGCGAGATCGACTGGCGCCTGCGCGAGGTCAAGCGCGAGACCCGGCTGCGCCTGGAGCGCCTGCCGCCGTCCGAGGCGCAGCTGGTGCTGGGCTTGATCGGGCAGAGCAAGGAGGCGGCGCGCCAGGCGGCCGAAGCCTCGCACGCCACGCCCTTGTCCGAGCGCTGAGAAACCGGTTGTTCAGCCGGTGGCCAGCAGGCGCAGCAGCACGCCGCGGTAGATGTTCTTCAGCGGCTCGATGCTGGCCACCGCCACGTGCTCGTCGATCTTGTGGATGCTGGCGTTGACCGGGCCGAACTCCACCACCTGCGGGCAGATGCGCGCGATGAAGCGGCCGTCGGAGGTGCCGCCGGTGGTGGACAGCGTGGGCCTCAGGCCCGTCTCGGCCTCGATGGCGGCGCCCAGGGTCTCGCTGAGGCTGCCTGCCGGCGTGAGGAAGGGCTCGCCGCCCAGCGTCCAGGCGAGCTGGTACTCCAGCCCATGCCGGTCCAGCACCTCGTGCACGCGGTGCTTCAGGCCTTCGGGCGTGGACTCGGTGCAGAAGCGGAAGTTGAAATCCACTACCACCTCGCCCGGGATCACGTTGGTGGCGCCGGTGCCGGCGTGGATGTTGGAGACCTGCCAGCTCGTGGGCGGGAAGTAGGCGTTGCCGCGGTCCCACTCGGTGGCCACCAGCTCGGCCAGTGCAGGTGCGAGCTGGTGGATCGGGTTGCGGGCCAGGTGCGGGTAGGCAATGTGGCCCTGGATGCCCCGCACCGTGAGCTTGCCCGACAGCGTGCCGCGGCGGCCGTTCTTGACCATGTCGCCCAGCCGCTCCACGCAGGTGGGCTCGCCCACGATGCAGGCGTCGAGCCGCTCGCCGCGCTGGCGCAGCCACTCCACCACCTTCACCGTGCCGTCCACGGAGGGGCCTTCCTCGTCGCTGGTGAGCAGGAAGCCGATCGCACCGGCATGGCCGGGGTGCTCGCGCACGAACTCCTCGGCGGCCACCACCATGGCGGCCAGCGAGGTCTTCATGTCCGCGGCGCCGCGGCCGTAGAGCCGGCCCTCGCGGTGGCTGGGCACGAAGGGGTCGCTCTTCCACTGCGCGAGCGGGCCGGTGGGCACCACGTCGGTGTGGCCGGCGAACACCAGCGTGGGGCCGGGGCGCGTACCGCGGCGCAGCGCCCAGAGGTTGTCCACCGGCAGCTCGGGCGGGCCGAAGCGCAGCGGCTCGCAGGCAAAGCCGGCGCGCTGCAGGCGCTGGGCGATCAGCGCCTGGCAGCCGGCGTCGTCGGGGGTGATCGAAGGGCGCGCGATCAGCGCTTCGAGCAGTTGCAGCGTGTCGGACATCATCCGTCAGCCGCGCATGCGCTCTGGCGGGGTCAGCGCGCCGGCCTGCGTGAGCCGGCCGGGCCGGGTGCGGCCGTCCTCGGCCGGCACGTCGAGCGTGATCTCGGTGAACGAGGCCGGATCGGGCTCTTCCTTCTTGGGCGGCGTGCGCGAGGCCGGGGCCATGTCGTTTTGCAGGCGCCACATCAGGTTGGTGGGCGAGTCGGCGAAGGCCAGCCCTTCTTCGCGCGTGATCTTGCCTTCGGTGATGAGCCGCGCCAGGTCCTGTTCGAAGGTCTGCGAGCCTTCGGCCAGCGATTTCTCCATCGCCTCCTTCACGCCGGAGAAGTCGCTCGCCTCGATCATCTCGGCCACCAGCTTGGTGTTGAGCAGCACTTCCACCGCCGGGATGCGGCCGCCGACCGTGGAGCGCACCAGGCGCTGCGAGACGATGGCCTTCAGGCCCGAGGACAGGTCGGACAGCAGCGCCGGCCGCGCCTCGGGCGTGTAGAACGAGAGAATGCGCCCCAGCGCGTGATAGCTGTTGTTCGCGTGCAGCGTGGCCAGCACCAGGTGGCCCGACAGCGAGTACGAGATCGCCGAGGTCATGGTCTCGCGGTCGCGGATCTCGCCGATCAGGATGCAGTCAGGCGCCTGGCGCAGGGCGTTCTTCAGCGCCACCTGCAGGCTCTGGGTGTCGCGCCCCACCTCGCGCTGGTTGACCACCGACTTCTTGTTGGTGAACAGGAACTCGATCGGGTCCTCGATGGTGAGGATGTGGCCGGTCATCTGCTGGTTGCGCTGCTCCAGCATGGCCGCCAGCGTGGTGCTCTTGCCGGTGCCGGTGGCGCCCACCATCAGGATCAGGCCGCGCTTTTCGAGCACCAGGCTGGACAGGATGGGCGGCAGGTTCAGCGAATCCAGCGTGGGAATGTTCACCGGGATGCAGCGGAACACCGCCGCGATCGAGCCGCGCTGCTTGAAGGCCGAAAGCCGGAAGCTGCCCACCTTGGCCAGGCCCACGCCCACGTTGAGCTCGCCGGTGTCGTCCAGCTCTTCGAGCTGCGTCGGCGTGAGCAGCTCCGCCAGCAGCTGGCGCGGCTGGGTGTGGGTGAGCGGCTGGTCGGTGATCTGCAGGATCTGGCCGTTGATCTTGATCAGGATGGGCGTGTTGGCCGACAGATAGACGTCCGAGGCGTTCTTCTCGGCCATCATCCGCAGCACGCGCTCCATGTTGCCTCCACCGCTCATGGTGTCGTCCTCGCTGTGGCTGGGTTGTCAAAGATTGCCGAACACACTGTAGCGGTTCCCGGCCCCGCTCTTGGAGTGGTACATCGCCTCGTCGGCCCGTTCCATGAGAGATGCCACATCTGAGCCGTCGCGCGGGAACAAACTGATACCCACCGACAGGCCCAGCTCGATCGGCACGCCGCCCACCTCGACAGGCTCGGCAAAGCACTCGATCAGCGCCTGCGCCACCCGGCCGGCGTCGCGCTCGTCGTTCACCGCCTCCAGCAGGATCACGAACTCGTCGCCGCCCAGACGGCCCACGGTGTCGACCTCGCGCACCACGCTGCGCAGGCGCTGGGCCGCCTGCTTCAGCGCCTGGTCGCCCACGGCGTGGCCGTGCAGGTCGTTGACGCGCTTGAAGCGGTCGAGGTCCACGAACAGCAACGCCAGTGCGTGGCCCTGGCGGCGCGCGGCGGCGATGCTGTGCTCCAGCCGCTCGAGGAAACCCGTGCGGTTGTGCAGGCCTGTGAGCGGGTCGCGCCGGGCCTGGTCGGCCAGGTGTTCGCGGCTGGCCTGCAACTCGGCCATGGAGGCGCGCACCTTGTGCTGCATCTCGTGGAAGCCGCGCGCCAGCTCGCCCAGCTCGTCGCGCCGGGCGGTGGGCAGCTCGCCCATCGCGCTGCCGGCGGAAAAGCGCCGCACTTCGCGCGTCATCTGCTTCAGCGGCCGGGTCACCAGCCGCGCGAGCAGGATGGCCAGGCCGATCGCGACGGCGCTGCAGGCCGCCACGATCTGGGCCGTCTCGCGGGCCAGGGCGCGCGCCGAGCGCAGGATGTCGTCCAGCGGCTCGGCGATGCCCAGCACCACCTCGCTTTCGCGCGCCTCGGGCGCCAGCGGCGCCTGCACGAAAGCGCCCAGCACCGGCTGCACCAGGCGTCCGTCGTTGAGCTGCGCACGCTCCAGCACCGGCTGGGCCACGCCGCGCAGCAGCGGTTCGACGGTGGGGAAGGTCTCCTGCAGCAGCACGCGCCGACCCTGGTCGAAGGCGAAGGCCTGGCTCGGGTCGGGATGGATCAGGAAGTCGCCCCACTGGTTGGCGAGCATGAGCTTCATGTAGGGCGGCAAGGCAGCGCGCAGCTCGTCGAAGACCCGCCGCACGTCCACGCCGATCACCACCACGCCCAGTGTCCGGCCGGCGTCGTCCACCACCGGGCTGGCCACGTGCAGCGTGGGCTGGTTCAGCGCCGCGTGCGAGCCGGCTTCGTGGTGGATGCCGATCTTGGACAGGAACACCTCGCCGCGCGCCAACTGCAGCGTGCGGAACACATACGGAAAGTGGGCCTTCTCCTGCAGCGCGTCGCCCGTCACTTCGAGCGCGCCGCCACCGTCGCGGTCCACGCGCACCAGCTCCAGCCCGTGCCCGCCCGCGCTGATCAGGCGCACCTGGAAGTAGCGCGGGTTGGTGTCGAGCATCGCCTTGAAGGTGTCGGCCAGCAAGGCCTGCTGCTGCGCGTCGGCGCCGGCCGCGGCGATGTTGCGGCTCAGGCGCCATTGCGCCGACTCGCGCGCGTCGGCGGCGATGCGGGAGAACACGGCCGTCATGCGATGGCCGAACACCTGCGTGGTGACCAGCAGGTCGCGCTCGGCCGCCTGCACGAGCAGCTCGCGCGCCTGCCGGTAGGCGTACAGGCCGGTCAGGCCGGTCGCCAGCACGCCAAAGGCCGCGAACAGCAGGCCCAGGCGCGCATGCAGGCCGAGCTTCATGGCGTGCCCGTGCGCAGCACCTCGGGCCGCGCGCCGGAGATGATCTGCGACCACAGCGCCGCGCGCCGCTCGGCGTCTTCCACCGGCTCCAGCCAGAGGATGCGGCCGGCGGGCTCTGCGCCGGCGGCCACCGTGTTGGCCAGGCCCTGGCGCTCGGTGAGGGCCATGCTGACCGGGCGCTCGAGCATGTAGTCGATCCATGCTTCGGCCAGCGCCTTGTCGCGCGCGCCGCGCGTGACGGTCCAGCAGTCGAGCCAGGCGAGCGCGCCTTCGCGCGGGATCACGTAGCCGATGTCCGCGCCGGCCTTCTTCAGCTGTTGCACCTGCTGGGTGCCGTAGTTTGCGAACAGCAGTGCCGCCTTCTGGGTGATGAACAGTTCGGCGGCTTCCTCCGGCAGGCTGTAGAAGGTGAGCACGTTGCGCCGCAGGGCCACCAGGTGTCGGGCCACCTGCGCATAGCCGGCCTCGTCGAGCCGGAACGGGTCGGGCTTGCCCAGCGCCAGCGCCGCGATCGAGAAGTTGTGGCTGCTGGTGTCGAAGGCCAGCACCCGGCCGCGGTAGCGCGGGTCCCACAGCGCGCTGATCGACTCCGGCGGCGCCTGCACCTGCTTGCGGTCGTAGATCAGGCCCATCTCCGAGTAGGTGTAGGGCACCGCATAGACGCGGCCCTCGCGCACCACGTTGGGTATGGCGCCCAGGTTGCGGAAGCGCGGCAGTTGAGAGCGCGTGTTGGGGATGCTCTGCAGGTTCAGCGGCACCACCAGGCGCGCGTCGACGTAGCGCTTGAGCTCGGCGGTGTTGACCGCGAACACGTCGACGTCGGCGCCGCCGTTGGCGTTGACACGCTCCCACAGGCTTTCGTCGGAGCTGACGATGGACACCTGCACCTTGACCTGGTGCCGCTGCTCGAAGCGCCTGACGATGTCGGGGTCGGCGTAGCCCGGCCAGGCCAGCACGCGCAGCGTGGGCGCGGCCTGGGCCGCCAGCGAGGCGGCCAGCAGCGCCGCCGCCGCGAGCCACGGCTTCACGGCGGTGCGCAGCCAGCCGGACATGGCTAGCCTCGAAGCAGCTCGTTGATGCTCGTCTTGGAGCGGGTCTGCGCATCCACCCGCTTGACGATCACGGCCGCATACAGGCTGTAGCGGCCGTTGTCGCGCGGCAGCGAGCCGCTCACCACCACCGAGCCCGAGGGCACGCGGCCGTAGGTGGTCTCGCCGGTGGCGCGGTCGTAGATCGGCGTGCTCTGGCCGATGTACACGCCCATGCCCAGCACCGAGTTCTCCTCGACCACCACGCCTTCCACCACCTCGGAGCGCGCACCGATGAAGCAGTTGTCCTCGATGATCGTGGGACCGGCCTGCAGCGGCTCCAGCACGCCGCCGATGCCCACGCCGCCCGACAGGTGCACGTTCTTGCCGATCTGCGCACAGGAGCCCACGGTGGCCCAGGTGTCCACCATCGTGCCTTCGTCGACATAGGCGCCGATGTTCACGTACGAGGGCATCAGCACCACGCCCTTGGCGACGAAGGCGCCGTGCCGCGCCACCGCCGGCGGCACGATGCGCACGCCGGCTTCGCGGATCTGGGCTTCGTTGAGGTGGCTGAACTTCAGCGGCACCTTGTCGAAGAACTGGGCGTAGCCGCCGGCTTTCATGAGCTGGTTGTCGTGCAGGCGGAAGTACAGCAGCACGGCCTTCTTGAGCCACTGGTTCACGACCCACTGGCCGTCGGCCTTCTGCGCCACGCGCAGACGGCCGGCGTTGAGCTCGGACACCGCATGCTCCACCGCCTTGAGCACCTCGGGCGAGGAGGCCGCGCTGAGCTGGGTGCGGCTTTCCCAGGCGAGGTCGATCGTGGACTGCAGCTGTTCGAGGTCGGTGGACATGGGGTTTACCGTGGAAAGGACTGGATGAAGGAGACGATGCGCTGCGCGGCCTCGAGGCATTCGGCCACGCCGGCCACCAGGGCCATGCGGATGCGGCCCGCGCCGGGGTTGGCGCCGCGCGCCTCGCGTGCAAGGTAGCTGCCGGGCAGGACCGTGACATTGTATTGAGCGAGCAGTTGGCGGGCGAACTCGGTGTCGGACCCGCCGCACACATGCGCCGGCACCCGGGCCCAGAGGTAAAAACTAGCATCCGGCAGGCCAACGTCCATGACGGAAGCAAGAAGCGGCGTCACCTGCGTGAACTTTTCGCGATAAAGCGCCCGGTTTTCCACCACATGGGTCTCGTCGTTCCAGGCCGCGATGCTGGCGCGCTGCACGGCCGGCGGCATCGCGCTGCCGTGGTAGGTACGGTAGAGCAGGAAGGGCTTGATCAGGCGCGCATCGCCAGCCACGAAGCCCGAGCGCATGCCGGGCACGTTGGAGCGCTTGGAAAGGCTGGTCACGCTGATCAGGTTGTGGAAGTCATGGCGGCCCAGCTGGGCCGCCGCCTGCAGCCCGCCCAGCGGCGGCTCGTCGCGGAAGTAGATCTCCGAATAGCACTCGTCCGAGGCGATGACGAAGCCGTAGCGGTCCGACAGCTCGAACAGCCGCGCCCATTCGTCCAGCGGGACCACGGCGCCGGCCGGGTTGCCCGGCGAGCACACGTACAGCAGCTGGGTGCGGGCCCAGGTGGCGGCGTCCACCTGCGACCAGGCGGCGGCGAAGTTGCGCGTCGGGTCGCTGTTGGCAAAGGCCGGCGTGGCGCCGGCCAGCAGCGCGGCGCCTTCATAGATTTGATAGAAGGGATTGGGGCACACCACCACGGGCCCGCCCCAGGCGCCGTCGCGCGTGGGGTCGATGACGGTCTGCGCCAGCGAGAACAAGGCCTCGCGCGAGCCATTGACCGGCAGCACCTGGGTGGCCGGATCGAGCACCACGCCGTAGCGCCGCTGCACCCAGGCGGTGCAGGCCTCGCGCAGCGCGGGCTCGCCGGCCGTGGCCGGGTACGAGGCCAGCCCGTCCAGCGCTTCGGCGAGCGCCCGCTTGATGAAAGCCGGCGTCGGGTGCTTCGGCTCCCCGATGCCAAGGCTGATCGGGCGGTGGGCGGGCGAGGGCGTGATGTCTTGCAGCAGGGCGCGCAGCCGTTCGAAGGGATAGGGCTGCAGCCGCGAGAGCAGGGGATTCATTGTCCGATTATCGAGGGGTCGCCTGCCGTGTTCCGAAGCGGGCGGCGCGCTCGCGGGGCGTCCGGGGCGTCCAGTCGGGTGGCCAGGCCGGCTTGCCCCTGGCGCCCAGCGGGCTGGGCAGGCCCAGCTTGCGCGCGAGGGACGCCGCATCGTAGGGCGCGTGCACTTTCACGTCGTTGTCGAAATAGCAGTAGACGTTTCGCGTGGCACGTCTGGGCGCTGCCCGGCGGGAGGCCCGGTGCGCGTCGGGCACCTGCTGTCCCTGGCTCCACGCCCGGATGCGCTCGGCCCAGCGCGCGAGCGCGCCGTCGCCATAGCCGCTGGCATAGAGCTCCTTGTCGCCATGCAGCCGCAGGTACACGAAGTCGGCCGTCAGGTCTTCCAGCAGCGGCCACTTGCCGGCCGTGTCGGCCACCACCAGCGCGATGCCGTAGCGGCGCAGCAGCGCGACGAAGGCTTCGTCCACGAAGCTGGGATGGCGCACCTCTACCGCATGGCGCAGCGGCCGCGTGCGGTCGATGTCCAGGCTCATGCGGCCTTCGACCCGGTGGTCGTGGTGCTGGGCGATGCGGGCCGCGGTTTCGGTGTCGTGCGGCAGCTGCGCGAAGAAGGCTTCGAAGCGCTCGGGCTTGAACGGCAGCATCGGCGGAAACTGCCACAGGATGGGCCCGAGCTTGGCCTTCAGCTCGAAGACGCCCGAGGCGAAGAAGTTCGCCAACGGGGTCTCGACCTCCTTGAGCCGCCGCAGATGGGTGATGTACTTGGGGCCTTGACCGCGAACACGAAGCCGTCGGGCGTTTCGTCGTGCCACTGCGCGTAGTACTCGGGCCGCTGCAGCGAGTAGAACGATCCGTTGATCTCGATCGTGGGCAGCATGCGCGAGGCGTAGGCCAGCTCGCGCCGCTGGGGCAGGCCTTCAGGATAGAACACGCCGCGCCAGGGTTCGTAGCGCCAGCCCGAGATGCCGATGCGGATCTGCCCGGTGGCCATGGGGCACCTCATGCAACCGTCGTTCCCGTGCGGCACAAGAAAAAACGGCGTCCGAAGACGCCGTTCGATGACCTGGGGCAAGGGGCGCCGTTTACTGCGCCTCGTACGCCCCCACGTCGAATGCACCGGCCTGCGGGCGCGCCATGCCGCGGATGTCCTTCACCGGGGCCGACACGCTGGACAGCGTCGCCACGCCCTTGTTGCGCGCCACCGAGCTGCTGGACAGCGTGTAGTCGCCGCCCGAAGCGTTGGTGAACAGCGCGCTGGTCGTGCTGCTCTGGCTCACGCTGTCCTGCCCGGTGCGGCTGCGCCAGGTGCTCAGCGACACCGTGCTCGACTCGTTGTCGGACGACAGCGACGCGGTGAACACGTTGTCGTTCGACACCAGGCCGCTGGTGGTGCCCACGCTCAGGCTGCCCGACGAGCCGGCCAGGATGTTGTTGAAGATCACGTGGCCGCCCTGGTCCTCGCTCAGCTTGACCGCCCAGCCGCCGTTGGCCACCAGCGTGTTGTTCACGATGCGCAGGCGCGCCGCGCCGGCCGCGCCGTCGATCTGGTAGTCGCGCAGCGCATGGCGGGCGTTGCCGTACACCAGGTTGTTCTGGAAGGTGGAGTCCTGCACGCCGTCCATGTTGATGCCGTTCTGGCCGTTGCCGTAGATGATGTTGTTCTCCACCACCACG
>JBFLWE010000040.1:0-48742 GCA_040758375.1 Pseudomonadota bacterium
CCCATTCGCGGCGTCCTGGCTCCTGCCCCCGCCTGGCAGGTGTTGACGCGGCAACGGCGACGGTGCTCGGTGGCGCCCCGCGAGCGTGGGCCGGAGAACGCATGCCCGCGCCCCCAGCCTGCGCTCGGCGCCACGAGGACTTCCCCCACCACCGCCCTCACCTCAACCTCTCCGACTTCTGGAACGACTTCTGCCGCTTGAACAAGCCGCGCCGGTAGAACGGGAACAGCTGCAGATACGTGCGCACCTTCAGCCAGCGCCCATACAAGCCCATCGGCTCGAACAGCACGAAGGCCACCAGCACCAGCCCGTACACGAAACCCTGCAGCCCCGCCGCCTGCCCGATGGCCGCCGGCAGGTAGTCCTTGGCCAGCGCAATCACCTGCGGCATCGTGATGAGAAAGACGGCGCCCATGAACACGCCGTGGATCGACCCCAGCCCGCCGATCACCACCATCAGCAGCAGGTCGATCGACTGCAGGATGCCGAACTGGTCGGGCGAGATGAAGCGCAGCTGGTGCGCGTACAAGGCCCCGCCGATGCCCGCCAGCGCCGCCGACAGCGCGAACGACAGCGTCTTGAAGCGCGCGAGGTGGATGCCCATGCTCTGCGCCGAAATCTCAGAGTCGCGGATCGCCACAAAGGCGCGGCCCGTGGGTGAGCGCAGCAGGTTCAGCACCAGCACCGTGCAACCCACCGCCACGGCCAGGCAGAGGAAGTAGAAGCTCGTCGCGCTGTCGGCCTGCCAGCCGAAGGCCGTGGCCGTCTTCACGCTCATGCCGGCGTTGCCGCCGGTGACGCTTTCCCAGCGCGCCAGCGCTTCTTCGACGATGAAGCCGAACGACAGCGTCGCGATGCCGAGGTACACGCCCTTGACGCGCAACGCGGGCAGCCCCACCACCGAACCCACCGCGGCGGACAGCAGCGCCGCGCAAGCCATCGACAGCGGGAACGGCCAGCCCCGCGCCTGCAGGTAGGCCTCGGTGTACGCGCCCACGCCGAGGAACGCCGCATGCCCGATCGAGAACAGCCCGGTGAAGCCCGACAGCAGCATCAGCCCCAGCCCCACCACGCCGTAGATGCAGATGAAGGTGAGCTGCGAAAGCCAGTAGTCCGGCACCGTCCACGGCGCGGCCAGCAGCGCCGCCATCAGCAGCGAGTACCACAACACATGCCCGCCATGCTTGGCGAGCCGGATGTCCTGGTCGTACGAGGTCTTGAAGACGAAGCGCATGGCGTTTTCTCAGACCTTCTTGCGCAGGTTGCCGCCAAACAGGCCGTTGGGCCTGACCATCAGCATCACCAGCACCACCACGTAGGCCGCGATGTCCTTGAAGCCCTCTGGCAGGTAAAAGCCCGACAGCGACTCCACCACGCCGATCACCAGCCCGCCGACCACCGCACCGGGCAGGCTGCCGAAGCCGCCCACCACCGCGGCCGGAAACGCCTTCAGCCCGATGAAGCCCATGTTGGCGTGCACGAAGGTGATGGGCGCCAGCAGCAGCCCCGCCACCGCCGCCACCGCCGCCGCCAGCGCCCACACCAGGCCGTTGAGCCGCTGCACCGGGATGCCCATGTAGTAGGCGGCGAGCTGGTTCTGCGACACCGCCTGCATCGCGATGCCGATGCGGCTCTTGCTGAACATCAGGTACAGCCCCGCGCACAGCAGCGCCGTCACCCCGATCACCACCGCCTGCTCGGCATTGAGCACCAGGGTGCCGAGCCTCCACACCTGGTCCTTGTAAGGCACGGCCAGCGTGTGCGTCTCGGTGCCAATGTTGGGAATCATCGTGATCGCGCCGCGCGCCATGTAGCCCAGCCCGATCGTGAGCATCACGATCGAGAACGCCGGCTGCCCCAGGATGGGCCGGATCGCCGCACGCTCGGCCAGCAGGCCCACCGCTGCCATGCCGCCGATCGCGCAAGGCACCGCCAGCCAGTACGCAAAGCCCAGGAAGGCCATCACGCCCAGCGCGATGAACGCGCCCAGCATCATCAGCTCGCCCTGCGCGAAGCTCACCGTCTCGGTGGCCTTGTAGATCAGCACGAAGCCCAGCGCGATCAGGCCGTAGATGCAGCCCTGAGCGATGCCGCTGATCACGATCTGCAGAAGCTGCAAAGCCCTCGTCTCCTTGGGTTCAAGCCATGCGTTGCACCGGGCAGCGCGCCTTGCTATCCTCGACGCACAAAGCAAGCAATTGCTTGGTGAACTGTGCCACCGACAGCTTTCTATCCAAGCCGGCCCCACCGCGCGAGCGTGGAAAACCCGATAGTCGCGAGCGTGAAAACCCGATGCCTCCCGCCAAACCCGCCATCGCCGCCGAACCCGCCGAAAACGCCAACAACCGCCGCGCCGAGCTGGTGAAGGTGGCCGCGCGCCTGTTCCGCGAGAAAGGATTCGACGGCACCACGGTGCGCGACATCGCCCATGCGGTGAGAATGCGCTCGGGCAGCCCCTTCTATCACTTCGCCAACAAGCATGAACTGTTGATGGCGGTGATGGAAGAGGGTTTGCGCCTGGGCCTGGAGCGCACGCAAGAAGTGCTGGGCGACGAGGCGGCCGGCCTGCCGGCCGGCGAGCGGTTCAAGCGCCTGGTGCATGTGCACTACGGCATCCTGCACGACCCGGGCAGCGACTTCATCCACGTGATGCTGTATGACTGGCGTTCGCTGCCCGAGGAGTACAAGCGCCGCATCATCAAGCTGAAAGACCGCTACGACGCGATCTGGCAGCACACGATCGACGAGCTTCATGCGCAAGGCCGGCTCAAGGCCGACCCCAAGCTCGCGCGCCTGCTGATCCTGGGCGCGATCAACTTCTCCAGCACCTGGTACCGGCCGAAGTCACGCGCCGCGGGCAGCGTGGACATGGCCACACTGGCCGAGCAGACGGTGCTGTTGTTCCTCGGCGAGCCATGAAAACCATACGCCTTGCCGCTGGCCTGGGCTTCTACGGCGACGCGTGGGAGCCGGTCAAGGCCGCCATCGAGCGCGGCGACGTGCAGTACGTCTGCTCCGACCACTTGGCCGAGCTCACGCTGGCCATCCTGCGCAAGGACCAGGCCAAGGACCCCGCCACCGGCTTCACGCGCGACTTGGTGCCCATGCTCGGCGCGCTGTGGCCCGCGGCCTCGGCACGCGGCGTGAAGTTCGTGCTCAATGCGGGAGGCCTGCATCCCGAGGGCGCGCGCGATGCCGTGGTGGCGGCATTCAAGGCCAGGGGCTGGCATGCGCGTGTCGCGGTGGTGACAGGCGACGCCCTGCTCGACCGGGTGGACGAACTGCGGGCCGCCGGCGAGTCGCTGGCCCACCTGGACACCGGCGCGGACATCGCGGCGGTGCGCGACCGGCTGGTGTTTGCGAATGCCTACCTCGGGGCCGCACCGATCGCCACGGCGCTCGCGCAAGGTGCCGACATCGTGCTCACCGGGCGCGTGGCCGACGCCGCCCTGTTCCTCGGCCCGCTGGTGCACGAGTTCGGCTGGTCGCTCACGCCCGCCGACCCCGCCGGGCTGGACCGCCTGGCGCAAGGCCTGGCGGTGGGCCATCTGCTCGAATGCTCGGGCCAGGGTTCGGGCGGCAACTTCGGCTCGGCCGGCGCCTGGGCGCGCGTGCCCGACCTCACCCACATCGGCTACCCGATCGCCGAAGTGTCCGAAGACGGCAGCGCATTCATCACCAAGGCGCCGGGCACCGGCGGTCGCGTCAACTTCCACACCGTGCGCCAGCAGCTACTGTACGAAGTGCACGATCCGCGCGCCTACTTCTCGCCCGACGTGGTGCTCGACATGGGGGAGCTCCGGCTCGACGACTTGGGCGCTGACCGCGTGCGCCTGCAAGGCGCGCGCGGCCATGCGCGGCCCCAGACGCTGAAGGTGGTGGCCGGTTACGAAGACGGCTGGATGGGCCAGGCGGTCGTCGGCTTCTGCTGGCCGGATGCGATGGCCAAGGCGCATGCGGTGGTGGCCTCGGTGCAGACCCAGCTCGCCGACAAGCGCATCGCGCACCAGGAGCTTTGCGTCGAATACCTGGGCCACGACACCTTCCTCGGCCCGCACGCCGACCGCGGCCGGGAAGACGATCTCAACGAGGTGTGGCTGCGCATGGCGGTGCGCTGCGCCGACAAGCGCATGGCCGACGCGTTCCCGCGCCTGTTCCCCTGGATGGCGCTTTCCGGGCCGCCCTACATGGGCGGCTTCCACGGCATCGCGCCGGCCAGCCAGCTGCTGGGCCTGTGGCCCACGCGCGTGCAGCGCGAGCGGGTGGAGCAAGCGTTGAAGGTGCAGCTCACGGAGACGCTGGCATGAAGCTTCGCCTGGCCGACATTGCGCACGCGCGCAGCGGCGACAAGGCCGACCGCGCCGACATCGGCCTGTTCGCCTGGGACGCCACGGGCTACCGGCTGCTGGAGCAGGCCGTCACGCCGCAACGCGTGGCGCAGCACTTCGCCCACCTGCTCGGCAGCGCCGACGCGGCGCGCGTGCAGTGCTTCAGGCTGCCCAACATCCTGGCGCTGAAGTTCGTGCTCGAGGGGGCGCTGGCCGGCGGCGCCGCTCACAGCCTGCGCAGCGACAACCTCGGCAAGACCATCGGCGCGCAACTCCTGCGCATGGAGCTGGAGCTGCCCGACGAAGACGCCAACGCCGCGCTCGAAGGCGCGCGCCGCGCGCAGCAAGCCTTCTGAGCGGCTTTGCAAGGAGACGCGATGACGCAAGACACCGTGCTGATCGAACGCGACGGCCCCGTCTGGACCGTCACACTGCACCGGCCGGAGGTGCGCAATGCCGTCGATGGCCCGACGGCGCGCGCGCTGGCCGACGCCTTTCGCGCGTTCGAGGCCGACGCGGTGGCCTGCGTCGCGGTGCTCGCCGGTGCGGGCGGTCATTTCTGCGCCGGCGCCGACCTGAGCGCCATCGCCCAGGGGCTGGACGGCCCGCGCGCCCTGCTGCTCGACCCCAACCCCACGGCGGACGGGCCGATGGGGCCTTCGCGACTGCAGCTCGGCAAGCCGGTGATCGCCGCGGTGTCCGGCTATGCGGTGGCCGGCGGGCTGGAGCTGGCGCTGTGGTGCGACTTGCGCGTGGCCGACGACACCGCCGTGTTCGGCGTCTTCTGCCGGCGCTGGGGCGTGCCGCTGATCGACGGCGGCACCGTGCGCCTGCCGCGGCTGATCGGCGAAAGCCGCGCGCTCGATCTGATCCTCACCGGTCGGCCAGTAGGCGCCGACGAAGCCTTGGCCATCGGCCTCGCCAACCGCAAGGTGCCTGCCGGCCAGGCGCTGCCCGCTGCGCAAGCGCTGGCGCGCGAGATCGCCGCGCTGCCGCAGCAATGCCTTCGCAACGACCGGGCCAGCGTGCTCAAACAGGCGGGCCGCTCGCTGAGCGAGGCGCTGATGCAGGAGTTCGCGCTCGGCATGCAGACGCTGCGCTCCGAAGAGGCCGTGCAAGGCGCAGCGCGCTTCGTGCAGGGCGCGGGCCGGCACGGGCAGTCCGCCGCCGAGGGCTGAGCTACTGCCCCTGCCGCTGCAACAGGGGCAGGTTCTCCACCTCCAACTCGCCGCGCAACGCGTTCACGAACCACAGCCGCCGCACGCGCGGCAGATCGTCCACGCGCAGCACGGCTTCCACCACGTCGCCACGCTGAAGGGCCAGCGCGCGGCCCACGCCATCGAGCAGGCCGCAACGCAAGGCCGGCGTGACGCGGCGGCCGTCGTCCAGCTCGGCGATCACATTGCCCCGTGTGAACTCGGTGATCTCGCGGTCAGCGTTCCACAGCAAGGTGTCGAACACGCCGCCGCCAGCCGGCGCAAGGCGTTCGTAGTGCCCGCGCCGCGTGGTCTTGAAGCGCAAGAAATCCAAGGGTGCCTCGATCGGCCCATCGGCCAGCGCGACACGCACAGGCTCCTGGCCGGGCGCGAATGCAAACGCTTCACACCGCACCTCGCCCGCGGCATCGATCAGCAGCCGCACGCGCCAGCAGCCCTGGGCATGCGCAGCGGCCGCGCGGGCCAATGCCGCCTGCACCGCCTCTTGCTCGAAGCGATAGCCGAAATGCCGCGCCGCTGCCTCCAGACGCGCAAGGTGCAGCCGCGCCGCCGGGAACCCCCCCTGCTCCAGCCGCATCGTCTGCAGCAGGTCGAACGGCTCGCGCGCGCGCTCCAGGAAGCCGCGCTTGTGCTGCCACTCCAGCCACTCCGCATCCGCGCCGGCATCGGCCGTGATGCCGCTGCCGATGCCGCAGCGCGCTTCGGCCCCGCGGATCACCACGGTGCGGATCGCCACGTTGAACGTGGCCGCGCCGCCGGGCTGCAGCACGCCCACTGCGCCGCAGTACACGCCCCGCGGTCCGTCTTCCAGTTCGCGGATCCAGTGCATCGCGCGCAGCTTGGGCGCGCCGGTGACCGAACCGCAAGGAAACAGCGCCGCGAACACATCGGCCAGCGTGGTGCCCGGCCGCGTGCGCGCACTCACGTCGGAGGTCATCTGCCACACGGTGGGCCAGGCGCGCGTGTCGAACAGCCGCGGCACCTGCACGCTGAACGGCTCGGCCACGCGCGAAAGATCGTTGCGGATCAGGTCCACGATCATCAGGTTCTCGGCGCGTTCCTTCTCGCTGGCCACCAGGCGGGCGGCATGGGCCGCGTCCTCGTCGGGCGTGGCGCCGCGCGGTGCGGTGCCTTTCATCGGCCGGCTCAGCAGCCTTGCGCCGCGCCAATCGAAGAACAGCTCGGGCGAGACGCTGAGCACCTGCTCGTCGCCGGTGTCGATGAAGGCGGCGTAGGCCTGGGGCTGGGCGCGGTGCAGGGCGGCGAACAGCGCCAGCGCATCGCCTTCGAAGGCAGCACTCACCGGCGCGGTGAGATTGACCTGGTAGGCCTCGCCGTCGGCAATGGCCCGGTGGATGCGCGCGATGCGGCGCTCGAAGGGCTCGCGTTGCAGCCGCGCCGCCCAGCGCAGCGGCGGGTAGCACGCAGGCAGGCGCTGCGGCCATGGCAAGACGTGATCGAACACCGCGAACCAGGCCAAGGGCCCTTCGCCCGCATGCAGCGACGCGGCCGGCTCGAAAGCCGAGGCCGCCTCGTAGCGCACGAAACCCACGCACCACTGGCCCGCCTGTGCAGCCTGCTCGGCCGCCTGCAGCACGCCGCGCACCTCGCCCGGCACGGGCGCCGCGAGCGTGCGCACCGGCTTTTCGAACGCACAGCGCAAAGCGCCGCCCTCGGGGGCGGCGCCGGTGAAGTCGATCAGCGCCTTCAGTTGGTCTGCGCCAATTGATCGAGGATCGCAGGGTTCTCGAGCGTGGAGGTGTCCTGCGTGATCTGCTCGCCCTTGGCGATGCTGCGCAGCAGGCGGCGCATGATCTTGCCCGAGCGGGTCTTGGGCAGGTTGTCGCCGAAGCGGATGTCCTTGGGCTTGGCGATCGGGCCGATCTCCTTGGCCACCCAGTTGCGCAGCTCGTTGGCGATCTTCTTGGCCTCTTCGCCGGTGGGGCGCGGGCGCTTGAGCACCACGAAGGCGCAGATGGCCTCGCCGGTGGTCTCGTCGGGGCGGCCCACCACCGCGGCCTCGGCCACCAGCTCGGTGTGCGACACCAGCGCCGACTCGATCTCCATCGTGCCCATGCGGTGGCCGCTGACGTTGAGCACGTCGTCGATGCGGCCGGTGATGGTGAAGTAGCCGCGCTCGGCGTCGCGGCTGGCGCCGTCGCCGGCCAGGTAGTAGCCCTTGAGCTCGGGCGGGTAGTAGCTCTTCTTGAAGCGCTCGGGGTCGCCCCAGATCGTGCGGATCATGCTGGGCCAGGGCTTCTTGATCACCAGGATGCCGCCCTGGCCGTTGGGCACGTCGCCGCCGGTCTCATCGACGATCGCGGCGGTGATGCCCGGGAAGGGCAGCGTGCAGGAGCCGGGCACCAGCGGCGTGACGCCGGGCAGCGGCGTGATCATGTGGCCGCCGGTCTCGGTCTGCCACCAGGTATCGACGATGGGGCAGCGGCCGCCGCCCACGTTGGCGTGGTACCACTCCCAGGCGGCCGGGTTGATGGGCTCGCCCACCGAGCCCAGCAGGCGCAGGCTGGTGAGGTTGTAGTTGCGCGGATGCGCCGTGGGGTTGGTTTCGGCGGCCTTGATCAGCGAGCGGATCGCCGTGGGCGCGGTGTAGAAGATGCTGACGCGGTGGTCCTGGATCATCTTCCAGAAGCGGCCCGCATCCGGGTAGGTGGGGATGCCCTCGAACACGATCTCGGTGCCGCCCAGCGCCAGCGGACCGTAGGTGATGTAGGTGTGGCCCGTGACCCAGCCGATGTCGGCCGTGCACCAGAACACGTCGTCGTCTTTCAGGTCGAAGGTCCACTTGGTGGTGAGCGCGGCCATCAGCAGGTAGCCGCCGGTGGCGTGCTGCACGCCCTTGGGCTTGCCGGTGGAGCCGGAGGTGTAGAGCAGGAACAGCGGATGCTCGGCGCCCACCCACTCGGGCTCGCAGCGGGTGGCCTGGCCGTACAGCGCCTCGTGCAGCCACACGTCGCGCGGCGCGCTGAAGGCCACGCCGGCGCTGCCGGTGCGGCGATAGACGATGACGTTCTTGATGGTGTCGCAGCCGCCCAGGCCCAAGGCTTCATCGACGATGGCCTTCAGCGGCAGGTTCTTGCCACCGCGCACCTGCTCGTCGGCGGTGATCACCATCACCGCGCCGGCGTCTTCGATGCGGTCGCGCAGGCTCTGCGCCGAGAAGCCGCCGAACACCACCGAGTGCGTGGCGCCGATGCGTGCGCAAGCCTGCATGGCGACCACGCCTTCGATCGACATCGGCATGTAGATCACCACGCGGTCGCCCTTTTGCACGCCCATCTTCTTCAGCGCATTGGCCATCTGGCAGGTCTTGGCCAGCAGTTCGCTGTAGGTGGCGGTGGTGACCTTGCCGTCGTCGGCCTCGAAGCGGATCGCGACCTTGTCGCCCTTGCCGGCCTCGACGTTACGGTCCAGGCAGTTGTAGGACACGTTGAGCGTGCCGTCCTCGAACCACTTGTAGAACGGTGCCTCGCTGCTGTTGAGCACCTTGGTGAAGGGCGTCTTCCAGCTGATGCACTCGCGTGCCAGGCGGGCCCAGTAGCCCTCGTAGTCGGCCTCGGACTCGGCCACCAGCTTCTGGTAGGCCGCCATGCCGGAGATGTGGGCGCGCTCGACGAAGGACTGCGGAGGCGGATAGAGCTTCAGCTCGTGGGGTGCGTCGGCGGCGCTGGTCATGGCTGTCTCCTGGGATAAGGGTCTGGGATACCGGTCACGAACGCCTGCCACCATAGGGACAAGCTCTTACGAAGTGCTTACTGGTACACGACCGCAAGGCGGACGTGGGCCACTGCCTAGAATCGCAGGCAGTTTACGCATCCCACGAGACAAATGTCCCCCGTAGAAGACCGCAACCGACCGACCCCCCGCCTGAAGCCGCTGCCCAACCTCATTTTCATGAGCCGCTGGCTGCAGCTGCCGCTGTACCTCGGCCTGATCCTGGCGCAGGGCGTCTACGTGTACCACTTCTGGGTCGAGCTGATCCACCTGATCGAGGCGGCCTTCGGCAGCCAGGCGGCGCTGCAGCAGATCACCGCGGCGGTGGCGGTGCCCAGCGCGCTGCCGGCCGCCGGGCCGGCCAAGCTGTCGGAAACCACCATCATGCTGGTGGTGCTGGGGCTGATCGACGTGGTGATGATCAGCAACCTCTTGATCATGGTCATCGTCGGCGGCTACGAGACCTTCGTCTCGCGCATGGAACTCGAAGGCCACCCCGACCAGCCGGAGTGGCTGAGCCATGTCAACGCCTCGGTGCTCAAGGTCAAGCTCGCCACTGCGATCATCGGCATCAGCTCGATCCACCTGCTCAAGACCTTCATCAACGCCGCCGCCTACGACGAGAAGACGCTGGTCGCGCAGACGGTGATCCACATCGCCTTCCTGTTCTCGGCCATGGCCATCGCCTACACCGACCGGCTGCTGAGCAGCAGCGCGGCCGCCGCCCGCGGACATTGACAGCCCCGCCCGTCACCACGCCGGTGCGTGCGTGCCCAGCGGCACCGCCGGCCGCTCCCAGCGCGGCGGCGTGGCGCTCAGCACGCCCGCATGGCGCACCGCGGTGAGGGTGCCAAACGGGGAGCCGGAGGTTTCCAGCAGGTCGCCCACGTCGTCAAAGCCCGGATCGGCGGCCGTCACACCGCCGGCCACGCGCCCCAGGCCGCGCAGCCAATGCGCCGTCTGCGCCAGCGAGACCTGCACATGCCAGCTGCCGCCATGCACCATGCGCCGCATCAGCGCTGCCTGGATGCCCAGGGCCAGCAGGTAGCCCGAGGCATGGTCCAGCGCCTGCGCGGGCAGCGCCTGCGGTTGCGCCGCGCCAGCCGCCTCGGCCTCGGCCGCGTTGAAGCCGGTGGCCGTCTGCACCAGCGAGTCGTAGCCGTGCCGCGGCGCCCAGGGGCCGCTTGCACCGTAGGCGCTGAGCGAGGCCACGACGATGCCGGGGCGCAGCCGCGCCAGCTCGTGCGGGCCGAAGCCCAGCGCCGCCAAGCCGCCCGGGCGATAGGCCTGCAGGAACACGTCGGCACCGCGCAACAGTGAGCGCAGGCTGTCGCGTCCGGCGGCTTCGCGCAGGTCGAGCTGGGCTGCCTGCTTGCCGCGGCCGGTGTCGGGCACCAGCGAGGCGATCGCCGGCAGGTGCGGCGCGGTGATCAGCATCACGTCGGCGCCGTAGGCGGCCAGCGTGCGCCCGGCCACCGGGCCGGCGATGACGCGGGTGAGATCGAGCACGCGCACGCCCTGCAGCGGCAAGGCGCCGGCCGGCAGCGGCGCCAGCGGCATCGGCGCCAGCCCGTCGTCGAGCCGCTCGATCGAGAACACCGGCATCGCGGCCACCGCCCGGCCCTGCGCATGCGCATCCCACTGCTCGAAGCTGCGCAGCGCGCTGGCGCACAGGCCCGCCTCGGCGGCCGCGGTTTCCAGCGCCACCGCCTGCCAGCCCAGCAAGGCCTGCGCCACCGAGGCCTTGTCGTAGGCGCAGCCCAGCAGCGCGAGCATGCCGTCGCGGTGGTGCTCGAAGTTGGTGTGCAGCCGCACCCAGCCGTCGCCGGTGCGGTACAGGCCGGCGATGCGGTCCCAGGGGTCGGCGGGCGCTGCGCCGTTCACGCGCAGGTAGCGCTCGCTGCGGAACTCGGCTGCGGCATGGCGCATGTGCACGCGCACCTGCTGCGCCGGCCCGCCGCGCAGGCGCCCGATCTCGCGCGCTGCCAGCGCCGCCGCGGCGATGCTGACCTGCGCCGCCGTGCCCACCGCAAAAGACGAAGGCAGCGCCGGCTCCTCGCCTTCGAGCGCCACCGCGGCGGGCGCCGACGGGTCGCCGCCGGCGGCCGTCCACAGGCAACGCAGAGCTTCGTGGGGAGTGTGCAGCAGGGTCATGGCGCAATCGGCGTTCGCGCAAGTCGCGCGAGGCCGAGCATCCCACACGCTCATCAGCAGCTCAGCCGCCCCGCGGTGTAACCGGCCGGCTCGGCGGGCATTGCGCTTGCCGCAAGCCCGCTTCGATGGCCGGCCAACGACTTTGGTACATCGACGCCCTCAGGGCCTCGATGATGATCCTGGGTGTCTTCCTCCATGCCGCGGGCGTGTATGGGGTGGGCACCTCCTTCCCCGTGCGCGACCCTTCGGGCACGCGCGCCTTCGACGTGCTGGTGGAAGCCGCATCGTCCTTCCGCATGCCCGCGTTCTTCTTGCTCGCTGGGTTGTTCTGGACCTATGCGCTCGGCAGCCGATCCTTGCGGCACGTTTTGCTGCGCCGCATCATCCTGGTGGGGCTGCCCTTCCTGACGCTGGCGCTGACACTGCAACCGCTGCAACACCTGGTGTTGCTCAGTCACCAGCGCGCCGGCCAGGGCTTCGACGCGGCCACCTTCTGGCACAGCTTCGTGGAACCCGGCGTGGTGGGCAGCAATGCATTCACCGGGCGCGGTTTCATCGGCCACCTGTGGTTCCTGATCTCGCTGCTGCTGTACTACCTGCTGGCCGCGGCGGCGCTGCCGCTGCTGCGCCGGCTGGACGACGCCGCGCCGCGCGACCTGGTGGGGCCGGTGTTGCAGCACAAGTGGCTGTGTGCGCTGCTGGCCGGCGGGGCGATGATCGTGCTGCGGGCCGCGCTGCGCCATGGGGCCGGCCTGCACCCGGACTTCGCCAACATCGTGGTGTACCTGCCGTACTTTGCGGCGGGCGCCGTCGCGTTCTCGCGGCCCGAGCGCTTTGCGGCGCTGCGGCGGCTCGGTCCGCTGGACCTGGTGCTGTGGCCGCTGGCGGCGCTGGTGGTGTTCCATCCGGCGCTCAAGACGGCCGTGCACGGCAGTGCCGTGCTGCTGCTGCAGACTTACTTCGCGCTCATGGCCGCCGTGGTGCTGCTGCGCGCGTTCCAGGCGATGCTCGACCGTCCATGGCCGCTGCTGCAGCGGCTGGTGGACGCCTCGTATTCGATCTATCTCTTCCACTACCTCTGCGTGGTCTGCGTGGCCCTGGCGCTGCTGCCCTACCCCGGGCTGCCCGCGGGCCTGAAATTCGGCTTGGCGGTGGCGGTGGGCGTGGGGCTGCCGTATGCACTGCACCATGGCGTGCTGGCGCGCTGGCCGCTGTTGAAGCTGCTGTTCAACGGCCGGATGGAGCCCGGAAAGCGCCGTCAGGGTGCCGCCAGCCGGGAGCGGATAATTCCGCCTGCCCTCGACGGCAGCCCTTCCCCCCGACCATGACCACCATCATCCGCCCGCAAGACCTGATCGACAGCGTCGCCGCCGCGCTGCAGTACATCAGCTACTACCACCCCGCCGACTACATCGCCCACCTGGCGCGCGCCTACGAACGCGAGGAGTCGCCCGCCGCCAAGGACGCGATCGCGCAGATCCTCACCAACTCGAAGCTGTGCGCCGAAGGCAGGCGGCCGATCTGCCAGGACACCGGCATCGTCAACGTGTTCCTGAAGATCGGCATGGACGTGCGCTTCGAGGGCTTTGCCGGCTCGATCGAGGACGCGGTGAACGAAGGCGTGCGCCGCGGGTATCTCAACCCCGACAACGTGCTGCGCGCCTCGGTGCTCGACGACCCGATCTTCGAGCGCAAGAACACCAAGGACAACACGCCGGCCGTGGTGCACATGAGCGTGGTGCCTGGCAACACGGTCGATGTGACCGTCGCGGCCAAGGGCGGCGGCTCGGAGAACAAGAGCAAGTTCGTGATGATGAACCCCAGCGACAACCTGGTCGACTGGGTGCTCAAGACCGTGCCGCTCATGGGCGCGGGCTGGTGCCCGCCCGGCATGCTGGGCATCGGCGTGGGCGGCACGGCCGAAAAGGCCATGCTGCTGGCCAAAGAGGCGCTGATGGACGACATCGACATGTACGAGCTGCTCCAGCGCGGCCCCGCCAACCAGCTGGAAGCGCTGCGCATCGAGCTGTACGAAAAGGTCAACGCGCTGGGCATCGGCGCGCAGGGCCTGGGCGGCCTGACCACCGTGCTCGACGTGAAGATCAAGACCTTCCCCACCCATGCGGCCAGCAAGCCGGTGGCGATGATCCCCAACTGCGCGGCCACGCGGCATGCGCACTTCGTGCTCGACGGCAGCGGCCCGGCCTACCTGGAGCCGCCCAGCCTGAGCCTGTGGCCCGACGTGAAATGGGCGCCCGACTACAACAAGAGCAAGCAGGTGAACCTGGACACGCTCACCAAGGAAGAGGTGGCGAGCTGGAAGCCGGGCGACACGCTGCTGTTGAGCGGCAAGATGCTCACCGGCCGCGACGCCGCGCACAAGCGCATCCAGGACATGCTGGCCAAGGGTGAGAAGCTGCCGGTCGATTTCACCAACCGCGTCATCTACTACGTGGGCCCGGTGGACCCGGTGCGCGACGAGGTGGTGGGCCCGGCCGGCCCGACCACCGCCACGCGCATGGACAAGTTCACCGAGATGATGCTCAGCGCAACCGGCCTGATCGCGATGATCGGCAAGGCCGAGCGCGGCCCGGTGGCGATCGAGGCGATCCAGAAGCACAAGAGCGCCTACCTGATGGCCGTGGGCGGTGCGGCCTACCTGGTCAGCAAGGCGATCAAGGCCGCCAAGGTCGTGGGCTTTGCCGACCTGGGCATGGAGGCGATCTACGAGTTCGAGGTGAAGGACATGCCGGTGACGGTGGCGGTGGATGCGGGCGGCACCAGCGCGCACATCACCGGGCCGAAGCTGTGGCAGGCGAAGATCGGGAAGATTCCGGTCGTGGAAACGGCCTGACCCCGTTCAAGCTGCCCGCTTGAGCTGCGCCTTGCGCCGCGCGCCGCCGCGCGTGTGGCGAAACAAATCCTTCGGGTCGTCGGCCGGCGGCACGAGGTCGGCGTCGATGCCGATGCCCAGTTCCTGGGCCTTGGCGAACACGTAGCGCAGCGCCGAGTAGTCCTCGAGCGCGAAGCCCACGGAGTCGAACACCGTCACCGCCTCGTCGCTCGCGCGGCCGCCGTGTTCGCCGGCCAACACGCGCCACAGTTCGGTGACGGGGTGGTCCGCCGGCAGTTGCTGGATGTCGCCTTCGATGCGCGTCTGCGGCTCGTATTCCACGAACACCTGGGCGCCGCGCAGCACGTCGGCATGCAGCTCCGTCTTGCCGGGGCAGTCGCCACCCACGGCGTTGATGTGCATGCCGGGCTCGACCATCTCCGGCGTGACGATGGTCGCGCGCGCCTTGTCGGCGGTGACGGTGGTCACGATGTCGGCGCCGCGCACCGCTTCGGCCGTGGAGCCGCAGCGCACCACCTTCAGCCCCGGGAAGGCCTTGAGGTTCTGCTGCAGCTTGGCGGTGGCCGACGGGTCGATGTCGAAGGCGCGGATCTCGGTGATGCCCAGCATGCTGTGGAACGCCAGCGCCTGGAATTCGCTTTGCGCGCCGTTGCCGATCAGCGCCATCGTGCGGGAGTTGGGCCGCGCCAGCGCCTTGGCGGCCAGCGCCGAGGTGGCGGCGGTGCGCAGCGCGGTGGTGAGGGTCAGCTCCGACAGCAGCAGCGGATAGCCGGTTTCCACGTCGGCCAGCACGCCGAAGGCCATCACGGTGAACATGCCGCGCGCAGTGTTCTTGGGGTGGCCGTTCACGTACTTGAAGGCATAGCGTGCGGCGTCGGCCACCGGCATCAACTCGATCACGCCCAGCGGCGAGTGGCTGGCGACGCGGGCCGACTTGTCGAAGTCGTGCCAGCGCAGGTAGTCGTGGCGCAGGGTGTCGGTGAGTTCTTCGAGGAAGCGCACCACACCGACTTCCTGCACGAGTTGTGACAGGGCGGGTACGTCGATGAAGCGGGTCATGCCAAAGGTCTCCTTCATACGGCAAAGCCGCTGGGGGCGGCTCTGAAGCGAAATTCTTCCGGGCTCCAAGGCCAACAGGAAGCCAGAAACCTGCGCAATGCGCGCGCTAAACTGCGCACATTGCTCACTTTGGTTGGCACTATGTCAGGTCTCGACGACACCGACCGGGAGCTGATCTCCCTGCTGCGCGACAACGCCCGGCTGCCGGTGGCCACGCTGGCCAAGAAGCTGCGAGTGGCGCGCGGCACCGTGCAGAACCGTCTGGCGCGGCTGGAGCGCGACGGCGTGATCGTGGGCTACACGGTGCGGCTGAAGCCGCAGGTGGAAGGCCACCACATCCGCGCGCTGATGACGGTGGCGGTGGAGGGCAACCGCGCCGATGAGGTGCTGCGCGCGCTGCGCGGCGACCCGGCCGTGGTGTCGTTGCACACCACCAATGGCCGCTGGGACATCGTGGCCGAGTTGCGCGCCGATTCGCTGGAGGCCTTCGACCGCGTGCTCTCGGGCATCCGGCTGATCGACGGCATCGGGCAGACCGAGACCAGCATCCTGCTGTCGACCCACAAGTTGTAGGTCCATCCCCCACGGCCCGACGGCCGCCCCTTCGAGCGGCAACACCTGCAGCCCGCCAAGCCGGCTCTGCGGTGTTCGCTGGGCTATGCCGAGGTTTGCGCAGCCGCGTGTGCTTTGGGCACTACCGGTGCATCCTCGCGCCGCCGCGTGGCGCAGGCCTCCAGGAAGTCGAGCATCACCGGCGAGCTGGCCAGCAGCGTTTCGCGGTCGCCGTGGAACTCGGGGTGCCACTGCAGGCCGCGGGCGTAGCCGGGCCCCTGCCACTTCACCGCCTCGACGATGCCGTCCTCGCTGGAACGCGCTTCCACCTCCAAGCCCTCGCCCAGGCGGTCGATCGCCTGGTGGTGGATGCTGTTCACGCGCAGCGTGCGATCGGCGGGGTACAGCCGGTCCAGCGCCGAGCCGGGCACCAGCGTCACCTCGTGGTAGAGGTCGTCGTAGAGGTCGTTGTCGACGTGCGCCTTCGCATGCGGCAGCTGCGTGGCGATGTCCTGGTACAGCGTGCCGCCGAAGGCCACGTTGAGCAGCTGGCAGCCGCGGCAGATGCCGATGATGGGCTTTCGCTGGCGCACGAACTCGCGCAGCAGCCCCAGCTCATAGCGGTCGCGCACCGGATCGCCCTGCCAGCGCGGGTCGATCGGTTCCTGGCCGTAGGAGGTGGGCGACACGTCGGCGCCGCCTTGCAGCACCAAGCCGTCCAATGCATCGACATAGCAGCCGATCGACAGCGCGCGCTCCACACGCACCGAGTCGGCGTCCACCGCCGGCACCATGAAGGCCAGCGCGCCGTGGCGGATGATCCAGTGCGCGATCGACTGCTCGAGGTACTGCAGCCGCTTGTTGTGAAAGCCCAGCTCGGGCGGCGGATCGTGCATCAGCCGGGCCGAGATGCCGATCCGCAGGGGCCGCGGCTCGTCGCTGGGGGGGCTGGAACTCATGCCTTGCAGTGTGGCACTTCGCATGCCTGCCAGCACCGCAAGACCATCATCCGCGCTGGTGCACCACCCGCTGCGGATAGGGAATCTCGACGCCCAGCTGCGTCAGCGCGCGCAACAGCTGCAGGTTCACGGTGGAGCGCACGTTGCCGGTGCCGTTCTCGGGGTCGGCGATCCAGAACTGCACGGTGAGCTCCAGCCCGTCGGCGGCGAACTGCGAGAGCTGCACTGCCGGCGCCGGGTCGGACAGCACGCGCTCGACCGCGCGCACCTCGGCCTCCAGGCGCGGGATCAGCGTGTCGAGGTCGGTGCCGTAGGCCACCTGCACCACCGTGTTCAGCAGCACCTTGCTGTCGGCCAGCGAGGCGTTCTCCACGCGCTGCGTGATCAGCAGCTCGTTGGGCACGATCGACTCGCGGCCGTTGAGCGCGCGGATCACCGTGTAGCGCGTGGCGATGTCGGTGATGCGGCCCTCGAAGTTGTCCACCTTCACCATGTCGCCGATGCGCAAGCTGCGCTCGGCCAGGATCACGAAGCCCGACACGTAGTTCGAAGCCAGCTTCTGCAGGCCGAAACCCAGGCCCACGCCGATGGCGCCGCCCAGCACGCTCAACGCCGTGAGGTCGATGCCGGCGGCCGACAACGCCACCAGCAAGCCGATGAACAGCAGCAGCGCGCGCACCGAGTTGGCGGCCATCTTGCGCAGCGAGAGGTTGGCATGCACCGCGCCCCTGAGCAGCTGCGCCTCGATCGCCGCCGACACCCACAGCACCAGCACCAGCACGAGGCCGGTGCTCAAGGTGCCCTCGATCAGGCTGCGCAGGCTGACCTGCGCGCCGCCCACTTTCCAGTGCACGCCTTCCAGCTCGCCCAGCACCGCGGGCAGCAACCCCGTGAGCCACAGCGCCAGCCAGATCCACACCAGCCACGACAGCGTGCGCTCCAGCGCGCGCACCAGGCGCGAACGCGGAAACGCCACCTGCAGCACACGCACGCCCAGCCGGATCACCAGCAGCGAGGCGAGGATGGGCACCGCCAGCTTGAACACGGCGATCGGCACGCCGGCTGCGGCCAATGCCAGCCGCGTGCCCCAGGCCGCGGCCAGCGCCAGCACCGGGAACAGCACGCCGTCGACGATGCGCTCGCCGAACCAGATGCTGCCGGGCCGCGGCTCGCGTCCGCGCAGCAGCCGCACGAGGCCGAAGCTGGCGCCCAGGCAGGCCAGCAGCAGCAGGCCCTCGACCCCGGCCTGCGGCGTGAGCAAGGCGGCCAACATCGAGGCGAGGTCGTCGGGCTGGTGTTGCATGGGTGTTCGAAGCGGACAAAACAATGGCCGAAAGAGCCACGGGAGTATCCACCGGCCTGCGGGTGTCGCCGAGGCGCCAGGTTCTGCGTGAAAGTCCCGTCCGCTGCGGCTTGACACGGTGAGAGACTGGCTGCGGCCCCACCCTGCCACCCCAATATGAGCGCACACACCATGGTCGATCCGCAAACGCTGGCGCTGCAGCGCCTGTACCACCGCGAACGCAGCACGCCCGAGCGCGTGCTGTTCACCCAGCCGGTGCGCCAGCCCGACGGCAGCCTGCAGGTGATCGACTACACCTGGCGCCAGGTGATGGACGAGGCGCGGCGCATGGCGGCGCACCTGCAGTCGCTGGGCATCCCGCGCGGGGCCAACATCGCGTTGCTGTCGAAGAACTGCGCCCACTGGCTGATCGCCGACTTCGCCATCTGGATCGGCGGCTACGTCTCGGTTCCGCTGTACCCCACGCTGGCGGCCGACACGATCCGCCAGATCCTGGTGCACAGCGAATCCAAGCTGCTGTTCGTGGGCAAGCTCGACGGCTGGGAGGCCATGAAGCCCGGCGTGCCGGCGGAGCTGCCCTGCATCGCGCTGCCGCTGGCGCCGGTCAACGACTACCCGCAGTGGAGCCAGATCATCCAGCGCACCCAACCGCTGCAAGGCGAGCCGCTGCGCGAGGGCAGCGAGCTGGCCACCATCATGTACACCTCGGGCACCACCGGCCAGCCCAAGGGCGTGATGCACAGCTTCGCCAACTTCGCCTGGGCCATCGACGCGGGCTTGAAGCGCGTGAAGCTGGGCGACAAGGCGCGCATGCTGAGCTACCTGCCGCTGGCCCACGTGGCCGAGCGCGCGCTGGTGGAGCACGGGCTGCTGGCCAACGACATGCACGTGTTCTTCGCCGAGTCGCTGGAGACCTTTGCCACCGACCTGCAGCGCGCGCGGCCCACCGCGTTCTTCTCGGTGCCGCGGCTGTGGGTGAAGTTCCAGCAGGGCGTGCACGCCAAGGTGCCGCCGGCCAAGCTGCAGCGGCTGCTGAAGATCCCGCTGCTCAACCGCCTCGTCCGCAGGAAGATCCTGCGCGCGCTCGGCCTGGACCAGTGCACGGTGGCCGCCGGCGGCGCCGCGCCGATGCCGCCCGACCTGATGCGCTGGTACGAACAGCTCGGCCTGCCGATCCTCGAGGTGTACGGCATGACCGAGAACTGCGGCGTCTCGCATGCCACGCTGCCGGGCGTGATGCGCCCCGGCACCGTGGGCCAGCCCTATGACGGCGTGCAGTGCCGGCTCGACCCGGCCAACGGCGAGATCCAGGTCAAGGCCGGCTGCCTGATGCTGGGCTACTACAAGGAGCCGCAGCTCACCCGGGAAGCCTTCACCGACGACGGCTGGCTGCACACCGGCGACAAGGGTGCCTTCGACGCCGAGGGCAACCTGCGCATCACCGGCCGCGTGAAAGACCTGTTCAAGACGAGCAAGGGCAAGTACGTGGCGCCCGCGCCCATCGAGGACAAGCTGGTCATGCACGCCAGCGTGGAAGCCTGCTGCGTCACCGGCGCCAACCTGGCGCAGCCGCTGGGCATCGTGATGCTGTCGATCGACGCCGTGCAGCGCGCCGCCGACCCGGCCGAGCGCCTGCGCCTGCAGCAGTCGCTGGCCGCGCACCTGGACGGCGTGAACCAGCGCCTCGATCCGCACGAGCAGCTCGACTGCCTGGTCGTCGTGACCACGCCGTGGACGGTGGAAAGCGGCTTCATCACGCCCACCTTCAAGGTCAAGCGCAACCGCGTCGAAGAGGCGTACGCCGCCCGCTACGAGCAGTGGGTGGGCTGCGGCGAGCGGGTGGTGTGGGGCGAGGAGCCGGTGGGCACCACGCTGGCACAGGCTGCCTGAACTCGGCAGCGCGTCACACGCCCATCACACGCCCGCCAGCACGCGCAGGTGCGCGGCCACGCTGCGCGCCAGCGCGCTCAGCGCGTAGCCGCCCTCCAGGCACGACACGATGCGGCCCTGCGCGTGCGTGTCGGCCACCTCCTTGATGCGGCGCGTGATCCATTCGTAGTCGGCCTCCACCAGGCCCAGCTGCGCGAGCTGGTCCTCGCGGTGGGCGTCGAAGCCGGCCGACACGAACACCATCTGCGGGCGGAACGCCGCCAGCCGCGGCATCCACAACGCCTCGATCATCTCGCGCACCTCCATGCCGCGGGTGTAGGGCGGGATCGGCACGTTGACCATGTTGTCGCCCTTGGGCTCGGTGCCGTTGTACGGGTACAGCGGGTGCTGGAAGATGCTCACCATCAGGATGCGCTCGTCGCCCGCGACGATGTCCTCGGTGCCGTTGCCGTGGTGCACGTCGAAGTCGACGATGGCCACGCGCTGAAGGCCGTGCACGTCGAGCGCGTGGCGCGCCGCCACCGCCACGTTGTTGAAGAAGCAAAACCCCATCGCCTCGCTGCGCGTGGCATGGTGGCCGGGCGGGCGGATGGCGCAGAACGCATTGACCGCGTCGCCCGCCAGCACCGCGTCGGTGGCCGCGATGGCTGCGCCCGCGGCGGCAAACGCCGCTGCGCGCGTGGCGGGGCAGGCAGAGGTGTCCGGGTCCAGCGCGCGCGAGTCGCCGCTTTGCTCCAGCTGCTCGAACACCGCGCACACCTCGGCCACGTAGCGCGCGTCGTGCGCCCGCTGCAGCTGCTCGCGGGTGGCGTGCGGCGCATCGCGGAAGTCGAGCGCCACGTCCAGCCCGGTGGCGCGCAGGTGGTCCTGGATGGCGTCGAGGCGCTGAGGACACTCGGGGTGGTCCGCCCCCATGTCGTGCAGTCGGCACTCGGACGGGCTGTAGAAGGCGGTGGACATCGAGAGCGAGGAAAGGGCGGCAACCCGATCCAGATTAGCACGCCCCGCCCCCTCCGCCGCTGCCCCACTTCCGCGCCGCGTTCAGCGGCCGCGGCCCAGGTCTTGCGCGGATCCGGCTTCGCCGGTCCGCAGCAAGGGCCCCAAGGCGCAGGCTTGCCCTGCGCTTTGCTTGGGCCGGGGCCGCGACCGAAGGGCGCGTGGGGGCCCACATTCACCGCCATTCGGCCCCTTGCAAGGCCGGGTCGTCGGTGAGCCCGAAGGTGTTGCTCACCTTCTTGCCGATCGTGCCCGGCGAGGCCAGCGGCGCGCTGCCGCAGCTGCCGTTGGCCGGCTTCAGGATGGACCACAGCATCGCCCCGTCGCGCAGGTTGCGCTGCGCGGGGGGAATGGCGAGCACGCCGTTGGTGAAGCGCTCCACCGAGTACGGCAGGTTGAGCGTGCGGCCGTACTGGTCCTTCAGGATGCGCGAGCCTTCGCACTGCGCGTCGGCATCGTTGACCACCAGCGTGGCGCCGGCCCAGCCCTCGGGCGCCGTCTCCAGGCCGATCGACACGATCGTGCGCGTGGGCCACAGCGCGCGGTACTGCTGGTAGGCCAGCACGCCATCGTAGTTTTCGTAGCGCGCGTCGTAGCTCATCACGTTGACCATGTCGAAGGACTTGGCCACGTCGGGATGGTTGAGCATGAGCAGCCGCTCGCGTCCGGCGTTGCCGCCCCAGAACGACACCTTGCCGGCGCAGCTGGGATCGGCGCTGGTCTGCGCGGTGCAGTCGGCGCCGGTGGACCAGGCGGCGGTGGCGAGGATGCCGCCGCCGGCCGCATCGACCGCGCGGCGCATGGCCTTGGTCACGGCCGCATAGCGCTCGACGTTGGCGTCGCTCTCGTAGTCGACGTCCAGGCCGTCGAAGCCGAGGTCGCGCATGATCTGCGCCAGCGCGTCGGTGATGCGGCCACCGCCGGCGCGGCCCTCGGCTGCCAACGCGTCCCAGTTGTTGTAGTTGGCGCCGCCGATCGCAAGGATTACCTTGATGTTGCGCTGGTGCAGCACGTCGATCGCCGCCTTGATGTCGCGCGGCGAGGCGTTGAACTGGATGCCGGTGCCCGACCACGTGTTGGCAGCCAGCCCGCTCCAGGAGAAGTTGGGGTCGCCGAAGGCCACCATCACGTGCGTGTAGTTGGCCGGCGTGCGCGCGAACTTGCTGGCGGCGAACACCTCGTTGGCGCTCTTGCCGTCGGCGCTGAACCAGTTGTCGCTCCAGGTGGGGTAGTAGCCGACATAGACGCGCCGGTCCTGCAAGGCCTTCAGCGCACGCGGGTCGGTGAGCGGGCCGCCGGGCGATGGTGCGGGGGCCGGGGCCGGTGCGGGCGCGGGAGCCGGCGCGGGAGCCGGCGCAGGAGCCGGTGCTGGTGCCGGGCTCGGTGCCGGCGCATTGCTCACGAGCTTCCACAACGTGGGGGTGGAGGGCGGCGTCCAGCCGGCGCCCGCCCAGGCGGTGTGGGTCTGCAGGCACTCGTAGGTGCTGCCGCCGTAGCTCACGCGCGTGCCGACGGTGTAGGTCTGGCCCTCCTGCCATGCAGGCGCCGGAGCCGGCGCGGGGGCAGGTGCCGGGGTGGGCGCGGGTGCGGGCGCTGGGGCCGGCGCCGGCGTGGGGGCCGGGGCGGGCGCTGGCGCTGGCGCTGGAGCAGGAGCGGGCGAACCGGCCACCACCACGTCGCTGCACGAATAAAAGGCCTCGGGGCTGTCGGCCCGCTGCCACACCATGAACATCACGTGCCGGCCGGTGCGGTTGGTCGGGACGTTCACGTTCAGCGTGTAGCGCCGGTCGGCGCCCAGCGGCACGCCGGGGATCGACGCGATCTTCTCGAGCGCGCCCCAGGCCAGCGGCTGCGCCGGGTTCCAGCCCTGGCGCGTCATGTAGATGTCGAAGTAGCGCGTCGCGTGCGCCGCGGTGGCGTGGTAGCGCATGCCCATGGGCCCGGTGCTGATGCTGGTGGCCACCCAGTCGGCGCGCGCCTGCATGAAGCCGGCGTACTTGTCGCGCCCGCCGCCGCACAGCGTGCCGTCGGGCACGAAGGCCTGGTGGTTGCCGTTGGCCTGCCCCTGGTTGACCTCGTTCCAGTCGTAAAAGGGTTGCGTGCCGCCGATCTGGCGCGCCGCGATGCAGGCGGCAGAGCGCGGCGACTCCGGGCCCTCCTTGAAACACTGGTAGACCCGGTCGATCGGGTACTCCATCGCGCCGTGCGAAAACGCCGGCGAGGCGACCGTTGCGGCGGCCAGTGCGACCGCGTTCATACGAAGCACTTTCAAGGCATGTCTCCCGAGGTGGCCAAACGAAGCGGCGCAGTGTAGGAACGCCCGCGACCCGCGGCTCCCGCTGAAACGGTTGCGCCGCAAGCTGTTACCCGATCAGGAAGAATGCAACAAAGTGGTTACTAAGTGGTATTATCTCAATTCGCCTGCGAAGAACTGATTTCCCAGAGGTGCTGGGCAGTAATACCAGTTTCGGCCGCTTGAGGCCTGCTGCGGCCTGCTAACGTTGCCGCCCATGCATGCGCAACTGCAACAGCTGGTCGACCAGATCAGCACCATCATCGTCGGCAAACGCCCCCAGATCGAAGACTGCGTGGCCTGCCTGCTGGCCGGCGGCCACCTGCTGATCGAGGACGTGCCGGGCGTGGGCAAGACCACGCTGGCACATGCGCTGGCGGTCTCGCTGGGCCTGCGCTTCTCGCGCGTGCAGTTCACCGCCGACCTGATGCCTTCGGACCTGATCGGCGTGAGCGTGTACGAGCGCTCGAAGGAGGCCTTCGTGTTCCACCCCGGGCCGGTGTTCACGCAGGTGCTGCTGGCCGACGAGATCAACCGCGCCGGCCCCAAGACGCAAAGCGCGCTGCTGGAGGCCATGGAGGAGCAGCAGGTCACGGTGGAAAACGAGACCCGCGCCCTGCCCCTGCCGTTTTTCGTCATCGCCACGCAGAACCCGAGCGACCAGCTCGGCACCTACCCGCTGCCCGAATCGCAGCTCGACCGCTTCCTGATGTGCATCACGCTGGGCTACCCCGACCGGCTTTCCGAGCGCGCGCTGCTGCAAGGCGAAGACCGCCGCCGCGCGATCGACAAGCTGGCGCCGGTGATGACGCCGGCCGAGCTGCAGCAGGCGCAGCAGGCGGTGCTGCGGGTGCATGCCTCCGAAGCGCTGCTCGACTACCTGCAGGCGCTGATCGCCGCCACGCGCTCGGGCCAGTGGTTCGTGGAAGGCCTGAGCCCGCGCGCCGGCATCGCGGTGCTGCGCGCGGCCAAGGCGCGTGCGCTGATGGACCGGCGCGACTACGTGGCGCCCGACGACGTGCAGGCCATCCTGGCGCAGACCATCGCGCACCGGCTGGTGCCGGCCAGCGGCTCGGGGCGCGGTCGGCGCGAGCAGGTGCGCGCGATGATGCAGGCGGTGGGTGTGGCTTGAGCTTCCTGCGCAACCGCTGGCGCCTGTGGTGGCAGAAGCGCCACCCGCTCACCGACGCCTGGACGCTGACGCAGGGCAACATCTACATCCTGCCCACCAAGGCCGGCTTCGTGTATGCGCTCACGCTGCTGGTGATGCTGGTCGCCTCGATCAACTACCAGCTGAACCTGGGCTACGTGCTCACCTTCCTGCTGGCCGGCAGCGGCCTCACCTCGATCCACCTCACCCACGGCACGCTGCGCGGCCTCACGCTGCACCTGCGCCCGCCGCCGCCGGTGTTCGCGCAGCAGCCGGCGCTGCTGGAGATCGTGGTCGCCAGCAGCGGCCGCATGAGCCACGGCGTGCTGCTGCGGCTGGAGTCCGACGACGGGCAGGAACAGCCGCGCGCCCCGGTATGGGTGGACGTGCCCGCGCAAGGCCAGGCGAGCGCGCGCCTGAGCTTCGTGCCGCCCCGCCGCGGCTGGCACGACGTGCCCACGGTGCGCGCCGAAACACGCTACCCGTTCGGCCTGTTCCGCGCCTGGACCCTTTGGCGACCCGCTTCGCGCGTGCTCGCCTATCCCGCGCCCGAGCAGCCGGCGGCGCCGCTGCCGGCAGCGCAGTCGGCCGGCGGCGAAGCCGGCCGCTCGCGGCCCAGCGAGGGCGGCGAGTTCGAAGGCGTGCGCGCCTACCAGCGGGGCGACGCGCCGCGGCGCGTGGTGTGGAAGAAGGTGGCGCGCAGCGGCGAGCTGGTCAGCCGCGACACCCACGTGGCCTTGCAGCAGCAGCTGTGGCTGGACTTCCAGGCCGCGCAATGGCCCGACCGCGAACGCCGCCTGTCGCGGCTGGCCGCATGGATCCTCGCCGCCGAACACGCCGGCATTGCGCACGGCCTGCGCCTGCCGGGCCTGGAGCTGCCGCCCGGCTCGGGCCCCGCCCACCAGCGCCAGGCGCTGGAAGCCCTGGCGCTGTGGGAGTCGTGATGCCCCCGGTGAAGCGATGGCCCTGACCTTCAAGCCCCTGCCCCGCTGGCCCGGCTGGCGCCACCTGCCGCGCGAGGCGCGCGACACGCTGTTCCTGCTGGGCGTGATCGGCTGGACCATCCTGCCGCACGGCACGCACCTGCCCTGGTGGTGCAGCGCGCTGGCCGCGCTGGTGCTGCTGTGGCGCGCGCGCCTGGCGCTGGACAACGCGCCGCTGCCCTCGCGCTGGACCGTGGTGACGGTGCTCGCGGTGGCCACCGGCCTCACGCTGCTGAGCGAACGCACGCTGCTGGGCAAGGAGGCGGGCGTCACGATGCTGGTGCTGCTGATGGTGCTGAAGACGCTGGAACTGCGCGCGCGGCGCGATGCACTGGTGGTGTTCTTCCTCGGCTTCTTCCTGGTGCTCACCAACTTCCTCTATTCGCAATCGCTCGCGGTGGCCGGCGCGATGCTGGTGTCGGTGTGGGGCCTGCTCACCGCGCTGGTGCTGGCGCACATGCCGGTGGGCCAGCCCAGCCTGCGCCAGGCGGGGCTGCTCGCCGCGCGGGCGGCGTTGCTCGGGGCACCGGTGATGGTGGCGCTGTTCGTGCTGTTCCCGCGCATCGGCCCGCTGTGGGGCCTGCCGCAGGACGCAGGGGCCAGGACCGGCCTGTCGGGCACCATGCGCATGGGCGCGGTGGCGGCGATCGCCAACGACGACGCCGTCGCGCTGCGCGTGCGCTTCGAGGGCACGCCGCCGCCGCCGCAGACGCTGTATTTCCGCGGGCCGGTGCTGGGCGCGTTCGACGGCATCGAATGGCGGCGCCTGGAGCCGAGCTACGCCAACGCCGACGCCAACACGGGCGAGCTGCGTCTGCTCGGCGAGCCGGTGGCCTACGAGATGACGGTGGAGCCCTCGCGCCTGAACATGCTGCCGCTGCTGCAGGCCACGCCGCGCAGCGACGGCCCCCAGGTGCCGGGCTGGCGCTTCTTCTCCAGCCGCGACCTGCAATGGACGGCCGACCGGCCTTTGGGCGAGCGCCTGCGCTTCTCGGCACGCGCCTGGCCGCGCTTCGAGCAGGGGCCCACCGAGCCGCGCTGGGGCCTGCGCGAGTACCTGCAGCTGCCCGCCGGGCACAACCCGCGCATGCTGGCCTGGGCCGCGGCGCTGCGCAACGACCCGCGCCATGCGCGTGCCGATGCCACCCAGCTCGCGGCGCTGCTGCTGCAGCACATCCGCAGCGGCGGCTTCACCTACACGCTGGGCCCCGGCGAGTACGGCCGCGACGCGGTGGACGAATTCTGGTTCGACCGCAAGCTCGGCTTCTGCGAGCACTATGCCGCCGCCTTCGTGGTCGCGATGCGCGCCTTCGGCGTGCCGGCGCGCATCGTCACCGGCTACCAGGGCACCGACCCGGTGCCGCTGGACGGCTACTGGATCGTGCGGCAAAGCCATGCCCACGCCTGGGCCGAATACTGGCAGCCCGGCCGCGGCTGGGTGCATGCCGACCCCACGGCCGCCGTGGCGCCCGAGCGCATCGTGCGCAGCCAGAGCCTGGCGCCTACGCGTGGGCTGGTGGCCCAGGCCATCGACACGATGAACCCGGCCCTGCTGGCGCAGCTGCGCTCGGGCTGGGAGCTGCTGAACAACCGCTGGAACCAGTGGGTGCTGGGCTATTCGAGCCAGCAGCAGTTCCAGCTGCTGCAGCGCCTGGGCGTGCAGGCGCCCAGCTGGACCGACCTGGGCCTGCTGATCGCCTCGCTGGCCAGCGGCGCCGCGCTGGTGGGCGCTGGCTGGGCCTGGTGGGACCGCCACCGCCAAGACCCCTGGCAGCGCCTGCTGTCGCGCGTGCGGCGGCGGCTGCAGCGCCTGGGACTGCCCGCACAGGGGCATGAAGCGCCGCGCTCGCTGGCCGCGGCGGTACGCACCCGCTTCGGCCCCCCGGGCGAGCCGCTGTCGCGGCAGCTGGAGGCGCTGGACCTGCAGCGCTATGGGCGCGACGCCGCCCTGCGGCCGCCGCCCGGCTGGTGGAGCGGCTTTGCGCGCGCCGCGGCCGCACTGTCGCCCCACGCCCGGGCGGGCCACAAGCGCTCGCGATAATCGGCCGATGCAACAACACAGCAGGGCAGGACGCCTGGGCCGGGCGCTGGCCGCGGCATTGGGCCTCGCACTGGCCACCGCCTGCGCCGGCACGCCGAGCGTCGGCCCCACGCCCACCCCCTATGCCGAACGCGACGAGGTGCGCCAGTTCGCGCTCGACCTGGCGCAGCGCAACGGCTGGCAGCCCGATTGGGTGATCGCACAGCTGGCGCAGGCGCGCTTCGTGCCGTCGGTCGCGCGACTGATCATGCCGCCGCCGGCGGGTACGGCCAAGAACTGGGCCGCCTACCGCGCCCGCTTCGTGGAGCCCAAGCGCATCGCGGCCGGCGTGCAGTTCTGGAACGACAACGCGCAGTTGCTGGCCGAGGCCGAGGCGCGCCATGGCGTGCCGCCCGCCATCGTGGCCGGCATCGTGGGCGTGGAAACCTACTACGGCCGCATCACCGGCAACTTCCGCGTGCTCGATGCGCTGGCCACGCTGTCGTTCGACTTCCCCAGCGGGCGCAGCGACCGCACGCCGTTCTTCCGCAGCGAGCTCGAGCACTTCCTGCGCATGTGCAAGCACGAGGGCCGCGACTGCGCCTCGTTCAAGGGCTCGTATGCGGGCGCGATGGGCCTGCCGCAGTTCATGCCCAGCAGCATCAACCGCTACGCGGTGGACTTCGACCGCGACGGCCGGATCGACCTGCTCGACAGCCCGGCCGACGTGATCGGCAGCGTGACGCACTACCTGGCCGAAAAAGGCTGGGTGCGCGGCATGCCCACGCACTACGAGGTGACGCCGCCGCAAGACATCCGCGAACGGGCGCTGATGCTGGTGCCCGACATCACGCCCACGTTCACCGCCGCACAGTTCGCCGAGCGCGGCGCGGTGCTGTCGGAAGCCGGACGCCGGCACGAGGGCCTGCTGGCGTTGGTGGAGTACGAAAACGGCGACGCGGCACCGCGCAGCTACATCGCCGGCACGCACAACTTCTACGTGATCACGCGCTACAACTGGTCGGCCTACTACGCGCTGGCGGTGATCGAGCTGGGGCAGGCCGTGCAGCAGGCGTGGCAGGCGCAGGCCGCACCCGCGCCGCAGCCCGAGCCGCCGGCGCCGGCAGCTGCGTCCGCGCCAGCGGCCGCGTCGGCACCAGCACCAGCTGCCTCAACACCAGCCCCCGCTTCCGCGCCGCCTTCGATCGCTGCGTCGGCTCCTGCTGCGGCTGCAGCACCTGCCGCCTCCATGCCCGAAGCGCCGGCCTCGGCTGCGCCGTGAGGCGCCTGGCCTGCGCGACGCTGGCCTGGCTCGCCAGCGCCACGGCGCTTGCGGCCAGCGCGCCGCTCACCCTCGCCTCCTGGAACCTGCAATGGCTGGCCGATCCGACCGCGCTGCAGGCCGCGCAGTTCTGGGCGCGCTGCACCGCGCAGGGCCTTGCCAGCCACGGCGCAGCTGCCGACCTGCCGCCCTGCGACGCCTGGCGCGAGGCCGGCATCGACAGCGCGCACGCCTATGCCCAACGCAAACTCGAGCCGGTGCGCCGCACGCTGGCGGCCCTGGCCGAACGCCGCGTGGACGTGCTTGCACTGCAGGAGGTGCACAACACGACGGCGTTGCAGGCAGTGTTGCCGCCCGGCTACCGCGTGGCCTGCACCACCCGGCGTGCCTCGGCGCAGAACCTCGCCTTCGCGTTGCGCGAGGCGGCAGGCCTGCAGGCCGAGTGCCGCGAGATCCCGGCGCTCAGCCTGGAACACGGGCCGCACGGGCGCGCGCTGCGGCCTGGGCTCGAGCTCACGCTGCGCCGCCACGGCCACCGCGCCGCCTTGCTCAACCTGCACCTGAAGTCGGGCTGCGCCTTCGGCGCGATGGACCGCGAGCAGGCGCACTGCGCGCTGCTGCAGCGCCAGGCCGCGCCGCTGGAGGACTGGATCGAGCAGCAGGCTGCGGCCGGCGGCCGCTTTGCACTGCTGGGCGACTGGAACCGCGACCTGCCGAGCGAAGCGCGCGACCGCCAGCCCGCGCGCGCCGACGGCAGCGATGCCCGCGCACCCTTGACCGATGCCACCCGGCTGCGCAGGCTCTGGCCCGAGCTGAACGATGGCGCGCCGCCCGCCAGCCGGCTCTACCTGGCGCGGCTGGACCGGCAGGCCGCGGCCCAGCACGGTTGCCACCGCCTGCTCGACCACCTGGCCAGCAACGCGCGCGGCGTGGTCGCGCAATTCGTGGCGCCGGCCGCCGGCGCCTCCGACCACTGCCCGCTGGTCAGCGCGCTGCCGTGGCGTTGAAGGGCTGCGACACCGCGATCAGCTGCGGCGTCAACAGCTCGGCCGGCACCGGCTTGCCGATCAGGTAACCCTGGGCATGGTCGCAGCCCAGGTGCGCCAGCAGCTCGCGCTGCGCTTCGGTCTCCACCCCTTCGGCCACCACCTCGAGCCCGAGCGCGCGCGCCATCGAGATCACCGCGCTGACGATGGCCACGTCGCCGGCGGCCTGCGGCAGCTCGCGCACAAAGCTGCGGTCCACCTTGAACTTGTCGATCGGCAACCGCTTGAGATACGCCAGCGACGACAGGCCGGTGCCGAAGTCGTCCACCGCGATGCGCAGCCCGCGCGTGCGCAGGGCCGTGAGCGTCTGCACGTTGACGTTGACGTCCTCCACCAGCGTGTGCTCGGTGATCTCGATCTCCAGCCGGCTCGCGTCGGCCCCGCTGGCGGCCAGCGCAGCCTCCACCTGCGGCAGCAGCGCGCCGCGCTGGATCTGCCGCCCCGAGACGTTGACCGCCACGTACAGCGCGCGCAGGCCGGCGCCCTGCCAGGCGGCCAGTTGCCGGGCCGCGGCGTGCAGCACCCAGCCGCCGAGCTCGACGATCACGCCGGTGGCCTCGGCCACCTCGATGAACTCGCCCGGTTGCAGCAGGCCCAGGCGTGGATGCTGCCAGCGCACCAGCGCCTCCACGCCGACGATGCCGCCGCCGCCCAGCGCCACGATCGGCTGGTAGTGCAGCACCAGTTCGCCGCGCTGGATGGCGTGGCGCAGCTCGGTGTCGATGCGCAGCCGTGAATGCAAGGACTCGGCCATGGCCGGCTGGAACACCGCATAGGTGTTCTTGCCCGCGGCCTTGGCCACGTACATCGCGGTGTCAGCCGCGCGCAGCAGCTCCTGCGCATCGTCTGCGTCACGCGGGAACTGCGCGATGCCCACGCTGCCGCGCACGTAGATCTCGTGCGAGCCCACCGTCAGCGCGGCCTTCAGGCACTGCATCGCGGTGCGGCCCAGGCGCTCGATCTCGCCGGCTGGCTCGCCGCCGCCGGCCACCACGATGAACTCGTCGCCCCCGAAGCGGAACACCATGTCGGTGGGCAGCAAGCCGCAGCGCAGGCGCTCGGCGAGCCGGCGCAGCACGTCGTCGCCCACGGCATGGCCCAGCGTGTCGTTGACGAGCTTGAAGTCGTCGAGGTCCAGCAGCACCAGGCTGAACACGCTGCCGTGCGAACGCGAGCGCTCCACCATCGCCTGCAGGTGCTCGTTGGCCGCGTGGCGGTTGTACAGGCCCGTCACCGGGTCCACGTAGGCCAGTTCGTCCAGCCGCGCCTCGGTGCGGTCGATGTCGCGCCGGATGCCCACCGCCAGCAGGTAGGCGATGGCCAGCGCCAGCAGGCCGGCGCCGCCGGTCAGCGCGACGAACAGCAGCGTGCGCTGCTGCAACGGCTGCAGCGAGGCCGCCAGTTCGATGCGGCCGATGGCCAGTCCGTCCTGCAGCACGGTTTCCACCACGTGCGCGCGGCCGCCGGCGAACAGCACCCCGCTCAGCGCCACGGTGCGCTGCGCCTCGCTCAGCACCACGGGTGCCGCGCTGCCCGCGCGCTGGTACAGCGCGAAGCGGCGTCCCTTCAGGTCGTACAGCGCCGCGCTCTCCACCGTGGGCGAGGCCTGCAGCGAGGCCAGCGTCTCGCCGGCGGTGGAGGCGTCGCCGAACAGCAGCGCAGCCGCGCTGTTGTCGGCCACGATGCGCGCCTGCACCTGCAGGTCGTGGGCCAGCGCGGCACGCGACGAGAAGAACATGTACAGGTTGAGGATCAGGCCGGCGACCAGCAGCGCCACGCCCGCGGCGGCCACGGCGGCCCGGGTCAGGCGCGTGCCGAGGCGGCGGCGCAGCGGGCCGGTCACCAGAGGACGGGGTGACAGCGGGGACATGTAGGTCATTCGGACACCTTGCGCGCCAGCCGCAGCAGGCGCGAGCTGATCTGCAGGCCAGACCGGCGCGCGGCGGCCAGGTCCACGTCGAAGGCGATGCGCCCGTCGGACTCGCCCAGCCGGATCGTCACGGCTTCCGCCGCCGGCAGCTGATCGTCGCCGATCAGCAGCACGGGCAGACTGCGCAGTTGGCGGCGCAAGGCAGGGCCGGGCACGCGGGCGTCCGCATCCACGAACACGGCATGGCAGCCACGCGCGGGCTCGTCGGGCGCCAGTTCGCGCAGCTCGAAGCGGTGGCTGCGCACGCGGCGCCCGGCCAGCAGGCGCAACGGCGCGCTCAGCCGGCTGGCGGGGGCCATGCACAGCACCAGGTCACCCCCTGGCGCGGGCGCCGCCTCGGCGGGCCAGTCGACGAACTGCAGGAAGTTGAAGACGATCGCGGCCTCCAGTTCGTGGCGCTCCACCGCATGGGCGGACGCGCAGGCCAGCAGGCCCGGCAGCAGCAAGGCAACGGCCTTGCGCAACACCAGGGGCGGGTACAGCGTCATCGGCATCGCGGCACGTCAGAACGCGTATTCCAGTCGCAGCTGCCAAGAACGACCAGGCTGCGGCACGGTGGGTATCAGCTCGGGGTCCGGGCCGGGGTCGAGCCGGCGACGGTCAAGCAGATCGTAGACGCTCACGGCACCCGACCAGCCGCGCGCGGGCAGCGCGTGGGCGAGCGTCAGGTTCGCCAGCCCATGGCCGGGCGCACGCCCACGGCGCGCCACGCCCTGCCACTCGGCGCCGGCCGACCAGCCGCGCGCCAGCGGCACGATGCCGGCCAGCTTGACCATGCGGTGCGGCGCGTACGTTGCGAGCTGCAGCGCATCGCCGCTGTCGCTCGCGCGCTGCAGGCTCAGGCTGGCGCGCAAGTGCGCGCCGCCGGACCAGCGGCGCTCCATTTCCAGCTCCAGCCCCTGCGCGCTCAGCGAGCCGAGGTTGCGGAACACGAGCAGCTCGTCCGCGGGATCGCGCGTGAGCACCATCAGGTGTTCCGCGCGGTTGGCATACAACGACGCGCTGACGCGCTGCTGCGCGTCGGGGCGCCATTCGAGGGCCAGCTCGCTGCCGCGCACCGACTCGGGCTGCAGCGAGGGGTTGAGCTTGTAGCCGCCGACGGCATCCACCTGGTAGTAGGCCTCGTAGGCATTGGGCGGCCGGTAGGCTCGTCCATGGATCAGCTTGGCCACGAAAGCCGGATCGGGCTGCCACAGCAGCGCCACCCGCGGACTGAACTGGGCGGCGTGGCCATGGTTGTGGTCCCAGCGTGCACCGGCCACCAGGCTCCACTGGCGGCCGAGCGCCACCTGGTCTTCGGCGAACAGGCCGGCGCGGTCGCTGCTGCGCCGGTCGTCGATGTACACCTCCCCGGTCTCGGGATCGAAGTTCTTCTGGCGCAAGCGGGTCGAGCGCTGCAGCTCCACGCCGGCGACCAGCTTGTGGTCCTGCCAGCGCGTGGTGAGCCAGCGCAACTCGGCGCCCCACCACTGGCCGGTGACGTCGTCCCGGTTCAGCGTGGGCGGCGGGTAGTCGTAGACGTAGTTGCCCTGGAACAGGTAGTGGCCGATGAACCAGCGCGCGGTGAGCTCGTCGTCGGTGCCGAGCCGGCGTTGCCAGGTGAGGTCGAGCATCGAGTGCTCATCGCGGTTGCTGGTGCGAGGATCACCGAACACCGCATCGACCAGGACAGGCGCGCCCTTCAGGCGCCGCGAATGCAGCGCCGTGGCCACCAGACCGCCATGCTGCGCGCGCAGGTAAAGGTTGGTGCGCTGTTCATAGTCGGCGCCGCGCGCCACGCCGTCGCTGTCGGGCGGTGTGGCCTGTTCTGCGATGAACACGTCCTCCCCCCGGCCCAGGCGGCGCGAGGCCGACCACTGCAGCACGGTGCCGGTGGGCAACACGTGGGAAGCGGCGGCGCGCAGCTGCCGCGTGCCCGCCGAGCCCAGGCTCAGCGCCGCGACGTCGCTGCCGGCCTCGCCCGGGCGCCGCGTGATCACGTTGACCACCCCGAACAGCGCGTTCGCGCCGTACACCGCCGAGCCCTGGCCCGGGATGAACTCCACCCGCTCCACCAGCTCCAGGTCGATCGGGAACTCGCTGCCGATGTAGGCCTGGTCGTACACGTTGTCGTTGGTGCGGTAGCCGTCCACCAGCAGCAGCACGCGGGTGTTGTAGTCGCCGGGCGCGAAGAAGCCGCGCACGCCGAGGTAGCTGTAGGAGCGGTCGTCGCTGACCATCAGCCCGCGCACGGCGCGCAGCACGTCGGCCAGCGTGCGGTGGCCCAGCGCGCGCATCTCGGCCGCGGTGATCACGGTCACCGACGCGGCGGTCTCGCTCATGCGCTGCATGAACTTGGAGGCGCCGGTCACCGGCATGTCCAGCAGCGTGTCCAGCGACAGGCTGGCCAGCTCGTCCACCCGGCTGCCCTGCGCCGCCGCCGTTGCGTTTGTGCACACAAGCGCCGCCGCAAGCATCAGGACCGAGCAACCCTTCACACCTGCCGGCAGCCCCCGGCTTCCTACAATCCAGCGGTGATGTCCCGCCCTTCCGGCGCCTGCAACGCCGACCTTCACTGCCATTCCAATGTCTCCGACGGAACGCTCACGCCCGAGGCGCTGGCCGCGCGTGCGGCGGCCAACGGCGTCGAGCTCTGGGCGCTGACCGACCACGATGAAGTGAGCGGCCAGCAGCGCGCGGCCGAGGCCGCCGCGGCGCACGGGCTGCACTACCTCACCGGCACCGAGGTCTCGGTCACCTTTGCCGGCGAAACCGTGCACATCGTGGGCCTGGGTTTCGACGCGGCAGACGAGGCCCTGCGCGCCGGCTTGGCCGCCACGCGCGGCGGACGCGAACGTCGCGCGCGCGACATCGCCGCAGATCTTGCTCATGCAGGCATCATCGGCGCGTACGAGGGTGCACTGAAGTACGTTGCCAACCCTGACCTGATCTCCCGTACACACTTCGCGCGCTTTCTCGTGGAAACCGGCGCGTGCCGCGACACCCACGAGGTGTTCCGCCGGTTCCTCACGCATGGTAAGCCGGGCTACGTGCCGCACCGCTGGGCCGCGCTGGGCGATGCCGTGCGGTGGATCACGGCAGCCGGCGGCATCGCCGTGATCGCCCACCCCGGCCGGTACAAGTTCACGGCCAATGAAGAGTACGCACTCTTCACCGAATTCAAGAGCCACGGGGGCCTGGCGGTCGAGGTGGTCACCGGCAGCCACCATCCGGCCGACTACCTCAAGTACGCCGACATGGCGCGCGAGTTCGGCCTGCTGGCCTCGCGCGGCAGCGACTTCCACTCGCCCGACGAAAGCCATACCGACCTGGGCACGCTGCCGCCACTGCCCGCCGGGCTGGACCCGGTGTGGGAGGCGCTGCGCGAACGAGTGCTGGCGGCGTGAGCGCTGGCGGCCCGCGGCCGGGCTCCCACGTCAAGGGGGTGCTGCTGATCGTGCTGATGGCGGCCTGCTTCGCCACCATGGACACCACGATCAAGGTGCTGGGCGCCTGGCTGCCGGTGCTGCTGATGCTGTGGCTGCGCTATGCCTTCCAGGCGCTGGTGATGCTGCTGTGGCTGCTGCGCCGCGGGCGCGCCGGCTTCCGCAGCGCGCACCCGCGCTTCCAGGCGCTGCGCGGCATGCTGCTGCTGACCACCAGCGCGATGAGCTTCTTCAGCGTGCAGTACCTGCCGGTGGCGGAATACACCGCGATCACGATGCTCACGCCGGTGATCGTCACGCTGTTCTCCGGCTGGCTGCTGCACGAGCCGGTGTCGCGCGCACGCTGGTGGCTGGTGATCGGCGGCTTCATCGGCGCGCTGATCGTCATCCGCCCCGGCAGCGGCCTGTTCGGCTGGGCGGTGCTGCTGCCGCTGGCCGGCGCCATCGCGTATGCGGCGTTCCAGCTGCTCACGCGCCGGCTGGCCGGCGTGGAAGACCCCTACAGCACGCACTTCTACACCGGCCTGACCGGCACCTTGGTGCTGAGCCTGCTGCTGGCCTTGAGCCCGATCGACGTGGCGCGCGTGCTGGGCGAGCAGCCGGCATGGCGGCTGGGTCTGATGGCCATGGTGGGCGCGCTCGGCACCGCGGGTCACCTGTTCCTGATCCTCGCGCTCGGCATGGGCCGGCCGGCGACGCTGATGCCGTTTCTCTACACGCAGATCGCGTTCGCGGCGGGCATCGGCTACCTGTGGCTGGGCGCTGTGCCCGATGCGGTGGGCTTCGTCGGCATGGGCGTCATCGCCGCCTGCGGCGCCGCGTCGGTGTGGCTGGGCTTGCGCGAGACCGAGGCGCAGCGCCGCGTCGCCGCCCTCGAGGCCGATACCATCGCGGATTGAATGGGCCCACCCCCGAAGCGCCTTCGGCGCTCCCCTTGTATGTCGGCCCCCGGCCGCGGGGTACCGCGTCCGCCCCCCGAGGGGGCGAGCAACTGTCTTCGGAGCGGCCGGGCGACAGTTGCTCAAGGGGGGCGCCACCCACGGACCGGCGAAGCCGGGTCCGCGGTGGCCGCTTGGCTGCATCGATGCATGCGTGAGGCCTGAGGCGTTGAGATGAGCCAATACTTCGATGTGCACCCCGACAACCCGCAGCCGCGGCTGCTGCGCCAGGCGGCGCAGATCCTGCATGCGGGTGGCGTCGCGGCGGTGCCCACGGACTCCAGCTATGCGCTGGTGTGCCACCTCGACGACAAGGCCGCGGCCGAGGCGCTGCGCCGCATCCGGCAGGTCGATGACAAGCATCACCTGACCCTGCTGTGCCGCGACCTGAGCGAGCTGGCCAGCTACGCCCGCGTGGACAACCGGCAGTACCGGCTGCTGAAGCTGGGCACGCCGGGCCCCTACACCTTCATCCTCGAAGCGACCAAGGAGGTGCCGCGCCGCGTGTCGCACCCCTCGCGACGCACGATCGGCCTGCGCGTGCCGGAACACAAGGTGACGCAGGCGCTGCTGGCCGAGATGGGCCAGCCGCTGCTGGCCACCACGCTGATCCTGCCCGGCGAGGCCGATCCGCTGAACGACCCGCACGAGATCCGCGAGCGCCTGCAGAAGCAGGTGCAGGCGGTGATCGCGGCCGACGCCTGCCCGATGGAGCCCACCACGGTGGTCGACCTCACCGGCGACGAGCCGCGCATCGGGCGGCTGGGCCGCGGCGACCCGCTGCGGCTCGGGCTTTCAGCGCAAGACTGAAGCCCGGTATCAGCCCAGGGCCGCGAGCAAGCGCTCGGGGTCGAAGCCCACCTGCGGCTTGCCGCGCACCAGCACCACCGGCGTGCCCGGCGAACGGGTGGCCTGGTAGTCGCGCGCGCATTGCGCGTCGCGCTCGATCGAGCACTCGGTGAACGGCACGCGGTGCTGCCTGAGCCAATGGCGCGCGAAGGTGCAGATGTCGCAGGTGTCGGACGTGAGCAGGTGGATGTCGCCCGGGCCCACGCGTGCGGCCAGCGTCTCGCCCAGCCGCGCCTCGCGCGCGCCATGCCACCACTGCACGCCCGCGCTCACCACGAGCACCAGCAGCACCAGCGAGAACAAGGAGCGACGCGAGCTTTTCATCGTGAACCTCAGACCGCGGCGGTGACCACGATCTCGATTTTCCACTCCGGCCTGGCCAGCTTGGCCTGTACCGTGGCGCGCGCCGGGGTGTTGCCCTGGGGCACCCAGGCATCCCACACCTCGTTCATGGCCGGGAAGTCGGCCAGATCGGCCAGGAAGATCTGCGCCATCAGGATCTTCGACTTGTCGGTGCCTGCGCGCGCCAGCAGCGCGTCGATCGCGCCCAGCACGGCCTCGGTCTGGCCCTTGACGTCGGCCGGGCCGTCCACCGCCACCTGGCCGGCCAGGTAGGCGGTGCCGTTGTGCACCACCATCTCCGACATGCGCGGACCCACGTCGAACCGCTGAACCATTTACTTCGCTCCTTTTCGCTTGTGATGATGAGAATGGTGATGGGCCGACGGGTGCATCGGCAGCGTGGTGCCGCCGCCCGGCTTCTGCCCGATCTTCGATTCGGTGCCCGCGATCAGCTTCTGGATGTTGCCGAAGTGGCGCCAGATCAGCAGCAGGCTCATGACGATGATGGCAATGGCCGGCGTGCCGCCGTCCCACAGCAACAGGTCGTACAGCGGCGCGACGAGCGCCGCCACGATGGCCGCCAGCGACGAATAGCGCGAGAGATAGGCCACCACCAGCCAGGTCATCAGCACCAGGCCGCCCAAGGGCAGGTTCAGCCCGAGCAGCACGCCGGCGGCCGTGGCCACGCCCTTGCCGCCCTGGAACCTGAAAAACACCGGCCACAGGTGACCCAGGAACGCCGCCAGCCCGATGAAGGCCGCCAGCGACTCGCCGATGCCCACGCGCGGCCCGAACCACACCGCCAGCGCCACCGGCACATAACCCTTGAGCGCGTCGAACAGCAGCGTCAGCACGGCCGCCTTGCGGTTGCCCGAGCGCAGCACGTTGGTGGCGCCCGGATTCTTGGAGCCGTAGCTGCGCGGATCGGCCAGCCCCATCAGCCGGCTGACGATGACCGCGAACGACAGCGAGCCCACCAGGTAGGCCGCAACCAGCGCGCCCACCCCCCATAGCCACTGCTGTAGGTCGGTGCTCATGAGCTTTTGCGGTCCTTGTTCGCGTATGAAGCCGCGGAGTTTACGCGCCGGGCCGCCCCGGCCCCGGTGGTAAGCTGCCCGGCCCCATGGTCGCCACCGCCTCCGACACCCACCCCGCACCGGCCGGCACCGCGCGCTGGCCCGAACGCACCCACCTCGAACTGCACGACGAGCTGCACGCGCGCCCGGCCCTGCCGGTGCGGCGGCCGGGCGTGGTGTCGTACTGGGTGCACTGGGGCATGGACCCCGCGGTGGCCGAGGCGGCGCTGGCTGCCGCCTGCGCGGCCTGCGGCGGCGCCGCCCCGCAGCCCGGCACCCGCCATCACCTGCTGCAGACCCCGGCCTTCGCGCTGAAATACGAGCGCCACGGCGAGTTCGTCAGCTGGCAGGCCAACTGCCCGCTGCCCGATCCGGGCGAACACTGTGACGACGGCGTGCTGCAGCCGATGCTGCACGATGCGCGCGCACTCGATGCGCTGCCGCCGGCCTTTGCGGCCGCGCTGCAGGCCGGTCCGGGCTGCGGCCACATGCTGGCGGCCACGCACCTGGTGCTGCTGCGCTGCCAGGACGAAGACCTGCTGCCGCGCAGCCGGGCGATGCTGTCTTCGCGGCTCGGCGGCAGCCAGGGCGACGACAGCGCCCCGCTGCTGGGCTCATGGATCGGCGACGGCAAGGCCGCTGTGCTGACCGATCTGCGCGTGCGCGACGACGGCTTCACGCGCATCGCGCTGCTCGACTTCGGCCTGCCGCCCGACCAGGCCGCGCGCGAGGCGCAGCGTCTGTGCGAGATCGAGGCCTACCGCATGCTGGCGATGCTGGGCTTTCCGGTGGCGCAGCGCGAGGCGCAGTCGCTGGCCGACCTGGAGCGCACGCTGCAGCAGACGGTGGACGCGATGGCCAACGACGCGGCACACGACGACAGCCGGGCCTTCGACACGCTCACCCGCCTGGCCGCCGAGGTGGAGCACAGCGCGGCGCGCACGCGCTACCGCTTCAGCGCCACGCGGGCCTACCACCAGATCGTGCAGCGGCGCCTGGCCGACCTGCGCGAGACGCGACTGGAGGGCATGCAGACCCTCTCGGGTTTTCTGGCACGCCGCTTCGCGCCGGCCATGGCCTTCTGCGAAAGCACCGACGCGCGGCTGACCGACGTGGCCGACCGCATCAACCGCGCCGTGAGCCTGGCGCGCGTGCGCGTGGAAATGCACCGCGAGGCCAACAACCAGCAGCTGTTCCAGGCACTGGCGCACCGGCAGAAGCTGCAGCTGCGGCTGCAGCAGACGGTGGAAGGCCTGTCGGTGGTGGCGATCAGCTACTACCTGCTGGGCCTGGTGGGCTACATGGCCAAGGCCGCCAAGGACGTGCCGGCGCTCAAGGGGCTGCAGATCCAGCCCGAGCTGGTGGTCGGGCTGGCCGTGGTGCCGGTGGTGGCGGGGGTGAAGCTGTTCCTGAACCGGTTGCACAAGCATCTGGGGAACGACTAGCGCGCAGCGCCTTCCCGCTACCAGCTCACCGGATGGGCGTACAGCACCACCCAGCGCGCATTCGGCGCGTCGCGGTAGAACCAGGCGCGCACCAGCGCGCCGTTGACCACGCCGGCCCTCACGTCGCTCGCCGGCGTGACGGCCATGGGCACCAGGTTCACCCACATCGAGCCGGCGGACACGTGGTGCGCGATGCCGAGCGCGCTGAACACCATGCCACCGGTGGGCGAGGCGGGCGGTGTGTCGTCGAGCACCACGCGCAGCAGCAGGAACCGACCGTTGCCCTGGTAGACACCGCGCACCGCCACGTGGTTGCCGTTGGCCAGCGTTTGCGGCGTGGCCCCGTTGCTGAACACGGTGTTGTCGTCCCACGTCAGCGTGGCCAGGCCGAACAGCGCACGGCCGGTGATGCGGAAGCTGCGCGCCGCGCCGTCGAAGTCGCTGACCTGGCCATAGGCGTCGACCACCGTGCCCACCGCCAGCGAGGGGCAGGCGATGCGCGTGGCCAGCACCGAGGCACCCGCGATGTGCCCCGCCACCGCGACGATCCTGTCGTCGGTGACCGTGCAGCCGGCTTCGAAGCTGGTGTTGGCGTCGGTGGTCACCGGCACGCCGCGCACGCGGAAGAAGGTGCTGCTGCCGTCGCTGGCGAAATCGCTCACGCTGCCGGTCAGGGTGACCAGCCCGTCGGCCTGGCGGCGCACCGCCACCGCGCGCGCCACCAGCTTGCCGCTGGCCGCGTCGAAGCTGCCGCGCACGTGCAGCGTGCGGCCGTCGGCCACCTCGGAGCGGGAGCCCGCGGTGAACACGGTGGCGTCGTTGATCTCGATCTGGATGCCGTCGATCACCGGCTGGGTGCAGGGGTTGGCGCCGTTGCAGCCGCTCACGGGGCCCTGCACGCGCAGCTTCTGCTGGTCGGCGAACTGGCGGTGCAGCACGCGGATGAAGCGTGCCTGCACCTCGCGGTTGGCATCCACCGCGCCCGTGCTCCACATCGCGATCGTCAGGCCATCGCGCAGCACGAAGCCGGTGGGCCAGACCGTGGTGCCGGCGCCATAGTGCACCGTCAGGCCACCGAGGCTGAAGCGGCCCGCTCCCGCGTCCAGGTTGCTGACCACGCCGGCCACGCGCACCCAGGTCTCGGTGGCGGGCTTGCGCTCGATGCGCGTGGCGCGGATCGCAACGCCGCCGCTCACCGCCACGGCCTTGCCGTGCACCTCGACGCGGTCGCCTGCCGCGATGTCGGCGGCGCCGGCATAACCCTCGAACACCGTGACCGGGCCCACCGCCGGGTCGTCGTTGACGAGCACCTGCGCACCGGCCACCACCAGCGGCGACGTGGTTTCGACGATACCGATGAGTTCGGGCGCGATGCGCGCGGCGAGGATCCGGCACGCCGCGCTGTCGGCGTCGAGGTCCACCTCGACGCGCTGGCCGAGCTTGAGCTCGGGGCTGGCCGGCTGCTCGGGGCCGCCGGCCACCGTGTCCCAGCCGATGCGCGCGCCGACATGGTCGCAGCGCTCGCCGGCGATGTAGACGCTGCCGAAGCCATCGACCGTGCCGGTGGCGAAGCTGTCATGGGCCGCGCCGGTGCCGCCGGAGCCCAGGCCGTCGCCGCCGCCGCAGGCCGACAGCAGCGAGAGGATGCTCGCCGCAGCCAGCAGCCAGCGCGAGGTGAGGTTCTTCAGGTTCATCGGGTGCTCCCGGGCGTTGACTTGGTCGGGGTGCGCGAGCGCTGGACGCGCACCGGAGGCGGCGCGTCCTTGGGCTCGGCGTAGAAGTACACGCCGAAGCGCATGCGCATCGGCGTGTCGTGTTGCTTGGCGTCGCGCTTGAGGCAGGCGCCGGCTTCGGCGGCCATCTGGCGGAAGGCGTCTTTCCAGAGCTTGCGTGCGCTGGCGCCGAGCGCCTGGGTGGACTGCACCGACAGGCCGCTGCCGAACAGGCTTTGCTCCAGGAATCTGGGAGACGCGCCGTTGAGGTTGTGCACCGCGGCCGCAAGATGGTCGGACACGTTGGCCGAGAACAGCTCGGCCATCTCCTCGAAGCCCTCCTGCGGCACGAAGGCCTGCCCTTGCGGGCGCACGGTGTCGCCGTCCACCGCCACCAGCCCCAGGCGCTCCATCTCGGCCAGCAGCGTGCGTGGGTGCACGTCGCTGCAGACCTGGCGCGCGAGCGTGTCGAACGACATGCCCTCGCCGGTCTTGGGAATGGGCCTGGGCTGATCGTCGGCACCGCGCAGCGCGGCGTCGGTGAGCCAGCGCGTGAACACCTGCGAAGCCACCGAGGGCGCCTTGGGCTGCGCGGCCGAGGGAACCGCCGCGCCCATTTCACGGATGTCGCGCCGGTGCACGCCCGACAGCACGCTGAGCGCGGAGTCGGTGACCTTGCCGTCGTGCGACGCGAGCTCGCGCCGCGCCGCCTCGACGAACACCGTTTTCAGCGCCGGCGCGAAGCTCGCATAGGTGACGCCGTTGCGCACCAGCCAGCGCGCCAGCGGCACCAGCAGCGCCAGCGCCGTGCGCAACGCGATGCGGGCGCGGGTGTCGGTGGACGCCGCCGCGCCGGGAATGCCGGGGCTCCGATCGTTCATGGAATATTTGTCCATTTCTGAAAATGGAATATATGTCCATTCGATGCCCGCGCGCAAGCCCGCGTTGCGTAAAGTTCGCTCAGGCATGCAGCCGGGGCGGCGCGGCACGGCGCCCTTCAGCGCCGGCGGCCCTGCGGCCAGCGGCAAAGCCAGGCCGCCACGGTGGCGCTATGGAGGCGCTACAGGCCGGCCGAATAGCGCGGCGCAGGCGGGTGGCTGCGTTCGTACAGCTCCTGGCACGCGATGCAGCGGCGGGCCGTCGGCTGCGCCTGCAGGCGCTGCAGCGGGATGTCCTTGCCGCAGTCGGTGCAGGCGCCGTAGCTGCCGTCTTCGATGCGCTCGCGTGCGGCCTCGATCTCGCGCAGCTCCTCGATGTCGCGCTCCTGCTCCGCGTAACGCACCGCGCTGCGGATGCGTTCCTCGCCCTGTTCGCCGAAGTCTTCATTCTGGTTGCGCGCCTGCTGGCTGGGGGTGTCGGCCTGCTCGTCGCGCACCCCCTTCACCTCGGCACGCAAGGCCGCCTCGCGCTCGCTCAATTGCTGTTGCAGGCGTTGCAGATCGGCTCGGGACAGCGACGACATGGGAGGTCTCCAGGGTCAGGGGCTACCCTCAGGCTTGCAGGCAAGCCGCATACCTCTGTGCCAGTCAGCCCGCCAGCGCGCACTGCACCGGCCTGGCGCCCAGCAGCTCGGTCAGCACCTGCGGCGCCAGGCCCACCAGAAACCCCCGGCGGCCGCCGTTGATGCAGATGCGCGGCAGGGCCAGGATGCTGGCTTCCACATACACCGGCATCGCACGCCGGGTGCCAAACGGCGAGGTGCCGCCCACCAGGTAGCCGCTGTGGCGCTGCGCCACCTCGGGCTTGCAGGGCTCAACGCTCTTGGCGCCGATGGCGCGCGCGAGGTTCTTGGTGCTCACCTGCCGGTCGCCGTGCATCAGCACGATCAGCGGCTGCGCCTTGTCGTCCTGCATCACCAGCGTCTTCACCACTTCGTGCTCGGGCACGCCGAGCTGGCGCGACGACTCCGCGGTGCCGCCGTGTTCGACGTAGTCGTACACGTGCTCGGTGAAGTTCACGCCGTGCCGGCGCAGCCACTGGGTGGCAGGCGTTTCGCTCACGTGGACATGCTTCCTGACCATGGCCGCCAGTGTGCCGGAGGCTGCGGGCGGTGGGCTCAGGCAGGCAGACAGTCCGGCAACGGATCGGGCAGCTCGGGCCAGAGCCGGTGTAGCCGCTGGCCCTCGATCAGCACCACGTAGCCGGGGTCGTCGCTCCAGCGCAGCCAGACGCTGGCCGCGCCCTGACCGGGCTGCGCTTGGGGCGTCGCGGCGCTGGTGCACAGCGCGGGCTTCACGCTCAGCTCCATCTGGTTCTCCTTGTGTCCAGCGCCATCGGCCACCTTCCACAGGGCGGCGCGCTGGCGCAGGGCGGCGATGCGGGCCTGCACCTGCTCATCGAGCCGCAGCATCACCCGCTGGCCGGCCGGCGGCATGTCGGCCGGCCACTGCTCGCCAGGCTGCAAGCGTGCCCCCGACCGCATGGGCCACCGCTCGCGCACCACCTCGCCGGTGGCGCCGCGGGTGAGCTGGACCTCGATGAACAGCGCCTCGGGCGGAAACTGCAGGCCAGGCGGCAGCAGCACCGCCACGCGCAGCTGCGCAGGGTCGAAGCGCTCGAAGTCGAACTTGCGCAGTTTCCACAACGAGGTGAGCGGGATCTGGCTGCAGCCGCTGAGCATCAGCACGACCGACAGCAGCAGCACCAGGGCGACGGCAAGACGGGGACTCATTGACTTGTTGACGTTCATTTTTTATCGTTTTACATTAATTTTTATTCACTTGACAATACCCAGTGATGAACAACCTGCCGCCGGTCTCGTCTGCCACCCTGCGCCGCCTGGGCGCCGTGGTGCGCTCGCTGGTGCTGCTGGGTGCCCTGGCGCTGGCCACGGTGCCCTTCTGGCTCTGGAGTTCCCCCGAGCGGGTGCGCGAAGCGGCTCAATCGGCCGTGGGCCGCGCAGCCCCCTTGACGCTGGACGAGCGCGCGCTGTGGTGGAACGGCCTGGCCGGCCTGCCCGCCGTGCTGCTGGGGTTCTTCCTGCTCTGGCAGCTGTGGCGTCTTTTCGGCGAGTACGGCAAGGGCCGTGTCTTCAGCCGCCACGCAGTGCGGCATCTCAGGCGCTTTGCGCTGGGCGTGATGGGCCTGGCCGTGCTGGCGCCGCTGACGCGCACGCTCAGCATGCTGGCGCTGACCTGGGGCAACCCGCCAGGGCAGCGGCAGCTGGTGCTCAGCTTCAGCTCGGACGACTACTTCCGCCTGCTGCTGGCCGCGGTGCTGCTGGCCATTGCGGCGGTGATGTCCGAGGCAGTGCGGGTGGCCGAGGAAAACGCGGAATTCGTCTGATGCCGATCGTGGTGAACCTCGACGTCATGCTCGCGCGACGCAAGATGCGCTCGCGCGAGCTGGCCGAGCGCGTGGGCATCACCGAGCAGAACATCTCGCTGCTGAAGTCGGGCAAGGTGCGCGGCGTGCGCTTCGACACGCTGGCGCGCATCTGCGAGGTGCTGCAGTGCCAACCGGGCGACCTGCTCGAGTACCGCACCGGCGACGAGGCGGCCGATGTCGGCGGCGCGCCGTAGCGCCGCCGTCGCGCTGGTGCTCGCGGTGGCTGTGCACGTCGCGCTGGTGGCGCTGCTGCTGCGCGGCCAGCCGTGGCCGAGGCGCCCGACGCGCCGGCAGCCACCCACGCGCCCGGCCCTCAGCCGTCGCTGCTGGACACTCTCGCCACCCAGCAGGCGATCCGCGAGGCCGCTCGCGCCCCGTCGATGGCCGAGCGCGCGGCCAGTGCGTCGCAGCAGCGCGCGGCGCTGCGGCCCGAGCAGCGCCTGGGACAAGACATCGCCAAGGCCGCGCATGGCGACTGCCTGAAGGGCGAGTACCTGGGCGGCGGCATGGGCCTGCTCAGCCTGCCCTTCTGGCTGGCCGCCGAGGCGCGCGGCAAATGCCGCAGGTAGCCGCGCGGGGCTACACGCCGGCCGGTACGAGGTATTGCCGGTTGAAGTCGGCCGCAGGCAGCGGCCGGCTGAAGTAGAAGCCCTGGAAGTAGCGGCAGCGGTGCGCCTCCAGGTACACCAGCTGCTCGGCCGTTTCCACGCCTTCGGCCACCACCTGGAGCTCGAAGCGCTGGGCGACCGCCAGCACGGTCTCGACGATGGCCGCGTCGTTGGGGTCGCTGACCAGGTCGCGCACGAAGGACTGGTCGATCTTCAGGCCGTCGACCGGCAGGCGCTTCAGGTAGGCCAGCGACGAGTAGCCGGTGCCGAAGTCGTCGATGAAGATGCGCACGCCCATCTGGCGCAAGGCCTGCATCTTGGCGGCCGCGGCCGCGCTGTCGCGCACCAGCACGCCTTCGGTGATCTCGAGCACCAGGCGCCGCGGGTCGGCGCCCGCGCCTTCGACGATGCGGCGCACGCGCTGGTCGAAGTCATGCTGCTGGAACTGGCGCGGGCTGATGTTCACCGAGAGGTGGAAATCGCGGTCCGGCGCCTGCTCCTGCCACTGCCTCAGCTGGCGCGCCGCTGCCGCCAGCACCCAGTCGCCCACGTCGATGATCAGGTTGGAGGCCTCCGCCACCGGAATGAAGTCATTGGGCGGCACGTCGCCACGCCGCGGGTGCCGCCAGCGCAGCAAGGCTTCCGTTCCGACGAGGCGGCCGTCGCTGTTGACCAGCGGCTGGAACGCCAGCGACAGCTGTTGCTCCACCAACGCCTGGCGAAGGTCGTTTTCGAGTTCGTGCTGGGTGAGCACCGCCGAATGCATGGCGGGCTGGAAGAAGTGAACCGAATCGCGGCCGTCGCTCTTGGCATGGTGCAAGGCCGTGTCGGCATGGCGCATCAGCGCCTCGGCCTCGGCAGCATCGGCCGGCAGCAGCGCGATGCCGATGCTGGCAGTGACGTGCAGGCGCTGGCCTTCCAGCTCATAGGGCGCGCGCAGCGCCGAGCGCAGCTTGTCGGTCATTTCCAGTGCGGCACGCGCGGCCGTGTCGGCATCGCGGCCCAGGCCCAGCAGCAGCACGGCGAACTCGTCGCCGCCCAGGCGCGCCACCAGGTCGGTGCGGCGCAGCACGCGCTGCAGCCGGCGCGCCACCTCGACCAGCAGCGCATCGCCCATTGCATGGCCCAGCGCGTCGTTGAGCTGCTTGAAGTGGTCGAGGCCCACGAACAGCAGCGCGCCGTGGCGGTCGAGCCGGGCCGCCATGGTGGACTCCTGATGCAGCTTGTCGAGCAGCGAGCGGCGGTTGGGCAGGTCGGTCAGCGCATCGTGGAAGGCCAGGCGCGCCGCCTCCGCCTCGGCGCTGCGGCGTGCAGTGATGTCGCGCTGCAGCGCCAGGTTCACCTCGCGCAGATCGTCGTAGCTGCGCTCGAGCTGGCCCACCATGCCGTTGAAGGCGCCGACCACGCGGTCGAGCTCGTCCTGGCGGGCACCCCGGCTGCGCCGCCTGAGCGCCAGCCGTGTGAAGCCGCGGTGCGGGTCCATCGCATCCAGGTGGCCGGCCAGCGCGACCAGGTGGCGCGTGATCAGCTGGTGCACGATGAACAGGATGAACATCGAGACGACGAAGGTCTTGATCGCCTGCGTGACCAGGATCACCAGCGTCTTGTCGCGCAGGCGCCGGTACACCTCGTCCAGCGTGGCCTCCAGCGTCAGCACGCCCAGCGTGCGCGGGCCGCTGCGGTCGGTGTAGACCAGCGGCACCTTCCACACCATGGCGTTGCCGCTGCCCGAGTGCCCCAGGCTCACCTGCAGCGGCGCCTTCACGCCCGGCGCCGGGTTTTCCACCACGCTGGCCGAGCGCAGGTCGGGCAGGCGCATGATGCCTTCGAGCTGCACGCGGATCTGTTCGGCGTCCACATTCCACAGGCTGCGCGCCAGGCTGTCGTGATAGCCGCTGGTGATCTCGCGCACGCGCGCCTGCAGCGTGTTGAGGTCGCGGTCGTAGTCGAGATAGAGCTGCAGCGCGGTCAGCACCAGGGTGACGGCCGAGCTGAACAACAGGATGGCCAGCAGCAGGCGCCGGCCGATGCCGTGGAAATGGGCGGACAGGGCCGCGGGCTGGCCGCCCCCGGCCGGCAGGGCGAGCGCCGGCCGGTCCGGCAAGGCCGCCTGCGGCGCGGGCCGCGTGCCGCTGGAAGACCACAGACCGCCGGGCAACGCATCGGCGGCCGGCGACTGCACGGTGGAAGCGGAAAGCGGCTTCATCAATGCCCGGAAGTGTCGCCGCCCGCTCCGGCCCAAAAAGTCGGTGTGTTCCCTGAAAGTGCGGACAGCTTCACGCAGTTCGCGGGCGGCGCGCGCGCTCCTCTTCGCGCAGGCGCAGCACCCGGCGCTGCACCTTGCCGGTGGTGGTCATCGGCAGCGCATCGATGAACTCGATCTCCTTCGGGTACTCGTAGGGCGCGAGCTTGCCGCGCACGTGCTGCTGCAGCTGCTCCACCAGCGCCGGCGTGCCCTCGAAGCCCGGCGCCAGCACCACGTAGGCCTTGACCACAGCGCCACGCTCGGCGTCCGGCTTGGGCACCACGGCCGCGTTGGCCACCGCCGCGTGCTTGACCAGGCAGTTCTCGATCTCGCTCGGGCCGATGCGGTAGCCGGCGGCCTTGAACACGTCGTCGCTGCGGCCCTGGTACCAGAGGTAGCCGTCTTCGTCCATCACCGCGGTGTCGCCGGTGCGGCACCACGAGTTGGCGGGGTCGCCGGTGAACTTGGCGCGCGTGGCATCGGGGTTCTGCCAGTAGCCGAGGAAGAACACCGGGTCCGGATGGCCCTGGATGTCGCGCCGGTGCACGGCCACGTCGCCCGGCGTGCCGCGCGGGCACTCGCGGCCCTCGTCGTCGATCACCGCGACGCGATGGCCCGGGTAGGCGCGGCCCATGCTGCCCGGCCGCGCCGGCCAGTGCAGCGCGCAGTTGCCCACCACGTAGTTGATCTCGGTCTGGCCGAACATCTCGTTGATCGTGATGCCCAGCTCCTGCTGGCCGTAGGCGAACACCGCGTCGCCCACCGCCTCGCCGGCGCTCATGATGGCGCCCAGCTTCAGGTCGTAGCGCTGGCGCGGATGCGGCACGGCCTTCATCATCGCCTTCAGCGCGGTGGGGAAGAGGAAGGTGTGCGTGACGCGGTGGCGCTGCATCAGCTCGAAGGCCTTTTCCGGCGCGAAGCGGCCCTGGTAGGCCACGATCGTGCGGCCGAAGTACAGCGTGGGCATCAGCGCGTCCCACAGCCCGCCCGTCCACGCCCAGTCTGCCGGCGACCAGAACACCTGGTC
>JBFLWE010000041.1:0-48270 GCA_040758375.1 Pseudomonadota bacterium
GGGCGCCGCGAAGCGGCGCCCGGTGATGCCGAAGATGAACAAGTCCATCCAGTCGGCATCGTGCATCTCGGCGTGCAGGTCGTGCCCTCGGAACACGGCACGGTTGCCGACGAAGGCCTGTCCCATGCGCGTCTTCAGCGTGCCGGCCGACTGCTGCAGCGGTGCCGGTCCTTTCATGCCGGCGCTCCCTGGGGATCGTCTTCCAGTTCGAGAGAGAAGAACGGAAAGTCCTTGAAGCCATACTCGCGCTGCTCCAGTGCATGGGCGGCGGCACCAGGCAGGCGCAGCAGCAGGTACAGCATCTCGCCCTGGTCGGGTGTGAAACCGAGGTCGCACAAGGCCGCGGCGACCACGCCGCTGAATGCCACGCCGCGCGCAGCAGCGCACTCCAGCGACTCGCGCTCGCGGCGCAACCACGGCAGACAGGGCCCCGGGCTCAGCTCGGCCAGCACGCCCAGCAGTTGGCGCACGGCCAGGCAGGCCTGCGCGCGGTAGGGCTCGAAACCCGCGACATGCGCGGTGTGCGGCCAGATCGCCGCCGGCGGCTCGGGATCTGCCGCGGCCAGCGCCGCCTCCCAGCGATCGCGCTGCGTGCCGCAAGCCGCCCAGCGCCGCATCGCCTGCCAGACCTCGCGCGCGCCCGCGTGCTGGCCCGCGTCCACGGCCAGCGCCGCCATCAGCGCGGCCGCTGCCGTGGAGCCGCCCGCACCTGCGCACATGGCCGCATGTGTGGCCGGGTGGCGCGGGCCCGCATTGGCCAGCGCCACGGCCAGCGCCTCCAGCAGCCCGGCTTCGCGGTCCGAAGGCGCCTCGCCGCGCAGCAGGAGCACCAGCATCTCCACCCAGCGCGCCTGCCCGACCAGTTCGCCATACACGTCATAGCCGCGGCAGTAGGCGACGCGCGTGGAGAAATCGTCGTCGGCCTCGGGCTCCTCGCTCCAGATGCGCGTGCGGATGCGGTCTTGCGCAGGCGGCGGGCTCACTTCGCCGTCCCCAGCGTTTTCATGCGCACGTTCATCGGCGGCACTTCATCGGCGTCGATGCGCACGTCGAGCATCGTCGGCCCTTCGCGCGACAGAACGGCGTCGAAGTCCAGCGCCGCCAGGTCCTGCGGCGAACGGATCACGTGGCCCGGGATGCCCATCGCCTGCGCCAGCGCGCAGTAGTCCACCGCCGGCAGCTGAAAGCCGATCGGCTCGGCGCCGGCCAGCCGCTGGCCGTGCTTGACCATGCCCAGCGCGCCGTCGTTGAGCACCACGAACAGCACCGGCAAGCCGAGGTCGGCCGCCACGGTGATCTCCTGGCCGTTCATCAGGTAGCTGCCGTCGCCGGTGATGCACACCACCGGGCAGCGGCGGTTGCCACTCGCGATGCCGATCGCCGCCCCGATGGCCCAGCCCATCGGGGCGAAATCCATGGTCACGCGCAGCCAGCTCGCCCGTCCGCTGCGCCGCTCCGGCGTGGGCTCGACCTGGCCCGACCCGCGCGCCGCGCGCCGGTCGCGCGCCTGCAGGTAGTGCACCGCCCAGGCAGCGCTGTTGCCGGCGTCGGCGACGAAACGCGTGTGCGGCGGACACTTCTGCGACAGCAGGTTCATCAGCCGCTGCGGCTTGATCGGCGTTGCATCGCTTTCGAACTTGTCCGGCTCCGACAGCATGGCCTGCACCTGGGCCTGCTCGGTCTTGCGGTCACGGAAAGGAAACACATTGCTCGCGCCACGGCCCTGCAGGCGGTCGACCAGTTGCTCCACCACCGACAGGATGCGGCCTCGCACATGCAGGCGCGCCATCGGCGAGCGCATCAGGTTCTCGTCGCAGCTGTCCACGTGCACCAGTCGTCCGTTGAGCACGTTCTGCGACCAGCCGCCGCTGCTGAATTCGCCAAAGCCCGTGCCGAAGGCCACCACGAGGTCGGGCTCGCTGCGCATCAAGGCGTCGGCGCTGGCGTGGCCGCCGAAACCGAACACGCCGCGGTAGGCCGGGTGGCAGGGATTGACGAAGCCTTTGCCGTCGGGCGTGGTCACGAACAGCGCACCGGTCAGGTGGGCCAGCTTGAGGATGGCGCCGCTGGCCTCGCCGCAGCCGTCGCCGATGAGGAACACCGGGCGCGATGCGTTCAGCAAGGCCTGCAACAGCTGGTTCAGCGCATCCAGGTCCACCAGCGCAGGGGCGGCACGCAGCAGCGTGGCGGCGTCGCCCGGCTCCGGCGGCGTCAGGAGCGGACTGCGCAGAATGTCCACCGGAATCGACAAATGGCTTGGCCCGTTGGGCGCCCGGTTGGCATGCATCAGCGCGTTGAACAGCTTGATGCGCAGCTGGTCGGGGTGCGACACCAGCGAGTTGTAGCGTGTGCAGTGGCGGAACATCGCCACGGTGTTGATGCCGGTGCAGCTCGACTCCTGCAGCGCCCGCTTGCCGAAGGAATGGATCGGCGGCTGCCCGGTGACCACGAGCATCGGGATGCGGTTGTCGAAGGCGCAGGCCACGCCGGTGATCAGGTTCGTGGCTCCAGGCCCCGAGGTGGCGATGCACACGCCGATGCGCCCGGTTTCGCGGGCGTAGCCATCCGCCATGAAGGCCGCTCCGGCCTCGTGCCGCGCCACCACCGCCGTGGGTCCGCCCCGCCGGGCGCTGCGCGCCAGCGCGTTGTACAGCGGCTCGATCGCCCCGCCGGGCACTCCGAACACATGCTCCACGCCCATCTGCTCGAGATAGGCCACGATCAGGTCCGCGGCTTCAAGCGGCTCCGCCGTCAAGACGGGGCTCGGCGAAACCCGCCGTCCCAGGGCACTGGCACTTTCCACGACTGACTCTCTTTGGCACAGCCGACTTCCGCCGGGCCCGGCACCGGGCCGCGGTTTGCTCGACAGGGATTGACGCTGCAACCCGCCTCGCGACGGGCTTCACCCCAGGCAGCGCGGTCCTCGAAAGGACGGCCGCCCGCACCCCCTGTGTCTTGTCGTTGTATGGCCCGTTGGCGGCGCTGGAGCGCCCGCCTAGAGAGCAGGCGCTAATGTATCCAACTGAAACGAAAACGGGGACCACCCCGGTCAAGCCCTCACAACCCGTCTCGCAATACCGGGAATTTTTCACGCCAATGGGCAGGGGAATCCCTTAATCAAGGGATCAGGAGGTGGCCTGATGTGTTACGCACGGCCGTGGGCCGGCGCACGAGCGCTATTGCAGCGGCTCCTTCAATGCATCGGGCATGGGCAGCACCGCGACCTCGATGCCCTCTTCAACGAGCGCCTTGGCATCCTCGGCCGAGGCCTGGCCGCGGATGCCGCGCCGCTCGGCTTCGCCGTAGTGGATGCGGCGCGCCTCTTCGGCAAAACGCGCGCCGACGTCCTCGGTGCTGGCGATCACCTGGCGCAGGGCCTGCAGCCACCGCGCTTGCACCGCGGCCGCCTCGGCCGCTTGGGGCGCGGCCGGCGCGGCGTCGGGCGCGCGGGCGCCGGAGAGGTTCAGCCGGGGGGCACTGGGCAGGCGGCTGATCATGCGGTCGCCGCACAGCGGGCATTCCACCAGGCCGCGGCCATTCTGCGACTGGTAGTCCTCCTCCGAGGCGAACCAGCCCTCGAAGCCGTGGCCGTTGGAGCAGCGCAGGTTCAGGACCTTCATGATGCAGGTATCGGCGTTGCAAAGCCGATTTTCAGGCCGGCTCCCACCGCAGGAGCCAATCGCCGGCACGCCAGCGTGCCAGCCACATCAGCGCGACCAGGGTCTTGGCATCGGTGAGCTGGCCGCGCGCGGCCAGCGCCTCCAGCTGCGCCTGCGTCATGGGCAGGATCTCGATGTGCTCGCCGTGGTCGCGCGAATGCTCCCCCGCCGTGAGGCCGCGCGCGAACCAGATCTCGATGCCCTCGGTGGAGTAGGCGATCGCGTTGTGCATCACGCAGGCCTTGGCCCACTCGGCCGCGCGGTAGCCGGTCTCCTCGGCCAGTTCGCGGATGGCACAGGCCTTGTGGTCCTCGCCGGGGTCGATCTTGCCGGCCGGCACCTCGAGGAACACGCGGCGCAGCGGGCAGCGGTACTGCCGCTCCATCACGATGCGGCCGTCGTCCAGCAGCGGAACCACGGCCACGGCACCGGGGTGCACGATGTACTCACGCGTGGCGGTGTCACCGGAGGGCAGGCGCACCGTGTCCTTGCGCACGTCGAGGAATCCGCCGCGCAACAGCTGCTCGGTGCGCAGCACCGTTTCGTTCAGGTGGTCGTCGGCGTCAGCCATGGCGGCGGCGCAGGTGGCGCCAGACGAAGCCGGGAAAGGCGAAGGTGACGAACAGGCAGCCGAAGGCCGCATAGAACTGCCAGCCCTGCGGCTGCACCTGCCCGATGCGCGCCTCCAGCAACAGGCCCAGACCCAGCGTCAGCCCAGCCAGCAACAGCAGTTCCAGCAGGCGCCACCAAAACGACTTGTGAGCCGGCCTGGGGCCCACGATGAGCACGCGCTGGCTGACGAACGGCAGGTTGGCAGCCACCAGGGCCACCAGCAGCACCAGCCAGACTTCGGGCCCGTGGTTCATCGGAGAACGTTGCGAAGGTGGCGCACGCTCAGGTGGTCAACGCCTTGACCACTGCGTCGCGGCACACCGCCATCAGGCCGCCCGGCAGCACCCCGAGCACCAGCACCGCCGCACCGTTGAGCGCCAGCAAGGCGGTGAGACCGCCCCCGCTGCCTTGCACCGGCTGGGTCTCGACCGGCTCGTCGAAGTACATGACCTTCACGATGCGCAGGTAGTAGTAGGCCGCGATCAGCGACAGCAGCACCGCCACCACCGCGAGCCAGATGTAGCCCATGACGTTGGTGGTCACGAGGGCCTGCAGCACTGCCAACTTGGCATAGAAGCCCACTGTCGGCGGCACGCCGGCCAGCGAGAACATGAACACCGCCATCACACCCGCCAGCCACGGGCTGCGCTTTGCCAGGCCCGAGAGGTCGTTGATCTCGTCGGCCTCGAAGCCTCGACGGGCCATGTACATGATCAGCCCGAAAGTGCCCAGCGTGGTGAGCACATAGGTGACCAGATAGAACATCGACGAGCTGTAGCCGTTGGCGGCCGACAGCGTGTTCACCGACACCACCGTGGGCGTCAGGCCCAGGATCATGAAGCCCATCTGGCCGATCGTGGAGTAAGCCAGCATGCGCTTGAGGTTGCTCTGCGCGATGGCGGCCAGGTTGCCGATGACCAGCGAGGCCACCGCCAGCACGATCAGCATCTGCTGCCAGTCCTCGCCCAGGCCGATCATGCCCTCGACCAGCAGGCGGATGGTGATCGCGAACGCGGCGATCTTGGGCGCACCGGCGATCATCAGTGTCACCGCGGTGGGGGCGCCGTGGTACACGTCCGGCACCCACATGTGGAACGGTGCCGCACCCATCTTGAAGCCCAGACCCGCCACGATGAACACCACGCCGAACACCAGCACCTGCTTGTTGGGCGTGCCGGTGCCGATGGCCTCGAACACCTTGGGGATCTCCAGCGAGCCGGTGGCGCCGTACATCATCGACAGGCCGTAGAGCAGGAAGCCCGAAGCCAGCGCACCCAGCACGAAGTACTTCATCGCCGCCTCGGTGGACACCGCATGGTCGCGTCGCATCGCCACCATCGCATAGGTGGACAGGCTCATCAGCTCCAGGCCCAGGTAGACCACCAGGAAGTTGTTGGCCGCGATCATCACCGAGATGCCCAGCAACGAGAACATCGAGAGGGTGAAGAACTCGCCCTTGAGCATCTCTCGCGCGGCGATGTACGGCTGCGCATAGGCCAGCGCGACCATCACCGCGAGGGTGGAGAACACCGCCAGCAGGTGCCCCAACGGGTCGCTCACCACCATGCCTTGCATCGCGTACAGGGTGGCGCCGCTGTCGTGTAGAGACAGGTGCAGCAGCGCCACGCCGGCCAGCGACACCTGCGTGAGCCAATAGGTGGCCCGGCGCTGAGGGTCGGTCACGAACAGGTCGACCAGCGCCACGGCGCAGGCCGCCATCAGCAGCAGGATCTCGGGGCTGATCACCAGCCAGTTCATCGAGTTCATAGTGTCAGTGCCCGCCCGGCCGCCCGAAGGGCACTGAGCGCCCCCTCGGGGGGCAGCGAACGGAGTGAGCTTGGGGGTTTCATTTCCTAGGTCGGCAGCTTCGAGACGGCCACGTGCTTCAGCAGCTCGGTGACCGACTGGTGCATCACGTCGGTGAAAGGCTTGGGATACAGGCCCATCCACAGCACGGCCAGCGCCAGCAAGGCCATCATCAGGAATTCGCGCGCATTGATGTCGCTGAGCGTGCGCACGTTGTCGTTGGCCACGGTGCCGAAATACACGCGCTTGTACATCCACAGCGTGTAGGCAGCGCCGAAGATCAGCGTGGTGGCGGCAATCGCTGCCAGCCAGAAGTTGGCATGCGGCGCGCCCAGGTTGGCCTGCACCGTGCCCAAGATCACCATCCACTCGCCGACGAAGCCGCCGGTGCCCGGCAGGCCGCAGTTGGCCATCGCGAACAGCAGCGCGAAGGCGGCGAACTTGGGCATGGTGTTCACCACACCGCCGTATGCGGAGATATCGCGCGAGTGCACGCGGTCGTAGAGCACGCCGATCGCCAGGAACATGGCGCCGGAGACGAACCCATGGGAGATCATCTGCACGATGCCACCCGACATGCCCAGCTCGTTGAAGATGAAGAAGCCCAGCGTCACGAAGCCCATGTGGGCAATCGACGAATAGGCCACCAGCTTCTTCATGTCCTGCTGCACCAGGGCCACCAGGCCGATGTACACCACGGCGATCAGGCTCAGCGCGATCATGAACCAGGCGTATTCGCGGCTCGCGTCGGGCGCGATCGGCAGCGAGAAGCGCAGGAAGCCGTAGGCCCCCAGCTTCAGCATGATGGCCGCCAGCACCACCGAGCCGCCGGTGGGCGCCTCCACGTGCGCATCGGGCAGCCAGGTGTGCACCGGCCACATCGGCACCTTCACCGAGAAGGCGGCGAAGAACGCGAAGAACAATGCCACCTGCGAACCCAGCGACAAGGGCAGCTTGTGCCAGGTGAGGATGTCGAAGCTGCCACCCGACTTGTAGTACAGGTAGAGCAGCGCGATCAGCATCAGCAGCGAACCGAGCAGCGTGTACAGGAAGAACTTGAACGCCGCATACACCCGCTTCGGGCCGCCCCACACGCCGATGATGATGTACATCGGGATCAGCGTGGCCTCGAAGAACACGTAGAACAGCAGCCCGTCCAGCGCCGCGAACACCCCCACCATCAGCCCCGAAAGGATCAGGAAGGCACCGTAGTACTGGTGCGCGCGATCGGTGATGACCTCCCAGCCGGCGATGACCACGATCACCGTGATGAACGCGGTGAGCAGCACGAACCACACCGACAGGCCATCGACCCCCAGGTGGTAGTTCACGTTGAAGCGCTCGATCCAGGGCATCTTTTCCTGGAACTGCATCGCAGCCGTAGCGTTGTCGAAGCCGGTGATCAGCGGCAGCGTGACCAAGAAGCCAAGCAAGGCCGCGAACAGCGCGAACCAGCGCACGGCTTTCTCGTTGCCCTCGCGCCCCAGCGCGAGCAGCAGGCCGCCCGCAAGCACCGGCAGCCAGATCGAAACACTCAACAGACCCATTGTGTTGTTCTCCGCCTCTTCGGTTTCAGCGGCCCGAGAGGCGCGCGGCGAGGCTGCTCAAGTCAGGCCACAGCTGCCAGGTCATCAGCGCGAACACGCCGAGGATCATGACGAGCGCGTACCAGTACAGGTAGCCGGTCTGGAAATAGCGCGTCACCTGGGCGATGCCGCCCACCGCGCGCGCGGAACCGTTGATCAGGCCGTCGATCACGCCGACGTCGCCGCCCTTCCAGAGGCCACGGCCCACCGCCCGCGCCGCCGGCGCGAACACGTGCTCGTTGATCCAGTCCATGTAGTACTTGTTCTCCAGCAGCGTGTACACCGGCCGGAAGGTGCGCGCGATCGCGGCGGGGATGCTCGGCTGCTTCATGTAGAACCACCACGACACCACCACCCCGGCCAGCGCCAGCCAGAACACCGGCGTGCTGAAGGCGTGCAGCGCCATCGCCACCGGGCCGTGGAAGGCTTCGGCCATTTCCTTCATGCCCGGATGCCTGGCGGCATCGACGAAGATCGCGTCCTTGAAGAAATCGCCGTACAGCATCGGGCCGATCGTCATGTAGCCGATCACCAGCGAGGGCACGGCCAGCAGCAGCAGCGGCACCGTCACCACCCAGGGTGACTCGTGCGGATGGTGCACGTCGCCATGGTCCTCGCCGTGCACTTCTTCGTCGTCGGGCGGGAAGGGTTTGTGGTGGAAGCGCTCTTCGCCGTGGAAGACGAGGAAGTACATGCGGAAGGAGTAGAAGGCCGTGACGAACACGCCCGCCATCACCGCGAAGTAGGCGAACGGCGTAGCCCACAGGTGGCTCTCGTGCACCGCCTCGATGATGCTGTCCTTCGAGTAGAAGCCTGCGAACAGCGGTGTGCCGATCAGCGCCAGCGAGCCGATCAACGACGTGATCCAGGTGATGGGCATGTGCTTGCGCAGGCCGCCCATGTTGCGGATGTCCTGGTCGTGGTGCATGCCGATGATCACCGAGCCGGCCGCCAGGAACAGCAGCGCCTTGAAGAAGGCATGCGTCATCAGGTGGAACACCGCCACGGAGTAGGCCGAGGCACCCAGCGCCACCGTCATGTAGCCCAGCTGCGACAGCGTGGAATACGCCACCACGCGCTTGATGTCGTTCTGGATGATGCCGAGGAAGCCCATGAACAGCGCGGTGATCGCGCCCACGACCATCACGAAGTTCAGCGCCGTGTCGCTCAGCTCGAACAGCGGCGACATGCGCGCCACCATGAAGATGCCCGCCGTCACCATGGTGGCGGCATGGATCAGCGCCGAGATCGGCGTAGGGCCTTCCATCGAGTCGGGCAGCCACACGTGCAACGGGAACTGCGCGCTCTTGCCCATCGCGCCGATGAACAGGCAGATGCAGATCACCGTGACCAGCATCCACTCGGTGCCCGGGAAGCCCAGCTTGGCCAGCTCGCCCGCCTTGGCAAACGTGTCGGCATAGCTCAGCGTGCCGGCGTAGGCCGCGATCAGGCCGATGCCCAGGATGAAGCCGAAGTCGCCCACCCGGTTGACCAGGAAGGCCTTCAGGTTGGCGAAGATCGCGGTCGGCTTCCTGTACCAGAAGCCGATCAGCAGGTAGGACACCAGGCCCACCGCCTCCCAGCCGAAGAACAGCTGCAGGAAGTTGTTGCTCATCACGAGCATCAACATCGAGAAGGTGAACAGAGAGATGTACGAGAAGAAGCGCTGGTAGCCCGGGTCTTCTTCCATGTAGCCGATGGTGTAGATGTGCACCATCAGCGACACGAAGGTCACCACGACCATCATCATCGCGGTGAGGCCATCGACCAGGAAGCCGACTTCCATCTTGAAGCCGCCCAGGTTCATCCACTCGTAGATCGTCTCGTTGAAGCGGGCGCCGTCGGCGGCCACGCTCTTGAGCACCATCGCCGAGAGGATGAAGGAGATCAGCACGCCCAGGATGGTGACCACGTGCGCGCCGCGGCGGCCCACCCACTTGCCGAACAGGCCGGCGACGATGGAGCCCGCCAGCGGCGCGAGCGGCACCGCGAGCAGCGTGGACTGAGAGAGTGTGGAAGCCATGTCAGGACTCCCGCCGGGCCGCCCCAAGGGAGGCCTGGGCCCCCTCGGGGGGCAGCGAACGAATGTGAGCGTGGGGGTTCATCATCTTGTCAGCCCTTCAGCGCATCCAGCTCTTCCACCGCGATCGACTCCCGGTTGCGGAACAGCACCACCAGGATCGCCAGGCCGATGGCCGATTCGGCCGCCGCCACCGTCAGGATGAAGAACACGAACACCTGGCCTGCCATGGGGTCGGCCGTGGCCGGATCCAGGTAGTGCGAAAAGGCCACGAAGTTCAGGTTCACCGCCAGCAGCATCAGCTCGATCGCCATCAGCAGCACGATCAGGTTGCGACGGTTGAGGAAGATGCCCAGCACCGACAGCGCGAACAAGATCGCGCCCAGCGTGAGGAAGTGTGCGAGTGTGATCGTGCCCATGGTCAGGCCTTGCCTCCAGCGTTCGGCTCCGCCGCGGCGGACGGTGCGGCGGGCACCTCGACCTCGGGCTTCATGCTCACCACGCGCAGCCGGTCGGCCTTCTTCACCTTGACCTGCTTCGACGGGTCTTGGTAGCGCGAGTCCTTGCGCGCACGCAGCGTCAGCGCAATCGCGGCGATGATGGCCACCAGCAGCAGCACCGCCGCGATCTGCAGCGGGTACAGATACTTGGTGTAGATCTCGATGCCCAGCACCTTGGTGTTGCCCATCTTCAGCACTTCGGCCGTGGGCGCCGGCGCATCCGCCAGGCGAAAGCCGCCCATCAGCACCAGCGCCATTTCCAGCGCGATCAGCGCGCCGATGAAACCGGCGATCGGAAAGTGCTTCCAGAACCCTTCGCGGAAGGCGTCGGTGTTGATGTCGAGCATCATCACGACGAACAGGAACAGCACCATCACCGCGCCCACGTACACCAGCACCAGCGCGATCGCCAGGAACTCGGCCTTCAGCAGCATCCACACGCAGGCCGCATTGAAGAACGCGAGCACCAGGAACAACGCCGAGTGCACCGTGGACCGCGCGGTGATCACGCGGAACGACGAGAACAGCAGGACGGCCGAGAACAGATAGAACAAGGCGGTTGTAGTGTTCATAGCAGTGCCCGCCCGACCGCCCGAAGGGCACTGAAGCCCCCTCGGGGGGCAGCGAACGAAGTGAGCGTGGGGGTGGTCATGTCAGCCTTACCGGTACTTGGCGTCCGCCGCCTTGGCCGCCGCGATCTCTTTTTCGTAGCGGTCGCCCACGGCCAGCAGCATGTCCTTGGTGAAGTACAGGTCGCCGCGCTTTTCGCCGTGGTACTCGAGGATGTGGGTTTCCACGATCGAATCGACCGGGCAGCTTTCTTCGCAGAAGCCGCAGAAGATGCACTTGGTCAGGTCGATGTCGTAGCGCGTGGTCTTGCGTGCACCGTCGGGCCGGATGTCGGACTCGATGGTGATGGCCAGCGCAGGGCACACCGCCTCGCACAGCTTGCAGGCGATGCAGCGCTCTTCGCCGTTTTCATAGCGGCGCAGCGCATGCAGGCCGCGGAAGCGCGGCGACAGCGGGGTCTTTTCTTCCGGGAACTGGATCGTGATGTTCTTGGACAAGAAATGCCGGCCCGTCAGGGCCATGCCCTTGAACAGCTCCGTGAGCAGGAAGCTCTGGAAGAAGTCTTTGATGGAAGCAACAGCAGACATGATGAAGTCCTACTTCCAGATGTTCAGCGGCGACTGGATCCACAGACCCACCACCAGCAGCCACACCAGGGTGACCGGGATGAAGATCTTCCAGCCCAGGCGCATGATCTGGTCATAGCGGTAGCGCGGGAAGGTCGAGCGCACCCAGAGGAACAGGGTCACGACGACGAAGGTCTTGCCGAACAGCCAGAACCAGTCCCAGAACCACATCGAATCGGCGATCCACTGCGGCGTTTGCAGCCCCAAGGCCGCAAAGCCGATCGGCGCGGTCCAGCCGCCGAGGAACATGGTGACGGCCAGCGCCGACACCAGGATCATGTTGGCGTACTCGGCCAGGAAGAACATCGCGAACGCCATGCCCGAGTACTCGATCATGTGGCCGGCGACGATCTCGGACTCGCCCTCCACCACGTCGAACGGGTGGCGGTTGGTCTCGGCCAGGCCGGAGATGAAATACACGAGGAAGATGGGCAGCAGCGGCAGCCAGTTCCAGGACAGGAAGGTCCAGCCCTGCTCGGCAAACCAGCCCTTGGCCTGCACCAGCACGATGTCGGTCATGTTCAGGCTGCCGGTGACCATGAGCACGACCACCAGCGCGAAGCCCATCGCGATCTCGTAGCTCACCATCTGGGCCGAAGCGCGCAGAGCGCCCAGGAAGGCGTACTTCGAGTTCGAGGCCCAGCCGGCGATGATGACGCCGTACACCTCCATCGAGGTGATGGCCATCAGGAACAGCAGGCCGGCGTTGATGTTCGACACCGCACGCTCGGGCCCGAAGGGCACCACCGCCCAGGCGGCCAGCGCCGGCATGATGGTCATGATGGGGCCGAGGAAGAACAGGCCCTTGTTCGCCGCGGTGGGGCGGATGATCTCCTTGAAGATCAGCTTCACCGCATCGGCGATGGGCGTGAGCAGGCCATAGGGGCCCACGCGGTTGGGGCCCGGGCGGATCTGCGTCCAGCCGATGGCCTTGCGCTCCCACAGCGTGAGGTAGGCCACGCAGACCATCAGCGGCGCCACCACCGCCACGATCTTCACGAGGCTCCACAGCAGCGGCCAGGCGCCGCCGAACCAGTCGGAGCCGTAGTGTTGGAAGGTCTCGACCATGTTCAGGCCTTCTCCACGGTGATGTCACCGAACATCGCACCCAGCGTGGCGGTGGCCGGGTGGCCCGCTGGCACGCGCAACGTGTTGGCGGCCAGCGTGGGCTCCAGGCGCGCCGGCAGCACGGCGCTGGCACCACCTTGCGACACGCGCACTTTCGCGCCCTCTTGCAGGCCCAACTGCCGCCACAAGCTGGCGGGCAGGTCAGCGAACGGCGCTGCTTGCGCGTCGGCGGTGAGTTGCAGCGGCTCCGAGCGGCGCACCAGCGGATCAGTGTGGTAGATCGGCACCTGGGCAATGCGCTCCAGGCCCTGGCCGACGAAGCGCACCGGATCAGGCATCGCCGCCGCATTGCTCAGGCGCTGCGCCACGGTGGACAGGTCGCCCAGCGCTTCGGCGCGCACCTCGTCGGCGGTTTCCTGCTCGAAGCCTTGCAGGCCCAGCAGGTTGCCGAGCACGCGCAGCACCTTCCAGCCCGGACGGGTTTCGCCCAAGGGCTTGACCACGCCGTGGAAGCTCTGCACGCGGCCCTCGGCGTTGACGAAGGTGCCTGCGGTCTCGCTGAAGGGCGAGATCGGCAACATCACGTCGGCCACGTCGGCGGCGGTGCTCTTGAAGGGAGTGAACGCGACGACCATGCCGGCGTTGCCCAAGGCAGTCTGCGCCGCCGCGGCGTTGGCCGCATCGAGCACCGGCTCCACGTTGAACAGCAAGCAGGCTTTCAGCGGCTGCGACAGCATCTGGCCGGCATTCAGGCCGCCTTGGCGCGGCATGGCGCCCACCAGCTGCGCGCCCACGGTGTTGGCGGCTTCGGTGAGGTAGCCCACGGTCGCACCCGTCTGCTCGCCGATCCAGTTGGCCACGGCCAGCAGCGCGGCGGCCTGCGGATGCTGCGCGGCGGCGTTGCCGAGCAGGATGGCCTTGTGCTCGCCCGACAGCAGCGCGGTCGCGACCGCCTTGGCCGCGTCGTTGGCCTGGCCCGGCAGCGGCGGCTGCACGCCCTTGGCCGAGCCCACCGCCGCGGCCACATCCGCCAGCGCCGCCAGCCACTGGCTGGGCGCCGCGGTGATGCGGGTGGCGACGTTCATCGCCCAGTCGTCGTGCACCGCATTCAGGCTATGCACCTTGCCGCCATGGCGCACCGCCTGGCGGATGCGGGCGGCGAACAGCGGATGGTCCTTGCGCAGGAAGGAGCCGATCACGAAGGCCTGGTTCAGCTTGGACAGCGACGCGATCGGGCGGCCCAGCCACCGAGCCGACGGCGAGCCCGATGCACCGCCTTGCGGCGCGGAGAAATCGGCATGGCGCAGGCGGAAGTCGATGTTGTCGCTGCCCAGGCCGCGTACCAGCTTCTGCAGCAGGTGCAGTTCTTCCACCGTGCTGTGGGCCGAGGCCAGCGCACCCACACCCTGCACGCCGAACTCGGCGATCACGCGCTTGAGGCCATCGACCACGTAGTTCAGCGCGGTGGTCCAGTCCACCGTCTGCCACTGGCCGCCCTGCTTGATCATCGGCGCGGTGAGGCGGTCTTCGCTGTTGAGGGCCTCGTACGAGAACCGGTCGCGGTCGGCGATCCAGCATTCGTTGACGTCTTCGTTCTCCAGCGGCAGCACGCGCATCACCTTGCTGCCCTTGACCTGCACGATCAGGTTGGCGCCGGTGCTGTCATGCGGGCTCACGCTCTTGCGGCGTGACAGCTCCCAGGTGCGGGCGCTGTAGCGGAACGGCTTGCTGGTGAGCGCGCCCACCGGGCACAGGTCGATCATGTTGCCCGAGAGCTCGCTGTCGACCGTGTGGCCGACGAAGGTGACGATCTCGGAATGTTCGCCGCGATGGATCATGCCGAGTTCCATCACGCCGGCGATCTCTTGCCCGAAGCGCACGCAGCGGGTGCAATGGATGCAGCGCGTCATCTCGGCCATCGAGATCAGCGGGCCCACTTCTTTGTGGAACACCACGCGCTTTTCTTCCGAATAGCGCGACGACGAGGCGCCGTAGCCCACGGCCAGGTCCTGCAGCTGGCATTCGCCGCCCTGGTCGCAGATGGGGCAGTCCAGCGGGTGGTTGATCAGCAGGAACTCCATCACCCCCTGCTGCGCCTTGATCGCCTTGTCGCTCTTGGTGCGCACGATCATGCCGGGCGTCACCGGCGTGGCGCAGGCCGGCATCGGCTTGGGCGCCTTCTCCACGTCGACCAGACACATGCGGCAGTTGGCCGCGATGCTGAGCTTCTTGTGGTAGCAGAAATGGGGGATGTAGGTGCCGGCCTTGTCGGCGGCATGCATCACCATGCTGCCCTCGGGCACCTCGACCTTTTGGCCGTCCAGTTCGATTTCGATCGCCATGGTGTGGGGTCCCTTCGTCAGACGTACTGCGGGACCACGCAGGTCTTGTGTTCGATGTGGTGCACGAACTCGTCCCGGAAGTGCTTGATCATCGCGCGCACCGGCATCGCGGCCGCATCGCCCAGCGCGCAGATCGTGCGGCCTTGGATGTTGTCGGCCACCGAGTTCAGCAAGTCGATGTCTTCCATGCGGCCCTTGCCGTGCTCGATGCGGTCGACCATGCGCCACAGCCAGCCGGTGCCTTCGCGGCACGGCGTGCACTGGCCACAGGACTCGTGCGTGTAGAAGTAGCTCAGGCGCAGCAGGCTCTTGACCATGCAGCGGGTGTCGTCCATCACGATCACCGCGCCCGAGCCCAGCATCGAGCCGGCCTTGGCGATGGCGTCATAGTCCATCGTCAGGTCCATCATGATGTTCGCCGGGAGCACCGGCGCCGACGAGCCGCCCGGGATCACGGCCTTGAGCTTGCGGCCGGAGCGCACGCCCCCGGCCAGCTCCAGCAGCTTGCTGAAGGGCGTGCCCATCGGAATCTCGAAGTTGCCGGGCCGGTTGACGTCGCCCACCACCGAAAAGATCTTGGTGCCGCCGTTGTTGGGCTTGCCGACCTCGAGGTAGGCCTGGCCACCGTTGCGGATGATCCACGGCACCGCGGCAAAGGTCTCGGTGTTGTTGATCGTGGTGGGCTTGCCGTACAGGCCAAAGCTGGCCGGGAACGGCGGCTTGAAGCGCGGCTGGCCCTTCTTGCCCTCCAGCGACTCCAGCAGCGCGGTTTCTTCGCCGCAGATGTAGGCGCCGAAGCCGTGGTGCGCGTGCAGCTGGAAGCTGAAGCCCGAGCCCAGGATCTTGTCACCCAGGTAGCCGGCCTGACGCGCCTCGCGCAGCGCCTCTTCGAAGCGCTCGTAGATCTCGAAGATCTCGCCGTGGATGTAGTTGTAGCCCACGGTGATGCCCATCGCGTAGGCGGCGATGATCATCCCCTCGATCACGATGTGTGGGTTGTAGGCGAGGATGTCGCGGTCCTTGCAGGTGCCCGGCTCGCCCTCGTCGGAGTTGCACACCAGGTACTTCTGGCCCGGAAACTGCCGCGGCATGAAGCTCCACTTCAAGCCGGTGGGGAAGCCCGCGCCGCCGCGGCCGCGCAGGCCGGAGCCTTTGACTTCCGCGATCACCTGGTCGGGGGTCATGCCGCCCGCGGCGTCGAGGATCTTGCGCAGCGCCTGGTAGCCGCCGCGGGCTTCGTAGTCTTTCAGCCGCCAGTTGCTGCCGTCGAGGCCGGCATAGATCTGCGGATCGATGTGGCGGCCGTGGAAACAGGTCTCGGTGCCGGTCGCCTGGAATCTGGAGAGGTCGAGCATGGTGGGGGATCGCCTCTTACTTGGCCTGCGCCTTCAGCGAGTCGACCAGGTCGTCGAGCCGCTCGGGCGTCATGAAGCTGACCATCTGCCGGTCGTTCACCAGCATCACGGGGGCGTCGGCACAGGCACCCAGGCATTCGCACTTCTGCACCGTGAAGAGGCCGTCGGCGGTGGTGCCGCCCTCTTCCACGCCGAGCTTGCTGCACAGGTGTTCCAGCGCCTTCTGGCCGTCGCGCAGCTGGCACGGCAGGTTGGTGCACACGTTGAGCTTGAACCGGCCCACCGGGTGCTGGTTGTACATGTTGTAGAAGGTGGTGACCTCGCGCACCGCGATCGCCGGCATGCCGAGGTACTCGGCGATGGCGGCCTCGGCCTCGGCGGACACGAAGCCTTGCTCCTGCTGGATGATGGCCAGGCAGGCCATCACGGCGGACTGGCGCTGCTCGGACGGGTACTTGGCGACTTCGCGGTCGAAGCGCTCGATGGTGGAGGGAGAGAGCTTCATCGATCGATCTCGCCGAACACGATGTCCATGGTTCCGATGATCGCCACGGCGTCGGCGATCATGTGGCCGCGCGCCATCTCGTCCAGTGCGGACAGGTGCGCGAAGCCGGGCGCGCGGATCTTCAGGCGGTAGGGCTTGTTGGCGCCGTCGCTCACCAGGTAGATGCCGAATTCGCCCTTGGGGTGCTCCACTGCAGCGTAAGCCTCGCCCTCGGGCACGTGCATGCCTTCTGTGAAGAGCTTGAAGTGGTGGATCAGCTCTTCCATGTTCGACTTCATGTCCACGCGTGAAGGCGGCGCCACCTTGTGGTTGTCGGTGATCACCGGGCCGGGGTTCTTGCGCAGCCAGTCGACGCACTGCAGCACGATGCGGTTGGCCTGGCGCATCTCTTCCACGCGCACCAGGTAGCGGTCGTAGGTGTCGCCGTTCTTGCCCAGCGGCACGTCGAAGTCCATCTGGGCGTACACGTCGTAGGGCTGCTTCTTGCGCAGGTCCCACGCAATGCCCGAGCCGCGCAGCATCGGGCCGGTGAAGCCGAGCTGCAGCGCGCGCTCAGGGCTCACCACGCCAATGCCGACCGTGCGCTGCTTCCAGATGCGGTTGTCAGTAAGCAGGGTCTCGTAGTCGTCGACGTTCTTCGGGAAGCGCTTGCAGAAGTCTTCGATGAAATCGAGCAGCGAACCCTGGCGGTTCTGGTTCAGGCGCTCGATCTCGCGCTGGTTGCGGATCTTCGACGCCTTGTACTGGGGCATCGACTCCGGCAGGTCGCGGTACACGCCGCCGGGGCGGAAGTAGGCCGCGTGCATGCGCGCGCCGGACACCGCCTCGTACATGTCGAAGATGTCCTCGCGCTCGCGGAAGCAGTAGATGAGGATGTTCATCGCGCCGCAGTCCAGCCCGTGCGCGCCCAGCCACAGCAGGTGGTTCAGGATCCGGGTGAGCTCGGAGAACATCACGCGGATGTACTGCGCGCGCAGCGGCACCTCGATGCCCAGCAGCTTTTCGATGGCCAGGCAGTAGGCGTGCTCGTTGCACATCATGGACACGTAGTCGAGACGGTCCATGTAGGGCAGCGACTGGATGAAGGTGCGCGTCTCGGCCAGCTTCTCGGTGGCGCGGTGCAGCAGCCCGATGTGCGGGTCGGCGCGCTGGATCACCTCGCCGTCGAGTTCGAGCACCAGGCGCAGCACGCCGTGCGCGGCCGGGTGCTGTGGGCCGAAGTTGAGGGTGTAGTTCTTGATCTCAGCCATATCAGTTGTCCATGGCCCGTCTCGTCGCATGAAACAACACGAGCCAAGCAGCCACCGCCGATCCGGCTCTGCCGGTCGGCTGGTGGCGCCCCCTGGAGGGGGAGGCGCCGAAGGCGCTACGGGGGTGGGTCATTGCAGGCCGCCGTAGTTGTCTTCGCGAATCACGCGCGGCACGATCTCGCGCGGCTCGATCGTCACCGGCTGGTAGATCACGCGCTTTTGCTCTTCGTCGTAGCGCATCTCCACGTTGCCGTACACCGGAAAGTCCTTGCGGAACGGGTGGCCGATGAAGCCGTAGTCGGTGAGGATGCGCCGCAGGTCCACGTGGCCGTCGTAGATGATTCCGTACAGGTCGAAGGCCTCGCGCTCGAACCAGTTGGCCGAGTTCCAGATCTCGGTGACCGAGGCCACGACCGGCAGGCCGTCGTCGGGCGCGAACACCTTCACACGCAGGCGCCAGTTGTGGCTCACCGACAGCAGGTGCAGCACCGTGCAGTAGCGCGGGCCGTCGTACTCACCGTCTTTGTAGGTGCTGTAGTCCAGGCCGCACAAGTCGATCAACTGCTCGAATTTCAGCGCCGCGTTGTCGCGCAGCGTGCGGCAGGCTTCCAGGTAGTCAGCAGCCGAGAAAGCAACCGTGATCTCGCCGCGGTCGCGCTTCAGGCTCTTGAGCTTGGCGCCGAAGACAGACTCCAGCGCGCCCTGCAGGGTGTCGAGTTTCTGGCTCATGGTGTCAGCGCGCGATCGTGTTTTCGCGCCGGATCTTGGCCTGCAGCTGCAGGATGCCGTACAGCAGCGCTTCGGCGGTGGGCGGGCAGCCGGGCACGTACACATCGACCGGCACGATGCGGTCGCAGCCCCGCACCACCGAATAGCTGTAGTGGTAGTAGCCGCCGCCGTTGGCGCAGGAGCCCATGCTCAGCACCCAGCGCGGCTCGGCCATCTGGTCATAGACCTTGCGCAACGCCGGCGCCATCTTGTTGCACAGCGTGCCGGCCACGATCATCAGATCGCTCTGGCGCGGGCTGGGGCGGAACAGCATGCCGAAACGGTCGATGTCGTAGCGCGCGGCGCCCGCGTGCATCATCTCCACCGCGCAGCATGCGAGGCCGAAGGTCATCGGCCACAGCGAGCCGGTCTTCGACCAGTTGATCAGCTTGTCCACCGAAGTGGTGACAAAGCCTTCCTTCAGAACGCCTTCAATACCCATAACAAACCTCAGTCGAAGCGGCCAGCGGGCCGAGCGCCGGGCCGCTCCCAAGCCGGCCCGCATCCCGTCGGGGGATCGGCCAACGTACTCGTTGGACGAGGGGCTTCATCTTCATCATTCCCAGTCGAGGGCGCCCTTTTTCCACTCGTAGACGAAACCGACCACGAGAATGGCAAGGAAAACCATCATGGCCCAGAAGCCTGCGGGGCCGATCTCCTTGAGAGCCACCGCCCACGGGAAGAGGAAGGCGATTTCCAGGTCGAACAGGATGAAGAGAATGGCCACCAGGTAGTAGCGCACGTCGAACTTCATCCGCGCGTCTTCGAATGCTTCGAAGCCGCACTCGTAGGGAGAGTTCTTTTCCGGGTCGGGCCGGTTGGGGCCGAACAGGAAGCCCAGCGCCTGGGGCAACACGCCCACTGCCACGCCAACGAGAATGAACAGGATGACAGGCAGGTAGGGTTGCAGGTCCATGAGGCGAGAGTGGCTCGGCTGTGAGACGTTGGGCAGTCAACCATCCGGCCGTGAAAAAGCGCGCCGTCCGCAGCCGTCTCGTCGACCAAGCCACACACGAAGCGCGCCCGCGTTGTCCCCTGCTTCGAATCGCCGGGGCGCTCGGTCTTCAGGCCGGATGAGGCTGGAGACCGAAAGGATCTGGTGCCGACGGCGAGACTCGAACTCGCACAGCTTTCGCCACTACCCCCTCAAGATAGCGTGTCTACCAATTTCACCACGTCGGCGGCACGTCAATCAGCGTCTGAGTGGCTTGAGGATGGCTCCCCAGACAGCCTTGAATTCTAACCCGAAAACCAATGAGTAACCGGGTTTTCACCACGGCTTGGTGCCAGATCAAGATGTAGGTTTTTCGATCTGCACCAAGCGCGCGAGTTCACTTCGAAGCGGCCGGTGCGGGCGCCACCGCAGAGCCTGCAGGCTGCACCGGTTGCACACCCGGAATGAGCGCGCCGCCCGAAGGCACACTCGCTGCAGGCGCCGTGGGCGCAGCGCGGTCGAGCACACTGCCGCCGCCGGTGGCGGCGGGCCGCACGTTCGAAAGATAGGCCAGCGCCAGCGTGCACACGAAGAAGATGGTGGCGCAGATCGCCGTCGAGCGCGACAGGAAGTTGGCGCTGCCGGTGGCACCGAACAAGCTGCCGGAGGCACCGCTGCCGAAGGACGCACCCATGTCGGCGCCCTTGCCGTGCTGGATCAGTACCAGGCCGATCATCACAAGCGCGGCCAGCAGCTGGATCACCAGCACGATGTTCAACCAGAGTTGCATTTGATGTTCTCTCTTCGAAGGTACTTGGAGTGGATCAGCCCGCCGCGCGGCAAATGGCGACAAAGTCGGCCGCCTTCAAGGACGCGCCGCCGATGAGCCCGCCGTCGATGTCGGGCTGACCGAACAGGGCCGCTGCGTTGTCGGGCTTCACGCTGCCGCCGTAGAGCAGGCGCATGTCGGACGCGTGGGGCGTGGCCGCCTGCAGTTGCGCACGCAGCAAGGCATGCACTTCCTGCGCCTGCTCGGGCGTGGCCGTCCGGCCCGTGCCGATGGCCCACACCGGCTCGTAGGCCACGACGATCTCGCCGATGCAGTGCGTGAGCGTATGGATCACCGCCGACAGCTGGCGCTTCACCACGGCTTCGGTCTCGCCCGCTTCGCGCTGCTGCAAGGTCTCGCCGACGCACACGATGGGCGTGACGCCGCGCGCCAGTGCCGCCCTAGCCTTGTCGGCCACGAGCTGGTCGCTCTCGGCGTGGTAGGCACGGCGCTCGGAGTGGCCCACGATCGCATATCGGCAGCCGAACTCGGCCAGCATCGCGGCCGACACCTCCCCGGTGTAAGCCCCCTGCTCGTGTGCGGACACATCTTGCGCACCCCAGCGAAGCTCGCTGCCGGCCAGCGTGACCGCCGTCTCCGAGAGGTAGGGGAACGGCACGCACACCGCCACGTCGGCGCCGAACGGCCGCGCGGCCAGGATGCCGGCCAGCAGCTCGGCATTGGCCGGATGGCTGCCGTGCATTTTCCAGTTGCCCACGACCAGTTTGCGTCGCATGGTGTTGAGTCCTCTTCAGTTCCAGCGCAGCACGATCTTGCCCACGTGCTGGTTCGATTCCATCAGCGCATGGGCCTGTGCAGCTTCGTGCGCGTCGAACACCCGGTAGATCACCGGTTTCACCGTGCCCGCCTCGATCAGCGGCCACACCCGCTCGCGCAGCGACCTGGCGATCGCAGCCTTGAAGGCCAGCGGGCGCGGCCGCAGCGTGGAGCCGGTGATGGTGAGCCGCTTGCGCAGCACGAGTCCTGCATCCACTTCGGCCTTCACGCCGCCTTGCACCGCGATGATCACGATGCGGCCGTCTTCAGCCAGACAGCGCACTTCGCGGGCCACATAGTCCCCGGCGACCATGTCGAGCACCACATCCACGCCCCGGCCGCCGGTCAGCCGAAGCGCCTCGGCGGCGAAGTCCTGGCTGCGGTAGTTGATCGCGTGGTCAGCGCCCAGGGTCAGGCAGGCCTGGCATTTGCCGTCGTCGCCGGCCGTCGCCAGCACCTTGGCGCCGAAGGCCTTGGCCAGCTGGATCGCCGTGACGCCGATGCCGCTGGCGCCGCCTTGCACCAGCAGCACCTCACCCGCTTGCAGCCGCCCGCGGTCGAACACGTTGGACCAGACGGTGAAGAAGGTTTCCGGCAGGCTGGCCGCCTCGATCTCGCTCAAGCCGCGGGGCATCGGCAGGCACTGGCCGATCGGCGCCGCACAGCGCTCGGCATAGCCCCCGCCAGCGACCAGCGCACACACGCGATCGCCCAAGGCAAAGCCGGCAGCCGCGAGTTCGGCCGCGTCGCCACCGACGATCTCGCCCGCCACTTCAAGCCCAGGCAGGTCGCTTGCTCCCGCCGGCGGGGGATAGGCGCCCCTGCGCTGAAGCACGTCGGGCCGGTTGATGCCCGAGGCACGCACGCGGATCAGCAGCTCGCCGGGCTGGGGCACCGGCTCGGGCCGAACGGCCTCGCGCAGCACCTCCGGCCCGCCGGGCTGCGAGATCTCGATCGCTCTCATGGCGCCGGTGAAGGCCTTATTGCTGCTGCTGTTGCTGCTCGGCGTCGGCATCGGCAGGCCGCTCGGTGCGCTCGCCACGCTCCGCGCGCGGCGGTCGATCACCTCGCTCTGCCCGCGGCGGACGGTCGCCCCGCTCACCCCGCTCACCACGTTCGCCCCGCTCGGGCATGCCCTCCGGACGCTCCGCCAGCGCCTTCATCGACAGCTTGACGCGGCCCTTCTCGTCCGTTTCGAGCACCTTGACGCGAACGATCTGGCCTTCCTGCAGGTAGTCGCTGACCTTCTCCACGCGCTCGTGGGCGATCTGGCTGATGTGCAGCAGGCCGTCCTTGCCGGGCAGCAGGTTGATCAGGGCGCCGAAGTCCAGGATCTTGGTGACCGGACCCTCGTAGATCTTGCCCACCTCGACCTCGGCGGTGATCTCCTCGATGCGGCGCTTGGCCTCGGCGGCCTTGTCGGCGTCGGTGGAGGCGATGGTGATGGTGCCGTCCTCGGCGATGTCGATCGTGGTGCCGGTCTCTTCGGTGAGCGCCCGGATGGTGGCGCCGCCCTTGCCGATCACGTCGCGGATCTTCTCCGGGTTGATCTTCATGGTGTACAGGCGCGGAGCGAACTGCGACACCTCGGTCTTCGCGCCGCCCACGGCCTCGACCATCTTGCCCAGGATGTGCAGGCGCGCTTCCTTGGCCTGCGCCAGCGCCACCTGCATGATCTCCTTGGTGATCCCCTGGATCTTGATGTCCATCTGCAGGGCGGTCACCCCGGTGGCGGTACCGGCGACCTTGAAGTCCATGTCGCCCAGGTGGTCCTCATCGCCCAGGATGTCGGTCAGCACCGCGAAGCGGTTGCCCTCCTTGATCAGGCCCATCGCGATGCCGGCCACGTGGGCCTTCATCGGCACGCCGGCGTCCATGAGTGCCAGGCAGCCGCCGCACACCGAGGCCATCGACGACGAGCCGTTGGACTCGGTGATCTCGGAGACCACGCGGATCGAGTACGGGAACTCTTCCTTGGTAGGCAGGCAGGCCACCAGTGCCCGCTTGGCCAGGCGGCCGTGGCCGATCTCACGCCGCTTGGGGCTGCCGACGCGGCCGGTCTCGCCGGTGGCAAAGGGCGGCATGTTGTAGTGGAGCATGAAGCGCTCCTCGAACTCGCCGGCCAGCGCGTCGATGCGCTGCGCGTCGCGGTCGGTGCCCAGCGTGGCCACCACCACCGCCTGCGTCTCGCCGCGCGTGAACAGCGCCGAGCCGTGGGTGCGCGGCAGCACGCCGGTGCGGATCTCGATCGGGCGCACGGTGCGGGTGTCGCGGCCGTCGATGCGCGGCTCGCCGGCCAGGATCTGGCTGCGCACGACACGCGCCTCGATCTCGAACAGCAGGTTGTCGACCTTGACCTCGTCGAACTCCAGGCCTTCGGCCTTCAGCGCCTCCTTCACGGCGGCGTAGGCCTCGCGGGTGGCCTGGGTGCGGGCCTGCTTGGAGCGGATCTGGTAGGCCGCGCGCAGCTTTTCTTCGCCCAGCGCGTTGATCTTGGCGATGAAGGGCTCGTCCTTGGCCGGCGGGGTCCAGGTGCCGGCGGTCAGCCACTCGGGCTTGCCCGCTTCGCGCACCAGCTCGTGGATGGCGTTGATCGCCACCTTGCCCTGCTCATGGCCGAAAACCACGGCGCCGAGCATCACCTCTTCGGTGAGCTGGTCGGCCTCGGACTCCACCATCAGCACGGCGGCTTCGGTGCCGGCCACCACCAGGTCGAGCTTGCTGTTGGCCAGCTCTGTCTTGCCCGGGTTGAGCACGTATTCACCATTCACATAGCCCACGCGCGCGGCGCCGATCGGGCCGTTGAACGGGATGCCGCTGATGGACAGGGCGGCGCTGGAGGCGATGAGCGCGGCAATGTCGGCCTGCACCTCGGGGTTCAGCGACAGCACGTGCACGACCACCTGCACCTCGTTGTAGAACCCTTCAGGGAACAGCGGGCGGATCGGGCGGTCGATCAGACGGCTGGTCAGGGTTTCCAGCTCACTGGGGCGGCCTTCACGCTTGAAGAAGCTGCCGGGGATCTTGCCGGCGGCGTAGGTCTTCTCGATGTAGTCGACCGTGAGGGGGAAGAAGTCCTGGCCCGGCTTGGCGTTCTTGGCGGCCACCACGGTGGCCAGCACCACGGTGTCCTCGATGTTCACCAGCACGGCGCCGGTGGCCTGGCGGGCGATCTCGCCCGTTTCCATCGTGACCTGGTGCGGGCCCCATTGGAAGGTCTTGGTGACTTTGTTGAACATGCTCATGTTCGTCTCTCCGTATCGTTGTTCGACGCTGACAAAGCCCGCGTCTTGGGGCTCGGAGCGAAAGGCCGTTCAGGCGGGATGCCATTCCAGCGTCGCCAGCAATTGACGACCCTGGAATGACACAGCAGCGCCTCTGGACCTTGCAACTCCCAAAGACAAAGAGCCTGTGCTGCGGATGGGCAGACAGGCTCTTTGCGTTCATTGCCGCTTACTTGCGCAGGCCCAGTTTCTGGATCAGCGCGGTATAGCGGTCGGCATCCTTGTCCTTCAGGTAGGCCAGCAGGCGCTTGCGCTGGTTCACCAGCTTCAGCAGGCCGCGGCGGCCGTGGTGGTCCTTCAGGTGGGTCTTGAAGTGCGGGGTCAGCTCGTTGATGCGCGCGGTCAGGAGCGCCACTTGCACTTCGGGGGATCCGGTGTCGGCGGCGCCACGGGCGTTCGCCTTGATGATTTCGGACTTGCTGATGTCAGCCACTGCCATGTGAGTTTCCTCTGGAGTGAGAACGCGCATGGCGGCCTGCGGCGGCACTGCGGTCTCGGTTTGCCACTTGCGGTCGCGGGTGAAACCGACCCACGCCGTGCTTGCTTGGCGCGGCCCCTGCAGGCACCGTGCCGTCGCTCTGCCAGGCCAGGCCCAGCAGAACCGGCGGATTATAGCGGCTATGGCCTGAGCATGCGGCAGGTGGTCGCCGGCTCGACATTGTCGAACCGCCGCACCGTGCGGAAGCCGTAGCCGGAGCCTTCGCTGTCAAAGCGCACGCCTGGGGCACCGGCGCGCTCCATCACGCTCACCACCAGCGGCTGCAGGAACTGGTGATCCGCCGCACGCATCACGCCGGCATGGAAGCCGCCCAGCGCCGCGCCGTCGAAGCGCAAGCCCTCCAGCGCGCGCGCCACGGCCACCGGATCGGTGCTGCGCGCCTTCTCCATTGCGGCCACCAGCATCTCCACCATGGCCTGCATGCGTGCGTGCACATAGTCGTCCCTTGGCTCGGGGAAGCGCTGGCGGAAGCTCGCGTAGAACGCATCGGAGGCCTTGCCGCCGACGTTGGGGTGCCACTCGGCCACCGCCAGCACCGAGCCCACGCCGGCATCCCCCAGCGCGGCCGGCACGCCCAGCGCGTTGCCATAGAAGGTGTAGAACTTCAGGTCCAGGCCCAGCTCCTTGCTGGCCTTGACGAGGAAGGTCAGGTCGTTGCCCCAGTTGCCGGTGATGACGGCTTGCGCACCGCTGGCGCGGATCTTCGTCGCATAAGGCAGGAAGTCCTTCACGCGACCCATGGGGTGCAGTTCCTCGCCCACGATCTCGATGTCAGGTCGTTTCGCCCGCACCAGTTCATGCGCCCGCTTCACCACGTACTGGCCGAAGCTGTAGTCCTGGCCGATCAGGTACACCTTCTTCACCGAAGCGTCGTCGCGCAGCACGTCGGTGAGCGCCGCCAGGCGCATGTCGGCATGCGCATCGAAGCGGAAGTGCCAGAAGCTGCACTTCTCGTTGGTGAGCGAGGGCTCCACCGCCGAGTAGTTGAGGAAGATCGCGCGTTGTTGCGGCTCGCGCTGGTTGTGCTTTTCCAGCGCATCGACCAGCGCTGCCGCCGTGGCCGAGCTGTTGCCCTGCATCACGAAGCCGATGCGCTGGTCCAGCGCGGAACGCAGCAACGACAAGGCCTCTTCCGTGTTGCCTTTGCTGTCGAAGCGCACCAGCTCCAGCTTGCGCGCGCCCCCGGGCAACTTCACGCCGCCGCGCTGGTTGACGCGCTCCACGGCCCACAGGAGGTTGCGCGCCACCGCGTCGCCTGCGTTGGCGAAGCTGCCCGACAGACCTTCGATCAGCGCCAGACGCACCGGCTCCGGCGCGGCCGCGGCCGTCGAACACCACCCGCAAGCGGCAGCAAGCATGGTGACGCCCAGCTGCTTCACCCAGCGTCGGCGGGCCTTTTGATCCTGATCAGTCATCCAAGGGTCTCCAGAAAGCGGCAACGCCGCGTCGGGCGGCGTTGCGTGGCGCGCGATTGTAGGAGTCAGGCGGCGGCCAGATCCCAGCGCGGCCGCACGTCGAACGCGTAGTCGCGCTCGGGCTCTGCGCGGCCCTGCTGCAGCCGCATCGCCGCGGCCAGCGCGATCATCGCGCCGTTGTCGGTGCACAGGCTGAGCTCGGGGTAGTGCACGCGCACACGCGCGCGCTCGCAGGCCTGGCCCAGACGCAAACGCAGCTCGGCGTTGGCCCCCACACCGCCGGCGACCACCAACCGCTTCAGGCCGGTGAGCTTCAAGGCCTTCATGGCCTTGGCACACAGCACTTCGACGATCGCAGCCTGCGTGGACGCCGCCAGATCGGCCATCTGCGCCAGCTCCACAGGAGCCGGCAGCCGCTTGAGCTGGGTCATGACGGCCGTCTTCAGCCCCGCAAAGGAGAAGTCGAGATCCCGGCTGTGCAGCAGCGGACGCGGCAAGGCGAAGGCGTCGGCCCGCCCCTGCTGCGCCAGCCGGGACAGCGCAGGGCCGCCGGGGTAGCCCAGCCCCATGAGCTTGGCCGACTTGTCGAAGGCCTCGCCGGCCGCATCGTCGATGGTCTCGCCCAACAGCTCATACCGACCCACGCCGTCCACGCGCATGAGCTGCGTATGGCCTCCGGAGACCAGCAGTGCCACGAACGGAAAGCTCGGCGGGTCGGCCGACAGAAACGGTGAGAGCAGATGCCCTTCGAGGTGGTGCACGCCCAGAGTGGGTTTGCCCAGTGCCGCGGCCAGCGCACACGCCACGCCGGCGCCGACGAGCAGCGCGCCGGCCAGCCCGGGTCCACGGGTGAAGGCCACCAGGTCCACCTCCTGCAGCGTGCAGCCCGCCTGTGACAGCACGGCGCGTGTCAGTGGCAGCACGCGGCGGATGTGGTCGCGCGAAGCCAGTTCGGGCACGACGCCGCCATAGGCCTGGTGCATCTCGATCTGGGTGTGCAGCGCCTGGGCGCGCAAACGAGGCACGGCCTGGCCCTCCACTTCGACCAGCGCCACGCCGGTTTCGTCGCACGACGACTCGATGCCCAGGACTTTCATGGCCGGCAGTGTAAACACCGTGTCACACCTGGCTTGCGACGCTGCATTTCCGCACGTCCACGCATCGGTGTTTGCCCTAGGTCACCCCTGGATGGTTGCGGTCGTCATGCAAGCCGGCGTACCCTACGCCCCCTGCTCGAATAAACACGAGGTGTGCCGTACGCGGCCCGCCCAGCACGTTGGGGATCATGAAAGAGTACAAGCTGTCTGCCTGGCCGGATCTGCCGGCCTCCTACCACCGGACCAGCTACCGGCGCATGCTGAGCGACATGTCGCACCGTTTCGTCACGGTGCAGCAGCTGATGGCCAGCAGCGGCGCCACCCGGATGGAAGTGCGCATGTTCCTGCAGATGCTGGCCGAACGCGGCCTGCTGGCCGAGCGCGAAGCCGAACGCAACCCCGTCGCCAGCTTCAGCGGCTGGCTGCGCCGCGCGCTGCAAGGCGACCGCACCGAGTTCAGCGAGCACTGAGCCGAATCTGTCCGTGTCCGCGCCGGGATGGCGCGGATGTTGCTGCCTCGCGGCCCATGGCCGCTCCCCCCGCCATTCGCATCGTCATCATCGCGCCCGAGTCGCTTTCGCCCGACCCGGCGGACGTGGACGCCTGGTGGGAAGCCGAACGCTCGCGCTCCCTGCGCATCGGCCTGTTGGAAAGCGGTTACAACATCGTGGCCGTGCTGCCGGCCGACCCATTCCTGCCCGAGCGGCTGGCGCAGATCGAGCCCGACATGATCGTGGTGGATGCCGAGAGCCAGGCCCGCGACACGCTGGAGCATGTGGTGATGGCCACACGCGACGCGCGCCGTCCGATCGTGCTGTTCACCGACGACGAGGACACCAGCCACGTGCGCGACGCCATTGCGGCCGGCGTTACCGCCTACGTGGTGGCCGGCCTGGGCTCCGACCGCGTGAAGCCGGTGCTGGAAGTGGCCATGGCCCGCTTCCAGCACGAGGAAGCCTTGCTGCGCGAGCTGGCCGACGCGCGCTCGCAGCTCAACGAGCGCAAGGTGGTGGAACGGGCCAAGGGCCTGCTGATGCAGCGCCATGCCATCACCGAAAGCGAGGCGTATGCACGCCTGCGCAAGACGGCCATGGACAAGGGCCTGAAGCTGGCCGAGGTGGCCCAGCGCGTCCTCGACGTGGCCGACCTACTCGGCTGACGGCAGCACAGCACCAACTCGGCGCGCGGCGGCCGCGCTTTGGTGCACACCCCGGACTTCCAGGCCCCCAGGCGCTGGCACGCACATTGCGTTGTACAGGCCCAAGAGATCAACGGCGATCTCCTTGATTCGTGCTGGTGCCGCCAAGGGCGGCGGTGCCACGCCAGGACGACGGCGTCCCCACACCGTGTGCATCGCACGCGAGCAGTGAGGACGCCTTTTTGTTTTTGCAATGCGCCAACGCGAGACACACATGGACCAGACGGGAACGATCGACATGGGACGCCGCACCCTCATCAAGGCCGCGGGCGCGGCCACGGCTGGCGGCATGCTGCCGGGGCTGAACGCCGCCGTGCATGCGGCGGGTTCCGACAAGCCCGAGAAGGAAGAGGTGCGCATCGGCTTCATCCCGCTGACCGACTGCGCCTCGGTGGTCATGGCCTCGGTGCTGGGCTTCGACAAGAAGTTCGGCGTGAAGATCATCCCCATCAAGGAAGCCTCCTGGGCCGGCGTGCGCGACAAACTCGTCAACGGCGAGCTGGACATGGCGCACGTGCTCTACGGCCTGGTGTATGGCGTGCACCTGGGCGTGGCCGGCCCCAAGAAGGACATGGCCGTGCTGATGACCATCAACAACAACGGCCAGGCGATCTCGCTGTCGAAGAAGCTGGCCGACAAAGGCGCGGTGGACGGCGCATCGCTGGCCAAGGTGATGGCCGCCGACAAGCGCGAGTACACCTTCGCCGGCACCTTCCCCACCGGCACCCACGCCATGTGGCTGTACTACTGGCTGGCCAGCGCCGGCATCAACCCCTTCAAGGACGCCAAGGTGATCACGGTGCCGCCGCCGCAAATGGTGGCCAACATGCGCGTGGGCAACATGGACGGCTTCTGCGTGGGCGAGCCCTGGGGCCACAGGGCCATCATGGACGGCATCGGCATCACGGCGATCACCACGCAGGACATCTGGAAGGACCACCCCGAAAAGGTACTCGGCACTTCCGCCGACTTCGTGAAGAAGCATCCCAACACCACACGGGCGGTGATGATGGCCGTGCTGGAGGCCAGCCGCTGGATCGACGCCAGCCTTCAGAACCGCCTGAAGATGGCCGAGACGGTGGCCGACAAGAGCTACGTCAACACCGGTGTCGATGCCATCAACCAGCGCATCCTGGGCCGCTACCAGAACGGCCTGGGCAAGACCTGGGACGACCCCAACCACATGAAGTTCTTCAACGATGGGGCGGTGAACTTCCCTTACCTCTCGGACGGCATGTGGTTCCTTACCCAGCACAAGCGCTGGGGCTTGATCAAGGACCACCCCGACTACCTGGGCGTGGCCAAGCAGATCAACCAGATCGAGCTGTACAAGCAGGTGGCTTCCGCCATGAAGATCAGCGTGCCGAAGGATCCCTTGCGCTCCAGCAGGCTGGTGGACGGCCTGGTCTGGGACGGCAAGGACCCGGCGAAGTACGCCGACGGCTTCAAGGTCAAGGCCTGAGGAGGGCAGGACATGGTCAGCGCAGTGTTCCATTCCCCGCTCGGCGGCGCCGAGGCCGCCGAAAGCACGCCGGCCAAGCCGGCCGCCAAGGCACCCATCGTCGCCGCGGCGGCACCGCAGCCCAGGCCCGCGCGCACGCCTTTCGACTGGCGCGCGTTCTGGCTCACCGTGCTGCCGCCCATCGTGGGCATCGCGTTGCTCGTGGGCATCTGGGCGCTGCTCACGATGAACAGCAGCTCGTTTCCCACACCGGCGGCCACCTTCGATGCCGCCGTCCAGCTCTTTTCAGACCCGTTCTACCGCAAGGGACCCAATGACCAGGGCATCGGCTGGAACGTGCTGAACTCGCTGCAGCGCGTGGCCATGGGCTTCGGCCTGGCGGCGCTGGTGGGCATTCCGGCCGGCTTCATGATCGGCCGCTTCGCGGTGCTCAACCGCATGGTCTCGCCGCTGATCAGCCTGCTGCGGCCGGTGTCGCCGCTGGCCTGGCTGCCCATCGGCCTGCTGGTGTTCCAGGCCGCCAACCCGGCGGCCATCTGGACCATCTTCATCTGCTCGATCTGGCCGATGGTGGTCAACACCGCGGTGGGCGTGCAGCGCGTGCCGCAGGACTACCTGAACGTGGCGCGCGTGCTCAACCTGAGCGAATGGAGCGTGATGACCAAGATCCTGTTCCCCGCCGTGCTGCCCTACATGCTCACTGGCGTGCGCCTGTCGGTGGGCACGGCCTGGCTGGTGATCGTGGCCGCCGAGATGCTGACCGGCGGCGTGGGCATCGGCTTCTGGGTGTGGGACGAGTGGAACAACCTGAACGTGCAGCACATCCTGATCGCGATCTTCGTGATCGGCGTCGTGGGCCTGCTGCTGGAGCAGTTGCTGGTCAGCATCGCCAAGCGCTTCTCGTTCGACGATTGATGCCAGGACAAGGCCATGAACAACTTCATCCACGTGCAAGGCGCCGAGATGGTCTTCGAGACCAAGAAGGGCCGCTTCCACGCGCTGCACGCGATCGACCTCTCGGTGGCACGCGGCGAGTTCGTCACCCTGATCGGCCACTCGGGCTGCGGCAAGTCGACGCTGCTGAACCTGATCGGCGGGCTGCTCAGGCCGACGCAGGGCGCACTGCTGTGCGACAACCGCGAGATCGCCGCTCCGGGACCGGAACGTGCAGTGGTGTTCCAGAACCACTCGCTGCTGCCCTGGCTCACCTGCTTCGACAACGTGTACCTGGCGGTCGAGCGCGTGTTCGGCGGCGCCGAGCCGCGCACCAGGCTGAAGCTGCGCACCGAAGCCGCGCTCGAACTGGTGGGCATGGCGCACGCCGCACAGAAGCGCCCGCACGAGGTCTCCGGGGGCATGAAGCAGCGCGTGGGCATCGCCCGGGCACTCGCGATGGAACCCAAGGTGCTGCTGATGGACGAGCCCTTCGGTGCCCTCGACGCCCTCACCCGGGCGCACCTGCAGGACGAGTTGTTGAAGATCGTGGCGCGCACCAGGAGCACCGTGGTGATGGTCACGCACGACGTGGACGAGGCGGTGCTGCTGTCCGACCGCATCGTGATGATGACCAACGGCCCGGCAGCCACCATCGGCCAGGTGCTGCGTGTGGAGCTGCCGCGCCCGCGCGAGCGGGTGGCGCTGGCCGAGGACGCGGCCTATGTGCAGTGCCGCAAGGAGGTGCTGGACTTCCTGTACACGCGTCACGGGCAGCGCGAGGCGGCAGCGGCGTAAAGCCACAGGCCCGTGCGTCCTCGCGACGCGGGCTTTTCGTTCAGTGCTTCTCTTTGGCGTGGTTGATCGAGTACTTGGGGATCTCGATGGTCACGTCCTTCTGGTCCAGGATGGCTTGGCACGAAAGGCGGGAGTGCGGTTCCAGGCCCCAGGCCCGGTCGAGCATGTCCTCTTCGCCTTCTTCCATCTCGTTGAGCGAGCTGAAGCCTTCGCGCACCACCACGTGACAGGTGGTGCAGGCGCAGCTCATCTCGCAGGCGTGTTCGATCTCGATGCCGTTGTCCAGCAGCGCCTCGCAGATCGAGGTGCCCGCGGGCGCCTCGACCTTGGCGCCTTCGGGGCAGTACTCAGGATGCGGCAGGATCTTGATGACAGGCACTTGGCGTCCTCGTTCAGACTTCTTCGACCTTGCGGCCAGCGAGCGCATGGCGGATGCCGCGGTTCATGCGGGCGGCCGCAAAGGCTTCGGTGCCCTTGGCCAGCGCCTCCACCGCGGCATTGATCGCCGAGTGGTCCTCGGCGGCCGCCTGGTCGGCCAGCGACCTCATCAACGCGTCGATCTGCTGCCGCTCGGCGGGGCTGAGCAGGTCGCCATCTGCGGCCAGCGCCGACTGCGTGGCCAGCAGCATGCGCTCGGCCTCCACCCGCGCCTCGCGCAAGGCCCTGGCGGCCATGTCCGATTCGGCGCTCGCAAAGCCTTCCTTCAGCATGCGCGCGATGTCCTCGTCGCCCAGGCCGTAGCTGGGCTTCACGGCGATGGAGGCTTCGACACCCGAGGTCTGCTCGCGGGCCGAGACGTTGAGCAGCCCATCGGCGTCGACCTGGAACGTGACGCGGATGCGCGCGGCGCCGGCTGCCATCGGCGGAATGCCGCGCAACTCGAAGCGCGCCAGCGAACGGCAATCGGACACCAGCTCACGCTCGCCCTGCACCACATGCAGCGCCATCGCGGTCTGGCCGTCCTTGAAGGTGGTGAAGTCCTGCGCCTTCGCAGTGGGAATGGTGGTGTTGCGTTCGATGATGCGTTCCACCAGGCCGCCCATGGTCTCCAGCCCCAGCGACAGCGGGATCACGTCCAGCAGCAACAGCCCCTGGCCGTCTGCCGAATTGCCGGCCAGCTGGTGGGCCTGGAGCGCCGCGCCCAGCGCCACCACCTCGTCGGGATTCAGGTCGTTCAGCGGCTTGCGACCGAAGAATTCGCCCACCGCCGCCTGGACCGCCAGCATGCGGGTCGCGCCGCCGACCATCACCACGCCCTGCACCTCGTCCTTGCGCACCTTGGCGTCGCGCAGCACGCGCCTGACGCTCTGCAGCGTGCGATCGACCAGGTGACGCGTGAGTTCGTCAAAGCGCTGGCGCGTGACCGCGACGGCGATTTCCTGTCCGCCGATCCTGCAGCGCAGTTCGGTGCCGGCGTGCTCGGTCAGGCTTTCCTTGGCCGCGCGCGCCGCGACAAGCACGGCGCGCTTGTCCTGCGGCCCGGTCGCCTGCACGCCCGCCTGCGCCAGCGCCCAGTCGGCCAGCGCCTGATCGAAATCGTCGCCCCCCAGGGCCGCGTCGCCGCCGGTGGCCACCACTTCGAACACCCCGCGCGACAGGCGCAGCAGCGAGATGTCGAAGGTGCCGCCGCCCAGGTCGAACACCGCGTACAGGCCTTCGCTGCCATGGTCCAGGCCGTAAGCCACAGCGGCAGCCGTGGGCTCGTTGAGCAGCCGCAGCACCTTGAGCCCGGCGAGCTGCGCAGCGTCCTTGGTGGCCTGGCGCTGCGCGTCGTCGAAGTAGGCCGGTACCGTGATCACCGCGCCGAACAAGTCGTCGTTGAAGGTGTCCTCGGCGCGGTAGCGCAGCGTGGCCAGGATCTCGGCCGACACCTCCACCGGCGACTTCACGCCCTGGCGCGTCTCGATGCCCACCATGCCCGGCTGGTCGACGAAGCGATACGGCAGCTTGTGATGGTCGGTGATGTCGGCCAACGCACGACCCATGAAGCGCTTGACCGAGACCACCGTGTTCTGCGGATCCTCGGCCTGTGCGGCCCGCGCGTCGTAGCCGATGCGCCGGCCCTGGTCTTCGAGATAGCGCACGATCGACGGCAGCAGCACGCGCCCTTGTGCATCGGGCAGGCATTCGGCGACGCCATGGCGCACGGCAGCCACCAATGAGTGCGTGGTGCCCAGGTCGATGCCCACCGCGATGCGCCGCTGGTGCGGATCGGGGGCCTGCCCGGGTTCGGAAATCTGTAGGAGCGCCATGTCGTTATTGTCCCAGCGCCTCCAGGCGGTGGTCGATGTCGGAGCGAAAGCGTGCAACGAACATGAGGGCTCTCACCAGCTGGGCGGCGGCCACCGGATCGTGACGCTCGTCCAGCGCCTGGCGCACGCGCTCGAACACCACGCGCTCGTGCTCGGCGATCTGCTCGTCCAATGCCTCCACTTGTTCGAGGGTCTTGGCTGCTTCGAGCGACTCGCGCCACTCCATCTGCTGCATCAGGAACGCCGGCGGCATGGCCGTGTTGCTCTCTGCCTGGATCGGCGCGCCGCCCAGCTCACAAAGCAGTGTGGCCCGCTTCAGCGGATCTTTGAGCCGCTGGTAGGCCTCGTTCACGCGCACGGCCCATTGCATCGCCAGCCGCTGCGCCGATGCGCCTTCGGATGCGAAGCGGTCGGGGTGCACCTTGGCCTGCAGCGCGCGCCAGCAATCATCGAGCTGTGCGCGGTCCAGCGCAAAGCGGCGCGGCAGGCCGAACAGCGTGAAGTCGTCGTCGTCCAGTTTCAAAACAGTCCCTCTGGGGGCACGGGCCGAGCCCGGCGAACACCGCAGATCCGGCGTCGCCGGTCTGCCGGTGTTGCCCCCTTGAGGGGGCGGCCGTCAGGCCGTAAGGGGGGCCTAGACGCGGAACGACTCGCCGCAGCCGCAGCGGTCCTTCTCGCGCGGGTTGTGGAATTTGAAGCCCTCGTTCAGGCCTTCGCGCACGAAGTCGAGTTCGGTGCCGTCGATGTAAGGCAGGCTTTTCGGGTCCACCAGGATCTTCACGCCGTGGCCCTCGAACACATGGTCTTCCGGTGCCACCTCGTCTGCGTATTCGAGCTTGTAGGCCAACCCCGAGCAACCGGTGGTCTTGACGCCCAGCCGCACGCCAACGCCCTTGCCCCGCTTGGCGAGGTAGCGCGTGACGTGGCGGGCAGCCGCTTCGGTCAGCGTGACGGCCATGGCGGTCACTGCACCATGTCCTTCGCCGAGGCCTTCGCCTTGTAGTCCTGCACCGCGGCCTTGATCGCGTCTTCGGCCAGGATCGAGCAGTGGATCTTCACCGGCGGCAGGGCCAGCTCTTCGGCGATCTGCGTGTTCTTGATGGTCAGCGCCTCGTCCAGGCTCTTGCCCTTGACCCATTCGGTGACCAGCGAGCTGGACGCGATGGCCGAGCCGCAGCCGTAGGTCTTGAACTTGGCGTCCTCGATCAGGCCCGTGGCCGGATTCACCTTGATCTGCAGCTTCATCACGTCGCCGCAGGCCGGCGCACCCACCATGCCGGTGCCCACCGTGTCGTCTGCCTTGTCGAAGGAGCCGACGTTGCGCGGGTTTTCGTAGTGGTCGATGACCTTGTTGCTGTATGCCATTGCTCTACTCCTGGTTCTGCTGCATCAGTGCGCCGTCCACTGGATGGCGCTGATGTCCACTCCGTCCTTGTACATTTCCCACAGCGGCGACAGCTCGCGCAGCTTGGCCACGCGATCCTTCAGCGTCGCCACGGCGTAGTCGATCTCTTCCTCGGTGGTGAAGCGGCCGATCGTCATGCGCAGGCTGGAATGGGCCAGCTCGTCGCTGCGACCCAATGCGCGCAGCACGTAGCTGGGTTCCAGGCTGGCAGAGGTGCAGGCCGAGCCCGAGGACACGGCAATGCCCTTGATGCCCATGATCAGCGACTCGCCCTCGACGTAGTTGAACGAAGCGTTCACGTTGTGCGGGACACGCCTTTCGAGATCGCCGTTGATGAACACCTGCTCGATGTCGCTCAAGCCGCGCAGCAGGCGCTGCTGCAGCATGCGGATGCGTTCCAGCTCGGTGCCCATCTCTTCCCTTGCCAGGCGGAAGGCCTCGCCCATGCCCACGATCTGGTGCGTGGGCAAGGTGCCGGAGCGCATGCCGCGCTCGTGGCCGCCGCCGTGCATCTGGGGCTCGATGCGCACGCGCGGCTTGCGGCGCACATAAAGAGCGCCGATGCCCTTGGGGCCGTAGCTCTTGTGCGAGGCCAGGCTCATCAGGTCAACGGGCAGGGTTCGCAGGTCGATCGCCACCTTGCCGGTGGCCTGGGCCGCATCCACGTGGAAGATCACGCCGCGCTCGCGGCACAGGGCGCCGATGGTCGGGATGTCTTGAACGACGCCGATCTCGTTGTTCACCAGCATCACCGAGGCAAGGATGGTGTCGGGCCGCAACGCATCCTTGAACTGGTCCAGGTCGACGAGGCCGTTCTCCTGCACCGGCAGGTAGGTCACCTCGAAGCCCTGTCGCTCCAGCTCGCGGCAGGTGTCCAGCACGGCCTTGTGCTCGGTCTTGACGGTGATGATGTGCTTGCCGCGGGTCTTGTAGAAGTGTGCCGCGCCCTTGAGCGCCAGGTTGTCGCTCTCGGTGGCGCCGGAAGTCCACACGATCTCGCGCGGGTCGGCGCCGATCAGCTCGGCCACCTGCGCACGCGCCTTCTCCACCGCCTCTTCCGCTTCCCAGCCCCACGCGTGGCTGCGCGACGCCGGATTGCCGAAGTGTTCTCGCAGCCAAGGAATCATCGCGTCCACGACGCGCGGGTCCACCGGCGTCGTGGCGCCGTAGTCCATGTAGATCGGGAAGTGGGGAGTCATGTCCATGTCGAGACGGGCTTCTTCTTGGGTGTTACTTCGAGAAGGCGTTTCCGAGGGCGAACACCGAGTTCGGCGCCGTCACCTTGATCGGCTTGACCACCGGCTGGCTGGAGATGGCGCGCTTGATCGGCGCCTCTTCCACCGACACCCCCTTGGCCAGCTGCTCGTCCACCAGCTTCTTCAGCGAGATGGAATCGAGGTACTCGATCATCTTGTTGTTCAGGCTGGTCCACAGGTCGTGCGTCATGCAGCGGCCGCTGTCCTCGCCCATGCAGTTTTCCTTGCCGCCGCACCCGGTGGCGTCGAGCGCCTCATCGACCGCGACGATGATGTCCGCGACGGTGATGTCTTCCGGCTTGCGGCCCAACGAATAGCCACCGCCCGGTCCGCGAGTGCTTTCCACCAGCTCATGGCGGCGCAGCTTGCCGAAGAGCTGCTCCAGGTACGACAGCGAGATGCCCTGGCGCTGGCTGATCGCGGCCAAGGCCACGGGACCGGAGTGAGAGCGCAGCGCGAGGTCGATCATCGCGGTGACGGCAAAACGGCCCTTGGTGGTGAGTCGCATAACTTCTCCTTTGCCTTGCGGCAGCGCAGCAAACATGGTGACCCGGGTGGCGGCCCATGTTCGCCAGAAACCGGCGATAACCGGGTAAACACCTGCTCGACAACCCTAGGAAGTTCCCGAGCGATTTAGTCAATTATACATGAAGCCGACTGGTTTGGTCGGGATTGGCGGGTGAAGTTCCGCTCAGGGCGTCAGACGCTGTCGCAGGTGCTCGATCAAGCCGTCACAGGCTTCCTCCACGAGGTCCAGCACCCGCTCGAAATGGTCTTCGCCGCCGCAGTACGGGTCTGGAACGTGGCCGCTGCGGGCTTGCGGCGCGAACTCCATCAGCCGACGCACCCGGTCTGCCCGCCCTTCTGGGCACACCTGGGACAAGTGCTCGTGATTCTGATCGTCCATCACCAGCAACAGATCGAAACGGTCGAAGTCGGTTGCGCGGACTTTGCGCGCGCGCAAGGACGAGAGGTCATAACCGCGCTTGAGGGCGTGGTGTTGGGCCCGTTCGTCGGGCGGGGCGCCGACGTGGTAGCCGTGCGTGCCTGCGGAGTCCACCTCCACGCGCCCCTCCAGTCCGGCCTGCCTGAGCTTGTGGCGCAGCACGCCCTCGGCGGTAGGGGACCGGCAGATGTTGCCCATGCAGATCATCAGGATCCGCACCTCCGCTGCGCTGCTCATGCCGCCTTGCCCCCAAGCGGCAAGACGTTGACGTCGTGTCCCGCCGCGCCAAAGGCCTGTTCACGCAGCAGCGCCAGCTGATCGCGCACCCGTGCCGCCTTCTCGAACTCCAGGTTCTTGGCGTGTTCCAGCATCTGCTTTTCCAGCAGCTTGATGCGCTTGGCGAGGTCTTTCTCCGACAGCGCCTCCACCTGGGCGGCCTCTTCCATCTGCTTGAGCTTTGTGTCGTCGGCCGCCTGGCTGACCACGCCGTCGATCATTTCCTTGATTTGCTTGGTCACGCTGCGCGGGGTGATGCCGTGGGCCGCGTTGTGGGCCATCTGCTTGAGGCGCCGACGCTCGGTTTCGTCGATCGCCCGACGCACCGAGTCGGTGATTCGATCGGCGTACAGGATGGCCTTGCCGTTGAGGTTGCGCGCCGCGCGGCCGATGGTCTGGATCAGGCTGCGCTCGGCGCGCAGGAAGCCCTCCTTGTCGGCGTCGAGGATCGCCACCAGCGACACCTCGGGAATGTCCAGCCCCTCGCGCAGCAGGTTGATGCCCACCAGCACGTCGAAAGTGCCCAGCCGCAGGTCGCGGATGATCTCCACCCGCTCGACCGTGTCCACGTCCGAGTGCAGGTAGCGCACCTTCACGCCGTTGTCGGCCAGATAGTCGGTGAGCTGCTCGGCCATGCGCTTGGTCAGCGTGGTGATCAGCACGCGCTCGTTGAGCTTCACGCGCTCGTGGATCTCCTGCAGCACGTCGTCCACCTGGGTGGCTGCCGGGCGCACTTCGACCTGCGGATCGACCAGGCCGGTGGGGCGCACCACCTGCTCCACCACCTGGCCCGCATGCTGCTGCTCGTAGGCTGCCGGCGTGGCCGAGACAAACACCGCCTGGCGCATCTTCCTCTCGAACTCCTCGAACTTCAGCGGCCGGTTGTCCAGTGCGCTGGGCAGGCGGAAGCCGTACTCCACCAGCACCTCCTTGCGCGCCCGGTCGCCGTTGTACATGCCGCCCAGCTGGCCGATCAGCACATGGCTTTCGTCCAGGAACATGATCGCGTCCCTGGGCAGGTAGTCCACCAGCGTGGGCGGCGGGTCGCCGGGCATCGCGCCGGAAAGATGGCGCGTGTAGTTCTCGATGCCCTTGCAGTGGCCCACCTCCTGCAGCATCTCCAGGTCGAAGCGGGTACGCTGTTCCAGGCGCTGGGCCTCCACCAGCTTGCCGGCCTTGACCAGCTCGTCGAGACGCCAGCGCAGTTCTTCCTTGATGGTGCCGATGGCTCGCAGCACCTGGTCGCGCGGCGTCACGTAGTGGCTGCTCGGGTACACCACGAAGCGCGGGACCTTCTGGCGGATCCGGCCGGTGAGCGGATCCAGCAGCGAGAGCGACTCGATCTCGTCGTCGAACAGCTCGATGCGGATGGCCAGCTCCGAATGTTCGGCCGGAAACACATCGATCGTGTCGCCGCGCACGCGGAAGGTGCCACGCCCGAAGTCGATCTCGTTGCGCGTGTACTGCATCGTGATCAGGCGCGCGATCAGGTCGCGCTGGCCGGTCTTGTCGCCCACGCGCACGATCAGCCGCATCTGCGTGTAGTCCTCGGGCTTGCCGATGCCGTAGATCGCGCTCACCGTGGCCACCACCACCACGTCGCGCCGCTCCAGGATGCTCTTGGTGGCCGACAGCCGCATCTGCTCGATGTGTTCGTTGATCGAGCTGTCCTTCTCGATGAACAGGTCGCGCTGCGGCACGTAGGCCTCGGGCTGGTAGTAGTCGTAGTAGCTGACGAAGTACTCCACCGCGTTCTTCGGGAAGAACTCGCGGAACTCGCTGTACAGCTGCGCGGCCAGCGTCTTGTTGGGCGCGAACACGATCGCCGGCCGACCCAGGCGGGCGATCACGTTGGCCATCGTGAAAGTCTTGCCCGAACCGGTGACGCCCAGCAGGGTCTGGAAGCTCAGGCCGTCGTGCACGCCCTCGACCAGCTGCTCGATCGCCGTGGGCTGGTCGCCGGCTGGCGGGTAAGGCTGGAACAGCTGGAACGGCGAGTCGGGGAAGCTGATGAACTCGCCCTTGGGCGTTTCGGGCGCGCTTTCGGGTGCGTTGTCGGCCTGGGCCGCCGCCACGGCGCCCTGCCGGGCGGTCGTTTTCGGCATGGTGTCAGAACGAGACGGCATCGGGATTTCCCTGACGTGTGACTAAAATTGCTGCACCGCCCATCGCGCGAGCGGCGAACCGTCCAGGTTATCGCAGTTCGATGGCGCAGGTCACCGCCCCGCCGCCCACCCTGACTCGAGAAAGAGCTTTTCATGTCGCTGTTTGACGCCGTCGAAATGGCACCGCGCGACCCGATCCTGGGTCTGAACGAGCAGTTCAATGCCGACCCGAACCCCGCCAAGGTCAACCTGGGCGTCGGCGTCTACTACGACGACAACGGCAAGCTGCCGCTGCTGCAATGCGTGGCCGCCGCCGAGAAGCAGATGCTCGAAGCACCCAAGGCCCGCGGCTACCTGCCGATCGACGGCATCGCCGCCTACGACAAGGCCGTGCAAGGCCTGGTGTTCGGCAGCGACAGCGAGGCGGTCAAGGACGGCCGCGTCGCCACCGTCCAGGCACTGGGCGGTACCGGCGGCCTGAAGGTGGGGGCTGATTTCCTCAAGCGCGTGAACCCAGGCGCCAAGGTACTCATCAGCGACCCGAGCTGGGAGAACCACCGGGCCTTGTTCACCAACGCCGGCTTCCCGGTGGCGACCTATCCCTACTACGACGCCACCAAGCGCGGCATCGATTTCGAGGGCATGCTCGCTGCATTGAACGCCGCACCGGCCGGCACCGTCGTCGTGCTGCACGCCTGCTGCCACAACCCCACCGGCTACGACCTGACGCCCGCACAGTGGACCCAGGTGGTGCAGACGGTCAAGGCGCGCAAGCTCGTGCCTTTCCTCGACATGGCCTACCAGGGCTTCGGCGAAGGCATCGCCGAGGACGGCGCGGTGATCCGGCAGTTCCTCGCATCCGGCATCGACTTCTTCGTCTCCACCTCGTTCTCCAAGAGCTTCTCGCTCTACGGCGAACGCGTGGGCGCTCTCAGCGTGGTGTGCGCCAGCAAGGACGAAGCGGCGCGGGTGCTGAGCCAGCTGAAGATCGTGATCCGCACCAACTACTCCAATCCGCCCACGCACGGCGCCGAGGTGGTGGCCACCGTGCTCAACACGCCCGCGCTGCGCAAGATGTGGGAGGAAGAACTCGCCGGCATGCGGGTGCGCATCAAGCTGATGCGTGAAGAACTGGTCAACAGGCTTGCGGCGGCCGGCGTCAAGCAGGATTTCGGCTTCGTGGCGCGCCAGAAGGGCATGTTCAGCTATTCCGGCCTGAGCAAGCCCCAGATGGAGCGGCTGCGCAACGAATTCGGCGTCTACGGCGTGGACTCCGGCCGCATCTGCGTGGCCGCGCTCAACAGCCGCAACATCGACTACGTGGTGTCCGCGATGGCCAAGGTGCTTTGAACGCCGGCGCCTCATCGCGCAAAGCCCGGCGCCGCCGGGCTTTTTTGTTGCCTGGACCATGACCATGGCCCCGCAATCGCCCTGAGCATGCCAAGGTTCACGAAAAGAACGAGCGTTCGCTACGTGTTTTCTCGCTATGGTGCAAAGCATCAAAGCGGCAACATCTACGAGTAAAGCGTTCTTGTTGCACTGCACAATCGTTCGTGCGACAGTTGCGCAGCGGGAAGCTGCGCTTCTGGCTTGAACGACATCCGACGAGAAAGAAAGAGCCCTTCCATGCTGTACCAGCTATATGAAACCCAGCGCGCGCTGATGGCTCCGTTCGCGGAGTTCGCAAGCGCCTCCTCGAAGCTGTACAACCATCCGCTGTCGCCGTTCACCCACACGCCGATGGCGCACCGCATCTCGGCCGGCTTCGACTTGCTGCACCGGCTGGCCAAGGAGTACGAGAAGCCCCAGTTCGGCATCACCAGTGCGGTGGTGGACGGCACGCAGGTGGCTGTGCAGGAGCAGGTGGCGCTGACCAAGCCTTTCTGCCGGTTGCTGCGCTTCAAGCGCTTCACCGACGATGCGCCCGTGCTCGCACACATGAAGGGCCAGCCCACGGTGCTGGTGGTGGCGCCGTTGTCCGGCCACCACGCCACGCTGCTGCGCGACACGGTGAAGAGCCTGCTGCAGGACCACAAGGTCTACATCACCGACTGGACCGACGCCCGCATGGTGCCGGTGGAAGACGGCCCCTTCCACCTCGACGACTACGTCGGCTACGTGCAGGAGTTCATCCGCCACATCGGCCCCGACGTGCATGTGATGTCGGTGTGCCAGCCCACGGTGCCGGTGCTGGCGGCGATTTCGCTGATGGCCAGCCGGGGCGAGCCCACGCCGCAGACCATGACGATGATGGGTGGGCCGATCGACGCCCGCAAGTCGCCCACCGCGGTGAACAACCTGGCGATGAACAAGAGCTTCGAGTGGTTCGAGAACAACGTGATCTACCGCGTGCCGCCCAACTACCCGGGCGCCACGCGCCGCGTGTACCCCGGTTTCCTGCAGCACACCGGCTTCGTCGCGATGAACCCTGACCGCCACCTCAGCTCGCACTACGACTACTTCCTCGACCTGGTGCGGGGTGACGAAGAAAGCGCCGAGGCGCACCGCCAGTTCTACGACGAGTACAACGCGGTGCTCGACATGCCGGCCGAGTACTACCTCGACACCATCAAGACCGTGTTCCAGGACTTCGCGCTGGTCAACGGCACCTGGCGCGTGCGTGACGAGCTGGTGCGGCCGCAGGACATCGAGACCACGGCGCTGCTCACCATCGAAGGCGAGCTGGACGACATCTCCGGCGCGGGCCAGACCAAGGCCGCCCACGGGCTGTGCACCGGCATCCCGCGCGACCGGCAGTTCCACTACGACGTGGAGGGCGCGGGCCACTACGGCATCTTCTCGGGCCGCCGCTGGCGCGAAAAGGTGTACCCCGAGGTGCGAGCCTTCATCGCGCGTTTCCACCGCAGCCGCGACGAGGAAACCGCCGCGCCCGCGCGCAAACCAAAGCGGACCGCGAAGCGATAATTTCGCGGTGTCCGCCACCGCCACACTCACCACCGTCACGCTTGCCGACCTGATCGACGCGGCCTTGCCGCAGACACAGTGCACACGCTGCGGCTATCCCGACTGCCGCTCGTACGCCGAGGCGGTGGCGAGCGGTGAAGCCAACATCAACCAGTGCCCACCCGGCGGCGCGCAAGGCATCGAGCGGCTGGCGGCCATCACCGGCCAGCCGCCGCAGCCGCTGGCCCCGGCCCACGGTGTCGAAGGCCCGCTGCGGCGCGCCGTGATCGACGAGACTTGGTGCATCGGATGCACGCTGTGCATCAAGGCCTGCCCGGTCGATTGCATCGTGGGAGCGGCGAAGCAGATGCATACCGTGATCGACGAGCTGTGCACCGGCTGCGAACTGTGCATCCCCGTTTGCCCGGTGGACTGCATCGCCCTCGTCAACGCCAGCGGCGACCGCACGGGTTGGGCCGCATGGAGCGAGGCACAGGCCATGCAAGCGCGCGATCGCCATGCCTTCCGCCGCGAGCGCACCGCGCGCGAAAAGCGCGAGCACGACGAGCGCCTGGCCGCCAAGGCGGCGGCCAAGCTGGCCGACCTGGCCCAGGCCTCGGCCATCAGCGACCCGGACGCGCTGGAGCGCAAGCGCAGCATCGTCGAGGCGGCCCTGGCGCGCGCCCGTGCGCGGCGCGGCGACAATGCCCCGCGATGAACACCGAGCACATCGAACCCTTCTTCGCCACGCTCAAAGCCGCCAATCCGCAACCCGCCAGCGAGCTGGAATACACGAGCGTGTTCGAGTTGCTGGCCGCCGTGCTGCTGTCGGCGCAGGCCACCGATGCCGGCGTCAACAAGGCCACGCGCCGGCTCTTCCCGGTGGCCAACACGCCGGCCAAGATGCTGGCGTTGGGCGAGGAAGGCCTGGCCGACCACATCAAGAGCATCGGGCTGTACCGCACCAAGGCCAGGAACCTGATCGCCACTTGCCGCATCCTGCAGGAGCAATACGGCGGTGAAGTGCCGCGCAGCCGCGAGGCCCTGCAGGCGTTGCCCGGCGTGGGCCGCAAGACGGCCAACGTGGTGCTCAACGTGGCCTTCGGCGAGCCGACGATGGCGGTGGACACGCACATCTTCCGCGTCAGCAACCGCACCGGGCTGGCTCCCGGCAAGAACACGCTCGAAGTGGAGACGAAACTGCTGGAGCGCGTGCCGGAGGCCTACCGCGTCGACGCGCACCATTGGCTGATCTTGCATGGCCGCTATGTTTGCCAGGCGCGCAGACCGCAATGCCTGCAGTGCGCGGTGAGCCGCTGGTGCGACTCGTTCCCGCTGGTCGGGCCGCAGCCGGACGCCTGAATGGAGCGGCGTTTTCGTGCGGATTCCGCGGCAGTTTTCAACGGCGCCCGCTGCGAAGCGCCCCCTACAATGAAGGCCTCCCCTGCCCCCGGCCCAGCCTCGCCCTATGTCGTCGAAGATCGAAGAACTCGCGGAACGGGTCGAGCGCCTGGTGCTGCGGCATGAGGAACTCAAGCGCACCAACGCGCTGCTGGAGCAGCAGCTCGCCGCGGTGACCCACGAGCGCGACAGCCTGCGCTCGCGGCTGGCCGCCGCGCGTGCACGCATCGATGCGCTGCTGGAGCGGCTGCCGGCCGACCTGGACGCCAAGGACGGCACGCGATGAAGCAGATCGAAGTCACCATCCTGGGCCAGAGCTACATCCTCGGCTGCCCCGAAGGCGGCGAGACCTCGCTGCTCTCTGCGGTGGCCGCCGTCGACAAGGAAATGAGCGCGATCCGCGACGCCGGCAAGGTGAAGGCACGCGAGCGCATCGCAGTGCTGGCCGCGCTGAACCTCGCCTACCAGCTGGCCGAACGGCCGGCCGCACCGGCGCATGCGGCCAAGGGCAACGGCAGCGCCGACATCGACCTCGACGCATTGATCCGCCGCGTCGACGCCGCCCTCGGCGACGACGGTCAATTGCTGTAACCCTTCACGACCGCTGGCACGGAGCCGGGGCGTAGAATGCTTCTCGTCCGCTGCGTCCGCGTGGGTTTTATATTTCCTTGAACCGATGCTCTATGAGCAAGGGCTTGGAACATCGTGAGGCTGGTGTGATCGTCTCGCGCCAGATGAACCCGACGCCTCACTGACCTCGCCCACCTGAACACCACCTGGGTTCAGGAATGCGGCCCACGGTTCGCGGTGGACACCTCCTTCCCTCACACCTTCGCCGGATGCCCGACCAGTACTGGCTGATGAAGAGCGAGCCCGACGAGTGCTCGATCGACGATTTGGCGAAGGCTCCCCGGCGTACCGTGCCGTGGACCGGCGTGCGCAACTACCAGGCGCGCAATTTCATGCGTGATGCCATGCGCATCGGCGACGGCGTGCTGTTCTATCACTCCTCCTGTGCCGAGCCGGGCATCGCCGGTCTGGCCGAGGTGTGCAGCGCAGCCTATCCGGACGCCACGCAGTTCGACCCTGAAAGCAAGTACTTCGACCCCAAGTCCAGCGCCGACAAGCCGCGCTGGGTGCATGTGGACGTGAAGCTCAAGCGCAAGACACGGCTGCTGCCGCTGGCCGAGATGCGCGCACGGCCCGAGCTGGCCGGCATGCAGGTGCTGCGGCCGGGCAACCGGCTGTCGATCACGCCGGTGACGCCCGAGCAATGGCGCGCCGTGCTGAAGCTGCTGGACGCTTCATGACGCTGGAGTGGACCCTGGTCGCCGAGTTGCTGGCGCTCGGCTGCTTCACCGGCTTCCTGGCCGGCCTGCTGGGCATCGGCGGCGGCATGCTGATGGTGCCCTTCATGACGCTGATCCTCTCGCAGCGCGGGGTGCCGGCGGCACTGTCGGTCAAGATGGCGATCGCCACCTCGATGGCGACGATCTTGTTCACCTCGGTCTCGAGCGTGCGCGCACACCACAAGCGCGGCGCCGTGCGCTGGGACATCGTGCGCACGTTGGCACCTGGCATCGTGCTGGGCGGGCTGGTCGCCGGCGCGGGCGTTTTCGCGCTGCTCAAGGGCACGACCTTGGCCCTGGTGTTCGCGCTGTTCGTCGGCTTTTCCGCGACGCAGATGCTGCTGGACAAGAAGCCCAAACCGACACGTCAGATGCCGGGCCCTGGCGGGCGACTGGCCGCCGGCGGCGTGATCGGCTTCGTCTCCGGCCTGGTCGGCGCGGGTGGCGGCTTCATCTCGGTGCCTTTCATGACCTGGTGCAACGTGGCGATGCACAACGCCGTGGCCACCAGCGCGGCGCTGGGCTTTCCGATCGCGCTGGCCAATACGGTGGGCTATGTGGTGGGCGGCTGGTCGCAGCCCAACCTGTTGCCCGGCGCGGTGGGCTACCTGTGGCTGCCGGCGCTGGCCTTCATCGCAGCCGCAAGCGTGGTGTTCGCGCCGCTGGGTGCACGCGCGGCACATGCCATGAACGTGCGGCAGCTCAAGCGCGTGTTCGCCGCCATGCTGTACCTGCTGGCGGGGTACATGCTCTACAAGGCGCTCTGATCAGTTCTCGAAGCGGATGCTCGCCAGCGTGACGTGGTTGCCGCCGCGGCGCTGCGCTTCCTTCAGCGCGGCTTCGCAGGCCGACAGCAGCTCGTCCTGGGTGGTGGCGGTGTGGGGGAAGCTGGCCACGCCCATCGAGACGGTGAAGCCCAGCTCCTGGCCGTCGAGCACCACGATCTGGGTGGCGCACTGGCGGCGCAAGCCCTCCATGCGCGAGTGGGCGGTGGCCAGGCCCACGCCGGACAGCAGCACGGCGAAGCTGGACTCGTCGAGCCGGCAGGAGGCGTCCATCGCGCGAGTGTTGCCGCGCAGCAACCGGCCCACGGCCTCCAGCACGCGCCCATGGGCGGGAGCCCCGAGCTTCTGCACCCGCTCGCTCGGTGGGTCGAGCGCGATCAGCACCATGGCGAACTCGCGGTGCTCCCGGGTGGACAGGTCGACCTCGCGCCGCAGCTGGTCTTCAAAGTGGGCCCGGGTGTACAGGCCGGTGGCGGTGTCGCGCAGCGACTGGTCCTGCAATTCGCGGCGCAGCTGCTCGTTGGCGCGCTGCAGTTCCTCGATCTGCTCCAGCGCGTTGCGCAGCTGGCCCTCCTTGAGGCGCTGGGGGGCGCGGTCGCGCCACACGCTGCACAGCAGCCGGCGGCCCTGGGCGTCAGGGCCCACCACCGCGCGCAGCACCTGGAAGTCGTGGCGTGCGCCGCGCCATTCGAAGCGGTGCTCGCTGCCCAGCACGCCGGGCTGGCCGAGCGCGGTTTGCTCGGCGGCGCGCAGCGTGCTGGCCAGCGTGGCATCGAGCAGCTCGTTGTCGGTGCGGCCCGCCACCTCCGCCGGCGCCACGCCGAACCAGGCGGCCATGGCCGGGTTCACATGGAGATAGCGGCCGGTGCCGGCGTCCTTGAGCGACAGCATGGCGCCCTCGTGGTCCACGAGCAGAGGCAGGAACCAGCCGAGCGCCTGGGCCAAGGGGCCAGGGTCTGCACTGTGATGGTCGGAGCTGGGCAGTGAAGACATGGTTGAAGTGCGCGGATCAGCGCACGACCTCAATGGTATAGGCTTGACGCCCGCCGGAGCACACGGCTCCCCTGTTCGAAGGCCCCTTCATCGGCCCGGTTCGCATGCTGTCGTCGCGTTCGTTCACGGCTTCTCAGCCCATCAGCAACTGCATGCTGTGCTCGTAGCGCTCGGTGAGCCGTTCGAAGAGGTCGAGCAGCGCTTCGCTGGACTGCGCCAGCAGCAGGCGGCCAGCAGGCGCGTCGGCGCGCCTCACGCCTTCGAGCATGTGCTGCCATTCGATGTCCACCGAGGCCAGGCCGGCGCGGATCTCCGTCGTGGACAGCGGGGTGTCTTTCAGCTCGGCCAGGGCCTGCTCGAAGGCTTGCACGGCGTGCTGAGTCTCGGCGTGCGCCCGCTGCGCCAGCCCGCCTTGGAGCAGTGCGCTCAGCAGGGCCTCCTTGGCCAGCCGCTGCGCCAGCATGCGCTGGCGCCCGCAGACATTGATGACGCGCAGGCCACTCACCGGTCCGGCCCCCTGCAAGGCGGTGGTGAGCCGGTCGGCGCAATCGAGCAGGCGCTCCGCCTCGCCGTCGGCCAACACGAGTGACTCCACCGAAGGGGGCGCCGCGAGCGCCGCCTTCAATGCGGCAAAGGCCTCCACCACGGCCTGCAACAGGTCGCCGAAGGTAGGGGTGGAGAGCGTGCGCTGCAGGTGGCCGATCT
>JBFLWE010000042.1:0-4844 GCA_040758375.1 Pseudomonadota bacterium
TAAGGACATGCGCACGATGAAAAGTCTTCGGCCAAACCGGTTGCCGGAAGACGCGGTCGTCCACTATGCCTGGCCGCTCGATGGCGACGAGTCGGCTGCCTCCACGCTCATTGCTGCGGTTCGGGGTGTGGTTGCGCTCGGCTGGGGGGGCGACCTCGTCGTCGGGAACGGCGCCGTCGTTGAAGGCGCGTGGCTTGCAGAGCACTCGGCAGGTCTGACGGTGTGGGAACCGCGCAGCGATGGGACAAGGATGCTCCGCGCACCGATGGCAGGAACGCTTGATGATCTCGATCGCCGGCACACGGCGTTCCTATCCCGCACGAACCTTGATGACCCGACACTGCGCCCGCCGCCACCGCCATCCATTTTCTCCATCATCAACTACGCGCGCGCTTGCCAGCCTCGTGCAGCGGACATTGCCGGGTTCACGCTGATGCGCGTCGAGTCGGACAACTTCCGCGCGTTCGACACCGCGCGGCGCGGCATGGCCGTTGCGGGCATGTTGCGGTACGCCGTTCGAACGGCCGCCGAACGCGCTGGATGGCACGAAGAGCGCGTAAACGCCTGTGTGCTGGGGCATGGTGACGGCGCCGAGCCACGGCTGCTGCTCGTGCCCGTGCCGAGTATCGAACCCCGCGGCGACGGCGCGGAGAAGGTAGGTGCCGTGCGACGCGTCATGGTGTTCTCCACCGACGCTCAAAGCAGAGACACCGCGTGGGCCAAGCGCGCGCTGGGTGGCGTGGACCTGATTGATGAGAAGACCGGCGAGGTTCAGGCTGTGCTTTCGGCGGCATCGCGCAACGACCGCGTACTTGCACGCTATGTCTCGGAAGCATCGACCTGGACGACGGTGACTCCCCTGATGTTGCCAGGCCACGATGATCGCGGCGGTGTCCGTGAGAAGCTCCAGAAGGCGAAGAGCGGCGACGAGCAGAAGTTGTTGCTCGATCGCTTGTTGAGGCGACGTGAGGCGTTGGTGCGCAAGGCTTTGCTCCAGGCAGGGTTCGGAGAGGAACTGGCCTTCTCCGCTGAAATCGAGACCAGGGAGACGGGTTTCATTGCAGGCGTCGAAAGGGCTTCGCGCTACGCCGTGCCCAACCACCTCGCGAAGGCGCCACGGCTTCACGTCAAGCTGAAATGGCCCGTGAAGGTCTCGGGGCCGCTCTGCATCGGTCGCGGCCGATTCTCCGGGCTCGGTCTGTTCGCACCGATGACTGTGTGAGCTTTACCCACCCCCACCCATCGGCACCCCCCACAACCTCTCCCCGAACCGCACCCGCTGCTCCCCTCCATACAGCACCACGCCGCAATGAAACCGCTCGCCCAGCCCTTTTTGCAGGTCGCGCAGGCCGTCGAAGTGCTTCTCCCCCAGCGTGCGCGTGGCCTTCACCTCCACGCCGGCCACGCGCCCGGCGTTGTCCTCGATCACGAAATCGACCTCCACGCCGCCGGCGCTGCGGTAGTGAAAAAGCCGGGGTGGGCTGGGCTGCGCGGCGGCTTCGCGGCGCAGCTCGCCGAGCACCCAGGTCTCCAGCAGGCCGCCGTAGTGGTGCGCCTGCGTCACGGTGGCGGCGTTGCCGGTGCCCGACAACGCGCAGGCCAGGCCGCTGTCCAGCAGGTAGGCCTTGGGGGCCTTGATCAGCCGCTTGCCCAGGTTGGCGTGCCAGGCGGGCAGGGGCTGATAGAGAAAGCTCGCTTCCAGCAGCGTCATGTAGCGATGCAAGGTGGCCTGCGCCACGCCCGAGCTGCGCGCCAGCTCCGCCACGTTGGTGAGCGCGCCGCTTCGCAGGGCGATGAGGTGCAGCAGCCGGGGCAGGGCGGTCAGGTCTGCGATGTTGGACCAGTCGCGAATGTCGCGCTGCGTGATGGTCGCCACGTAGGCATCGAACCAGGCCTGCCGGCGTGCCGCACTGCGCCGTTGCTGGGCCTCCGGGTAGCCACCAGACACCACCCGCTCGGCCAGGCTCGGCTCACCGCCGGGTGTCAGCGCCTCGGGTTTGTTGGCGAACAGCCGCTCGATGAACCGGGGCTTCGTGTGCTCGATCTCGCCTCGGGCCAGCGGCTGCAGGCTGAGTATTTCCATGCGCCCGGCCAACGATTCGGCCGCCTGCGGCAGCAGCATGATGTCGGCCGATCCGGTGAGCAGGTAGCGGCCCGGGCGGCGGTTTCGGTCCACCTCGCGCTTGATCGCGGCGAACAGCCCCGGCGCCTTTTGCACCTCGTCGATCACGAGTAGCCCGCTGTCATGCTGGCAGAAACTCACGGGATCGGTCTGCGCCGCCGCCAGCTCGGTGGGATCGTCCAGCGTCACGTACCGGTCGCCGGGCCTGCCGGCATGGCGCTGGGCCATGCTGCTCTTGCCTGTCTGGCGCGCCCCGTTGAGCAGCACGACGGGGGTGTCCGCCAGTGCCTCGCGCAGCCGGCTCTCCAGCCATCGTTGGTGATAATCGTCCATGTGGTGGATGATAATCTCTCAGATGTAAGCAGACAATCCGACGCTCGGCGAGTTCCGACTGGAAGGCCCGCATGATCGAGCCGCCTGCCTCCGCCGTGTCAGACCCCCAGCCCTCGCTTCCCCTCGACGCCCCGCCGCTGCCCGCCGGCACCCCCCTTCTGCCGGCCCGCATGCTCAACGAGTACGTGTATTGCCCGCGCCTGGCCTACCTCGAATGGGTACAGGGCGAATGGGCCGATTCGGCGGACACCGTCGAAGGCCGCCACGTGCACCGCCGCGTGGACAAGCGCAGCGGTACTCCGCCCGATGCCGCCGCTCCCGTGCCCGGCGGCGAGCCGGACGCAGACACCATCCACGTCCGCTCCCTCGAACTCTCGTCCAAGTCGCTCGGACTCATCGCCAAGCTCGACCTCGCCGAGTTTGAAGGACGCCGCGCCGTACCGGTGGACTACAAACGCGGCAAGCGCCCCCACGTGGCGCGCGGCGCGTACGAGCCAGAGCGTGTGCAGCTTTGCGCGCAGGCCCTGCTGCTCGAAGAACACGGCTACGAGGTGCCCGAGGGCGTGCTGTATTTCGCCGCTTCGCGTGAGCGCGTGAAGGTGGTGTTCGACGACGAGCTGCGCGCCGCCACGCGCCAGGCGGCGGCCGGCCTGCGGCTCATCGCCACCGGTGGGCAGGCGCCGCCGCCGCTGGAGAACAGCCCCAAGTGCCCGCGCTGCTCGCTGGCGCCCATCTGCATGCCCGACGAGTTGCACTATTTGCGCACCCAGCAAACGCCGCCGCGTCCGCTGGCCGTGAGCCAGGCCCCGGCGCTGCCCATGTATGTGCAGGCCCGCGGTGCCAAGGTGGCGAAAAAGGGTGAGGTGCTGGAGGTGAGCATCGACGAAGAGAAGGTCGCCAGCGCCCGCCTCATGGACGTGTCGCAGCTTGTGCTGCAAGGCGGCGTGTACCTCACTGGCCCGGCGCTGCACGAGCTGATGGCGCGCGAGGTGCCGGTCACCTGGCTTTCGCACGGCGGCTGGTTTCTTGGCCACACCGTGGGTCTGGGACATAAGAACGTGGAGCTGCGCACGGCGCAGTTCCGTGCCAGCTTCGACGCCGCCCGCTGCCTGCGGCTGGCGCGTGACCTCGTGGTCGCCAAGATTCGCAACCAGCGTACCCTGCTGCGTCGCAACTGGAAGCGCGGCGAGTTGCCGGAGCGGCTGCTGTCCGAGTTCAGGCAAGACATCGAGGCCGCCGAGCGGGCGCATGATCTGGCGCAACTTCTGGGCGCCGAGGGCAATGCGGCGGCGCGCTACTTCCGCCACTTTCGCGAGATGCTCTCGCAGCCTGAGGGCAGCGACGGCGCTGGGGACGACTGGCCCTTCGACTTCGAGCGCCGTACACGCCGCCCGCCCACCGACCCGGTGAACGCGCTGCTGTCATATGCCTACTCGCTGCTGGCCCGCAGCGTGGCCGTCACGCTCACCGCTGTGGGCTTCGATGCATACCGGGGTTTCTATCACCAGTCTCGCTATGGACGGCCGGCGCTGGCGCTCGACGTGATGGAGCCGTTTCGCCCGCTGATCGCCGATTCGGCTGTGCTCATGGCCATCAACAACGGCGAGGTGGCCGCAGGCCATTTCGTGCGCGCCGGCGGCGCGGTGAATCTCAACGAGGCGGGGCGGCGCGCGTTCATCGCCGGCTTCGAGCGCCGCATGAGCCAGGAAGTGACACACCCTGTGTTCGGCTATTCGGCTCAGTACCGCCAGGTGGTGGAGCTGCAGTGCCGGTTGCTTGGCCGGCATTTGCTGGGCGAGATAGACCGCTACCCGAACTTCACCACGCGATGAGCGACGAGCACTTGTACGTGGTCACCTACGACATCGGCGACGACAAGCGCTGGCGCGCTGTGTTCAAGCTGATGCACGGATACGGCGAGTGGATGCAGCTTTCGGTGTTCCAGTGCCGGCTCACGCGAAGCAGGCATGCGGAGCTGCTGAGCCGGTTGACGAGCACGATCTCGTCCGACGAAGATCACGTGCTCATCGTGGACCTGGGGGCTGCCGAACAGGTGGAGCCCCGGGTGCAGAGCCTGGGCAAGCGCGCGTTTGCTGCCGTGGAGCGGATACCGGTAATCGTGTAGGTGGTGCAATGGCACACGCCCTCGCTTGCCTCGGATGGCGCGAGCGCTGCAACGCCGCCGAGTTCGCAGGGCAGCGCTCGCATCGCAGAAGCTCCTTAAAAATCAGACACTTCCGCCGATCTCCTCGTCTGGGTGGTGCGTGCGCGTGCGCCTGCCTGGTCGGTTGCGAAGGAGCACTCGAAGAAGCGGTGCAGAATCGGCATGGCTCCTGGGCTTGGACGGGGGCCGACATCCGAGGCTTCGTGCCTCGGCCTCATTGAAGCG